>CANRFC010000004.1 GCA_947629795.1 uncultured Oscillospiraceae bacterium
TGTTTTCCTCCCGCATCCCCCGTTGCTGGCAAAAAGGGAGCGTTGCAAAATTTCTCATTCTGCAACGCTCCCTTTTTTCACTTGATCACGTCGGTCATGCGCATGAGCAGGGTGGCCAGCTCAGCCCTTGTGGCCGTAGCGTTGGGGCAGAGTTTGCTGTCCTGGTCCCCGGAAAAAAGCCCATAGTAGACGCAGTTGTCAAAGGCGGAAAAGGCCCACTCGGGGACCTCACTCACGTCCCGGAACATCCCCATGTGCCCGGTGCTCTTGACCTCCACCCCCCGGAAGCTCATGAACCGGGACAGGATGGCGGCCACCTCGGACCGGGTGGCCGCCCGGTCCCCGTAGAAGAGGCCGGAGCCGTCCCCGTTGGCAAGGCCGGCATGGGCGGCCCAGGCCGCCGCATCGGCGTACCAGGTCCCCTCCGCGTCGGGGAAGACCTGCTCCCCGGCGGCGGGCCGGCCCTGGATGTTGTAAACGGTCTGGAAGACGGTGGCCCGGGTCACGGTGCCCAGGGGCTCGAACCCCTTGTCCGTACCGGTCATCCAGCCCCGGCGGGTGACAAATTCCTGGGCCTGGGCATACCAGGGCTCCTCCGCCCGGGCCGGGACGGCCAGGGACAGGCTGAGCAGAAGGACCAGCAGCAGAGACATCCTCTTTTTCATCTATGATCTCATCCTTTTCCATATTTGGCAAATTCTGTATGAAAATATCCCGTCTCCGCCCCACTCTTTTCTGTCTCATGGGGGCGTTTTCAGGTCTCCTGGGTGGGCTTTTTTCGTCTTGACTGCCCCCCGGTTTTTCCCAAGGGAAAATCCGGGGGAAACGGGAGGCAATTTCCCATCTTTTGGAAAAAAGAATGTGGGCCAGCCCCGGTTTGGGGAAAAGGAAAAACCGGGCTGCGGTGGCAAGTTCAAGCTTTTGGAAGAAAAAATGTGGGGGCAGCACCGGTTTGGGGAAAAGAACAGTGCGGCCATCCTCCCATTTGGAGAACCGGAAACGGGAGAGCGGATCACCCGCGGTTGTTCTTGGCGGCGGCGATGAAGTCCCGGAAGAGGGGGTGGGCTTTATTGGGGCGGCTCTTGAACTCCGGGTGGAACTGGACCCCCACGAACCAGGGATGGTCGGGCAGCTCCACGATCTCCACCAGGCGGCCGTCGGGAGAGAGCCCCGCCAGCTCCAGGCCGGCGGCGGTCAAGGTCTCCCGGAACTGGTTGCTGAACTCGTAGCGATGGCGGTGGCGCTCGGAGAGCTCCTCCCGGCCGTAAGCCCGGAAGGTCCTGGTGCCCTGGCCGGTGACCTGGCAGGGATAGGCCCCCAGGCGCATGGTGCCCCCCTTGGCGGTGATGCCCCGCTGGTCGGGCATGAGGTCGATGACCGGGTAGGGGGTATTCATGGAGAACTCGGCGGACTGGGCGCCGGCCAGGCCCGCCACGTGCCGGGCAAACTCCACCACCGCCATCTGCATTCCCAGGCAGATGCCGAAGTAGGGCACCCGGTGTTCCCGGGCGTATTTGATGGCGGAGATCATCCCCTCCACCCCCCGCTCGCCGAAACCGCCGGGGACCAGGATGCCGTCGCAGCCCCCCAGCTTTTCGGCGGCGTTTTCGTCGGTGACCTGCTCGGAGTCCACCCAGTCGATGTCCACCTGAACGTCGTTCTCAATGCCCCCGTGGTGAAGGGCCTCGGCCACCGAGAGGTAGGCGTCGTGGAGGGCCATGTACTTGCCCACCATGGCGATCCTCACGTGGTCCCGGGCGGCCTTGGCCCGCTCCACCGTCTCCCGCCAGTGGGCCAGGTCGGGCTCCTGTTCGGGAAGGCCCAGCCGGCGGCAGACCACCCGGCCCAGGCCCTCCTCCTCCAGCATCAGGGGCACCTCGTAGAGGATGGGGGCGGTGAGGTTGGGGATGACATTCTCCTCCGGGATGTTGCAGAACAGGGAGATCTTGCGGATGACGTCCTGGGGGATGGCCCCGTCGCAGCGGCAGAGGATCACGTCGGGCTGGATGCCCAGGCCCAGCAGCTCCTTGGCCGAGTGCTGGGTGGGCTTGCTCTTGAGCTCCCCGGAGCCGGGGATGGAGACGATGAGGGAAACGTGGAGGAACATGCAGTTCTCCCGGCCCACCTCCACAGCGGCCTGGCGGATGGCCTCCAGGAAGGGCTGGGATTCGATGTCGCCCACGGTGCCGCCGATCTCGGTGATGACCACGTCGGCCCCGGTGTCCCGGCCCACCTGGTAGAGCCGGCGCTTGATCTCGTCGGTGATATGGGGGATGACCTGCACGGTGCCCCCCAGGTAGTCCCCCGAGCGCTCCCGGTTGAGGACGGTCCAGTAGACCTTCCCCGAGGTCACCGAGGAGTGGCCGGTGAGGTTCTCGTCAATGAACCGTTCGTAATGGCCCAGGTCCAGGTCGGTCTCGGCGCCGTCATCGGTGACGAAGACCTCCCCGTGCTGGAAGGGGGACATGGTGCCGGGGTCCACGTTGAGGTAGGGGTCGAACTTCTGGATGGTGACCTTCAGGCCCCGGGCTTTCAGCAGCCGGCCCAGAGACGCGGCGGCAATGCCCTTGCCCAGACCGGAGACCACGCCGCCGGTGACGAATACGTATTTGGTTGACATAATATTCCCTCCCAAAATTGGGTGGGACCCCATTGTCCCGCCTCACAGCAGTGAAAAAATCAAAAATCGCTCCTATTTTACTGCCTTGGAAATGACCCGTCAAGAAGGTTTCAAAAAAATGGCATTTTTCGGAGAAAGGCCCAAAAATGCCGGGAAAAGTTCGTGCGCTTTGCCGCTGGCGGGCGGTTGACAAAGGTGGTAGAATAAAAATAGTCTCCCCTCCGGGCAATGGTGGGGAGACCTTTTTGTCCTGGAGGAATTGCGCCGGGCAGAGAGCTATGGTAAAATACGGTATCTGCGACATGAGAAGACAAGCACGCACTTCATCGGGAGGAACCGAATATGGGATTTTTTGACCGCTTCAGGAAGCAGGAGGCCGCCAGCCTGGAGGAATTGCAGGCCAAAGGGTACTGGGTGGACCTGGTCCGGGCCTATTTTGCCAAGGGCAAGGAGTGCCTTGCCCGGGGGGACAGGGAGCGGGCCGACCTGTGGCTCAGCCGTGCCCAGGCCATCTGCGACAGCGATGACGGGATCTACGAAAAGGTGGGCGGCAAGCTCATCGACCAGTGCTCCGACCTGCTGGGAGAGCTGGAGGACGACCTCTTCGGCACCCAGGTGGTGGAGCGGGTCGAAGCCGAATACAGCACCCTGAGCGGGGCCCGGAAGCGGCTGTGGGGCCTTCTCACCCTGTGCCGCCTGGAAAGGCTCCTCACCGCAGTGGGCGACTTCCCCGGCTGCGCGCCCCTGAAGGACACCGGCGAGGCCATCGACGCCCTGCTGGACCACTACTATGGCGAGGCCGGAGAGGTAGCCTGGGCCAGGCTGGAGGAGTACAACGACTTCATCGCCGGCTGGTGCGACTCCCCCGCCATCCTGGATGAGCGCGCCGCCCTTCCCGCTCCCGCCGGGGCCTTCCGGCTCCCCGACCTGGGCGGGGAGATCGTCCCCACCGAGCTGAGCCTGTACCTGGATGTGGTGGTCAGCGGGGACCTCTCCCGGGAGGAGATCCGGGGTCTGGACGACCCTCAGGTCCTGGACCGGCTGGATCTGAACGACCAGTCGGGGATGGTCCGCTGCGGCCTGCTCACCCACTACTGGCTCCGGGTCCAGGACGGTCCCCTGGAGGCTGTCCCCCAGGTCCGGGCCGAGGTGGCACGGATCTGGGACGACCTGGCCTTCCTGCGCACCGGCCCCGACGAAAAGGCCCTCCGGGCCCGGGCGGCAGAGTACCGCAAGCTGGATATCCTCGCCTGAAGTCTCCACTCTGTACAAAACGGGAAGCCCCGGAGGGCTTCCCGTTTTTGCTTCTTCTCAGTGGTGATAGAGGTTGTTGGTCTCGTACCGGGGGTCACAGGTGAGCTGGAGGCCCAGCTTTTTGTAGACGGCGGTGTCGGTCTCGGAGAGGATGACGGTGGAGTGGGCCTGGCAGCCCCGCAGGTCGGCCAGGTGGCTGAGGGCCTGGGCGGCCAGAGGGTCGGTGGAGGCCGAGATGGCCAGGGCGATGAGGACCTCGTCGGAGTGGAGCCGGGGATTGGCCGCCCCCAGGTGCTCCACCTTGATCTTCTGGATGGGCCGGATGGCGCCGGGGTCGATGAGGTGGGTCTTCTTGGGGATGTCCGAAAGGACCTTCAGGGCGTTGAGGAGGCACCCGGCGGCGGGGCCCATGAGGTCGGTGGTCTTGCCCCGGATGAGCTTGCCGTCGGGCAGCTCGATGGCCAGGGCGGGCAGGCCGGTGCGCTCGGCCTTGTCGTGGGAGGAGGCGATGACGGCGCGGATGGAGGGGTCGATGCCCGCCTGCTTCATCAGCAGCTCCAGCTTGTAGACCGGCTCCTCCCCCGCCTTGCCCTGGCGCTGGTCCCGGAGGGCGTCGAAGTACCGGCGGACGATCTCCTGATGGGCGGCGGCGCGGACCGCGGCGTCGTCCACGATACAGTTGCCGGCCATGTTCACCCCCATGTCAGTGGGGGACTTGTAGGGGCTCTGGCCCATGATCTTGTCGAACATGGCGGACAGGACGGGGAAGACCTCCACGTCCCGGTTGTAGTTCACCGTACTTACCCCGTAGGCGCTGAGGTGGAAGGGGTCGATCATGTTCACGTCGTTGAGGTCGGCGGTGGCCGCCTCGTAGGCCAGGTTCACCGGGTGGTCCAGGGGGAGGTTCCAGATGGGGAAGGTCTCGAACTTGGCGTAGCCCGCCTTCACCCCCCGCTTGTACTCGTGGTAGAGCTGGGAAAGACACACCGCCATCTTGCCGCTGCCCGGGCCGGGGGCGGTGACCACCACCAGGGGCTTGGTGGTCTCGATGAAGTCGTTTTTGCCGTAGCCCTCGTCGGAGACGATGCGGGGGATGTTGTGGGGGTAGCCCTCGATGGGGTAGTGCCGGTAGGTCTTCACCCCCAGGCTCTCCAGCCGGCGCTGGAAGGCCACGGCGGCGCTCTGGCCGGTCCAGAAGGTGATGACCACGCTGCCCACCGTCAGGCCCATGGACCGGAAGGCGTCGATGAGACGGAGCACGTCCACATCGTAGGTGATGCCCAAATCGCCCCGGACCTTGTTCTTCTCGATGTCCCCGGCGTTGATGGCCACCACGATCTCGGCCTGGTCCCGGAGCTGGAGGAGCATCCGGATCTTGCTGTCGGGCTGGAAGCCGGGCAGCACCCGGGCGGCGTGATAGTCGTCAAAGAGCTTGCCGCCGAACTCCAGGTAGAGCTTGCCGCCGAAGCGGGCGATGCGCTCCTTGATGTGGGCAGACTGGCTCTCTACGTATTTGTCGTTGTCAAAACCCAGCTTCATGGCCTTGCCGCTCCTTTTCTCCGGGATCAGGCATTGTAGTCGATGATGAGGTTATCCAGGTTGCTCCAGTCCTCGTCACTGAAGAAGAGAGCCCCGTCCTCCTCGTCCTGCTGGACCTGGATGACGATGGACTTCTCGTCCAGGTAGCCGATGGAGTCGATCTGGCTCTCCAGCAGGTCCAGAAGGGTGTCGTAATAGGCGGCGGCGTAAGTATCGGTATACCAGGTCAGGATCTCCTCCTCGGACATGGTGGTCACGTCCACCGCGCTGAACTTCTCCTGGAAGTCGGCAAAGCCCTCCTCGGCGTTGTCGGAGACCAGGTGGAGGATGTCCATGGGCCTGATGGTCACCTTCACGGCAAAGGTGCCGTCATCCTGCTTGGTGGAGGAGGCCACGGTGTAGTCGGCCTTGGCGTAGATCTTCTCATAGAGCTCTTTGGCCCGGTGGAGCTGCATGTCGCTGGGGTCCACGCTGGAGCCTTCGTCCTCCAGGGAGTCGGGGCCGAAGCCGTAGAGGAAGATCTCGGCCTCGCCCTCCACATTGGCGTCGTGCTGGTCCCGGGCGTCCTGGGTGGTCACGTTGTCATAGAAGTCCACAAAGGCGTCGTACTGGCCCTTGTAGGTGGCGTCCAGCTCCACCTGGACGCACTTGGAGGCGTCCTCGGCGGACAGGCCCTTGCCGCCGCAGGCGCACAGGCTCAGGAGCAGGGCCCCGCACAGGGCCAGGGCAGGGATCCGGATGGTGTTCCTTTTCATCGTATGTCTCTCCTCAATTCTCACAATCGAAATGCGGGCCGGGGCGGCCCGAAGGGCGGGAGCTTCCGCTCGCCGCATACTTGTTCATTTTACCATTATTCCGCCGGGAAGGAAAGCCCTCATTCAGGATTTTTAAAGTATTTTTTCACCCTTCGAAAATTTCTGGGAGCTTTTTCCTTCCGCCGGCCGCAGGAAAAGGCTTGAGCCAAAGAGGTGCAGGAGCTATAATCGGAGGGAAGCATCATTCCGGATCAGGGGGGATGGCAAGTGGAGCCGCTGGAGGAAAAAGCGAAGGCTCTCGTGGAAAGCATAAGGGGGCGGACCAGTCCCGGAAGCCGCAGCGTGGAGCTGCGCGTATTTGTCTCAAAGGCCCTGCGGGAGAAGGAGATCAGCCTGTACGAGGCCTATCTGCTCAGCGGGATGGGGATGGAATTTGAGCACCTCGCCTACACCCAGCCCGCCTGGTCCAACCGGGTGCGCATCTCCATCCTCCTCGAGCTGCTGAACCTGCGGCTGCTGGCGGCGGGATTCGGGGAGCGCGTCGAGGAGGGCCACTGGGCCGCCTATGCCAGGGAAGCCTATGCCATGAACCGGGAGAAGCGCCCCCACTATATCCTGGACCGCTATCCGGACTACCTGGGGGAGACCATCCCACCGGAGGCCCTGCAAACCCTGGCGGAGGTCCGGGCCCGCAGGAGCAAGCCCTTCGGCAAGGGGCCGTACCACACCGAGGTGTTTCCATACGATGAATGTAATTGTGAGGAATTCTTATTACAAGGGAAAAGTCTCCCCGGCGATAAAGAGCTGAGCGGCGCCGTGGAAAACCTGCTGGTGGAGCTGGCGCTGCTGCTGGAGGAATAGGGCCCGGCGGTCCCCAGTCCGGGCAGCTTTTGCCCCATCCAAAAAATCAGCCTGCCAAAAGGCCCGGGAGGGCCTTTTGGCAGGCTGTAAACTTCTTGGGTCCGCCTGATGTTCCGGCGGGCTTTTTTCGGCTCAGCGGGTGATCCAAAGCAGGTTGGTCTCGCTGGCAAAGTTGGAGGCAGAGTAGAGGACCAGGGCCTGGTCGATGCCGTTCTGGGCGATATACTCGCTGGGGGAGAACTTGTAGTAGCGGGAGTCGATGAGGTGGATCTCGGAGAAGTGGGGGGTGAGGAAGGGCACCAGGGAGTCGGAATAGCTGTCCCGGATGATGAGGAGCTTGGGGCCGGCGTTGCCGGTGGTGACCTTGCACAGGGCCTGCTGGCCCCCCAGGAACATGGCGTACTTGTCCTTCTTGGTCAGGTAGCTCTCGTCATAGAGCTCTCTGGGGGTCCCGGTGAGCTGGCCGCCGGCGCCCATCTCGTAGGAGGTGACGGTGATGGCATCGGTCTCGGGGACGTAGATGTCCATCTCATCGGGCTTCACCCAGCGGACCCCCGAGGAGGAGAACACCGTACCGTAGAACTCGGTGGAGACGGTGGTCTTGGTGTAGGTGTCCAGGGGCAGGGGGGTATAGCCCAGGGCCTCCCCCAGGGCGGCATAGCCGTAGTAGGCACCCAGGGAGGTCCAGTGGTGGTCGGTGCGGTAGAAGATGGGCTCGTCCTTGTGGGCGGGCAGGACGGACCACAGGCTGTCCACGGGGGTGACCTTGCCGGCCAGGCCGTTGGAGACCTGGGCCCAGATCTCCCGCTGGTCGTAGTTGGGGGCCCCGGCGGGGAGCTTATCGGCCCAGACACAGGCGGCGTTGGGGATGAGGCCCACGGAAACGGGGACCCCGGCCTTGTCCACGAACTTGCTGACGTAGCCGATGTTCTTCTCCAGCTGCTCCTGCTTGGGGGCGTCCACCCGGGTGATGAGGGTGCCGTCGTCGCAGAAGTAGACGCCGTTGTTCTCCTGCTTGCCGGTGAGCCGTTCGCTCCACGCCTTCCCCGCCACCCACACGTCCCGGGCCACGAACTGGTCGGTGGTGTAGGTCTCGTAGTCAGACATGAACTCCCCGGTGAAGATGCTGCCGCTGTCCCGGATGGGCCAGGCCAGCTGGAAGGACGCGGCGGTGACCTCGGGGCGCTGGGCCAGCTTGCGGTTCTCCACCTCGGAGAAGTCCTTGTCCGGGGTGAGGGCGTTGGCGGCCACGGTGAGGGCCAGGGCGCCGCAGAACAGGCCGGTGATGAAGCGGGCGTAGGTTTTCTTGTTCATGGTGTCTCCTCCTCAGAATCTGAAGTACAGGAAGGGATTGTAGGTGGCGTCCACCAGGTAGCAGGTGCAGATGAGCAGTCCCGCCAGGAGCAGGACGGGCAGGGCGACCTGTCTGGTCCTCTCCCCCGCCTTTTTCCACAGATTGGCGGCCAGAGGGGTGCAGGCCACGCAGGCAATGATAAGCATGGGTAGATACGAGTGCAAATAATACAGGAAGTTGTCATTCAGAAGCCCGCCCCCGGCGAAGCCGAACATGGCCTTCAGGTAGACTCCCAGGCGGGGGAAGTCCTCGATGGCGAAGATGGTGCGGTCCACCAGGGTGAAGAAGATGACGTACAGGTGGCACAGCCAGCCCGGGGCCCTTTTGAGCTTGTCCCCCAGGAAGTACTTCTCCAGCACCAGCATGCCGCCGGAGTAGAGGCCCCAGAGAAGGTAGTTCCAGCTTGCCCCGTGCCAGATGCCGGTGGCCGCCCACACCAGGACGATGTTGCGCACCAGCTTGGCGGTGGAGACCCGGTTGCCCCCCAGGGGGATGTAGAGGTATTCCCGGAACCAGGTGCCCAGGGAGATGTGCCACCGCCGCCAGATCTCGGTCATGGACTTGGCGATATAGGGGTAGTTGAAGTTGCGCATGAACTCGAAGCCCAGCATCCGCCCCAGGCCCACCGCCATGTCGGAGTAGCCCGAGAAGTCGAAGTAGAGCTGGAGGGAGAAGGCCAGGATGCCCAGCCAGGCTCCCAGGGTGGTGAGCTGGGCGTCGGGCACGGCCTTGTAGGCGTCCCAGAGCTGGCCCAGGTTGTTGGCCAGGAGGACCTTCTTGGCCAGGCCCACCACAAAGACCTCCACGCCGGAGGCAAACTGCTCGCTGGAGCAGGTCCGCCGGTCGATCTGGTCCCCCAGGTCCTTGTACTTGATGATGGGGCCGGCGATGAGCTGGGGGAAGAGGGTGACAAAAGTGCCGAAGTTCACGATGCTCTTCTGGGCCTTGGCGTCCCCCCGGTAGACGTCAATGGTGTAGGACATGGTCTGGAAGGTGTAGAAGGAGATGCCGATGGGCAGGCTCAGGCCCAGCTTGGGCATGAAGTGGAGCCCGACGGCGTCCAGGCTCCCGGCGATGAAGTCCCAGTACTTGAAGAAGAAGAGCAGGGCCAGGTTGAAGAAGACACTGGAGGCCACCGCCCGGCGGGCCGCCCTGTCGTTGTCCCGCTTCTTATATTTGTCCACCAGCATGCCGTGGGTATAGTCGATGGCGATGGAGAGGAACATGATGACGATATAGATGGGCTCGCCCCAGGCGTAAAAGATGAGGTTGAGCACCAGCAGCACCAGGTTCCGGGCCTTCACCGGGGTGATATAGTAGGCCACCAGGACCACAGGCAGATAGGTAAACAGGAAAAAGACGCTGGAAAAGACCAACGCGGCACCTCCTTCGCAAAAAAAGGCGTCCGGCACGCACCGGGCGCCTTTTTTGCTATTATATACCTTTTTTCTTACTTTGTACAGTCATTGAAGGCTTTCACCGCGGCAGAGGCGCTGGGGCCCACGTAGAAGAGCACCCAGTCCCCGTTGGTGGCCAGCTTGTAGCCATCCACGTACTCGCCGGTGGAGCCGTAGAACTCGGCGTCCTCCTTCATCCCCTGCTGCCGGGCGGTGCAGGCCGACTTGACGCTCTCCAGCTTGCCCGACTTGGCCTTGGCCACCAGGACCTCCTGGATGTCGGTGCTCATATCGGGCATGTAGAGGACATAGTCCTCCAAATCGCTTGCGCTCAGGGAGTAGAAGTCCTCCAGGGCGAAGGACATGTCGGAGAAGCTGACTCCGGTGGCCCCCTTCACCGCGTCATAGACGGCGGAGGCGGTGACGGCCGCGGGAGCGGGGGTGGGCTCGGGAGTGGGAGTGGGTTCGGGAGTGGCCGTGGGAGCCGGGGTGGGCTTGGGCGTGGGGGCGGCGGTCTCCGCCGGGGCCTTGGTGGGAGTGAGGGTGGGAGAAGCGGTGTCCTCCGGGGCGGGAGCAGGCGTAGAGGTGTCCACCGGGGCCACGTCAGGGGTGGTGGTGTTCTCCACGGCGGGGACGGGGGTAGAGGTGTTCTCCACAGCGGGGATGGACTCCGCCGGCGCTTCGCTCCCGGCAGGGGTGGGGGTGGGCTCGTTCCCGCCGCCGCAGGCGGTCAGGGAGAGGGTCAGGGTCCCGGCCAGGGCCAGGGCGGTAAGACGGGAAAAATTCATCGGCTCAGTTCTCCTTTTTTGTCAGTGCCCTTTTTGACGCTGGGGAGGGGAAAAAGTTCCCCGGTGTTTTCGACAAAACAGACCCGCCGGAGGGCGGGTCTGTTGGAGGGCCTTACATACGGGCCAGGAGGTCGGCGGTCATATCCTCCAGCTCGCACAGCAGGAGTTTGTCCTGGGGGCGGAGCTTCCCCTCTGCGTTGGGGGTAAGGTAGCCCTTGATGACGTTCCACATCAGGGCCTCGGCAGCCCAGGAGTTGCTGTCGGCGGCGTCGGCGTAGGGCACCCGGACCATCCAGTCGCTGCCGACGGGACCCACGCCCCGAAGGCGGTCATAGCGCAGGATCATCACGATGGCCTGCTCCCGGGTGATGGGCTCGCCCGGCATGAACTGCCCGGCGCCGTTGCCGTTGGTGATGCCCGTGGCCCAGGCCCAGTTCACGTCAGGGTCGTTGATGATGTCGGTGACAGGGGCCATGGGATAGACCTTCTCCAGATCATCCCCGGAGAGCTGATGCAGGGTGCGCACGAAGGCCAGGCGGGTGATCTGGGTCAGGCCCTCGGCGCTCTCGCCGGGATAGAGCCGCCACTGGCTGCGGGGCTTGGGGGCGGTGAGCTCCTTGCCCTGGTTCCCCACGGACTTCACATATTCGGCCAGGATGCCGGAAAGCTCCCCGCCATAGGCGGCGAAGCGGCTGTCCCGGCGGGAGTTCCACAGGACCTTCTCGGCGGTGACGCCGGTGGCGGCGAGCCAGTCCTCCCGGGCCAGCCGGGAGGCGGGGAGGGCCACAGTGAAGAGCTGGTTCTCGGTGACCGGCTCGCCCTGGTAGTCCATGCTCACCACCCGCTTGCCCTCCTCGTTGCTCAGGAAGGCGCTGTATGTGATACCGCAGAGCTGGTCAGCGCCCTGGCCGCCGGTGATCTCCCGGCCGTCGGTTGTCTCGTAGCAGGCCATGGAGACCTCCAGCCAGTCCTTGAGCTGCCGGCCGGTCATCTTCACAGTCACCAGCACGTCATCGGAGGGGAGAAGGTCATAGCAGTCCCGCCAGGTGAAGGAGGCGCTCTCCCCCTCCCCCAGACCACGGCTCAGGGAGAAGCCCTCCATGGGGTCGGGGGCGATAAGGGACACATCGGCCCCGGTGGCCCACAGCAGGGCCTCGTGGATCAGGTCCACCGCGGCGCTCTGGGTACAGAGGAAGTCGGGATCGGCCTCCCAGGGCCCGGCCAGGGGGGCCAGTTCCTCATCCACCAGGGTCTCGGCAGCGGCATAGACGCCCCGGATGCGGGCCTTCAGGGCGGAGTCGTCCTCATAGTCGGCCAGGGGGGTAAGGGTGCTCTTGTCCACGGTGTAGGTCTTGTCCCGCTTCACGTGGAGGGTGGTGACGGTGAGGGCCTCGCCCCCGCCGGAGACCACGGGGATGTCCTTGCCCTGGGCGTTTTTCAGGCTCTGGACGCCGGCGGCCTCGTGCCCGGCCACCACCAGGTCGATGCCGCTGGTGTGGGCGATGAGGTGGGCAGCCTGGGCCTCGGCGGCGAGGGTGCCGTCCCCCACGGCGGTGTGGAGGGCGGCCACCACGAAGTCACAGCCCTCTTCCTCCCGGAGCTTGTGCTGCCAGTAGTTGATCCACTCGTAGGCATAGGAACTCTCGGCGTTGTCGGTGTGGACGAAGGAGGCGTCGTCATGGGCCCCCTTGGCGCACAGCTGGGCCATATCGGTATCGGTGAGGCCCAGGACCCCCACGGTAAAGTTCTCCTCGGAGCCGGGGATGCCGTAGTGGGTCACGGTATAGGGGTGGTACCGGGGCTCCTGGGTCTGCTTGTCCAGGTAGTTGGCGCACACCACCGCCACGGGGTTGGTGGGGTCGGAAAAGTCCAGGGTCTCCAGGTCCTCGTAGAAGCGCCGGGCGACAGAGGGGTCCCGGCCGAAGTCATAGCTGCCGGGGACATAGGCGGTGTAGCCGCAGGTGCGCAGGGCAACGGCCAGGGGATGGGTCCCCTCGGCAGAGCTTTCCGCCGCGGCCAGAACGGGGCTGGGGGCGGTCATGTCCCCCACGTCCACCAGCAGGGTGTAGGTCGCGTCTCCGGCGGCGGCCTTGGCGGCAGCGGGGACCTTCAGATAGCTGTCCTCCACCGTCTCGCCGGTGAGAGGATCCTCGGCGGAGAGCTTGCCGCTCATGGCGGCGGTGGTGAGGATGGTCAGATCAAAACCCCGCTCCCCCGCAGCCAGGGCGGGAGCGGCCAGGCTCAGCGCCAGCAGGGCGGACAAGCCTCCCGCCAGGGCGCGGTTCCAGAATTTCATGGCGCTCGCCTCTTTTCCAGGTTTCCTTTTTCTCCATTATAAAGGCGGCGGCGGAAAAAGGCAACAGGCAAACCGGGGGAATTTGGCGGAAATTTTTGTAAAAGGAGCGCGAAAAAGCGGTGAACGGTCCACGGCCGTTCCCCGTTTCCCGGTTTCTTGAAATTACGGTTTCAGGTTGACAAAAGGGGCGGCCGCAAGGCCGCCCCTTCCTCAGTCACGCAGGAAATTTTACTTCTTCAGGTTGAAGAACGCGTCCATGCCAAGGTACTGGGCCACGTCGTCCAGCTCCTCCTCGATGCGCAGCAGCTGGTTGTACTTGGCCACGCGGTCGGTGCGGCTGGGGGCGCCGGTCTTGATCTGGCCGGCGTTGGTGCCCACCACGATGTCGGCGATGGTGGCGTCCTCGGTCTCGCCGGAGCGGTGAGAGACGATGGCGGTGTAGCCGTGGCGGTTGGCCAGCTGGATGGCGTCCAGGGTCTCGGTGAGGGTGCCGATCTGGTTGACCTTGATGAGGATGGCGTTGGCGATGTGGTTGTCCAGGCCCATCTGGAGCCGCTCGGTGTTGGTGACGAACAGGTCGTCGCCCACCAGCTGCACCCGGTCACCCAGGGCCTTGGTGAGCATCTGCCAGCCCTCGATGTCGTCCTCGCCCATGCAGTCCTCCATGGAGATGATGGGATAGGCGTCGGCGAACTTCTTCCACATGTTGACCATCTGCTGCTTGGTCATGGTCTTCTTGGCCTTGGGCAGGTCGTAGCAGCCGGTCTCGGCGTTGTACCAGTCGGACACGGCGGCGTCGATGGCGATCTTGAAGTCCTCGCCGGGCTTGTAGCCGGCCTCCTCGATGGCCTTGACGATGCACTTGAAGGCGTCCTCGTCCTTCTTCAGGTTGGGGGCGTAGCCGCCCTCGTCGCCCACGCCGGCGGCAGGGGTGCCGTTCTCCTTCAGGGTCTTCTTGAGCTGATGGAAGACCTCGGCGCACATGCGCAGGGCCTCCTTCCAGCAGCAGGCCCCCACAGGCATGATCATGAACTCCTGGATGTCCACGTTGTTGGTGGCGTGGGCGCCGCCGTTGAGGATGTTCATCATGGGCACGGGCAGGGTCTTGCCATTGACGCCGCCAATGTAGTTGTACAGGGACACGCCCAGGGACTCAGCGGCGGCCTTGGCGCAGGCCAGAGAGGCACCCAGGATGGCGTTGGCGCCCAGGCGGGACTTGTTGGGGGTGCCGTCCAGCTCGATCATGGCCTTGTCGATGGCGGTCTGGTCCAGCACGTTCATGCCCACCAGGCAGTCGGCGATCTCGGAGTTGACGTTGTTCACGGCCTTCTCCACGCCCTTGCCCAGGTAGCGGGACTTGTCGCCGTCCCGGAGCTCGCAGGCCTCATGGACGCCGGTGGAGGCGCCGGAGGGGACGCTGGCGCGGCCCACGGTGCCGTCTTCCAGATAGACCTCCACCTCCACGGTGGGGTTGCCGCGGGAGTCCAGGATCTCACGGCCGAGAACGTCAACGATTTCAATGATCTGTTTCATTGGTATCTACTCCTTTCAAATTCAGGGCGGTTAGGCCCAGGGTGGATGTGACAGATGCGGGACCGGACAGGCATCAGGCCTCGATGAGGGTCTCCCCGTCCATCTCAGCGGGCTTCTTCAGGCCCATGAGATCCAGCATGGTGGGGGCGATGTCGCAGAGCTTGCCGTCCCGGAGCTTGGCGCTGGCGCCCACGATGTAGAAGGGCACCGGGTTGGTGGTGTGGGCGGTGTAGGGGGTGACCCCGTCGTCCTCCAGCATCCGGTCGGCGTTGCCGTGGTCGGCGGTGATGAGGGCCACGCCGCCCATCTTCTGGGTGGCCTCCACCACCTTCTGGACGCACTCGTCCACGGTCTCCACTGCCAGACGGGCGGCCTCGTACACGCCGGTGTGGCCCACCATGTCGCAGTTGGCGAAGTTGAGGATGACCACGTCATACTCCCCGCTCTCGATGCGGCGTACGGCCTCGTCGGCCACTTCCCGGGCGGACATGTCGGGCTTGAGGTCGTAGGTGGGGACCTTGGGAGAGGGGATGAGGGCCCGGTCCTCGCCGGGGAAGACCTGCTCCACGCCGCCGTTGAAGAAGAAGGTGACGTGGGCGTACTTCTCGGTCTCGGCGATGCGCAGCTGGGTCAGGCCCAGGGAGGAGATATACTCCCCAAAAGTGTTCTCCAGCTTCTCCTTGGGGAAGGCCACGGTGACGTTGGGCATGGAGGCGTCATACTCGGTGGTGCACACGTACTTCACCTTCCGGAAGCTCCGCTTCAGGTCGGTGAAGTCGGGGTCCACGAAGCACCGGGTGATCTCCCGGGCCCGGTCGGGCCGGAAGTTCATGAAGATGATGGAATCCCCCTCGGCCACACCGGGGTAGTCCCCGATGACGGTGGGGATCACGAACTCGTCGGTGACCTCCTTGGCGTAGGAGTCGGCCACGGCCTGAACGGCGTCGGCGGCGTGGGGGCCCTGGGCGTCGGCGATGGCGTTCCAGGCCAGCTCCAGCCGCTCCCAGCGCTTGTCCCGGTCCATGGCGTAGTACCGGCCGGAGACCGTGCCGATCTTCGCCCCGGTCTTGGCGCACTGGGCGGCCATCTGCTCCACGAACTCCTTGCCGGACTGGGGCGGGGTGTCCCGGCCGTCCAGGAAGGCGTGATACCAGACCTTGGTCAGGCCCTGTCTCTGGGCCATCTCCAGGATGGCGAAGAGGTGGGTGATGTGGCTGTGGACGCCGCCGTCGGAGAGAAGTCCGAAGACGTGAAGAGCCTTGCCGCCGTCCTTGGCGGCCTTCATGGCGGCCAGGTATTCGGGATTTTCAAAGAAATCCCCGTCGGTGATGGCCTTGGAGATCTTGGGCAGGTCCTGGAAGACCACCCGGCCGGCTCCCATGTTGGTGTGGCCCACCTCGGAGTTGCCCATCTGGCCGTCGGGCAGGCCCACGTCCAGGCCGGAAGCGGACAGCTTGCAGCCCGGGCACTCGGCAAAGACCTTGTCCAGGAAGGGCTTGCGGGCGTTGGCGATGGCGTTGCCCTCGCTGGCGTCCCGCAGGCCGAAGCCGTCCATGATGATAAGGGTGGTAGGTGTTTTACTCATAGAATACCTCTATTCTCAAAGGTCGAACGGGTCTGTGCTCCGTCCTTGCCCGTTTCGCCGCGCTCAGTCCTGGTTGGCGGCGTTGACGATCTCCACGAACTGCTCGGGCTTCAGGGAGGCGCCGCCGATGAGGCCGCCGTCGATGTCGGGCTGGGAGAGGAGCTCCGCGGCGTTCTTGGGATTCATGGACCCACCGTACTGGATGGTGACGGTGCGGGCCACCCGGGCGCCGTAGAGCTTGCGGATGACGGTGCGGATGGTCTCGCAGACCTCGGCGGCCTGCTCGGCGGTGGCGGTACGGCCGGTGCCGATGGCCCAGATGGGCTCGTAGGCGAAGACCACATGGCGCATCTTGTCGGCGCCCACGCCGGCCAAGGCGCACTTGACCTGGTAGGTGATGAACTCCAGGGTCACGCCCATGTCCCGCTGCTCCAGGGACTCGCCCACGCACACGATGGGCCGCAGGCCGGCCTCCAGGGCGGCCTTCACCTTCTTGTTGACGGTGACGTCGGTCTCATTGTAGTACTGGCGGCGCTCAGAGTGGCCGATGATGACGTACTTCACGCCCAGGTCCTTGAGCATCTCGGGGGCGATCTCGCCGGTGTAGGCGCCGGAGGACTCGTAGTGGCAGGTCTCGGCGCCGATGGACACCCGGGAATCCTTGAACAGGCGGATGGCGGCCTGGAGGTTCACGGCGGGCACGCACAGCACCACGTCGCACCACTTGGGCTTGCCCAGCATGGGCTTGAGCTCCTCGGCAAAGGCCTTGGTCTCGGTGAGGGTCTTGTTCATCTTCCAGTTGCCGGCGATGATGGTCTTACGGTATCTTCTATTCATGGGTGACTTGCTCCTTTATATATAAAGTGTGTATTCTCTGTGTCAGGCCTTATCGATCCAGCAGGCAGGCCACGCCGGGCAGCTCCTTGCCCTCCATGAACTCCAGGGAGGCACCGCCGCCGGTGGAGATATGGCTCATCTTGTCGGCGTAGCCAAGCTGCTGCACCGCCGCCGCGCTGTCGCCGCCGCCGATGATGGTGATGGCGGAGGTCTTGGAGAGGGCCTCGGCCACGGCCTCGGTGCCCTTGGCGAACTTGGGGAACTCAAACACGCCCATGGGGCCGTTCCAGATGACGGTGCCGGCGTCCTTCACCGCGTCGCAGTAGAGCTTCACGGTCTCGGGCCCGATGTCCAGGCCCTGCCAGCCGTCGGGGATCTCCCCGGCCTTGACCACCTTGGAGTCGGCGTCGGGGGCAAACTTGTCGGCGATGACGGTGTCGATGGGCAGCAGGAGCTTCACGCCCTTCTCGGCGGCCTTCTTCACCATGTCGTTGGCGTAGTCCTTCCAGTCCTCCTCCAGCAGGCTGTCGCCCACCTTGCCGCCGGCAGCGGCGGAGAAGGTATAGGCCATGCCGCCGCCGATGATGACGGTGTCGGCGATGGACAGCAGGTTGTTGATGACCCCGATCTTGGAGGACACCTTGGAGCCGCCCAGGATGGCCACCAGGGGACGCTTGGGGCTGGCCAGGGCGCCGCCGATGAAGTCCAGCTCCTTCTGGATGAGGAAGCCGGAGACGGCGGGGAGGTAGGCGGCCACGCCGGCAGTGGAGGCGTGGGCGCGGTGGACGGCGCCGAAGGCGTCGGAGACGTACACGCCGTCGGCGCCGGCCAGGTCGGCCAGGGCCTTGGCGGTGGCGGGGTCGTTCTTGGTCTCGCCCTTCTCCCAGCGGGTGTTCTCCAGCAGCATGATCTCGCCGCCCTTGAGCTTCGCGGCCTTGGCCTGGGCGTCGGGGCCCACCACGTCGGCGGCCAGGATCACGTCCTTGCCCAGCAGCTCGGAGAGCCGGGCGGCCACAGGGGCCATGGTCAGCTTGGCCAGGGACTTCTTCCACTTCTCCTCGGTGAGCTCGGCAGGGTCCTTGCCCTTCTCGGTCTGCTTCTTCACCCACTTGTCAAAGTTGGGCTCGGGCTTGCCCAGGTGGGAGCAGGCGATGACGGCGGCGCCCTGGTCCAGCAGATACTGGATGGTGGGCAGGGCCGCCCGGATGCGCTTGTCGTTGGTGATGACGCCGCTGCCGTCCTTCTCCTGGGGCACGTTGAAGTCGCAGCGCAGAAGGACTTTCTTGCCCTTGACGTCCACGTCTTTTACGGTCTTCTTGTTGTAATTCATACCTTTTGACCTCCTTTTCGTATTTCCCGTTTCAGCTTTCCACACTCTCGCAGGCCATCTCCCCGGTCTCCTTCAGCCCCTGGAAGCCGGTCTGCTTCAGGGCCTCGAAGGCCAGGATGGCCACGGAATTGGAGAGATTGAGGCACCGGGCCTCCGCCCGGATAGGGATGCGCAGGCACCGGTCCCGCCAGCGCTCCCGGAAGTCCCGGGGCAGGCCGGCGGTCTCCTTGCCGAAGAAGAGCCAGCACCCGTCCCGGAAGGTCACGGTGGGGTCGGCATAGCTCTTGACTCCCTTGGAGGTGGCCAGCCACAGGTCCCGGGGGTCCTCGGCGGCAAAGAGCTCTTCCAGGCTCTTCCACACGTGGAGGTCCACCAGGTGCCAGTAGTCCAGTCCTGCCCGCTTCACCGCCTTGTCGGAGATGTCGAAGCCCAGGGGCTCCACCAGGTGGAGCCGGGCCCCGGTGGCGGCGCAGGTCCGGGCCACGTTGCCGGTATTTTGGGGGATCTCAGGCTCTACCAGGACGATATTGAGCATGGAACTCCCCCTCTCCTCGGACGTTCAGCAAGGTGTATTCTACCCCATTTGGCGGACGATTTCAACTAAAAAAGTGTGAATTTGGAAAAAAATATACCACTTTTTTGGTCTCGCCAAATTTTTCTCATTCCGTCGCCCCCGCTTTCTCACATTTCCACCAAAAACTTCCTTCCCCTCCCTCACTTGGGGCTTTGTTTCCGGTCCAAAGTGTGCTATGATAACCTTACAAGCTTGAAGAGAGAAAAGGGGAGCTGTACATGGCACAGCGCATCGTGGTAAAGGTCGGCACCTCCACCCTCCTCCGGGAGAGCGGCGGGGTGAATTTTCGGGAGATGGACGCCCTGGCCCGGGTCCTGTCCGATCTGAAGAATATGGGCAGCAAGATCATCCTGGTCTCCTCCGGCGCCATCGGCGTGGGGACGGTGAAGCTGGGCCTTCCCAAGCGCCCTGCCGAGCTGCGGCGGAAGCAGGCCGCGGCGGCGGTGGGTCAGTGCGAGCTGATGCACCTCTATGACAAGTTCTTCGGCGAGTACAGCCAGACCGTGGCCCAGATCCTGCTCACCGACGCCGACGTGGAGGACCCCCACCGCCGGGAGCACCTCACCGGCACCTTCGACGCCATCCTGGACATGGGGGTCATCCCGGTGGTCAACGAGAACGACTCGGTCTCCTCCTCCGAGATCGAGACCGGCTCCCGGAAGGTCCTGGGCGACAACGACACCCTCTCGGCCATCGTGGCCGGGCTGTGCCGGGCCGACCTGCTGGTGCTCCTCAGCGACATCGACGGTCTCTACGACGCCGACCCCCGTAAGGACCCCGCCGCCCAGCTCATCCCCCGGGTGACGGCCATCACCCCGGAGATTGAGGCCCTGGCCGGAGGCGGCGGCACCAAGTGGGGCACCGGCGGCATGGCCACCAAGCTCTCGGCCGCCCGGTACGCCATGGAGAAGGGCATCGACATGGTCATCGCCAACTCCGACAAGCTGGACGCCCTCTACGATATCGTGGAGGGAAAGCCCGTGGGAACGCGGTTCACAGCGAAGGCATAAGCGCCCGCTCTCTTCCAAAACACAACATTATAGACAGGGCCCGTCCCTCGGCCCCCACGCAGAAAGGTGTGAAGCATATGACCATCCTTGAGACCCAGGCCGCGGCGGTAAAGGCCGCCTCCCGGCGGCTGATGACCGCCACCATGCAGGAGAAGAACGCCGCCCTGAACGCCATAGCCGACGCCATCATCGCCCGGCAGGGAGAGTGGCTGGAGGCCAACGCCCGGGACCTGGCCGCCGCCAAGGCGGACGGGATGCGGGAGTCCTTGCTGGACCGGCTGGCCCTGAGCGAGGAGCGCATCCGGGGGGTGGCCGACGGGGTCCGCCAGGTCTCCGCCCTCCCAGACCCGGTGGGCCAGGTGGTCAAGTCCATCCTGCGGCCCAACGGCCTGCGCATCGAGCAGCGCCGGGTGCCCCTGGGGGTCATCGGCATCATCTACGAGGCCCGGCCCAACGTGACGGTGGACGCCGCCGCCCTGTGCCTGAAGGCGGGCAACGCGGTGCTCCTTCGGGGGGGCAAGGAGGCCTTCCGCTCCAACAAGGCGGCCATCGCCATCCTCCGGGACGCCCTGGAGAGCGCCGGCCTGCCCCGGGACTGCGTGGCCCTGGTGGAGGACACCTCCCGCCAGAGCGCCGACGAGATGATGGACCTGACCGAATATCTGGACGTGCTCATCCCCCGGGGAGGGGCGGGGCTCATCCGCCATGTCTCGGCCAACGCCCACGTCCCCGTCATCCGCACCGGGGAGGGGGTCTGCCATGTGTACGTCCACGCCGGGGCCGATCTGGACCGGGCGGCGGACATCCTCTACAACGCCAAGTGCTCCCGGCCCTCGGTGTGCAACGCCGCCGAGTGCGTGCTGGTGGACCGGGCGGTGGCCGACCGCTTCCTGCCCATGGCCTGGGAGCGGCTGAAGGCCAAAGCGGTCACCGTCCACGGCGACCCGGAGGCCTGCGCCCTTCTCCCCCAGGCCGTGCCCGCCACGGCCCAGGACTGGGACACCGAGTACGGGGACTATCAGCTTGCCGCCCACGTGGTCGCCGGCCTGGACGAGGCCCTGAACTTCATCGCCGCCCACTCCACCGGCCACTCGGAGGCCATTGTCACCGAGGACTACACCGCCGCCCAGCGGTTCCTCAATGAGGTGGACGCCGCCGCCGTGTACGTTAACGCCTCCACCCGGTTCACCGACGGCGGGGAGTTCGGCCTGGGGGCCGAGATCGGCATCTCCACCCAGAAGCTCCACGCCCGGGGCCCCATGGGCCTGGAGGAGCTGACCTCCACCAAGTACGTTATCTACGGCTCGGGCCAGGTGAGGGAATAACGGGCCGCCGCCCATAAGAGGGTCGGCATATCGAACGGACCTGTCAGACCGCAACAAAAGCCAGCGCCTCAAAAAAGCGCTGGCTTTTGCTTTGCGCAGCCGCCGGTGGCAGAAGGGCTTGCAGCGGGGCAAAAAACATCCCCCGCCGCTTTCGCGGCGGGGGATGGAGAGGGCTTTGCTTACCAGCCCTGGGGAAGGGTCAGGGTCTGACCCACAAAGATCTTGTTGGGGTCCTTGATCACAGTCTGGTTGGCCTCGTAGAGGGCCTTCCAGTTGCTGCCCTTGCCGGAGCAGGTCCTGGCGATCTTCCACAGGGAGTCGCCGGCCTTGACGGTATAGGTGTTCTCCCCGACGGGGGTGGGCTCGGGAGCGGGCTCGGGCTCCGGCTCGGGGGCGGGCTCGGGGGTAGGCTCGGGCTCGGGAGCGGGCTCCGGCGTGGGCTCGGGGGCAGGCTCAGCCTCGCCCACCACCTTGGCCCCGGCGGCGATGGCGTCCTCCTTGGTCTTGAAGAACTGCCAGGTGCTCTCCACGGTGGGGGCGAGCTCCTTCTGATCCCGGATGTACTGGGCCACGATGTTTCTCACCTGGCCGTTCTCGTTGCCCATCTCGTCCAGGGTGTAGAAATCGGTGAGGGAGTAATCCTCGGGGGTCAGCCCGGCGGCCTGCATGAACCCGGCGCCGCCGGTGAAGCGGTAGTTGTTCATCACCACGCTGAAGGTCTGGTCGGGAGTCACAGGCTGGCCCTGATAGGTCATGTTCTGGACCCGGCTGCCCTCGGGAGCGTAGTAGTGGATCTCATAGTCCAGGTTGTAGATCTCGTCGGTATAGTACCCGCCGCCGAAGTAGTCGGGATCCCAGGAGTTGGTGTACTGGGTGGCGGCGTGCTCCAGCCACAGGCGGAGCTGCTCCCCGGTCATGTTCACCCGGTAGAGCCAGTTTTCAAACACGTAGAGCTGATAGAGCAGGCGCATGGTGATATCCCCCTCGGGGATGAGGTCCCGCACGTCGTCTCCGCTGGTGAGGGGGGCGCAGATGGACAGCTGGGCGGGCACGGCGGAGAGCTGGGCCCGGTTGAGCATATCCATCAGGGCGGTGGGCTGGAGGGAGATGTTCTCATTGGAGAAGCCGCCGGTGGCCTTGCCCAGAGGCTGGTCCAGATAGGCCTGGAGCTTGTCGTTGTACTCCTTCAGGGCGTCGGCCACCACCTTGTCCTCCTGGATGCCCTCCTGGTCCTTCAGGAAGCGGTAGCCGTTCTCCTCGGTGGCGGGAGTGGTGGTCTTGGTCTCGGGGTCGTAGAGGAGCTTGAGGTAGGCCAGGCCCTCACCGCCGCCGCCGGAGATCAGGGGGACCACCTTGCCGTCGGCGTTGAGCAGGTCCTCCCGGTAATCGGTGGCGTGGAAGTGGCCGGAGACCACCGCGTCGATGCCGGTGGTGAGGTTGATCATGGCCCGGGTCTGGTTCTCGTACTCGGCGGGATCGTTGCCGTCGGTGCTGGTCTCATCCTCCACGCCGGAGTGGACCACGGCGATGACCACATCGCAGCCCTCCTGCTCCCGGAGGATGGGCACATAGTGCTCGATGGTGGGCACGAAGTTGCGGAAGTCGATGCCCTCATAGTGAGAGGAGACCTCCCAGGCGGGGATGTTGGGGGTGTCCATACCGATGAGGCCCACCTTCACCTTGGTGCCGTTCTGCTCGAACTCCTTGATGACATAGGGCACGCCCATCCAGGGATCCCACTCGGTGCCCTCCTTGACGAAGTTGGCCGCGGACATGGGCACGGAATGCTCCAGGCCGTTGTCCGGGGACATCACATACTCCACCTGGCGGCGGAGGATGGGCAGGTCGTTGTTGAACTCATGGTTGCCCAGGGACCACATGTCGTAGTCCATGAGCCGCAGGGCCTTCATCATGGGGTCGTCCATCTCGGGCTCAAAGTAGGAGAAGTAGTAGGTCATGGCGGTACCCTGGACGGTGTCGCCGCCATCCACCAGGATGACGTTGTCCTCCTTCTCCCGGATATCCTTGATCATGGAGGAGATCATGGACAGGCCCACCGTGGGCTTGGGGGCGTTGGTGGCGTAATCGATGGGAAGGACCTTGCCATGGACGTCGCTGGTGGCGATCAGGGTCAGCTCGATGGGCTCGCTCTTCCCCGCGGCCGCAGCCCCGGGCAGGGCCAGACCGGAGATGAGGACAGCGGACAGCAGCAAGCTGACAGTGGAACGGAACCTTTTGTGCATCAATATTCCTCCTTCTTTTGCCGCTTCACGGCAAACTGATAAAAATATTATAGCATAGCCCTCTCTCCCCTGCAACCTATACAGGAATGAAATGCCAAAAATCTGCCAAAAAAGGGGTCGGAAGCGGGCCCATCCCCAAAGGGACCTTCCTCGCCTCCGTCGGCGGCCTTTCCGTCACAGGTCCCTTCGCCTCTTCCCTCCCTCCAAAGCCCCTGCGGAGCCTTCCGTTTGAGCTGCAAAAAGGGACCGCTTCCGATGGAAGCGGTCCCTCTGCTGTGCGGAAAAGCCCGTTTTACTTGCTCAGGGTGGTCTTCAGAGCGGTGACCTGGTCGGCGGTGAGGCCCACGGTGTCGGTGAGGTAGGTCTCGGCGGCCTTCACCAGGTCGGCCTTGGCCAGAGCGGTCTGGTCCTCGGCGCCGGTGAGCTTGAGGAGGTTGGCGATGACGTTGCTGGTGGCGATGCGGTTCCAGCGGTCAGAGTCGTGCTCCACGTGGTAGTAGTTCTCAAAGGAGAGCATATAGTCGTCCACGATCTCATCGGCCTTGCCGCCCATGAGCATCTCCAGCACCATGGTGACAAAGCCGCAGCGGTCCTTGCCCTCGGTGCAGTGGACGTAGTAGGGGCCCTCGTTGGCGAGCATATACTCCAGGCCGGTCTTGAGCTTGGCGGCGAAGTCCTCGGCGGCGAAGTCCACGCCCATGTTGAGCTTCACGGTGTTGGTGGTGTAGGCGTAGGACTCCTTCACGCCCTCATAGCCCTCGTACTCCTCCTCGGAGTCGGCCAGGTCGATGACGGTCTTGACGCCGTTGGCCTTGAGGAAGGCGTCCACGTAGGTGTTCCGGCCCAGCTCGGGGTTCACGGGGGAGGAGCCCCGGTAGAGCCTGCCGTCGGCGATGTCACCGATGGTGACGGCCCGGAAGTTGGCAAAGACCTCGTCGGAGGCGTAATCCGCCCGGTCGTTGGTGCGCAGGTCGTCGATGTTGCGGATGGTGTACTCCTCCAGGTAGCCGGCCTTCTCCCCCATGGAGACGGTGACGGTCTTGTCGGGGTCCATGGTCCAGCTCTTGTCCTCGGCCTGAGTGCCCAGGGCGTAGGTGCCGGCAAAGTTGCCCATGTTGATGGCCAGAGCCAGGGTGTCAACGGAGGTGTCCATCAGGGCGATGGGCTTGCCGGTGTCCACATTGGAGTAGCCGGTGCCGAAGGGGATCATCAGGGCCTCCTGGCCGGTGATCTCCACCTTCAGGATGTCGCCCACCTCAAAGCCGGCGGCGGCCACGGCCATGCCGGTGATGTCGGTCCCCACGTTGCCGTACTTGCTGGCGGCCACGGCCTTGCCGACGATGGCGTCAGGAGTCAGGTTCTTCACCAGGGCCTTCAGGTCGGCTTCCTTCATACCGTGGGCGGTGAGGTAGGTCTCGGCGGCCTTCTGGAGGTCCACGCCGGCCAGGTCGGCGCCCTTCTCCAGGCCGGCCATGGCCCGGAGCATCTCCTTGACGTTGCCCTCGGCGATCAGGTCATACTTGTCATCGCCGGGCTTCACGCCGTAGTAGTTCTCGTAGCTCTTCATATAGTCGGCCACGATCTCATCCAGGCTGGCGCCCATGAGGGCCTCCACAAAGGCGGATGCGCAGCCGGCCCGGTCCTTGCCCTCGGTGCAGTGGATGAGGTAGGGACCCTCGTTCTGGGCCAGGAAGGTCAGGCCCTCCACCAGGCTCTCGGCGAACTCATCGGAGGCGTAGTTCACGGGCATGCCCAACACGGCCACCTTCTTGGCGTCCAGCAGGGCCTTGTAGTAGGGGGAGGCAAAGTCCTCAGCGGCCAGGTACTCGTCGATCTCCTCCTGGGTGTCGGCCATGTTCATCACGGTCTTGACCCCGGCGGCCTTCACCAGGGCGTCGGCGGTGGCGGCCCGGTTATTCTCGTTGTTCACAGGGGAGGCGGAGCGGTAGAGCTTGCCGGGGATGACAGCGCGGAAGTTGGCGAAGATCTCGTCGGAGGCGTAGTCGGCCCGGTCATTGGTGTACTTCAGGGAGTAGGTGGCCTGGAGAGCCAGGGCGCCCTCCTTCTCCTTCAGGGAGATGGAGACGGTGTCGCCCACCTCCACGCCGGCCACCTCGTTGAACTTGCCGTAGTTGATGCACACGGCTAGGAACTCCTTGCCGGGATAGGCCCGGAGCATCAGCTCGCCGGAGTCCACATAGTAGCCGTCCAGATAGGGCATGTCGGCGCTGTACTCCCCGGCGGTGACGGTGACGATGTCACCCAGGGCAAAGCCGGCGGCGTTGAAGTCCTCGATCTTCACGTCCAGCACGGCGTGGCCGTACTTCTCGATCTCGGTGACGGTGCCGGTGACCGCGTCGGCCTCCATGCCGTTCATGACCTTATCCAGCTTCATGAGCATCTGGGCCAGCTCGGCGCGGGTGGCGGTGTCCTGGCAGGCCAGGGTCCGCTCGTTGCCCTTGCCGTTGATGACCTTCTTCATGGTCATCCAGTGCATGGCCTCGTCGGCCCACTCGGGGACCTGGTCGGCGTCGTCAAAGTCCAGCAGGAACATCCAGGCGCCGGTGAAGCCCTGGTCCTTGCTCTGGACCCAGCGGTAGAGGGCGGTGGCCAGCTCGGCCCGGGTCATGGCCCGGCCGCCCTCATAGCGGCCGCCCTCGGCGCCGGTGGTCAGGCCCTCATGATAGGCCCAGCGGGCGGAGTTGGTGAACCACACATCCAGGATGCCGTTGAGGGACTCGCTCATCTGGAGCAGATGCTCGGTGGGGGCCTCCACCACAGGGGAGCCCTCCATGTTCCACAGGGTCTGGTAGACCTCGGCCCGGGTGACGGTCTTGTCGGGCTCAAAGCCCTTGTCGGTGCCGATCATCCAGCCCTTGTCGGTCACATAGGCCTGGGCGGCGGCATACCAGGGCGTCTCCACCCGGGCGCCGTCGGCGGGAGTCCAGCCGGCGGGCTTTTCGTCGGCCAGGGCGGGGACCGCCAGGGAGGCGGCCAGCGCCAGGGAGAGGACCAGGGAAACGGGCTTTTTCCAATTCATTCCTCATTCACCTTTCTCTTTTTGATTTGTTCGATTTTCCCACAGAGGGATGTCGACTTTATTTTATCACGGTTTGGCGGAAAAGGCAATTTCCATTTTTATGGAAAGGGGGCATTTTCCAGGGCTTTTTGCGGTCATTTCCGTCGATTTGCACGTGATGCGGGGGCAAAAAAGGGAGACAGGGCGGCGGTCCTTCGACCGCCGCCCCTGTTCTCCGCTCCGAAGGAGCGGTCCTGTCTGTTTTTATTTTTCGGGAGCCACGGCGGCCTTCAGCTCTTCCCAGGCCTCAGCGTCATCGGAGGCCTTGAAGACCACGGTGGTGCCGTCGGCCATCTTCTCGTAGAGCGCATTCACGCTCTCCCGGATGGACTGGGGAGCCAGATCCCGGAACTGCTCGTTGTCGGCAAAGCCCACATAGCCCTCAGCCAGTCCCACAGTGGGATAGGTGCCGCCGGGGAACTTGCCGTCCACCAGGGCCCGGAAGGCGTCCTCGATGGCGGCGGCGGAGTTGGCGTAGAAGGAGGTGACGATGGCGGCCTTCTCCTTCTCATCGCTGACGGTGAGGGTCTGGTCGCAGTCCACGCCCAGGGCGTAGCGATCAGCCTGGGCGGCGGCGGTAAAGACGCCCTTGCCGGCGCCGCCGGCCACCTGCCAGATCACGTCCACCCCGTCGTCATACATGGCCTTGGCCTTCTCGGCGGCCACAGGGGCCATCTCGGCCACGAAATCGCCCACATAGTCCAGGTAGACGGTGACGCCGTTGTCCTTGCAGACCTGGCAGAAGCTGCCCACGTAGTCGTTCATGCCGGGGACGTCCATGCCCACCAGCACGCCCACCTTCTTTTCGGCGTTGGACCTCACCATGCTGCTGGTGGTGATCTGGCTGGCGATGTAGCCGGCCAGGTAGCCCAGGTCCTCGTTCTTGTAGATCACGCCGTACACGTTCTCATAGCTGTTGTTCTCCAGCTCGGTGCCGTCCAGGTGCTGGAGGTCGAAGCTGAAGAACTTCTGGTCGGGATAGGTCTTGGCGGCCAGGAGCATGGCGGGGGTGCACTCGGCGCCGCCGGTGATGATCAGGTCGTACTTGCCGCTTTCAGCGGCGTCCAGGAAGAAGTCCTTGAAGGCGTTCAACTCCTCCTCGGCGGAGGGCATGCCGTTGGCGCCGGCCACCGTACCCATGGCCTTGATCTCGGTCTTGGTGCCGGGGAACTTCTCCTCCAGGGCCTTGGCGCCGTTGGCGCCGGCCTCGAAGTAGCTGCCGTCATTGGGGTTGGGCACCAGGACCAGCACGTTCCGCTCCACGGCGGTGCACAGGTTGGCGGTGAAGAACTCCACGGCCTTGCCCTCCACCACGGCGGTGACCTCGGGCTGGTCGGAGTAGAAGCCGTAGCCGTGGTCGGCGCCGGGGACGATGACCTCCTGGGCGCCGGCGAAGGTGGCCACGGTGAGCTTGTTGGTGGCGTCATCCACCACGGTGTCCAGGTCGCCGTGGACCACGATCATGGGTCCGGTGTACTTGTCGGCGTCCTTCAGGGGATCGATCATCATGTCCTCGAACCACTCGGCGGACAGGGACAGGGTCTGACCGTACTGGGTGGTGTAGTCGAAGGAGCCGGTCTCCTTGGCCTGCTTCTCGGCGTCGGCCTGGGTGGTGCCCTCGGGCAGCAGCCCGGCGATGCACACCTCACCTGGGGTGGACACGCCGGAGAGGATGTACACGGCGGAGTAGGGGTTGTCCTCGGCGGTGACCAGCTCCATGGCGATGCGGCCGCCCATGGAGTAGCCCAGGATGCCCACGTGGTCGGGATCCACGTCGTAGTTGGCCTCCAGATAGGCCAGGCCGGCGGTGACGTCGGACTTCATGTTCCGCAGGGTGTTCTCGGTAAAGGGCTCGGTGGACTCACCGCAGCCGGGGAAGTCCATGCGGATGGTGGCGATGCCGGCAGCGGCCAGGGCGCGGGCAACACCGGGGAAGCCCACGTTCTCATCCTTGCTGCCGCCGTGGCCGTGGGCCATGACGACGGCGGGGACCTTGCCCTTCGCCCCGGCGGGC
Organism: uncultured Oscillospiraceae bacterium; assembly: GCA_947629795.1. Classification (GTDB taxonomy): domain Bacteria; phylum Bacillota; class Clostridia; order Oscillospirales; family Oscillospiraceae; genus Vermiculatibacterium. Next base: position 28,395 of record CANRFC010000004.1, read on the forward strand.
ATGGTGACCACGGCGGGAACGGTGCGGCCGTCGTTCTCATAGGTCACGGCGGTCTCCACATAGGGGGTGAGGCCGCTGTCAAAACGCATGAGCACGGTGGCCAGCTCGGCACGGGTGAGGGTGGCGTTGGGGCGGTACTCCACGGAGTCCACGCTCTCATAGCCCCGGATCATCCCGGTCCGGAGGGCCCAGCAGAAGTCCTCCGCGGCCCAGGCAGGGACATAGTAGTCCTCCCGGAGGATCACGGGGTCGGCGGCGTTTTCCTCCACCACAGGCAGCTCGGCGCCCTTCATCTGGGCGTACCGGTGGAGGACGGCCACCATCTCGGCCCGGGTCATGGCCCGGTCGCCGCAGAAGGCCCCGGTCTCGTCCCCCTTGGCGAGCTGGGTGGCGCCGGCCCAGTTGGCGGCGGCGTCATACCACTTGCCCTGGGTGTCGGGGAAGGGGATGCTGGTGGTGGCCAGCTCGGGCTTCTCCATGTTGTAGAGGGTCTGGAAGACCTCGGCGCGGGTGACGGTCTTCTGGGGCTCAAAGCCCTTGTCGGTGCCGGTCATGATGCCCTTTTCCATCACATAGGCCTGGGCCTCGGCGTACCAGGGCTCCTCTACCCGGGCGCCGTCGGCGGGGGTCCAGCCGGCGGGCTTTTCGTCGGCCAGGGCAGGGACTGCCAGGGAGGCAGCCAGTGCCAGGGAGAGGATCAGGGAGATCGACTTTTTCCAGTTCATTTCCACGATCACCTTTCTCTTTCGTTTTTCGTTTCCCCTCAGGGGGATGGGATTTAATTCTATCACGGTTTGAAATAAATGGCAATTCCCATTTCCACGGAAAAGGGCCTTTTTTCCGCGGTTTTTCCCACTTTTCCCGTCAGAATGAACAATGCCCCGCCAAGGCGGCGGGGCATTGCGCTGTTCTGTACGCTTCAGAGCCGGAAGAGGATACCCACCGCGGCGGCGATGGCGATGTAGAGGATGGGGTGCAGGTCCTTGAGTTTGGGAACGTGAAGGCAGGCAAAGACCGCCGCCGCGATGGCGATGGCCGGCCAGTAGGGCACGGTGGCGTCCATGCTGGCAGCGGGCTGGGGGACGGTCTGGAACAGGGCGATCACCGCCACGCTGAGCCCCGCCGCCGTGATGAGCCCCACCGAGGCGGGCCGCAGGCCGGTGAAGACGGCGTCCACCACCTTGGAGTCCCGGAATTTCTTCAAAAAGCCGGCCACGATGAGGATGACGATGATGGAGGGGGCCACCAGGCCCAAAACTCCCACCACGGCGCCCAGGATCCCTCCCACGGGGCCCAGGCCCCCCTGGTCCATGCCGCAGCGGAAGCCCACGTAAGTGGACATGTTCACCCCCACGGGGCCGGGGGTGGACTCGCTGACAGCAATCATGTCCGCCAGGTCGGCGGCGGAGAACCAGCCGGTGCGCACTCCCAGGTCCTGGAGGAAGGGGAGGGTGGCCAGGCCGCCTCCCACCGAGAAGAGGCCCACCTTAAAGAACTCATAGAAGAGCTGGAGATAGATCATTTCCGGAACCCTCCCTTCCCGGCCTTGACACACAGCCCGGCCACGCCGGAGAGGACCACCAGGGTCACCGAGGAGGTGACCAGCCCCAGGAACCAGCCCAGGGGAGTGGCGCCGTCGAAGGTGAACAGGTTCCCCGCCACGGCCAGGGAGAGCACGAAGAGGTAAATGAGCACGGCGGGCAGATCCTTCAGCGCCTTCTTCCCCAGCTTGATGACGCTGGAGGCGATGAGGGCCACCACGGCGGCCCGGATGCCGCTGAAGGCGTGCTGCACAACGGCCAGATGGGCAAAATTCTGGAGGAAGGCGGCGATGAAGGTGATGATCACCACCGAGGGGAAGACCATGCCCAGGGTGGCCACGACGCCCCCCAGGTTCCCCTTCTTCTTGGAGCCCACAAAGGTGGCGGTGTTCACGGCGATGATGCCGGGGGTGCACTGGCCGATGGCGAAGTAGTCGGTGAGCTCATCCTCATCACACCAGCCCTTGTGCTCCACCACCTCCCGCTGGAGGATGGGCAGCATGGCCATCCCCCCGCCGAAGGTGCACGCGCCCACCTTGGCAAAGGTGAGGAACAGGTCGAGATAGAGATTCACAGGAAGATCACATCCTTACGAAAAATCGTCCCGGTGGTCCCGGGCATAGGTGACATACAGGGCCTGAAGGCTTCCGTCAGGCCCGGCGTAGAATTCGTCGTCCAGTTCCCCCACGTCGGCGTCGAAGGTGTCCGGAACCTCCAGCAGAACATCATTCCGCACGGCAATGTCCCGGGGATATCCGTCACAGGGAAGAAGGGCGATGAACCGGCGGAGCAGCGCCGCCGTCCCCGGCGCGCCGACGGCCTCCAGGGCGTCTATCGTTTCGGGCCCCCACTGTCCGCTGGGATTGTAAAAGAAGGCGGAAAATCCGCCGTTATTCACTTCCCCATCCAGGGCATGACAGAGGTAAAACACCCGGGCCTCCGGGGAAACGGCGTCCAGATCCTTGCCAAACCCCGTCTGATCCCAGAGGGCAGAGGAAAGTGCGGTAACAAAATCGGTGTCATCCTCCAGGGCGAAGATCTCGTCCATATCCCGCATGGCCATCAGCTGTTCCAGGCTGTTCCTTTCATCCGGCATGGGGGTCCCTCCTCCGGGGCGTATTGATGCCGGGGCTCTTCTGTTGGAGCCCGGCCGCCCACGTTCTCACAGATTTTCCAGTTCCTCCAGCCACAGGGCGGCCACCGCGTCGGACGGCATCCGCCAGTCGCCACGGGGGGAGAGGGTCACCGAGCCCACCTTGGGCCCGTCGGGGAGGCAGGAGCGCTTGAACTGCTGGGCAAAGAACCGGCGGTAGAAGTTCTTCAGCCACTTCAGGATGGTCTCCCGGTCATAGGCCCCGGCAAAGGCGTACTGGGCCAGCCGGAAGATCTTTTTGGGCGGGAAGGCCCACCGCAGGGCGTAGTAGAGGAAGAAGTCGTGGAGCTCGTAGGGGCCCACCAGGTCCTCAGTCCTCTGGGCGATCTCCCCGTCCTTGGGGGGGAGCAGCTCGGGGGACACGGGGGTGTCCAGGATATCCCGCAGGACGCCGGAGAGGACGGGGTCGGCGCCGGTTTCGGCGGCGTAGGAGACCAGATGGCGCACCAGCGTTTTGGGGATGGAGGCGTTGACGCCGTACATGCTCATGTGGTCCCCGTTGTAGGTGGCCCAGCCCAGGGCCAGCTCACTGAGGTCCCCGGTGCCGATGACCATGCCCCCCCGCTGGTTGGCCAGGTCCATGAGGACCTGGGTGCGCTCCCGGGCCTGGGCGTTTTCAAAGGTCACGTCGTGGTCGTCCATGGACTGGCCGATGTCTGCGAAGTGCTGCTCCACGGCCTTTCCGATGTCCACCGTCTGGAGCCCGGTGCCCAGGCTCTCGGCCAGCTTCACCGCGTTGGACTTGGTCCGCGCCGTGGTGCCGAAGCAGGGCATGGTGACGGCCAGGATATCCCCCCGGTCCCAGCCCAGCAGGTCATAGGCCCGGGCGGTGATGAGCAGGGCCAGGGTGGAGTCCAGGCCCCCGGAGAGGCCGATGACGGCACACTTGGCGTGGGTGTGTTCCAGCCGTCTTTTCAGTCCCAGGGCGGCGATGGTCAGGATCTCCTCGCACCGCTCCCCCCGCTCGGCGTTGTCCTCCGGAATGAAGGGCGCGTCGGAGACGGGCCGGGTCAGGGCCGTCTTCTCCCGGGCCAGGGAAAAGCTCACCCAGCCCACCCCGATGGCATGGACCTTCTCCATGGGCGTGGCCTCGGGGGCGGTAAAGGTGTTCATCCGCCGCCGCTCGTAGGCCAGCTTTTCCACGTCGATCTCGGAAACGGTGAGCCCGGTGGCGAACTTTCTCTCCGCCAGGAGGGTCCCGTTCTCGGCGATCAGGTCGTGGCCGGCAAAGACCAGGTCGGTGGTGGACTCCCCCTCCCCGGCGTCGGCGTAGACATAGCCGCAGACCCGCCGGGCGGACTGGCCGGTGACAAGCCGGCGGCGGTAATCGGCCTTGCCCACCACCTCGTCAGAGGCGGACAGGTTCAGGATGAGGACGGCGCCCGCCCTGGCCAGGGTGGTGGAGGGGGGCTCCGGGGCCCACAGGTCCTCGCACAGCTCCACGCCGATGACCAGGTCCGGCATGGTCTCGCAGGCAAATACGGCATTGGGGCTCATCCACACCCGCTGGGAGCACAGCTCCACCGTGGCGTCCAGTTCCTTGCCCGAGGCAAACCAGCGGCCCTCGTAGAACTCCCCGTAGTTGGGGATATAGGTCTTGGGGATCAGGCCCAGGATCTCTCCCTTCAGTATAACAGCGGCGCAATTATACATTTTGTTGTCCCATTTGTTCACCACCGGCAGACCCACGGCGGTGAGGAGGTCCAGCTCCCTGGTCTCCTCCAGGATGGCGGCCAGCCCCGCCTCGGCCCCCCGGAGCAGGGTGGGCTGGAGGAACAGGTCGGCGCAGGTGTACCCCGTCAGACACAGCTCGGGCAGGCAGAGGACCTTGACCCCCTCCGCCGCCGCTTCCTTCATCAGGCTGATGATCTGCCCGGCATTGTAGGCGCAGTCGGCCACCCGGATCCTGGGGGTTCCGGCAGCCACTTTGATGAATCCATCCTTCACGGACGATCCCTCCTCTTTCTGTCTTTCCGATGGATGCTATTGTAACCTTATTTTGAAAAAAACGCAAGGGGCATACGGGCACATCCCGGCGCATAGGATGGCACCAGGACACAAAAGGAGCGTGAGGCAGATGGAGACAGGCAGGAACCGGGCGTCCCTCATCGGGCGGGCCGGGGGAGGACCCCGCTATTCCCACACCAACCACGAGGTGGACTACTTTCTCTTCCCCCTGGAGGTGGAGCGGCTGAGCGGGACAGTGGACCGATTGAACGTGGTGGCCCCCCGGGGCCTTTTGGAGCGCTGCCCGGTCAGGGAGGGAGAGGAATACCGCCTCACCGGGGAGGTGCGCTCCTTCAACAACCGGTCAGGGGTGGGGCCCCGGCTGGTCATCACCTTTTTCGCCCGGGAGCTGGAGCCCTCCCAGGGGGACCACGCCAACAGCCTGGAGCTCACCGGAGTGCTGTGCAAGGCCCCGGTGGTCCGCCGGACCCCCCTGGGCCGGGAGATCTGCGACCTGCTGCTGGCGGTGAACCGCCGGTACGGCCGCTCGGACTACTTACCCTGCATCGCCTGGGGCTCCCTGGCCCGGTCCTGCGGGGAGCTGGCGGTGGGGGACACGGTCCACATGACCGGGCGGCTCCAGAGCCGGAACTACCGGAAGGTGGAGGACGGCCGGGAGACCGAGCGCACCGCCTTCGAGGTCTCGGTGATGACCCTGGAGAGCGGGGAGTGAAAAGGGCCCCCGGCCTTCAGCCCGCCCCAGAAACAGCAGAGGTCCATGACGGAAGTCATGGGCCTCTGCTGTTTTTCTCATTCGCTGTCGATGCCGTCGCTGCCGCTGCCGTGGTAGTCGATGATGGCGTCGTTGAGCCGGGTGAAGTCCTCGGCGGGGATGGCATAGTAGCCGTTCTCGTTCTTCTCCAGCCTGACGGTCACCGAGACCTCGTCCTGGTTGCCGGTCTCGGGCAGCTTGTCCCGGTAGAGCTTGAGGAGCATTTCGGCATATTCCCGGTCCGCCGCCTCGTACTCCTCCGCGTCCATGGCGTTGAGCTTCTCCACGGGGTACTTCTCTCCGAAGGCCTTGTACGCCTCCTGGGTGGCCTCGTCGCCCTCCACCTGCTGGACGATGTCGATGGGCCGGATCTTCACCTCCACCGAGTAGGAGCCGTCCTCCTGCTCCGCCGCCGGCTCCACCTGGAACTCGGTGTGCTGGTAGATCTCCTTATAGAGCCCGGCCAGGTCCTCCCGCAGCTCGTCGGTGGGGTACTGGATGGAGTAGACGGCGATGAAATAGGCCGCCTCCTGGTCCAGTCCATTCTCATAGGCCTGCTGGGCCTGCTCCTCGCTGATGCCCACCATGTCCAGATACTCCGGGTCGAACTGCCCCAGGTAGAGCTCGTTGAGCACCCCCGTGACATAGGCGTCGGCCTTAAACTCCCCGGTCCCGGCGGGAGCGGAGCAGGCCGTCAGGCTCAGGAGCAGAGCCAGGGCGGCCGCCCCTGTTCTGATACCCCTTCTCATGGCAGACCTTACCGGCACAGCCGGGCCATGGCCAGGGTAAAGATCTTGGCCGACTTCACCAGCAGCTCCACGCTGGCCTGCTCGTTGGGGGAGTGCATCTTGGGATCAAAGCCGGGGAACTTGCACCCGAAGGCCACGCCGCCGGGGATGTCGTGGACATAGGTCCCGCCGCCGATGGCGATGGGCTTGGGGTCGGCCTGGCCGGTAAAGGCGGTATAGCACTCCAGCAGGGTCTTCACCAGGGGGGAGTCGGCGCTCACGCAGTGGGCGGCGGTCATCTCCCCGTCGCCGGTGACGGCAATGCCGTACCTGGCAAAGCTGGCCTCGGCGGCCTTTTTGCAGTTGTCCTCGTTGGCGCACAGGGGGAAGCGGGAATCGATCTTGGCGGAGAACCCGGTCTCGCCCAGGGTCATCAGGGCCAGATTCAGGGTGAGGGCCCCGCTCTCGGGGTCGGACTGGGCGATGCCCAGGCCCTCGCCCCGGTTGTCCCCGAAGGGGAAGAGCTCATGCATGCCCCGGATGGCCCGGGTGGACTCACACTCAGCCAGGGGCAGGGCGGAGAGGACCTCCAGGAGGGCCTGGATGGCGTTGATGCCGTCGTCGGGATTGGCGGCGTGGGCGTTGCGGCCCGCGCAGTGGATGCTCACGTTCTCCCCCTTGTCGGTGACGGTGAAGGAGGCCCCGGACTTGCGCTCCACGGCGGCGCACAGGTCCAGCACATTCTTGGCGCTCACCCCCAGCACCTCGGCGGCCGCCTCGGGGGGCACCACGTTGACCCGGAAGCCGCCATTCAGGGCGGACACCCTGGGCAGGGCGCTCTGGGCACCCCAGGAGGCCCCGAAGTCCGGGTGATAGTGGCCCTTCTCGATGTTGATGACGGGGAACTGGGCATCGGGGGTAAAGGTCTGGGGAGCATAGGGCTCCCGGGCATAGTAGTAGGCGATGTCGGCGCTGCCGGACTCCTCATCGGTGCCCAGGATCAGCCGGACGTTCTTGCTCAGGGGGATATTCAGGTCCCGCAGGGCCTTCATGGCGAACAGGGCGGCCACGGCGGGGCCCTTGTCGTCGCTGACCCCCCGGCCGTAGAGCATCCCGTCCTTCTCCACGCAGGTGTAGGGGTCGGTATTCCAGCCGGTGCCCTCCCCCACCACGTCCATGTGGGCCAGGACGTGGAGCTGGGTCTCCTTGTCGTTGAGGTCGGCCAGGCCCACGTAGTTGTCGTAGTTCCGGGTGGCAAAGCCCAGCTCGGCACAGAGCTTCAGGGCCTCCTCCAGGGCGGCCTTGGGGCCGGGGCCGAAGGGAGCGCCGGGGGCGGGATCCCCCTTCACGCTCTTCACCGCCACCAGCCGGCCGATGGCGGCCACAAGCTCCTTCTGCACCTTGGGATCGTCAAAATAGGCGTTGATCTCCTGCTCGTACATGATCCTTCACTCCTTACGGGCGGCTGCCTTTTCCGCGGCAAGCTCGTCCAAATATTTATAAACGGTATATCGGGACACCTTCAGCCGCTGGGCCACAAAGGGCACCGACTTGCGGAAGGAGAAGACGTTTTTCTGGTCCATCAGGGCGATGAGCTTCAGCCGCTCCCGCTTGTCCAGCTGGTCCACCGGCTTGCCCAGGGAGGAGATGCACTCTTCCACGATCTGCCAGAGCTGCCCCTCCCCTCCGGTCCACAGGGCGCTCTGGAGGTCAGCGTCGGCGCTCATGAGCCCCACCAGGGTCCGGTTGGCGAAGGCCAGGGAGGTAAAGTCGAAGTCGATGCCCAGGGCCAGATCGAAGCCCTCCCCCCGCATGTGGAAGGTGGAGGATTTCACCTGGGCCCCGTTGGGGGTGGTGGCAAAGAGGTTGACGAAGTCGGTGGTGAGGGCGGAGGAGTCGATGAGCTTCCCTGACCCCAGGATATCCAGGGTGGAGCCCACCTCCCGGCCCGAGACCTGCCCGTTGTAGATGGACAGGATGGGGTGGTTGGGGTCCCCCATGTCCTGGACCAGGGTCTCGCAGGAGGCGCCGAACATCTCGGCGATCCCTCTGGCGGTGCGGTCCAGAAACTCGAACGCCTCGTCCTTGGTCATGGCCAAGCCCCCTTCCTTCAGCGATGACAGTTTATCATTCCGGCACCGAAAAGGCAAGCCCTTTCCGGGCCCTCTCCCCTGTTTCGGGAAGAAACCTCATGGCCTATCATACCATATTTTTCCCTCTTTGCAAAGGGCCGGCGGATTTACAAATTATTCATAGTTCTTTCAAAGTTTCGCCGTAATTGTTTGGTATCTTATCAGTGGACACAGGAAGAAGACGAACACACATCCTCCCTAACCCATCCCTCTCCTATCTCTCTGCAACACACACAAGAAGCCCCCGGCTCGCGCCGGGGGCTTCTTGTGTTCCCGGGACGGGATGCCGCCGCCTCAGCGGTCGAATTTCTTGATGAGCAGCTTGATGGCCTCGGCAAACTTGTTCAGGTCCTTGTTGGTGCCGCCCTTGTTGTGGCGGATGACGGTGAGGAGCTGCTGCCCCAGCTCCTCCAGCCGCCGGTAGGCGGGAGACCCGGCGGGGGAGGCCGGCTGGCTCTCCTTCACCGCCGGCGGGATGCCCGCCGCCAGCATCCGGTCGTGGAGCAGGTCATAGACCTCCTCATAGTCCGGGGCGTGGGCGGAAAAGCCCCGCTCCTTCAGGGTCTGGGCGTACTCCACCGTCACGTCCTTGTCCCCGTGGACCACAAAGACCTGGTGGGGCTTGGGGGAGAAGTGGCCGATCCAGTCCAGCAGCCCGTTCTTGTCCGCGTGGGAGGACAGGCCCTCCACTCTCGTGATCTTCGCCCGCACGGCGATCTCCTCGCCGAAGAGCTTCACGCTCTCCGCACCCTCCAGCAGCCGGCGGCCCAGGCTGCCCTCGGCCTGATAGCCCACGAAGACCACGGCGCACTCCGGCCGCCACAGGTTGTGCTTGAGATGGTGGCGGATGCGTCCCGCGTCGCACATGCCCGAGGCCGAGATGATCACCCGGCACTTGCCGTCGGCGTTGAGCAGCTTGGACTCGTCCACCGACTGGGTGAGCACCAGGTCGGGGAAGGTGAACAGGTTCCCCTTCTGAATGGCCTCGATGGCGTCGGCGTCCAGATAGCCGGCGAGGTCCCCGGCGAAGATCTGGGTGGCCTCCCGGGCCAGGGGGGAGTCCACCACCACCTCAAAGTTGGGCCGGCTCTTCACCAGGCCCTCCTCCTTGATCTCCCGGATGAAGTACAAAAGCTCCTGGGTCCGCCCCACGGCAAAGGCGGGGATGATCACGTTGCCCCCCTTGGCCATGGTCTCGTCGATGATGGCGGCCAGCTCGTTTTTATAGCCGCCCCGGGCCCTGTCGTGGAGCCTGTCGCCGTAGGTGGACTCGGTGACCACATAGTCGGCACTCACTCCCACATACTGGGGGTCCCGGATGATGGGCTGGTCGGTGTTGCCCAGATCGCCGGAGAAGACCACCGTCTTGCTCACGTGGTTCTCGGTGAGGTGGAAAATGACCTCCGCCGAGCCCAGCAGGTGCCCGGCGTCGATGAACTCCGCCGTCACGTCGTCGTGGAGCTCCACCGTCTCGCCGTACTCCACGCTCACCAGGTGCTTCAGGGTCTCCTGGGCGTCGGCGATGGTGTACAGCGGCTCCACCGGGGGCTTGCCCGAGCGCTTTCCCTTCTGGTTCTCCCACTGGGCGTCGCTCTCCTGGATGTGGGCCGAGTCCAGCAGCATGATCTCCAGCAGCTTGGCGGTGAGCCGGGTGCAGTAGATCTTCCCCTGGAAGCCCTGCTTGATGAGCAGAGGCAGCCGCCCCGAGTGGTCGATGTGGGCGTGGGTGACCACCACCGCCTCCAGCATCCCGGGGGTGAAATCCAGAACGGCGTTGTCCACCTCGTCCCTGCCCTGCTGCAGTCCGCAGTCCACCAGGTATTTCCGCCCGCCGCACTCCACACAGTGGCAGGACCCGGTCACCGCCCGCGCCGCGCCGAAAAAGGTGAGTTTCATCGGAACACCTCCCATTTTTTCTATTTTTTAGTATAGCATATCTCCATGGAAAATGCACGGAAAACAAAATGAAAAAGGATAAATCCCCCATCCTATCGAATCTCTCACCATTCCGCCCCGACCGAATGGTTCCCCCTGTGCGACCTAAGCCACACAGGGGGAACCTAAAATGAAGGTCAGGGAATGCCACCCCTCCCCTCACTCTCTACAAAACATCGGCATAATCCACATGCAGCAGTGAGACCAGAAGCTTCAGTTCGTCCAGGTAAATGTGCCGCTGTCCCACCTCCATTTTGGCTAATGCGCTACGGGTAATGTCGCACCCGTTGACCTGGAGCTTGGCGGCAAGCTGCTCCTGGGTCATTTTTCGTGCCTCGCGGATGGTGCGAAGTCTCTGCCCCACCTGTCTTTCGTACCCTGCATCCATGAAAGCCACCTCGAATACCGTCCAAATTTGCACCTATTTCGGTGCTTTTTCTTGACAGTATTCTATGTGTGTGCTAAGATAATTTTGCACCTATATAGGTGCAACTCTTCGAAAGGGAATCAAAGCATGAAATGTTACTGTCACCCGGACTGTGACATCGCAGTGACCTGTGCAAAATGTGGAAGCGGTGGGTCTGTCTGTGTTTTGCAAATTTGTGTTACAAAACCTTTACCGCAATTGGAAAGGAAATTGATGAAATGGAGACACGTTTGTGATGATTTTCTTCTTTGGCAGCGGCTTTCTCACGTTTCTCGGCGTCATCTTTTTTATTATCCTGCTCATCAGCGGGTCCTTCGCCGTCTGGCTGGCAGAGCACGCCATTGGGACTGGTATCGTACTGATTATTCTGCACCTCTGCTGCTCCATCAGCACTGTTGAAACCTTGCATGAACGGTTTCAACGCAGATCGGCACTTCTTCTGAGCCTGCTCCGCGTCATCCCGCCTGTTGCGGTGCTGGTCGCCGCATATCCGTATCTGCAGCGGGAGATTGCACTTCACGGGGTCAGTGAAGCCACCTTCGATTTGGCGGTCTGCCTCGGCATTTACTTTGCCGCAAGCTGCATTTGGCGGAAGCTGGTCATTGATAACGGTGCGGCCCCGGGCAGGACCGTTTTCCTCACCCTCGCACATCTCCTGATTTCCTGCTTTTTTATCCTCGCTTTCTTGTTCGCCGCCTGACCTCCCCGCCCCCTCCAAACGCAGTTCCCTATATCAAAAAACCGGCCCGTCTGGGCCGGTTTTTTCTGTCTGCTATTTTTCTTCCGTTTGCTTTTCCTCCATCTCCACCTTGCTCACCTTGGCCCACTCCACCCGGCGGTCGCTGAGCTGCTCCACCTCGATGTGCAGGCCGTCGGCGTCCACCCGGGGATGGGTGCCGTCGGCGGGGATCACGTCCAGCCGGGCAAAGACCAGGCCGCCCAGGGTCTCGGCCTCCTCGTCCTCCGGGAACTCCATCCCCAGGGCCTCGGCGATGTCCTCCAGCTCGGCCGAGCCGGCGATGCGCCAGAGATTCTCCCCCAGGGGCACGATCTCCCGCTCCTCCTTGGGGTCGAACTCGTCGTAGATATCCCCCACCAGCTCCTCGATCAGGTCCTCCATGGTGATGATGCCGCTGGTGCCGCCGTACTCATCCACCACCACGGCAAAGTGGATCTTCCGGCTCTGCATGTCCCGGAAGAGCACGTCGGTGCGCACCGTCTCGGGGACGAAATACACCTTCCGCAGCAGCTCCCGCAGGGGCTTGGGCCGCTCCTCCCGGGCGTTGAGCAGGTAGTCCCGGGTATTCAAAAGCCCGATGACGTCGTCCTGGTCCTCGTCGTAGACCGGGAAGCGGGTCAGACCGGAGCGGCGGATCAGGTCCATGATCTCCTCGTCGCTGTCCTCGATCCAGATCATCTCCACATCGGTGCGGTGGACCATCACGTCGGCGGCGGTGGAGTTGTTGAATTCGAAGACGTTCTCGATGAGCTCCTTCTCCTCCTTCTCAATGGCGCCGGTCTCCTCGCCGGCGTCCACCATCTGGCGGATGTCCTCCTCCGAGGCGCGCCGGTTCATGGCCCGGAGCCGGAGAGCAAGGACCACGCAGCCCACGGCCAGGGCCGCGCAGCACAGGGCCAGGGCGATGATGGCGATGAGGGATAAGGGGGGTGTGGCAGGGTCGGGCACGGGAAATTCCTCCTTTATGTCGCGAAAATACAGGGTAAGTATAGCACACTGCGCAAGAAAATGATATAATGAAAGCGTATTTTTTTGAAGAAGCGGTGATTTTTTGTGGAAAATTGGCGCAAGACTGAGGAAAAAGAGCTCCTGGAACTGGGCGGACACCTCCTGGCCCTGGTCACGTGGGCAGTGATCGCGGCGGTCCTGGGGTTGTTGGTGGGCCTGGTGGGGGTGAGCTTCCACCTGGCGGTGGAGCTGGCCACCGAGGCCCGGCAGGCCCACCCCTGGCTGCTCCTCCTGCTGCCCCTGGCGGGGCTTGCCATCGTGGGGCTCTACCACGCCTGCGGGGTCCGGGAGGACAAGGGCACCAACCTGGTCCTGAGTGCCGTCCGGGGGGAGGCCCCTTTGGCCCTGCGCACCGCCCCCCTCATCTTCCTGGGCTCCACCCTCACCCACCTGTGCGGCGGCTCCTCCGGCCGGGAGGGGGCCGCCCTCCAGATCGGCGGGTCCATCGCCTCGGGCCTGGGCCGGCGGCTGGGTTTTCAGGCCGAGGACCAGCGGGTGCTGGTGGTGTGTGGCATGGCCGCCGCCTTCTCCGCCCTCTTCGGCACCCCCCTCACCGCCGCCATCTTCGCCCTGGAGGTGGTCCACGTGGGGGTGATGCACTACGCCGCCCTCTTCCCCGCCCTCCTCTCCTCCCTCACCGCCTTCCTCCTGGCCCAGGCCCTGGGGGTCTCCCCCACCGCCTACGCCGTGACCCACATTCCCGCCCTCTCCCCCCTGGTCCTGGTCCAGGCCACCGTCCTGGGTGTCCTGTGCGCCCTGGCGGCCATCCTCTTCTACCAGGCCATGCACGGCGCCCACGACCTCTATCACTATCTCTTTAAAAACCCCTACCTCATCGCCGCCGCGGGCGGGGCCCTGGTGGTCCTCCTCTCGGTCCTGGAGGGCAGCGGGGACTACAACGGCGTGGGCGGGCACGTCATCACCGCCGCCGTGGCGGGAAATGCCCTCCCCGGGGCCTTCCTGCTGAAGATCCTCTTCACCGCCCTCACCCTGGGCGCCGGGTTCAAGGGGGGCGAGATCGTCCCCTCCTTCTTCGTGGGGGCCACCTTCGGCTGCACCGTGGGGCCCCTTCTGGGCCTGCCCGCCTCCTTCTCGGCGGCGGCGGGGATCGTGGGGGTCTTCTGCGGGGTGACCAACTGCCCCCTGTCCTCGGTGTTCCTGGCCTATGAGCTCTTCGGCGGGGCGGGTCTGCCCCTCTTCGCCGGGGTGTGCGCCGTGAGCTACCTTATCTCGGGCTACGGCGGGCTCTACTCCGCCCAGGAGATCGTCTACTCCAAATCCCGCCCCCAGAAGCGGGTCTGAGAGACCGAAAAGGGCTCCGGGAGGTCTTTCCCGGAGCCTTTTTTGGGGGGGTAGAGACGGTGGAAAAGGCCCGTGAGAGGGCAAGCTGAAAACAGCAAAAAAGAGCTCCGGAAGGATCCGGAGCTCTTTTTGTCGGAATTTTGGAAAGGCTTACTCGGCGGCCTTGGCGGCGGGGGCCATCATGAAGTTGTAGATGACCTGGGCCCACTGGGCGCGGGTGAGGGTCTTGTCCAGCATCAGATCGCCATTCTCATCGCCGATCATGAGCTTGCTGCCGTCCACGCCCTTCATCTCAGCGTACTTGGTCATGAAGGTCAGAACGTCGTTGCGGAGCATGGGGCCGTCCTGGTCAAACTCATCGACGAGCTTGTTGTCCATGGCCCACTTCACAGCGTCGGCATACCAGACCTCGGTGTTCCCGGTGGTGGGAAGCTCCTTGCCCTCGTTGGCGGCGTTGTTCTTCTCCATGTTGTAGATGGTGTTGTAAACGCTGGCCTCGCTCACAGCCTCCTCGGGGGCGAAGACGCCCTCGGCGGTGCCCTTCATGATGCCGTTGAAGGCAACCAGGCGCACGGCGGGAACATACCAAGCCTCGGTGTTCACGTCATTGAAGGCGGTGAGGGGGTCGTTGATGGTGATGCGGCCGGCGGGCTCGCCGTACTTCTCGGCGGGGATAACGCCGCCCAGGACCTCGGTGATGTACATCATCACGCACTCGTCCAGAGGCACACCGGTGTCGGTGATCTTCTCGGAGGTGGACAGGGCGTAGTAGGTGTCGCCGCCGGCGGCCACGAAGTCGTTGGTGACCACGGCGTAGGTGGCCTCAAGGTCGAAGTCCTTGCCGTTGATGGAGTTGATGGTCACACGGTTGATGGAAGCGGGAGCGGCATAGGTGGTGCCGGGATACATCTCACCGGCGGCGAAGGGGATAGCCACATTCACGGTGAAGTCAATGCCGGCCACCTGGGGGAAGCCGCCGATGGCGGAGGGAGTGCAGAAGGTGGAAGCCTCCAGGGCCTCCAGCAGGGCAGCGCCGGTGACGTAGTCTACGGACACGGTGTTGCCGAAGGGCAGGACGGTGTTGACGTCCTTCTTGGAGACGTCGCCCACGGCGATGGCGGCGCGGATGCCACCGCCGTTGGTGACGGCCACCACGTTCTCAGCGGGGACGCCCAGGTCTTCCTTGGTGGCATACCAGAGCATGGCGTCGCAGATCAGGTCGCCGTTGTTGGTCTCCTGAGTGCGGTTGCCGGGGGCCTTGGCTCCCTCCAGCTCCACCTCGCTCTTGGCGAAGACGGTGCCGTAGTCGGCCTCGATCTCGGCGCGGATCTCGGTGGCCTTGGCCAGGACAGCGTCACCCTCGGCCACGGGAATGGTCTCGGTGGGAACGCACCCGGTGGTGATGGTGCCGTCCTTGATGGTCACAACGCCCACGTTGGCGAACTTGGTGCCGGTGGAGGTGACCACGGTGTCGCCCACCTTGCGCTCGGCGTTGGTCTTCTCCACGATCTGATCCTCGGTGGAGTGGGAGTGGCCGTCGATGAACACATCGATGCCGGAGACCTTGGCCAGCAGGTCGATGGAGCGGTTGGCGGTGGCGGCGGTCTCGTCGTCGATGCCCAGGTGGCCCACGCAGACGATGACGTCGCAGTTCTGGCCCTCAAGGATCTTGACCTGCTCTTCGGCCACCTTGTACATATCCTCGCCGCCGGCGAAGGTCATGCCCGCGATCTTGGCGGGGTGGGCCTTGGTGGCGGTCTCAGGGGTGTCCAGGCCGAAGAAGCCGATCTTCACGCCGCCCTTCTCGATGACGGTGTTGGTGCCGAAGGCGGGGGCATTCTCATAATAGAGGTTGGCGGCCAGGATGGGGAACTCGGCCTTCTCTTCCAGGGTCTTCAGGTTGGCATAGCCATAGTCGAACTCATGGTTGCCGGGGGCGGCCAAGTCATAGCCCACCAGATTCATCAGCTCGATGGCGGTAGCGCCCTGGGAGACACTGACGGAGGTCTCGCCCTGGCTGAAGTCACCGGCATCCACCACGATGACGTTGGCGCCGGCAGCCTCGTACATAGCCTTGAGGGCGGCCATCTTGGCATAGCCCTCCACGGCACCGTGGACGTCGTTGGAGTGGAGGATGACGACGGCATCCTTCGCCTCGGCGGGGACGGTGTAGGGGGTGACTTCGGGGGCGGCGTCAGGCGCGGCCTCGTCAGCCATGGCGGGGACCGCCAGGGACACAGACATGACCAGCGCGAGACCCAGGGACAGGAGCTTCTTGAGTTTCATGCTTGCTTCACCTTTCCTTTTCCAAAAATTTTTCGGACGATGAGATGAACTTGCTTGCGGTCATATTGTAACAAAACGGTGACAAAATTACAAGGGCCGGGGGAAAGAAAAAGGACGGATTTTTCTCAAATCCGTCCTTTTCGCTTATGAAAAAAGTCAAGCTGCTCCTTATTTCGTCGCCCAGTTGCCGGTGGCCGAGCAGGTGAGGTAAGCGTTGATGAAGCCGTCCAGGTCCCCGTCCATGACGCCGTTGACGTTGCTGGTCTCGAAGGCGGTGCGGTTGTCCTTGACCAGCTGGTAGGGCATGAAGACATAGGAGCGGATCTGGCTGCCCCACTCGATCTTGAGCTGGACCCCCTTGATGTCGGAGATCTTCTCGGCGTGCTGCTGCATTTTCAGCTCCACCAGCTTGCTCCGGAGCATCTTCAGGCAGGTCTCCTTGTTCTGGAACTGGCTGCGCTCGGTCTGGCAGGCCACCACGATGCCGGTGGCGTGGTGGATGAGCCGCACGGCGGAGGAGGTCTTGTTGATGTGCTGGCCGCCGGCGCCCGAGGAGCGGTAGACCTGCATCTCGTAGTCCTCAGGGCGGATCTCCACCGAGTTGTCGTCCTCGATCTCGGGCATGACCTCCAGGGCGGCAAAAGAGGTCTGCCTTCTGGCGTTGGCGTCGAAGGGGGAGACCCGGACCAGGCGGTGGACGCCGTGCTCGCTCTTGAGGTAGCCGTAGGCGTTCTCCCCCTCGATGATGAGGGTGGCCGACTTGATGCCCGCCTCGTCGCCGTCGGTGACGTCGGCCAGCTTGCACTCAAAGCCGTGGCGCTCGGCCCAGCGGGTGTACATCCGCAGGAGCATCTGGGCCCAGTCCTGGGCCTCGGTGCCGCCGGCGCCGGCGTGGATGGTGAGGATGGCGTTGGAGTTGTCGTACTCGCCGGAGAGGAGGGTGGAAAGGCGGGCCTCCTCCATCTCGGTCTCCAGCTTGGCATAGCCCTCCTCCAGCTCGGGGACAAGGCTCTCGTCCTCCATCTCGTTGCCCATCTCGCACAGGGTCAGCAGGTCCTCCCAGTGGGTCAGCCGGCGCTTCTGGCTGTCCAGCTTGCCCCGAAGGGTGTTCATCCTGCGGGTGGCCTTCTGGCTCTTCTCCAGGTCGTCCCAGAAGCCCTCGGAGGCCGACTCGGACTCCAGCATCTCCAGCTCCCGCGCCGCGGCGGAGAGGTCCAGGGCCTGTCCCAGCTCGTCCAGGGCGGGCCTTAAGTTGTTGAGTTTTACCTTGTATTCGTCAAATTGAAGCATAATCCATACTCCCGCTTCCATAAAATCGCAGTTGCTATTATATCGGATGAAAGGGGATTTGTAAAGGGGAGGATGGGGATTTGAGGTCAGGTGGAGTTCCGCAGGATCAGCTCGGTATTCAGGATGATCTGCCGGGGCGTGGACCCGGGATACTCGATCTGGTCCATGAGCATATTGCAGGCCTGGGTCCCGATCTGATAAGTAGGTTGGGCAATGGTGGTAATAGAGGGGCTGGTCATGGTGCTGATGTCAATGTTATCAAAGCCCACCACGGCCGCATCGCCGGGGATATCCAGGCCCAGGCTCCTGGCGGCGCTGATGGTGGCGGCGGCATAGACGTCGGAGACACAGAAGACCGCATCCGGCCTGTCGGCCATGCTGAGCAGCGCAGTGGAGGAATTGAGGCAGATGTTGTAGTCGATATCGGGCAGCCGAAGGATCCACTCCTCCTTGACGTCTATCCCATTGGCGGCCAGGCAGGCCCGGTAAGCCTCCTCCCGCTTGACGGCGTAGTTGTTCCGGAGGGAGGAGTTGATCAGAGCGATCCGCCGCCGCCCGGTGGAAATAAGGTAGTTCACCGCTGTGTATGCAGCCCTGAAATTGTCAATACCCACGAAGGCCACATCCTCTTCATTGTGGTCGGTACACATGACCACGGGGACCTTCTCCCGGAGCCGGTCCAGGACCTTAATGTCCGGAATGGCGTGGGCGATGATCAGCCCCCCAAAAAAGTTCCCCTCATATAAAAAGGTGTAACTCTCAGGCATGCTGTAATTGCTCATGGAGAAGAAGAGCACGTCATACCCCCGAACGCTGGCGGAATCCAGAATGCCGCGGAAGATCTCGGAATAGAAAGGGTTGGTCAGCTCCGGAAAGCTGGCCAGAAGCACCTTGGAGGAACCTCTTTTGTTGGTGCGCTGGGCCTCCAGCGTATTTGCCACCGAGAGGATCCTCTGCCGGGTGCTCTCCTTGACGGTAGGCGAGTCGTTCAGCGCCCTTGAAACAGTGGCTGTGGACACGTTGGCCAGCTTGGCTACCTCGCTTATCGTGATCTTTTTGTACAATCAGATCCCTCCTGGCCAGCTGCGGTAAGCTGAATTTGCATGAATGTATAAATTATACATCATCTTCTTCCTGCTGTAAACTCCCAAAAACACAAAAGCTGGCCATTCTTTCCTGCCAATTTGCACAATGTTGCCCTCGCACTTTGATACAAATTTCACAAATCTGTTGTTCCCCTCTTGACATATATGCAAATTTTTGTTAAAAGTAAAGTAACAAATTTGATATTTAATGTAATTTTATTACATTTTGTTGCGGAGGGCACGTTCCCCCGTCCTCCCTTCCACATCTCTGTATTCAACCGGAAACGGTGAATAAAAAATAGAAAAAGGAGAGTATCACAATGAAACGGAATTCCAGATCCATCGCGCTCTTGCTGTCCGCAGCCATTCTCGCTTCTCTGGTGTCCGCCTGCGGAGGCGGCTCCACCCCCACCCCCACTCCCGCTCCCGCGGCTGAGTCCCAGCCCGCCGTGAGTGAGCCCGCCGTTGAGAGCTCGGAGCCCGCTCCCGCCAACTATCTGGACCAGGAGCCCCTGCGCATCGGCATCATGCCCCACCAGATGGGCGTTTCCATCTACTACGCCGACAAGCACGGCCTGTTTGAGGAAGCCGGCATCAACGTGGACGTGGCCATCTTCGGCGGCGGCGCCGCCATCAACGAGGCCTTCGGCGCCGGCGCTCTGGACGGCGCCATCAGCGGCCTGGCTTCGGTCTATTCCCTGGCCAACAAGCTGGTCACCATGGTGGGCGAGGTTGATACCGTCGGCTCCGACTGCCTGGTGGTCCGCAACGACAGCGACATTCTCAGCGTCAAGGGCGAGATCCCCGAGCATCCTGAGATGTACGGCTCTGCCGAGACCCTGCGGGGCAAGAGCTTTATCGCCCAGCTGGGCCAGTCTCACCAGTTCTACGTCCTCAAGTACATCTCCCAGTTCGGTCTGACCGAGGATGACATCACCTTCATCAACATGGAAGACACCGCCGGCCCCCAGGCCTATGCCAACGGCAACGGCGACGTTCTGGGCACCAAGATGCCCTACTGCTATGACCTGTGCGTAACCGACGGCGGCTACACCATCGCTGCCACCGTGGCTGATGCCACCGGCATCGAGATCAAGGACCCCATCCTCTTCACCCCCGAGACCATCGCCAACCGCCGCGAGGAAATCAAGATCTTCCTGCAGGTGGTCTACGGCCTGATCGACAAGTGGGGCGCCGACTATGACAGCTATAAGGAAGCCGTCCGCGAGTACTACAGCGAAAACGGCAAGGAGTTTGACGACGCCAAGATCGACTACGAGTTCTCTCAGAACCGGCTGCTCACCTCCAGCGTCATCTCCGGCTCGGACTACTTCATGGGCGACGGCATGCAGGCTGTGGCCGATTTCTACGGCACCACCGGCGCCATTGCCCCCGAGAATGTGGACAACGTCTACAAGTCCTATGACACCTCCCTCCTGGAGGAGGCCCTGGGCATCAAGGTCCAGGCGTTCAGCAAGGACTGATCTGATTTTCCTTTCTGTTCCTTTCCAAATTTTGGAGCAGCGCAGCGCTGTGCGCTGTGCTGCTCCTCCTTTTTCTTTACACCATACGCCCGGCCGCTCGGCCATTCATTTATCTAAAGGATTGATATTATGGCAGGAAAAAAGAACCGAAAAAAGTACATTCTCGTGTCGATACTCTCCCTGTTCGTCTTCTTTTTGATCTGGGAGCTGGCCACCGATGTCCTCCACGTGTTCACCAACCTCACCCTGGCAAGCCCCATCACCGTGGTCAAGACCTTTATCTACAAGCTCTCCCACACCCAGCCTGACGGCGGGACCATCCAGCGGCACATGTGGGCCTCCCTCCGCGTGGCCCTCTCGGGCTATGCGCTGGCCCTGATCATCGGCATTCCCCTGGGTATCTTTATGGCCTGGTTCAAGCCCGTGGACTTGCTGGCCCGGCCCATCTTCGACTTTGTCAAGGCCATCCCCGGCCTGGCCTGGGCTCCCCTCATGATCGTACTGCTGGGCATCGGCTTTGCCTCCAAGGCTGTCACCATCTTCATCGCCGGCATGGTTCCATGCGTATTAAATGCTTATGCCGGGATCAAACAGACCAAAGATGTGCATCTGTGGGTGGCCCGCACCTTTGGCGCCACACGGATGCAGATGCTCTTTAAGGTGGCTATCCCCACGGCGCTGCCCATGATCATGACCGGCGCCCGGGTGGCTTTGGGCGCATCCTGGATGAGCATTGTGGCCGCCGAGCTCATCGCCTCCTCCGAGGGTCTGGGCTACATGATCCAGCAGTGCCGCGGCATCTTCCGCCCCGACGTCATCATCGTCGGCATGCTGTGCATCGGCGCACTGGGCTCGGTCATCACCTGGATCATCGGTCTGGTTGAGAAGAAAATCGTAAAGGGGAGGGATCACGGTGTCTAAAAAGTGGAAGGACCGTCTTACCAAGCTGCTGTACACTGTGGTATCTTTCCTGGTCTTTGGCCTGCTCTGGGCCTTCCTGAGCAGCTTTACCGCCGTGGGACAGTTCATGCCCGGCCCCATCAAGACCCTGCAATACTTCTTTGCCCATTTTGCGGAGAAGATCGGGCCGGGTACCATCCCCTACCACGCCGTGATGAGCCTGAAGCGGGTCATCCCCGCCTACATAGGCGCCTCCGCCGTGGGCGTGGTTTTGGGCCTGCTGATGGCCATGTACTGGCCCATCGACGCCATTGTCCGGCCCATTTTCAGCATCATCCGCCCCATTCCCCCTGTGGCCTGGATCCCTCTGGCCATTCTCTGGTTCGGCATTGACGACAAATCCAAGTACTTCCTCATCGCTCTGGCCACCTTTGTCTCGGTGCTTCAGAACGCCTATGACGGTGCCAAGGCCGCCGATCAGCAGCTGGTGGGCGTGGCGAGGATGCTGGGTGCCAATGACCGGAACGTGTTCCTGACCGTGGTGCTTCCCGGCGCTGTTCCGTACATCTTCGCCGGACTTCAGCTGGGCCTCAACGCCGCCTGGGGACAGGTGGTGGGCTCGGAGATGATCCGCTCGGTGGATGGCCTTGGCTGGATCATCATCCGCGGCACAGACAACAACAACATTCTCCAGGAGCTGGCGGGCATCGTCACCATCGGCATTCTGGGCTATGCTCTCGCCGCCACCATGCGCTTTATCGAGAGCAAACTCGTCAGATGGAATAGGAGAGGTACGTGATGGATAAAAAACGCAGTATGATCTCCTGTGAACATGTCAGCAAAACGTTCACAAGCAAGACCACCACCAATCACGTGGTCAACGATTTCAGCCTTCAGGTCGAGGAGAATGAGTTCGTCGTCCTTTTTGGCCCCGGACAGTGCGGCAAGACCACGGTCCTGAACCTTATGGCCGGCCTGGAGCCGGTCTCTGAGGGCAGCATCATGGTCAATGACAAGGAGGTCAAGGGGCCTGACCCCGAGCGGGGCTTTGTCTATCAGACCCTTGCCCTGTTCCCCTGGTACACCGTGATGCAGAACGTGGAGTACGGCCTGCGCATGAAGGGGATGAAGAAGGCCGAGCGCCGGGAAAAGGCCCAGTACTATATTGACCTGGTGGGCCTGACCGGCTTTGAGAACTCCTTCCCCAACCAGCTCTCCGGCGGCATGCAGCAGCGGGTGGGCATTGCCAGAGCCTACTGCAACCAGCCTGTGGTGCTCTTTATGGACGAGCCCTTCGGCCATCTGGACGCCCAGACCCGGTACATGATGCAGGACGAGATTGTGAAGATCTGGGAGAAGGAAAAACGCACCGTGGTCTTTGTGACCAACAACATTGAGGAGGCCGTGTTCCTCGCCGACCGGGTGGTGGTTCTTACCAACTGCCCCACCACAGTGAAGAAGGAATACGTCATCGACCTGCCCCGTCCCAGATCCTACACAGACCCCAAGTTCCTGGCTCTGCGCAGCGAGATACAGGGCATCGTTGACAAAACGCTCTGATTGGGAGGTAGCCCCGTGGATAATATTAAAGTCAGCGTAAAGAACATGACCAAGCGGTTTGGCGACCTGCTGGTCCTTGACGACGTCTCCTTTGATGTGAGAAAGGGAGAGTTCCTCTGCGTCGTGGGTCCCACCGGCTGCGGCAAGACCACCTTCCTCAACTGTATCACCAAGCTCTATGAGCCCACCTCCGGCGAGATCCTCATTGACGGTCAGCCCGTGGATCTGCGCAAGCACAATGTCTCCTATATCTTCCAGGAGTACTCCTGCATGCCCTGGCTCACCGTGGAGGAGAATATCGCCTTCGGTCTGCGGATCAAGCATAAGCCGGAAGCCGAGGTCAAGCAGGCCGTGGATGAGGCGGTGGAACTGGTGGGATTGCAGAATTTCCGCAAGCACTACCCCAACCAGCTCTCGGCCAGTATGCTCCAGCGGGTGGTCATCGCCCGGGCCTTTGCCACCAAGCCTGAGCTGCTGCTCATGGACGAGCCCTACGGTCAGCTGGACATCGAGCTGCGCTTCAAGCTGGAGGACGAGCTCATCCGCATCTGGGAAAAGCTGGGTACGACCATCATTTTCATCACCCACAATATGGAGGAGGCCGTCTACATCAGTGAGGACATCCTGATCCTGACCAACAAGCCGACCAAGATCAAGGAGCGGATGCCCAATCCCCTTCCCCGTCCCCGGTGCGTTACCGATCTGGACTTCATCGAGGTCCGGGAAAAGGTCACCGACCTGATCAAGTGGTGGTAACGATGTATACACGTGAAGAGCTTGAACAGATCGTCAAGGATGAGGAGGAGCTGTGTTTCGACTCGTTTGAGCGGGAGGACGCCATGGAGCTGGCCCACATCGTATTCCAGCTGGCCAGCCGGGAGCATGCCGGCATCTGCTGCCAGGTGGTCCTGGACGACTTCGAGGTGGTCCGCTTCTTCCTCCCCGGCACCGATTCCAGCAACATCATCTGGCTCACCCGCAAGAAAAACAGTGTCCTGGCCAGCGGCTGGTCCTCCCTGCGCTGCGGCATGGAGGCCGAACTCAACGGCGTCACGAAGCCCTGGCATGCCGACACAGTACACTATGTCATCCGCGGCGGCGGCTTCCCCATCCACGACGGCAAGGGCCGACTGTTTGGCGCTCTGTGCGTCTCCGGCCTGGCTCATCCGGAGGACCACCGCCTCTGTGTACAGGCCCTGCGGGAATACCACAGCAGGATCAAAAAACAGGAGGCGCACTCATGAAAATCAGTCCGTGCATTGACACTGTTTACAAGGGTGTTCCTCAGGCCCAAGCCCTGGAGGAGCTCAGCGCCCTGGGCTATCAGTATTTTGAATTCTGGCATCTCGGAGACCACGATCTGGATGAGATGAAGCATCTCATGGAGAAATATGCTCTGACCCTGGTAAATTTCGACGCGGATGAGGTCCCCCTCTCCGCCCCGGAGGAACGGGAGAACTTCATCCGGGCCATGGGCAGGGCCTTCCGGGCCGCCGAGCAGCTCAACGCCAGCCATATCACCGTCCTCTCCGGCAATGATACCGGTGCGCCGCGCCAGCTTCAGCATGACTCCCTTGTGGCGGGGCTGAAGGCGGTGGCCCCTGAGGCTGAGCGTCTGGGCGTCACAGTTGTCCTGGAGGCCTCCAACCGCCGGGTCAACCGTCCCAACAACTATCTCACCTCCGCCGACGAGGCCTTCCAGATCATCGACGAGGTGGGCAGCCCCAGGGTAAAAATGCTCTACGACGTCTATCATCAGCAGATCTCCGAAGGGGACCTGCTCTCCAGGATCCTGCCCAATCTCCAAAAAATCGGTCACTTCCACGCCGCGGGGGTCCCGGACCGCCATGAACTGGACGCCTGCGAGATCAATTACGACTACGTCCTGCGCAGGATCGCCCAGGCCGGATATGACCAGTGGATAGGACTGGAGTACTTTCCCGCCCGGTCCTCGGCGGACGGATTGAAGATCCTGAAACAATACTTTGACTTATAAAAAGCGAGGTGTCAGTCATGCCCCATATGTTTGACAAGTACTTCATCAGTGACGAGAGCTTCAAAAATATTGCCGCCAACGGTGAGGTGACAGGCTTCCAGATCGGCGTAAAGGTCAGCTATTACCGCGGCGTCGTGCTGGGCATCGTCAATGACATGAAGGTCACTGTGGACGGTGAGGAATATGCCAAGGACCAGATGACCTTCAACGTGAAGGCCGGTTCCTTCACCTTCCAGGAGATGGCCGGCCGTGACGATGTGCGCTGGGACTTTGGCGAGGTAGCCTACCTGCACATTTCCAAGCCCGGCGGTCTTGCTCCGGGCAAACACACCGTAAAGGTCTTTGAGGAGATCCGCATCGTCAACGGCATGGAGATCCCTCCGGTGATGTTTGTGGCTGAGGACGAGAAGGTGCTGGAGCTCAACGGCTGCTATGATCTGCCCAAGCCCATCAAGCGGGCCATCTCCTTTTACAGCTTCCAGGATGAACTCTACCTGGGTAAAATGGACGTGGAGGGGATGATCAAGGCCACGGCAGAGATGGGCGCCGAGGGCGTGGAGATCATCTCCGAGGCCATCATCCCCAACTTCCCCAACCCGCCTGAGAGCTGGGTCAACCAGTGGTTTGAGTGGCTGGACAAATACAAAGTAAAGCCCGTGGCCTTTGATATGTTCATGGATGGGCAGCTCTATGACGGGGTGAACATCCCCGATGACCGGGCCGTGGAGATCCTGGAGACCAACATCAAGCTGGCCGCCCGTATGGGCTTCCGTGTGCTCCGGGTGGTCTACACCATCCCCCTGCGTATCGTGGAGCGGGCCCTGCCCTGTGCCGAGCGCTACAACGTGGTCATGGGCATCGAGCTCCATCCCCCCTTCCGGCTGTGCACGCCCCAGGTGGATCAGTATGTGGAGTTCATCAAGCGCACCAATACCAAGTTCTTCAGCCTGATTCCCGACTTTGGTATCTTCACGAAGAAGGTGATCCCCTTCCATGAGGAGAAGGCCATCCGCCACGGTGCCAACGAGACCACCGTCAAGCTCATCTCCCAGTGCTACAACGAGGGTGTGCCCTATGACGAGATGATGGAGCGCATCAAGCCCCTCTCCCCCTCGGAGAAGGATCTGGCCTGGGCCAAAACCGCTTACGGCTACACCTATTGCGACCCCAGGCTGCTTAAGCACTACATCCCCTATATCTCCCACATCCATGCCAAAGTTTTGGACATGCGGGACGGCATCGACCCCAGTGTGGAAAATGACGTCATCTTCCAGGTCCTCAAGGAGTGCGGCTGGAAGGGCTATGTGGCCACAGAGTACGAGGGACAGCGCATTTTCCACGATGAGCGGGACCTGGACGTGGACAATCTGGCCCTCATCAAGGCCAATCAGGACATGATGCAGCGCTATATCGACGCTTGAGAGGACTCCTGCCGTGAAATACGCAAGTTTCGCCAAGCTGGAGGATCTGGAGCTGTACCGGTCGGTGGGCTTTGACGGCGTGGAACTGGACAGCTGCCAGCTCCGGAAGCTGGATGATGGAGAATTCCGGACCCTGAAGCAGCGGCTGAAGGACCTGGGGCTGGAAGTGTGCGCCTGCTCCTGGATCATGGAAAATACTGTCCATATCTGTGACGGTGCCTTTGACCGGGAGGGCTGGCTCCGTCAGTTCCGCCGGGACGCCGCCAGGCTCTCCGAGCTGGGATGTCCGATCATGGTATTTGCCGCCGGACCCATCCGGACGGTGGGACATGACCAGGACACGGCCCGGAAGAAGGAGATCATCAACTCCTTTATTCTGGAGACCGCTGAGGTCTTTGAGACCTGTGGCGTAAAACTGGCCCTTGAGACCGTCTGTGGGGACTACACGGACTACCTCACCGCCCTGAGTCAGTCGGCACAGCTTTGTCAGGCCCCCAAGGCCCATAATCTGTATCTGCTTACAGACATCCGGCACCTCGTCCGGGCCGGGGATGAGCCTGAGGATATCCTCCGTTATCAGGACCGCATCATCCACGCCCACATCGACAACCCCATCGACCGCGCCCGCCATCTGCCCCTGCCGGGTGACGGATACAGCTACGATTTCTTTCTCCGCCGGGTGGTGCAGACCCGCACCCAGTGGATCTCCTTTGAATGCCATGACGAGGTCCATTGGCTCACCCAGGGTGCGGCATCCCTTGCGTACATCCGCTCCCTGGTGGAAAAATACCAGGCTGCCCTCTGACCGCAGGAATCTCAATTTACAACAGGAAAAGGGGAATCAAAATGGCACAGGCTGCCACCAAGCCCATCGTAATCGATGAGAGTATTGTAGACCCCAGCAAAAAGCTGCGCGCCGCTGTAGTGGGGCTCGGCTGGATCGCCAGAGCTCAGGTGGAATCCTATCTGCGCTGTCCGGACGTGGACCTTGTGGCCTTCTCTGAGGTAGTGCCCGGAAAGGCAGAGGCTTTTATCAAGGACCTGGGACTGGAGGACAGAGGGATCCACATTTATCGTTCCTCCAAAGAAATGTATCAAAACGAGGGACTGGACCTGGTCAGCATCTGCACCAGCAACAGCTTCCACGAGCCCCTGGTGGTGGAGGCCCTGGACGCCGGTGTCAACGTGCTGTGCGAGAAGCCCATGTGCGTCACTTTGGACGAGGCCGTGCGGATGTGCTCCGCCGCCAAGCGCAGCGGAAAGGTCCTGTCCATCGGATTCCAGCCCCGGATGGCCAAGTGCATGCAGGACATCGTCAACATTGTCCAGTCCGGTCAGCTCGGCGAGGTCTATTACATGCAGTCCGGCGGCGGCCGGCGGCGGGGCATTCCCACGCCCTACGGCACCTCTTTCATTCAGAGCTCCAAGGCCGGTTTCGGCGCCATGGGTGATATCGGCTGCTACTCCCTGGACATGCTCCTCAATGCCGTGGGCTATCCCAAGCCTCTGACCGTCTCTGCCTATAAGAGCGATTTCTTCGGCAAGGACCCTGCCTCCTACAAGGGACACCCCGAGTACGCCGAGATCTTCGATGTAGACGATTTCGCCGCCGCCTTCATCCGCCTGGAGGGAGACATCATCCTGGACTTCCGCATCGCCTGGGCCATGCATATGGACACCACAGGGGACGCCTTGATTTTGGGAAAGAAGGGTGGCCTGCGGATCCCCGCCGCCCAGGCGTGGAACGGCGCCCTCAACGCCCCTCTGCGCATCTACCACGATATTGCGGGAGAGATGGTGGAAACCGACATGCCCTTCCAGGAAGAGGACCTGAGCGAGCTGAACTACAAAAAAGTCCGGGCCTTCGTCAGTGCTGTCAACTACGGTACGCCGGTCCCCGTCCCCGGCGAGCAGATCCTCTATCAGCAAGCCATTCTGGACGGTATCACCAGATCCGCCGAATTGGGACGGGAGGTGGAGATCCACATTCCCGAAATATAGGGATCGTTTTCCGCCCATCAGGCCCTTTTGGCACAAAAAATTGAAAACGGAGGAATCATCATGAAATTAGGCTTTCTTACTGCAATTCTGCCCGAGTACTCCTTTGAACAGGTTGTGGATTTTGCTTCCGAAAACGGCTTTGCCTGTCTTGAGGTCGCCTGCTGGCCCCGCGGCAAGGCGGAGCGGCGGTATGCCGGTGTGACTCACATTGACATGGATACCCTGGATGACGCCATGGTGGCCCACATCAAGGATTATACCGCGAAAAAGAACATCTTTATCAGCGCCATCGGCTACTACCCCAACCCCCTCTCCGGTGACCCCGAGCAGCGCGCCGTGTCCATCTCCCACCTGAAAAAGTGCATTGTCGGCGCCGAGAAGCTGGGCGTGGGCCTGGTCAACACCTTTATCGGCCGGAATGTGGCCCTCTCCCCCGAGGACAACAAGGTGGAATTTGAGGAGATCTGGCCCGATATCATCCATTTTGCCGAGGAGCACCATGTGCGCATCGGCATTGAAAACTGCCCCATGTACTTCAAGACCGAGTGGCCCAACGGCACCAACCTGGCGTACAGCTCCTCCTTCTGGCGGTATATGTTCAACTACATAAAGAGCGACAGCTTTGGTCTGAACTATGACCCCTCTCACCTGGTCTGGCAGCGGGTGGACTACATCAAGCCCATCTACGATTTCGCCGGCAAGCTCTTCCACTTCCACGTGAAGGACGTGAAGTTCTACCCCGAGAAATACAACGAGGGCGGGATCTTTGCTCCTCCTTCCGACTATCAGTCCCCCAAGCTCCCCGGTCAGGGCGACATCAACTGGGGCAGCGTGGTCTCCGCACTGAACGATGTGGGATATGACGGCCCCCTGGTTTTGGAGATCGAAGACCGGGCCTATGAGGGCTCCCTGGAGGACAAGCTGGAGTCCATCCTCGTCTCCCGGGACTACATGCGGCAGTTTGTCCGGGGGTAAGCCATGTATCTGGGCATTGACATTGGCGGGACCAGCTTCAAAGCCGGCCTGCTGGACGACAGCTTTCAGATCGTGGATATGGCCACCTGTCCGGCGGATCGGTCGCCCCAGGACTACGGAGACTACCTGGCCCGGGAGATGGCTTCTCTGACAGACACTCTCCTGTCCCGGAACAATGCCGGCGACAAGGTGTCCTATGTGGGTGCGGGAATCCCAGGCTTTGTTGATCCCGCTGCCGGACAGATCATGTTCACCCCCAATCTTCCCCTGAAGGACGTCCCCATCTGCAGCCTTTTCCAGCGCTATTCCTCCCTGCCGCTGCTCATCGGAAACGATGCCAACTGCGCCGCGCTGGGGGAGTATCATGCGGGAAGCGGGAAAGACGCCAGCTCCATGCTGCTGCTCACCCTGGGCACCGGCGTAGGGTCCGGCTTCATCTCGGAGGGAAAGCTCTACACCGGCTGGAACGGCGCCGCTGTTGAGGCCGGTCACATGCTGCTGGTGATGGACGGAAGGCCCTGCGGCTGCGGCAGGAAGGGCTGCTTTGAGGCCTATGGCTCAGCCACGGCCCTGATCCATGACGCCCAGGAGGCCATGGGCAAGGACCCCGACAGTCTGCTCTGGAAGACCGCCGGAGGCAGCCTGGACGGTGTGACCGGGAAGAGCGTTCTGGAGGCAAAGCGCCTGGGCGACGCCACCGCCGAAGCTGTGTGGCGCAACTATCTGCACTGCCTGGCCCAGGGCATCATCAACGCCATCAACGTATTCCAGCCCGAGCTGGTGTGTATCGGCGGCGGGATCAGCAACGCCGGCGAGGAGGACCTGCTCATTCCCCTGCAAAGATCCATCGAGGGACATACCATGGCCCAGGGCAGTCCCAAGCAGCCCCGGCTGCGCAAGGCCTGCCTGGGTAACGACGCCGGCATCATCGGCGCGGCCCTGCTGGGGCTTTCATAAGCCCTCATGGCACAGGGCGCAGACAAATACGGATCCATCCGCCGGACCCGGGCAGAGATCCCTGCCCGGACTCCTGCGGCAAAAGAAAGGAGAAAATCATGAGGAGAGTAAAAGTAGGCGTGATCGGCTTGGGCTTTATCGGCCCTGTCCACATTGAGGCCCTCCGTCGCACCGGCCTGGCAGAGGTCGTGGCCGTGTGTGCCGCGAAGAGCGAGTACGAGAGTGCGAAGAAAAAGGCCGCCGAAATGGGCGTGCCCAAGGTGTATGAGGACTATACCCAGCTCCTGGCCGACCCGGAGATCGAGAGCGTCCACATCTGCACGCCCAACAACCTCCATTATCAGATTGCCAAGGAGGCCCTTCTGGGCGGCAAGCACGTGGTGTGCGAGAAGCCCCTTGCCCTGGAGCTGGAGCAGTGCGATGAGCTTATCGCGCTGAGCAAGAAGATGGGGAAGGTTTGCGCCGTAAACTTCAACATGCGGGCCTATCCTGTGGTCCAGCAGGTGAAGAGCATGATCGCCAACGGAGATCTGGGTGAGATTTTCTCGGTCAACGGCTCCTATACTCAGGACTGGATGCTGCTGGACACCGATTACAGCTGGCGTGTGGACCCCAAGTTCACCGGGGACACCCGGACGGTGGCCGACATCGGTTCCCACTGGTTCGACATGATGGAGTACATCTGCGGCATGCGTGTCAACGCCGTGTGCGCGGACTTTGCCACCTTCTACAAGGTGCGCAAGCGCCCGCTGAAGCCTGTGGAGACCTACTCCGGCAAGCTGCTGGAGCCCGGCGATTACGAGGAGATCCCCATCAAGACCGAGGACTATTCCTCCATCCTGTTCCACATGGGTGAAAAGGTCCACGGCACCTGCACCACCTGCCAGACCATGGCCGGCAGAAAGAACCGTCTCTACTTTGAGATCGCCGGCAGCAAGGCCATGGTGGCCTGGGACAGCGAGGAGTGCGAAAAGCTGTGGATCGGCCACCGTGACCGTCCCAACGAGTCTTTGATCAACGATGCCAGCCTGATGTACCGGGAGGCCGGCGCTTACACCAGCTATCCCGGCGGCCATGCCGAGGGCTTCCCCGACAGCATGAAGCATCATATGATGCGCATCTACGACGACATCCTCAACGCCAGCGGCGCCAGCCACGCCACCTTTGAGGACGGCAAACGGGAGCTGGAGATCTGCAGTGCCGTGTATCAGTCCGTTATCGGTCAAAAATGGGTCGAGCTTTAACTTAAAGGAGGAAAACAATCATGAAGCCTGTCAAAAAAGCTGCTGAAATGTCCGTCAAGGAACTGGCCTCCTATATTGACCAGTCTGTTCTGAAGCCTGAATTCACCCAGGAGGAGATCCGCCGCTATATCCAGGACGGCATCGACGTGGGCTGCGCCACCGTGTGCATCAACCCCGCCTCCCTGCCCATCGCCAAGGAGATGTGCGAGGGCACCGACACCAAGATCTGCGTGGTGTGCGACTTCCCCTTCGGCCTGTCCACCACCGCCTCCAAGGTCCTGCAGGCCGAGGAGTATTGCAGCAAGTTCCCGGTGTTTGAGCTGGATATCGTGGCCAATTACGGCTGGATCAGAAGCGGGATGTGGGATGAGGTCCGTGCCGATCTCGCCGCGGTGTGCGATGTGTGCCACAAGTACGGCACGGCGGTGAAGACCATCTTCGAGACCGATGCTCTGACCCTGGAGCAGATCCTCAAGGCCACCGAGGTAGCCATCGAGGCCGGCACCGATTTCGTCAAGACCTCCACCGGCTTCTATACCGGCTCCGCCAATTACAGCCCCGACGGCAAGTGCGTGGGCGCCGCCCCCGAGCTCATCGAGGCCATGCTGAAAAAGGCCGACGGCCGCTGCAAGGTGAAGGGCTCCGGAGCCATCCGCACCCGCGAGCACTTCCTGCAGCTCATTGATATGGGCATCGACCGCATGGGCGTAGGCTACCGCTCTCTCCACACCGTACTGGGCATTGACTGAGTACAAGGGCTGGCTGGATATGAGTTGACGCTATGACTTTACTCTATGTCGCCCTCATTGCCCTTGCCGCAGGGATGGTCCAGGCATTGGCAGGGTTCGGCTGCGGGATCGTGATGATGCTGGTGCTTCCCTCCCTGTTTGGCATCCTCAAGGCTTCCGGGATATCCACCGCCGCCTCCATTGCAGTCTCCGCCCAACTGGCTGTGCACTATCGGAAGCACGCACAGCTGCGGATCATCTTCGCCTTCGCCGCCGCTTACATCTCCATGAGTGTCCTGATGATTTTCTGTTCCAAATTCTTCGACACCTATTGGCTGACTGTGGCCTTTGGCACGTATCTTATCCTGATTGCCTGCTACAATTTGCTCGCAAAGAAGAAGCTGCGGCTCAAAGGCGGGCTGACCTCTGCCCTGGTCTGTGGGGCCATCGGCGGTGCGTGCTCCGGTCTTTTTGCCATTGGCGGACCCATGACCGCCCTGTATTTCCTGGCCGCCACCGATGACCGGGAAAGCTACATGGGCAACTCCCAGCTTGCCATGTCCACCTCCGCCACCGTGGAGACCCTGGCCCGCGTGGCCAACGGTGTACTGACAGTGGATCTGCTGCCCGTTGTCATCGGGAGCTTCATCGGCATCGTTGCAGGTGGAAAGCTGGGCGACCGATTCACCCAGCATATTGACCGGGCAACCACAGAAAAGCTTGTCTACATCATGGTCGCCATAAGCGGCGCGAAAACCCTGATCGGCTGTCTTCGTTAGAACCTGTCCCGATTGGTGAAAAAGAGGAGCGGCACTCGCCGGAGTGCCGCTCCTTTTTTGCTTAAACGGAAGTACTGTCTCTTTTCTCACCCCTCGGGCATGCCATCCGGGGGGACGGTCTGCATCGGGGGCTGGCCGCCCAGGGTGTCGGCGATGTTCTGCTCAGTCAGGTGCTGGTAGGGGATCTCCACCTCCTGGGAGCGGCCCAGGACGCTGTCCAGCCAGGCGAAATACTCCTCGCTGTCCCACACCCGCTCGCCGGCGGGCTCCACCCCGGAACCGTAGACGAAGTTCACGTAGTAGATCCGGCCGGTGCCGGAGGTGTCGATCTCGGCGGAATACACATCTCCCACCTCCGCCTCCCGCGCCAGGTCCTTGTCGGCGGAGTAGACCGAGGCGATGTGGTAGTAATAGTCCCCGTCGGCGTCGTAGCCGTAGAGCTCGAAGGGCCACAGCTCCCCGTGGGTCTGGTTGTGGGAACAGAGGACCTGCACCACGCCGTTGTCATAGAAGGCAAAGTCGGGGAAGTCCGCCAGCTGGAAGGAGACGGGGGCCCAGGTGCCGGTGTAGGTGGGATCGAACTTCATGACATAGCCCCGCATCCCCGCCGTGATGTCATCGTTGTGGAGAAGGATCAGCTCCTCTTCCCCGTCGAAATCCACGTCATAGACGGCGAACTGGTCCCCCGCCGGATCGACCCTGACAGCATCGTAGGGGCCGCTGTCGGGGAGAAGCCCGCTGTAGAGCAGGTCCCGGAGGACCTGGGCGTAGACGGTCCGGGCGTCGGTGCGCTCCCCCGCCGGGGCCTGGAGGGGCCCGGGGTCCGGGATGTCCTCCGGGGGCTCCACCGGGGTGAGTTTGGAAAAGTCGTAGCGCTCGGCCACACCCTCCAGGTGCTCCCGGGTCATGCCGTTCCCGGCGCCCTGGAAGACGTTGAAGGTGGCAAAGCAGTCGGGCAGGTCGGCGAGGATGAGGCTCTTGGAGGACCCCAGGGCCAGGACCACCTCTACTCCGGAGGAGGTCTGGTAGGTCCACTGTTTGTAGGCCGCCGGGTCCCCGATGTTCAGGGTCGCGTCGTTGAAAGTTCCCTTCACCGAGCGCTGGAACTGCACGTCCACCAGGCCGTAATCCTCCACATAGGCCCAGCCGTCGAAGTGGCAGGAGCCGTCCTCGTACATATAGGACCAGTAGGTCTCCTTTTTGTCTTTGACGAAGTCGGCCAACGGCCCCAGGGCCTCGGGGTGGGCGGTGAGGTCGATCTGCTGGGTGTGGAGCTTCAGGCCGTACTTGGCCACAATTTCTTCCAGTTTGTCGGCCATGTCCTGGGTGTAGACATTGTAGCAGATATACTTGTCGAAGGCCGGGTCCAGGTAGTTGCCCACCTGGTCCAGAATGGCGTGGTCGGTATCGTAGCCGTCCAAAAACTCCTCCCACTCGGCCAGGGCCTGACCCTCGGGGGAGTCCATGTACCCGGACAGGCTCATGGTGTCCTCACTCCCCGGAAGGACCACGCTGGTCACGGGCCGGACGGGGGGCTCGGCCTGCTTACGGGGGAACAGGTCCCGCAGGCCCAGGAAGTTGGTGGTGAAGGCGGTGGCGCACAGCACCGCCGCGGTGGCGCAGAGGGCCGCCGCCGTGGCCAGCCGGGGGGCCAGGGGGCGGCCGCTCCGCCACGCGCTCAGCTCCTCCTGTTCCTCCCATTTCGGTGTGTAGGAGGGGTGGACCTGGGAAAAGGTCCGCTTGTACAATTCTCTATTGCTCATCCTGCCATACCTCCCCCAATTGCTTTTTCAGCTTTTTTCTGGCCCGGTCCAGCCGGGTGGTCACCGCCGACTCCTTTACGTGGAGGAGCCCGGCGATCTCCCTGACGGACAGGTCCTCGTAATAGAATAGGTCCAGCACCGTGCGGTACTTCTCCGGCAGGGCCATCACCGCCTGGTAGAGCTCCTCTTCCTCAAAGCGGTCGAAGACCGGGGGCTCGGGGAGCTCGTCCAGGGACAGCCGCCGCCTTCGCCAGGGGCTCTTCAGCACGTCCCGGCAGTAGTTCACCGTCACCCGGAGGAGCCACCGGCGCAGGTGCTCGGGGCTCTCGAAGCCCTTTTCCCACCGGAACAGGCGCAGGAAGACCTCCTGCACCGCGTCATCGGCGTCCTGGGCCGTGCCCAGGGTGTGCAGAGCCAGTCGGTATATCATGTTTTGATGCTGCTCCACCGCCAGGGTGAAGGTCTCTCTGTCCATGGCGCTCCCTCTCTTTGCCGGAATGTCCGTTCATTGATTGTACGACACAGCGGGGCCTTTTGTCACGGATCCGGGAAAATTTTTGCAGAAAAAAGGACCTCTGTTCAAATATTTGTTGCCAGGCGCCCCTTCCTCTGATAGAATGGCCCCCTATTCAACATTTTAGGAGGTATTTCCCATGGAAGCAAAGATCCCCGAGCAATTCCGCTGGTTCACCCCCCGGCCCAAGGCAAAGTACTTCATCTCCATCCGCAACCGCCAGGACCTCCGCCTCAACGAGAAGCTCCGTGCCCGGGTCCCCGACTTCGTAGCCATTGGCGTGGGCCCGGACGGAAAGACCCTGGCCATCCGGGGACAGGCGGACGGCTACAAGCTGCCCAAAAGCGGGACCGTCCACGACAAGGACCTCATCGCCCACCTGCTCTCCCTGGGTGTGGAGGTCCCCGCCAAGTACCGGGTGGAGGAGCGGGAGGACGGCTGGTTTGCCGTCTGGATGCCCCTGCCTCCGGCGGCGCTGAAAAAGCGCACCCCCACCAGGCGGCGGAAAAAGGGTTTAGAGAGCGTCATGGATGAGCTGAAGGAGCTTCAGGATGACCGGGGCCTGTGATGAAAACGCCCTGCTCCTCCAGGCGCAGCCCTATCTGCGCCGTCTGTGCCGCAAGCGGTGGATAAGGCTGGAGCCGGAGGACCGGGTGGCAGAGGCCAGCCTGGTGTTCATCCTCTGCCTGCGGGCATGGCCCCTGGACACGGGCCATTTCCTCCGGGACTTTGAGCGGGTCCTGACCTCCCATATGGATCAAAAGACCCGGGTCCTCCCGCCCCGGTTCTACGGCGCCGCCCTGTCCCTGGACGAGGTGCGGCAGGGCCGGGGCGGCAGCCGCTGGAACGGGTATCACATCCTTCCCG
Organism: uncultured Oscillospiraceae bacterium; assembly: GCA_947629795.1. Taxonomy (GTDB): domain Bacteria; phylum Bacillota; class Clostridia; order Oscillospirales; family Oscillospiraceae; genus Vermiculatibacterium. The sequence continues at coordinate 63,929 of CANRFC010000004.1, forward strand.
GACGGGACCCGGACGAGAGCGGCTTCTTCGTGCGCAGCTTCCTGCAGGCCCTGGCCGAGGAGGACCGGGACATCCTGACGGCCCTGCTGCATGAGGAGATCACCCGGGAGGCCATGGCCTACCAGCTCGGCCTGTCCCCCTCCCAGCTGGACGCCTACCTTGCCCCCTTCTGGGAGTTCTACGAGTCCGGGAGGTGGTAAAAAACCGGACCGTCTGCCATCGGCGCAGACGGTCCGGTCCTTTTTCTCCGATCTTATGGTCTTGTCCCCGCATCGGAACGCCACCATGCTTTCAAGAGGTGGCCACCAGATAGGGATAGATCTTTTTGCAGGCTTTCCAATCCCTGGCTACCAAGGCATCATAGAGCAGTTTGTGAGGCTCCTCCCCGTCAAAATAGTTGGGAGGGTTCTCCATCCAGGTATACGTATGCATGGCAATATGCCGGCGGATCAAGGGACGCATCAGAGCAAACAGATCCCGGAAGAGAGAATTCTTGCTGGCAGTACAGATCTGATGGTGGAAGTCCAGATCCCGCTCGAAAAGTTGTTCAAAAACTTTCTCGCTCTTCGTGCTTAGCATCTCTTCCTCCAGGGCCAGATATTCGTCCAGAATGGCCTTCAGTTCGGCAAAATCCTCGTCAGTCCCGTTTTTGATCATCAGCTTGGCGCTCTCCATCTCAATGAGCCGCCGCAGGGCACAAATCTCCTCCAGGCTGGCCGAGGTGAAATACACGTCGTAGATCTCATTGAGGTAGGGCATGATGGAGAAATCCCGCACAAAGGAGCCCTCTCCCACCTTCGTCTCAATGATGCCCAGGGTATTCAGCCGCTGGAGGGCCATGCGCACCGTCAGCCGGTTCACCCCCAGCATGTCGGACAGCTCCCCCTCTGAGGGTAGCTTGTCCCCCGGACGGAGCTCATGCTGGGAGATATAGGTCTTGATGTACTCACAGGCCTGGTCCGACAGGGAGACCGGCCTGAGCTTTTCGCCGTCCTTTTGTCTGCTCATACAAATGTGTCCTCCGTTCCTTTCCCTCTATTTTATCAACTTTCCTAAAAAAAGCAAGGGAAACAGTTGACAAATCGGAAAAGCCGTGTTATAAGTTACTTAGCGAACAGGTGAACAGGCGAAATCGTCAAATGGCATAAGTGTTCACCGGGAGCAACTACAAATTTTGGAGGGATACGCGTGAAGATCACAAAAGTAGACATCATGAAAATGGACACCGGCAACCACTTTACCCCCATCTGCATCCGGGTCTATACCGATGAGGGCATCTTCGGTGACGGTGAGGCCGCCCTGTCCTACGGCGCCTCCCAGAATGCCGCCGTGGGCATTCTGAAGGACTTTGCCGCCCATGTCATCGGCATGGACCCCCTGGAGCAGGAGCTGGTGTGGCAGAAACTCTATGAGACCTTCTGGGGCAAGAACGGCGGCCCGGTGATCTTCTCCGGCATCTCTGCCTTCGATATCGCCCTGTGGGACATCCGTGGCAAGTTTTTCAACGTCCCGGTCTACAAGCTCCTGGGCGGCCAGTACCGCAAGGAACTGCGGACCTATGCCTCTCAGCTTCAGTACGGCTGGAGCGGTGCTTACGAGACCATGGCCACTCGGGAGGATTACTTCAATGTGGCCAAGAAGGCCGTGGCTGAGGGCTTTGACTGCGTAAAAGTGGACTTCCTCACCTTTGACCGGGACGGCCGCACCCTGACTACTGAGGAGACCACCGGCCTGCTCAAGCCTTACTACATCGACCTCTTTGAGGAGCGGCTCTCCGCCGTGCGGGAGGCCGTGGGCCCCAATGTGGACATCATCATCGAGAACCACTCCAACACCGATGCCAACTCGGCGGTGCAGATCGCCCGCATGGCCGAGAAGTACAGGATCTTTGCCTTCGAGGAGCCCAACGTCCCCACTCCCAAGATGACCCGGGCCATCCGGGAGCGGATCAGCCTGCCCATCGCCCACGGCGAGCGGGTGTACAGCCGTTGGCAGTTTGCCCCCTATTTTGAGAACGGCAGCGTGCAGCTCATCCAGCCCGATGTGGGCAACTGCGGCGGCATCACCGAGGTCAAGAAGGTGGCCGACATGGCCCACATCTATGACGTGTGCGTCCAGATCCACTCGGTGGGCAGCCCCATTGAGACGGCGGCCGCCCTCCAGCTGGAGTGCGCCATCCCCAACTTCTGTATCCATGAGCTCCACCGGGTCGCCCTGTGCGACTTCATGCGCCGGCTGTGCAAATACGACTATATGCCCGTAGACGGCAAGTTCCAGGTCCCCGACCTGCCCGGCATCGGCAACGAGCTCAGCGAGTACGCCCTCACCCACTGCCAGAAGATCACAGTAGAGTAAACTCAAAGGAGAGAAAGGGAGAAAAACATGGCTGTTAATCTGATCAAAGAACCGGCCCCCAAGCCCGGCAAACTGAAAACGGCAGACCTGTATGCCATCGCCGTGGGACAGGTCATCGGTGCCGGCGTCATCACCCTGGTTGTGCCCGCCCTGCGCATGACTGGTTACTCCGCCTGGCTGGCCTATCTGGTCGCCATCTTTGTGGGCTTCCTTTTCGTGGCACCCACCATCTTCGTCTGTTCTGCCCTGCGCTTCGGCGGCGGTGCCTACTCCGTGGCCTGTGACATGATGGGCCCCCGGATCGGCGGCATCTTTGCCTATTCCTACCTGGCAGGCCCCCTGTACATGTCCTCCTTCCTCCTGGCTGCCGTAGAATACGTCGGAGACATCGTCCCCGCCCTGAGCAGCCACGGCGCCAAGGTAGTGGTGGCCCTGGTCCTGTCCACTCTGTTCCTGATCTTCAACCTCCGGGGCATGAACATCATGGCCAAGGCCCAGAAGTTCATGGTCTGGCTGCTCATCGCCGCCCTGCTCATGTTCACGGTCTTCGGCATCGTCAACTTCAAGTATCCCATCTTTGATTTCAGCGACCCCAACTTCCTGCCCAACGGCATGATCAAGTTTGACAACGGCCTGCTCACCGGAGGCTTCCTCACCGCCGTGTTCCTGTTCTACAACTCGGTCACCGGCTATTACATGACCCAGGGCTATGGCCGGGACGCTGAGAACGCCAGACGGGATATCCCCAAGGCCATCCTCCTGACGTTGCCCACTCTGGTGGTCCTGTACATGGGCGTGGCTATTGCAGCCATTGGCAGCACTTCCGCGGCGGAGTTCGGGGAATCCTCTTCTCTGGTGTTCGCAGCCAAGAACATCATGCCCCCCGCCCTGTTCTACGTCTTTATCATCGGCGGTCCCATGATGGCCCTGCTCAGTTCCCTGAACTCCTCCTACGCCTACCACTCCATCACCATCGGGCAGTCCTGCAAGGACGGCTGGTTCCCTGAAAAGCTGGCCACTCAGAACAAGCACGGAGCCTATACCTACATCCTGGTATTCATCTACCTCATCTCCATCGTCCCCATCGTCATCGGCTTCAACATCACCCAGCTTGTCAACCTCCTGCAGCTGGTCACCTTCATGACCTCCGTCATCCCCCAGATCGCTTATCTTCGCCTGCCCAAAAAGTACCCTGAGGCATGGAAGAACGCCAAGCTGCACATCCCCGATGGGCTCTATTACCTGCTGTGCGTTGTCTCCATCGCCATCTGTGTCATTGTCTTTGTCAAATCCTGCCTGAGCATGAGCCGCACCGTAGTCATCGTCTCCACCATCGGCATCGTGCTGTGCGTGGTTTTGGGCCTGTGGCGCTCGGGCAAGGGCAACGTCACCATCCGCACCTCTGTGTGGGACGAGTCCGAGGAAGGCTGATCCTTCCTCTCCTGTTCCCCTCTTGCACCCCTCATATTCCGCATAGAGCAGCCACATAGAAACCCCGCCCCCGGCCATATCGGCCGGGGGCGGGGTCTTTGCGGCTGTTCGCTTTTCCGGAGCCCGGGGGTTACTGCTCCCCCTCCTTGGGCGGCATGACGGTGGCCATGCCGTCGATGACGATCTCGTCCCGCTGGTTGGTGCACACCGTGCGCAGCTTGACGATGTTCTTCTCCAGCAGGATCTCGGCCACCGTGCAGGTGGCGGTGATGGTGTCGCCGATGTGGACGGGCTTTTTGAACTTCAGCTCCTGGCCCAGATAGATGGTGCCGTGGCCGGGCAGGCGCATGCCCAGCACGGCGGAAATGAATCCCGCGCCCAGGATGCCGTGGGCGATCCGCCGGCCGAACTGGCTCTGGCTGGCGGTGACCTCGTTGGTGTGGGCGGGGTTTAAGTCGCCGGTGATGCCGGCGAAGAGGTAGACGTCGGTCTCGGTGACCGTCTTGGCCATGCTGGCGCTGTCGCCGATCTTCATCTCCTGAATGGTCATGTCATTCGCCTCCTGACTGAATTTTATAAGGACAGGCCCATCTTCCCCTCCCGGAAGATGCGCGCGTCCATGGGTCTGACCTCTCTGACGATGGGGGTGAACTCCATCTGGTCCAGGATATCCCGCTGGATATCCACCCCGGGGGCCGCCTCCATGAGCTCCACGCCCTCGTCGGTGAGCCGGAAGACCGCCCGCTCGGTGATGTAGAGCACCGGCTGGCGGTGGCTCACGGCGTACCGGCCGGCAAAGGTGACCTGCTCCACGTCCGCCACCAGCTTCTTCACCTTGCCCTCCTGGAGGATGCGGAGGCCGCCCTCCTCCACCGCCACCTTCAGCCCGCCGGCGGTGAAGGTCCCGCAGTAGATGACCTTCTTGGCGTTCTGGGTGATGTTGATGAAGCCGCCGCAGCCGGCGATCTTGGGGCCGAACTTGCTGACGTTCACGTTGCCGGCCCGGTCCATCTGGGCCAGGCCCAGGAAGGCCACGTCCAGCCCGCCGCCGTCGTAGAAGTCGAACTGGGTGGGCTGGTCCAGGATGCACTCCACATTGGCGGCGGCGCCGAAGTCCAGCCCCCCGGCGGGGACGCCTCCCACGGCGCCCACCTCGGTGGTGAGGACCATGTCGGACAGGCCCTCCTCGGCGGCCACCGCCGCCACCCCCTCGGGCATGCCGATGCCCAGGTTGGTCACAGCGTGGGGAATGAGCTCCATGGCGGCCCGGCGGGCGATGATCTTCCGCTCCCCCATGGGTAAGGGCTTCAGGGCGTCCACCGGCACCCGCACCTCCCCGGAGAAGGCCGGGTCATACTGGGTGCCGAAGGACTGCATGTGGTTCTCCGGCCGGGATACCACCAGGACGTCCACATAGATGCCGGGGATGCGCACCAGCCGGGGGTCCAGGCTGCCGGCGGAGACCACCTTTTCCACCTGGACGATGACCTTGCCCCCGGAGTTCCGGGCGGCCTGGGCCTGGGCCAGGGCCTCGGCGTAGACCCCCTCCTTCTCAAAGGTGCAGTTGCCCTTCTCGTCGGCGTAGGTGGCCCGGATCACCGCCACGTCAATGGGGAAGGCGGGATAGAAGAGCTTCTCCTCTCCCTCCAGCTCCATGAGCTTCACCACGTCCCCGGCCTCCCGGGCGGCCTGGTTGAGCTTGCCCCCCTCCAGCCGGGGGTCCACAAAGGTGTCCAGGCCCACGTGGGTGATGACTCCGGGGCGCCCGGCGGCGATCTCCCGGAAGAGCTGGGAGATCACCCCCTGGGGCAGGTTGTAGGCGGCCAGCTTATTCTCTCCGGCCAGCTTTCCCAGGGTCACCGCCAGGCCCCAGTGGCCCCCGATAACGATCCTGCACAGGCCCTCCACCCCCAGGTGATTGAGTCCCCTGTGGGCGCTGTCCCCCTGGCCCGAGGCGTAGACTACTTTCAAATCCTTTACCTTGCCCTCCCGGGCGGCGTCCTCCAGGGCGATCATGACCTCCTCCGGGTGCATCAGCCCGTTGGCGAAACCGCCGAAGGTCACCGTGGCGCCGTCGAAGAAGCAGGTCTCCACAGCCTGGGCTGCCGTCAGGATCTTTACCACGCGCTTCACTCCTTCCTGTTTTCAGGCCCCTCCGGGCCCTTTTTATAAAAAGCGGGGCAGCGTTCGGATCCCTCGCGCTGTCCCGCTGTTGTGTCTGACTGGTTTCAGCCTGCTTCTCAGATCAGGCCGAAGATGGCCATGCCCGCGGCGATGAGGGCCAGGGCGATGGGGGTGATGACGGTCATCACCAGCACGTAAGGATAGGACTCCTTGGTGGTGACGCCGCAGACCTGAGCCTCCATGACGAAGGTGGGGCAGTGAGGCAGGGTGTCCATGCCCATGGAGGCCATGCCCACTACCTTGTAGAGGGCCTCGGCATTGACGGTGCCCAGGGACATGAACTGGTCGGCCATGGTGGAGCAGAAGATCTGGGTGCCGCTGAGGGAGGCGCCGGTGATGCCCGAGAAGACGTTGGTCACGATGACGGCGGAGATGTAGGGGTTCATCTTGTCCGCCATGAGCATGGCCACGTTCATGAAGGACTCGAAGCCCGGGCAGGCCTTCACCACGGCGGCGAAGCCCATGAGGGCGGAGGTGAGCAGCAGGGGGTTGACGCTGGAGAGCCAGCCGTTGGCGAAGTCCTGGACCACGTGGCCCTTGAGGTACTTGTAGTTGGTGATGATAAGCACCACGATGCCGGCGGCCATGGCGGTGCAGATGCCGTCGGAGGCGCTCATGGCGTTGGCCAGGGCCAGCTTGAGGACCACGATGACCACGTAGGGCAGGATGGCCAGGTGGATGGGAGGCAGCTCCTTGGCGCCGGTGTCGCCGGCCATGAGCTCGGCGTCGCTCTCCGAGGCCACGAAGCCGATGCCCTTGGCCCGCAGGCGGTTGGAGACCCAGGTGAAGTACAGCACGCCCCAGCCAAAGGCCAGCAGCAGCATGGCGATGGCGATGGTGGGCGCGGCGAAGGTGGTGACGCCCAGCTTCTCAGACAGGGTGATGCACAGCATGGAGGGGGCGCCGGGGGTGACCACGTTGAGGACCACCGCGCCGTAGAGGAAGATGGCGGGCATGAGGAGCTTGGAGACGTTGGCCTTGTGGAACATGGGCACCGCCACGGGGTAGACGGCGAAGATGATGATGAAGGCATTCACACCGCCGTAGGCCAGCAGGAAGGTGATGATAAGGGTGCCGGCCACGGTGGCCTTGGTGCCCAGGAAGCTGAACAGGAAGTTGGCGATGGACTCGGCCGCGCCGCTCTTCTTCATCAGTTCGCTGTACGCCGAGCCGATGGTGAACAGGAACAGGTAGGAGCCGAAGGTGCTGCCCAGGGAGGCGGCATAGGCCCCGGAAAGGGTGCCCCAGAAGGGCAGGCCGCTGGTGATGATGACCACCAGAGCGCCGATCAGGGAGGCGATAAAGCCGTTGAGGCCCTTGAAGGTCAGGTAGATCAGCAGGGCAACGCCCAGGATCATGCCGATAACGCTCAATGCTTGCATGTTTATCTCTCCATTCTCATATCAGATTTTTGGGACAACGGGAAGCTGTGGACTTACCAGATGTGGTTCTTCTCGGCCTCATCCCGCAGCCACTCCCGGAAGTCGGGGTGGGCGATCTTGATGAGCTCCTCCACCCGGCGGCGGAGGTTCAGGCCCCGGAGCCAGGCCACGCCGTACTCGGTGACCACGTAGTCCACGTCGTTGCGGGAGGTGGTGACCACCGCGCCCTGGGCCAGGAAGGGGACGATCTTGGAGTGGAGGGTCTTCTTCCCATTCTCGTCGGTGGTGGTGAAGGTGGAGTGCATGGCGATGATGGACTTGCCGCCGGGGGACATCTGGGCGCCCTGGACGGTCTCAGACTGCCCGCCGGTGCCCGACCAGGGCAGGTGCCCCACGGTCTCGGAGGCGCACTGGCCGTACAGGTCCACCTCCAGGGAGGCGTTGACCGACACGAACTTGTTGTTCTTTCCGATGGTATAGGGATCGTTGGTGAAGGTGCAGGACTTGAAGAGCACCGAGGGGTTGCCGTTGATGTAGTCGTAGAGCTTCTGGCTGCCCATGGTGAAGGAGCACACGGAGTAGCCGTTGAGCAGGCCCTTCTGGGAGTTGTCCACGGCGCCGCACTCGATGAGGTCCACCATGGTCTCGGTGAACATCTCGGTGTGGATGCCCAGGTGCTTCTTGATCTTGAGCTCGTTGGCCACGGCGTTGGGGATGTTGCCCACGCCCAGCTGGATGGTGGAGCCGTCCTCCACCAGAGAGGCCACATACTCGCCGATCTTCTTGTCCACGTCGGTGTAGGGGGCCAGAGGGGAGATGGGGATGGGCCGGTCGGACTCGATGAGGCCGGCCACCTCGGAGATATGTACCTGGGTGTCGCCGAAGGTCCGGGGGTAGTTGGGGTTGACCTCCAGCAGGACCAGAGCTCCTTGGTTGATGAGGTCCCGCTCGTAGATGGCGCTCACCGACAGGGACAGATAGCCGTGCTCATCCATGGGGGCCACGGTGGCCAGCACCACCGGGCGCCGCTTCTCATAGGCCGCCCGGTCCAGGGCCTTGCGCAGCACCGAGGTGGAGCTCTGGGGCACCGGGCTGACCAGCTTCCTGGTGTGGGCGTCCCGGAGCCCGGCGGAGAAGAACCAGCCGTTGTGGGACATGATGCCCTCCATCTCGGGGTCCTTCATCACGTCGTAGTACTTCAGGGGCAGGCAGGTGTTGAGGATGGTGTCCTTCACGCCGGTCTTCTTCAGATACTGAAGCTGGTCCATGATGGCCCGGGGCTCTCCCGCAGCCTGGGCGGTGAACATCCAGTCCCGGTCCTGGATCAGACCCAGAAGCTGCTCCACCGACATCTTCTTCTGTTCGTACATTTCCTGATACTTGTTCATCTCAGTTCTCCTTTCTTCTCTGTCATGACAGTCTTTGGCCCAGCCCCGCCGGGCCCTGGTGAGGTCATCATACACAAAACTTCCCCTCCCTGACAAATACATTAAATTCATCGGGATATAAGCCAAATTCATAGCGCTTTTTTGTGCATATATGCTATAATCAAATTGTCTAAAGGAATAACCTGATTTCATACCGAATGGAGGGAGCGCCCTTGAATCTGGTACAGTTGGAGTATTTCGCCCAGGTGGCGCAGCAGAAGAGCTTCACCCGTGCTGCCGAGAAGCTCTTTGTCAGCCAGCCTGCCCTGAGCAAGTCCATCCAGGCCCTGGAGAAGGAGCTGAACACCCAGCTCCTGGAGCGCACCCCCCAGGGTCTGAAGGTCACCCCCGACGGCGAGCTGGTCTGGCGCTATGCCCGGGAGCTGGTGGACACCTATAACCGCCGCACCTCGGAGATGCTCTCCCTGCTCAATCCCCAGCGGGGGGTCCTGCGCTTCGGCCTTCCCCCCTCCGCCGGGACGGTCTACTTCTCCCGCATCCTCTACCAGTTCTCCCGCCAGTTCCCCCAGGTGGACCTCCAGATCACCGAGGTCATGTCCAAGCAGATCCACGAGATGGTCCGGGACGACAAGCTGGACCTGGGGGTGGTCATCCTCCCCTTCTCCGACCCGGAGATGGAGATCAAGCGGGTCTACTCCTCCGAGGCCGTGCTGGCGGTGAACCGGGACCACCCCCTGGCCCACCGCAAAGAGGTCCCCTTCGCCGAGCTCAGGGACGAGCCCTTCCTCACCGTGAGCAAGGAGTACATGTACTATGACCAGGTCCTCTCCCGGTGTCAGGAGGCGGGCTTCACCCCCAACATCATCTTCCAGACCTCCCAGTGGGACATCCTGCTGGAGATGGCCGCCGAGGGCAACGGGGTGACCATCCTGGAGAAGTCCCTGGTCACCCGCATGGGCCAGGACCGGCTGCGCTGCGTCCACCTCACCGACCCGGAGTTCCCCTGGGCCCTGAGCCTCATCCACCGCAAGGATATGCCCCTCTCCCCCGAGGCCAAGGCCTTCTGGGACCTGTGCGACCCCATTCAAGTGTAAAATGCGCAAAAAAGCAGCGCCCAACGGGAAACCACCCGTTGGGCGCTGCTTGTTTTCCGGGCGGAAAACCCCGCCCCGCTATCTCAAAAACCGCCCCGCCAAAAGGGCCGCGCACACCTGGATTGCCAGGATGGCCGGCAGGCCATAGCGGAAGGCGTTGTGCCTGGTCTTGTGGCAGAACATCCCCATCCCGGCGATCCCTCCCAGGCTCCCGCCCAGCAGGGGGAAGAGGAGCAGGGTCCGCTCGGGGATGCGCCGCCGGTGCCGCCGGGCCCGGCGCTTATCCACCCCCATGAGGGCAAAGGCCAGAAAGTTCACCCCCATCAAATAGAGCCCCAGGATCTCACCCTGGGTCATTTTACCGCCTCCTCCCGCCGGCCGTCCCCCAACCGCGCCCGGACCTCCTCCAGCAGCGCCTCCGCCGCCGGGGAGAAGACCTGGTACTTCTTCCAGATCAGGTACATCCTGGTCTCCAGAGGGGGCGTCAGGGGCCGGAAGGTCAGTTCGCTCCCGGCACTGGTGTCGGCCAGCTTGTCAAAGGTGAGGGCGCAGCCCACCCCCTCCCGCACCAGGACCCCGGCGTTGTAGGCCAGGTTGAAGGTGGCCACGATGCGCAAAGCGTCCATCTTCTCCCGGAAGAGCTTGGGGTAGTCCTCCGTGATGCCCTGTCGGGAGCAGATGAGGGGCACGTCCAGCAGGTCATCCACCGAGACGGCCTCCTTGGCGGCCAGGGGGTCGTCCTTGCGCATGAGCACGCCGTAGCGGTCGATGGCGGGCAGCTCCAGGAAATTGTACTTGGTCAGGTCCACCTCGTGGACAATGACGGCAAAGTCCAGCAGCCCCCGGTCCAGGCGCTCGGTGACGTCGGCGGAGTTGCCGCTCTGCAGGTGGAGCCGCAGGCCGGGATACCGCTCCAGCAGGGCCTTGTAGCACCGGGCCAGGTGCTTGATGCCGTCGGACTCGGCACAGCCCACCCACACGTCCCCGCCGGTGAAGCCGTCCAGGGCGCGGAACTCCTCCACCGTCCTGTCCGCCATGTTCAGAAGGTCCTCCGCCCGCTTGCGCAGCAGCATCCCCTCGTCGGTGAGCTTCACGTCGTGGCTGCCCCGGAGGAAGAGCTTTTTCCCCAGCTCCCCCTCCAGGTCCTTGAGCTGCCTGGACAGGGTGGGCTGGGAGATGTGCAGCCGCGCCGCGGCCCGGGTGACGCTCCCCTCCCGGGCCACCTCCAGAAAGTATCGCAGCACCCGCAGTTCCATGCCATCACCCCCGCTGTCAATATACCACGGCATGTTATTCTTTGCAAGAATAACATGAAATAGAAAATAAGTATTTGCATTTTGAGAAAAGGCGTTTTACACTGAGACTGAGAAAATCTGATTTGGAAAGGACGGCATCCTTATGGAACTGACATTGACCGCCGGGTGGGACAAGACCTTCCCCCAAAGCGACAAGGTGGACCACCGCAAGGTGACCTTCCCCAACCGCTACGGCATCACCCTGGCAGCCGACCTGTACCGGCCCAAGGAGGCGGTGGGAAAGCTGCCCGCCATCGCCGTGTGCGGCCCCTTCGGGGCGGTGAAGGAGCAGTGCTCCGGGCTCTACGCCCAGACCATGGCAGAGCGGGGCTTCCTGACCCTCGCCTTCGACCCCTCCTTCACCGGCGAGAGCGGCGGGACGCCCCGGTACATGGCCTCCCCCGACATCAACACCGAGGACTTTCAGGCCGCGGTGGACTTCCTCTCCGTACAAGAGGATGTGGACCCGGACAGGATCGGCCTCATCGGCATCTGCGGCTGGGGCGGCATGGCCCTGAACGCCGCCGCCCTGGACACCCGGGTCAAGGCCACCGCCGCCATGACCATGTACGACATGAGCCGGGTCAACGCCAAGGGATACTTTGACGCCGAGGACAGCGAGGAGGCCCGCTACGAGAAGAAAAGGGCCCTCAACGCCCAGCGCACCGCCGACTTCAAGGCGGGCAGCTATGAGCTGGGCGGCGGCGTGGTGGACCCCCTCCCCGAGGACGCCCCCTTCTTCGTGAAGGACTACTACGACTACTACAAGACCTCCCGGGGCTACCACCCCCGCTCCCTCAACTCCAACGGCGGGTGGAACAAGACCGGGTGCCTGTCCTTCCTCAACCAGCCCATCCTCTGCTATGCCCATGAGATCCGCTCCGCCGTCCTCATCGTCCACGGAGAGAAGGCCCACTCCTGCTACTTCGGCAAGGACGCCTTCGCGGCCATGATGCAGAATAACCCCCGCCCGGAAAACAAGGAGCTCCTCCTCATCCCCGGCGCGGTCCACACCGACCTCTACGACGGCGGCGGCAAAAACGCCATCCCCTTTGACAAGCTGGAGACCTTCTTCAAAACCTATCTGGACTGAGCCGCCCACGAAATGCAAGGGAGTCTGATCATGCGAATTGCTGTACTGCGGGGAAGCCCCCGCAAAAACGGTTCCTCCAACCTTTTGGCCGACCACTTTATCCGGGGCGCCGAAGAGGTGGGACACGAGATCGTGGATATCGATGTCGCCCACGCCGACATCCATCCGTGCATCGGCTGCAAGGCCTGTGAATTCAATGGGAAGCCCTGTGTGCTGACAGACGAAATGACGGAGATAAAGGCAAAGATCCTTTCGGCTGATATGGTCGTCTTTGTAACGCCGCTGTACTATTTCGGAATGTCCGCGCAGCTGAAGATGTGTGTCGACAGGTGCTGTGCCGTGGCGCGGCAGCTGACCCAGCGGCGCCTGAAGTCGGCCCTGATCGTCTCGGCCTGGAATGACGATGACTGGACCATGACCGCCATAGAGAGCCACTATCAGACCCTGTGCCGGTACATCGAAATGGAGGACCAGGGCATGATCCTCGGGACCGGGTGCGGGACCGTAGAGCAGACAAGCCGGAGCAGATTCCCGCAGATGGCCTATGAACTGGGCCGCTCCCTTGTCCCGGACAGAAGCGGCAGGTAACGCAGGCCCGGACCATGAGCCGGACCGTTCCGCCCACCGGGGGGCCTGCCTGGGACCCTTCTCCCGGCCGGGCCTTTCGAAAAGCAGACATAGGAGGAAGCAAGCTATGAGCAAGAACGTACTCATCGTCACCGGCAGCCTGCGGGCAAACAGCAACTCCGATGCCCTGGCCGCCGCCTTCGCCCGGGGGACCGCCGAGGCCGGGAATACCGTGGAGACCGTCAGCCTCAAGGGCAAGGACATCGGCTTCTGCACCGGCTGCCTGGCCTGCCAGAAGACCCGGAAGTGTGTGATCGCCGACGACGCCGTGGCCCTGGCCGAGCAGGTAAAAAACGCCGACGTGTTGGTCCTCGCCGGCCCGGTCTACTATTACAGCGTCTCCGGTCTCCTGAAGACCTTCCTGGACCGCTGCAACCCCCTGTTTGTCTCGGACTACAAGTTCCGGGAGGTGTACTTTCTGACCACGGCGGCAGACGCCGACGATGACGCCAAAAACGGCCCGGTAGAGGCCATAAAGGGCTGGGTAGCGTGCTTTGAGAGAGCCCGTTTGGCGGGGGTAGTTTTCGCCGGCGGCGTGGATGCCCCCGGCGAGATAAGAGGACATAAGGCCCTGGAAAGTGCCTATATGATGGGAAAACAGGCGTAGATCCGTCCGAATTCAAAGCAAAGGGACACATACCGCAAAATGACGCCCGGGACCAAACTGCATATTCCGGAACAGGCCCAAAAAATGTGCGGTCGGCAGGGCTTTCGCCCCCGACCGCACGTTTTTCTTCTGTTTTTATACCATTTTGCTGCTTATTCGCTTTTACGTATCCCGCAGCGTTTTGCTGATATATCCCTTGACCTGGTCCCGGTCGATGTCCAGCGCGGCGGCCAGCTCCCCGTAGAGCAGGTTCTCCGCCTCGTCCATGAACTGCTGGTCCACCGCGCCCAGCTTCCGCTTTTCGGCCTTGGTCTCCTGCATTTTGAGGTAGATGGAGCAGATGAGCCGGGCCAGGTCCTGGCCGGCAAGGCTGCCGAGCTGCTCCCGGTAGTGCTCCCGGAGCTGGCTCAGATTCTGGTTATAGTAGGGCTCCGACTTCAGGTCGGGAAGCTCCTTGATAAAGGCCTGGGCCTCCTCCCGGCTCATGATGGGGCGGGTGAAGATCACCCCGCTGTCCACGTTGTCCACCGGGGCCAGGATGCTCCCGCTCTGATACAGAGGGCGCAAAACATAGTAGAGCCGGGCAGTTTTCTCCCCGGGGACGGGCTGTGATACGGTGCCCTCCACCCGGCACACACCAGTCTTGCCGTAAAGGATGAGTTGTTCGGTCTGATACATGCTTCTGCCCTCCCGTTTTCGCCTTTTCGCCAAAAAGAACAAACGTGGGCGAAAACTGGATTTACGCAGTTACGCCACACGTTTGATTCTATTTTAGCACTTTTTTCAAATTTGTCAAAGGCTTTTTTGCTCGAAATGCGCAGTCTTGCAATTTTCATGAGGTTTTGCCCCTCTTTCTTGGAATGGGGTCGGAAATATGGTATACTTTCAGGAAAGGAGGGGTGGCTCATGGAGCTGCGGGTGCTTCGCTACTTTCTGACGGTGGTGCGGGAGGAGAATATCACCCGGGCCGCCCAGGTCCTGCACATCACCCAGCCCGCCCTGAGCCGGCAGCTCACCGCCCTGGAGGAGGAGCTGGGCTGTCAGCTCCTGGTCCGGGGGAAACGGAAGGTGTCCCTCACCGAGGCCGGGTTGCTCCTGCGCCGCCGGGCTGAGGAGCTGGTGGAGCTGGCCGACAGGACCGAGCGGGAGTTTGCCGCCGGCGGTCAGGATCTGGCCGGAGAGATCGTCATCGGCAGCGCCGAGTCCTCCGCCGCCCAACTCCTGCCCCGCCTGATCGAGCCCTTTCTCCGGGAACATCCCCTGGTCCGCTTCGACCTGATCTCCGGCAACGCCGACCAGGTCAAGGACCAGCTGGACCAGGGCCTGTTGGACATTGGCCTGTTGCTGGAGCCGGTGGAGGTGGAGAAATACGAATTCCTCCGCCTGCAGCAGACGGAGCGGTGGGGGGTCCTGCTCCGGGCAGACGACCCCCTGGCGGCAAAGGAGGCGGTCACCGCCCGGGATATTTCTCCCCTGCCCCTGCTGCTCTCCCGCCGGGCCCTGGTCCAGAAAGAGCTTGCCAGTTGGTTCGGTGAGGACCTGGAACAGCTCCATATCCTCTCCACCTACAACCTCATCGGCAACGCGGTCCACTTTGTGGAGCGGGGCCTGGGGTGCGCGGTCACCATCGAGGGGGCGGTCTCCGCCTTCGACCCCAACCGGGTCTGCTTCCGGCCCTTTACCCCGGCACTGACGGTGCGCAGCGTGCTGGTATGGAAAAAGTATCAGACCTTCAGCCCCCTGCTGGCCCATTTTCTCAACCACATCAAAGTTACTTTAAGACATGATAAATTATAAAACATAAGCATTGGACATATTAAGGTAAAGCGGTTAGAATGAGAGTATCCTCAACGGATGCTCTCATTTTTTTGATCCGTTCAATTCCCGTCTCCGGCGGGAAAACGTGAAAAAACGACAGGAGATGGAACACATGAAAACGCGGATCCTGCGCTCTCTGCTGGCCCTGATGCTGGCGCTCTGCACCGC
This sequence comes from uncultured Oscillospiraceae bacterium, assembly GCA_947629795.1. GTDB lineage: Bacteria > Bacillota > Clostridia > Oscillospirales > Oscillospiraceae > Vermiculatibacterium. The sequence goes on from CANRFC010000004.1 coordinate 79,371, forward strand.
CTGCGGCGCGGCCGCCGCCGAGGTGGGGTTCACCGACGTCCCCGCCGATGCCGACTACGCCGAGGCGGTGGCCTGGTGCCGGGAGCAGGGCCTGATGAACGGCATTTCCGCCGACCGCTTTGAGCCCGAGGGCACTCTGACCCGGGCCATGCTGGTCACCACCCTGTACCGGGCTGAGGGGGAGCCCGCCGTCAGCGGCGCGCCCGCCTTTTCCGACGTCCAGGCAGGCGTCTGGTATTCCGATGCCGTGGTCTGGGCCGGTCAGCAGGGCATCGTCCAGGGTTACGGCAACGGCCTGTTCGGCACCAACGACCCGGTGAGCGTGGAGCAGATGGAGGTCATTCTGGACCGCCGGATGGGCCGGGGCGACACCTGGGAAGGCGACCCCGCCAGGGCCCATGCCGCCACCCGCGCCCAGGTGGCTGTGGCCCTCTACGAGAACCGGGACGCTCAGGTGCCCGGCCAGACCGCCGACCCCACGCCTGCGCCCGGTGCCGTCTCCTCCAAGGCCCTGGTGGTCTGCTTCTCCCGCACCGGCAATACCATGGGCATTGCGGAAAAGGTGGCGGAGGCCGCCGGTGCGGACCTCCTTGAACTCACCGCCCGGGAGCCCTACACCGACGCCGACATCCGGTACACCGACAGCAACTGCCGGGCCAACCGGGAGCAGCGGGACCCCACCGCCCGGCCCGCCGTCAACGAGACCGTGGCCGATCTCTCCGACTACGAGGTGGTCTTCCTGGGGTATCCCATCTGGCAGGGCCAGGCCCCCAAGGTGATCTACACCTTCCTGGAGGGCTGTGAGGGCTGGGACGGCCAGACCATCGTGCCCTTCTGCACCTCGGGGAGCAGCCCCATAGGCTCCAGCGCCGCCGATCTCCACGGCCTGGTCTCCGACAGCGTGACCTGGCTGGACGGGGAGCGTTTCAGCGCCAACGCCTCCCAGAGCGCCGTCACCGATTGGGTGGACGGCCTGGGCCTGGAGCTCAGTCAAAATGAGGAGGGACCGGATGTGAACAAGCTCACCCTCACTTTCAACGGCTATACCTACACTGCCACCCTGGCGGAGAATTCCTCCGCCCAGGCCCTGAAGGACCTGCTGAAGGACGGCCCGCTGACCATTCAAATGAGCGACTACGGCAGCTTTGAAAAGGTGGGGCCCCTGGGCGCCGACCTGCCCCGGAACGATGAGCAGATCACCACCTCTGCCGGGGACATCATCCTCTACCAGGGGAACCAGATCACCATCTATTACGCCCAAAACAGCTGGAACTTCACCCGCCTGGGCCGCATCGACGACCCCAGCGGTCTGCGGGATGCCCTGGGCAGCGGAGACGTCAGCGTGACGCTGACCCTTGGAGAGGGCTGATGGCCCGGCCGCAAGGAAGGGAGCAGGGCACAGGTATGAAAACAGCCACATCCGTCAAACGCTTCCAGATCAGCCCGGCCACGGCCCGGTTCTGCCGGGAGCACGGACTTCTCCGGGCCGAGGAGGGGGACTACACCGATGAGGACGTCCGGCGGCTGGGGCTGGTCCACACCCTGCTGGAAGCCGGCTTTTCCCACAAGTCTCTGAAGCGGTACCTGGATCTTCTGGACGTGGGAGAACCCGGCCGGCTGGAGCGCACCCGGCTTTTGCGGACCCAGCGTGCCAAGCTGCTGGAGGAGATCCACAGCCATCAGCGGGCGCTGGACCGGCTGGACTATCTGATCCGGGAGCAGGAAGCCGGGAAGGAAGACAAGTACTGAGCATTTCGCAGGAATAGAAGGAGGAAACTACCATGAACGATCTTTCGCAGAGCGTGATCTTCGGGCGGGGCCCCGAAAACACCGCCTACGCCCAGTTTTTCGTGGGGCAGAGCTATCTCAACATGATCTCCCTGGAGCAGGTGGTCATCGGCAACGTGACCTTTGAGCCGGGCTGCCGCAACAACTGGCACATCCACCGCGCCAAGTCCGGCGGCGGCCAGATCCTGCTGGTCACCGGCGGCCGGGGCTGGTACCAGGAGGAGGGCAAACCCGCCCGGGAGCTCCACGCCGGGGACGTGGTACACATCCCCGCCGGGGTGAAGCACTGGCACGGCGCCGCCAAGGACAGCTGGTTCGTCCACCTGGCGGTGGAGGTCCCCGGCGAGGGGACCGGAAACGAATGGCTGGAGCCGGTGAGCGACGAGGAGTACGACAAGCTGCCCTGACCCAAATGCCGGCAGCCATTTCTGCATTGAAAAGAGGAACATTCCATGAGACGATATGAAGGACTGACACTGGACGCCGAGCGGGCACTGTACGGCGTACGGGACGCGGAGATAACGGACTGTGTCTTCGACGGCCCCGCCGACGGGGAATCCGCCTTGAAGGAGACCGCCGGTCTCCGCGTTGCAAACTGCCTGTTCCGCCTGCGCTATCCCCTGTGGCACTGTCACGGCGCCCAACTCTCCGGCTGTATCATGACCGACACCTGCCGGGCCGCCCTCTGGTACGACAGCGGTCTCACCTTTGAGGACTGCTCCCTGGGCGGGATCAAGGCCCTGCGGGAGTGCGATGGGACCGTCATGCGGCGGTGCCGGATCGACTCCCGGGAGTTCGGCTGGTTCTGCCGGGGCCTGCGGATGGAGGACTGCGACCTGGTCAGCGAGTATCCCTTCCTGCAGTGCCGGGACCTGGAGCTGAGCGGCCTGAAGATGCAGGCCAAGTATTCCCTCCAGTACGTGGAGGGCGCCACCCTCCGCCGCTGCGAGCTGGACACCAAGGACGCCTTCTGGCACAGCAAAAACGTCACGGTCTATGACAGCGTGCTCCGGGGGGAATACCTGGCCTGGTACTCCGAAAATCTAAGGCTTGTGCACTGTAAGATCATCGGGACCCAGCCTCTGTGCTACGCCAAAGGCCTGGTGCTGGAGGACTGTGAGATGGTGGACTGCGACCTGGCCTTTGAGAACAGCAGCGTCCGGGCCACCGTCCGGGGCGGGATCGACAGCGTGAAAAATCCCGCCGAGGGCCGCATCGAGGCCGACCGCATCGGGGAGGTCATTCTGGACGAGTTCCGGAACAAGGCGGCCCACTGCGAGATCCTGCGCCGGGCAGACAAGACCTGCGCTTAAAGGGGGAGCACCTATGGACAGGATCAGACAAAGTGAAAAGGTCTACCGGGAGCTGTTCGGTGACGGCCAACCCGCCATGCAGGCCACTGACCCGGAACTGCAGAATATCCTCAGCCGCTTCATCTTCGGGGAGGTGTCCCAGCAGGGGGAACTGACCGCCAAGGAGCGGGAGCTCATCACCATTGCGGTGCTCTCCGCCCAGCAGACCCTGCCCCAGCTCCGGGCCCATGTGAAGGCCGGGCTGAACGTGGGTCTGACCCCGGCGGAGATCCGGGAGGCCGTCTATCAGTGCACGCCCTATATCGGCTTTCCCAAGACCCTCAACGCCGTGGGGGAGATGGACGCTGTATTCCAGGCGGCAGGCATCGCCCTGCCCCTGGAGGACCAGGGCACGGTGGACGAGGACACCCGGTTTGACAAGGGCCTGGCCGTCCAGAAGTCCATCTTCGGGGCGGTCATCGACCAGATGCGCGCCACTGCCCCGGTGGGGCAGGAGCACATCCAGGACTATCTCTCCGCCTTCTGCTTCGGGGATATCTATACCCGCAAGGTGCTGGACCTCCAGACACGGGAGCTTCTGACCCTGTGTGTCATCAGCTCCCTGGGCGGGTGCGAGAGCCAGGTGAAGTCCCACGTCCAGGGCAATGCCAATGTGGGCAACTCCAAGCAGCGGCTCATCGACGCCCTGACCCAGTGCCTGCCCTACATGGGCTTCCCCCGGACCCTGAACGCCCTGGCCTGCGTCAACGCGGTTCTGCCGGAATAGGCAGACGGCAAGCGCACGAAGGCGCCCTCCCGGGCAGGCCTCTGCAATATCTATGACACAGTGGATACCAAAAAAGTCTGCTGAGGCACATTGCTTCAGCAGACTTTTCTTCGCTTTTCCGGCAGCCTTCCGAAACTTTCTGTGGGGGCCTTTGGGCGGAAAACAAATCAGCGGAGCAGTCCCAGCTCTTGCAGCCACCTGCTCACCTGGTCGGACAGGTCGTCCATACGGTGCTCCTGGATGGCAAGGCCGTCTGAGATGGAAGCACCCTCCGCCAGGTCCTTGATGGTGGTCAGGCTCCGGCCAAAGACGTTCTCACCATAGGCAGTGAAGGGGACCACCTGCTTTCCGGAAAGATCGTATTCCTCCAGGAAGGTGCATACCGCCATTGACCTGGTCGTATCCACCCTATCCCTCAAGCACCTGGAGGGAAAGCCCTTCGTCCAGATCGGTCCCATTCAAAGTGCCAAGGACAGCCGGAAGCTGCAACAGGCCTTTAACGAGCTGCAGCACAGGAAGATGATCCAAAATCTCTCTCAGCTGCTGTATTCCGTCACCGATGAGAAGCTTTTTTATCACGTTTCCGGCGGTTTCTCCTCCCAGGACGCCGCCCTGGACTATTTGATCGAGCCCCTCCACAGGGAGGGGCTCGTCCCGGAGGATTTTCGGGACGCCATCCTCCGGCGGGAGGCCCTCTCCAACACCCGCATCGGCTCGGTCGCTCTCCCCCAGGCCATTGGAACACCCGCAAAAAAGGACACCCTGAGCTTCCTGGTCTCCGACGTCCCCATTCCCTGGGGGCGGAAGGAGGTGTGGGCCGTCCTCCTGTTCACCACCGCCTCGGGGCATTACCAATCTGCCTGTCTGAAGGTGCTGCGCCGCCTGTCCCATGTCTTGGAGCGCAAGGAGACCCTTCAAAAGCTGCTGAAATGCCACTGTTGGCAGGACTTCATTGATCTGATGCTGAAAAAATGGGAATCCCCGCCTCGGCTGTCCACCGGGGCGGGGATCCCTGTATGAGAGAGGAGGAAGTAATGGTATTTATTTCATGTTCCCCAGCCACAGGGGGGGGAGCCGATCTCCTTCAGGTGGTCCTGATACTCGTGGGTGCCGTAGAGGGCGTCCCGATGGTTGACCAGCTCGATCCGGTTGGCGATGATCCACTGCTTCAAGGTGGGAGAGCACAGGGCCTCCACATCCTTCACCCGGGGGATGGTACAACTGGACTCGGTCAGGACATAATCGTCCAGGTAGCCGGGGTGCTGGGAACGCATGTAGATGACGAAGTCGTCGATGGGCATCTCCAGAATGGAACCTAAGGGGTCATAGAAGGGGAAATCCACCACGTTCAGGGACTTGGAGTGCTTATGGGACAGGTCGATCCACTCCTGTATATTCAGCGCCCGGTACTTCTCGTCAGGCACATTGACTTTCCCGTTGTAGCCCACGCCGCCCATAAAGCCATATACGATGCCGTACTCGTCGCAGACGGTGCGCAGCGCGCGGCTCAGCGGTCCCTCGTGGGTCTCAGGGCCCAACCCCTGGGCCCGCCGGGCGGAACCGCCGGGACCGATAGCGCCCAGTCCCGTGGTGTCAGGCAGCCGGCCCAGCCAGTCCTTGCAGCGCTCCAACTGGGCCCGCAATTCCTTCACTGCCTCGTCGTAGTCCACCTCGTCAGCGGCTTTCCGGTCCTTGCGCTATTTGAAGCGACCCTCCGCATTGACCATGGAGGGGACCTCGGCGGCGCTCAAAACAGGGCAGCCCCAGAAATGGGTGTGCCAGCCGATACTGATCCAAGGCTTATCTTTCAGGTATTCACAAGCGGTCCTAAAACCCGGGGTGTCCAGCATGGTGTCGCAGGAGGTGACAACGCCCTCCTCAATGGTTTTCCAGGTGCCCAGGTTGTGGGTGTCGGTATATCCCACATCGTCCGCGCGAAATATGACCTTCATTCGCTCACCCGCCCTTCCTTTTTGTGGTTTCATTTTACAATACTTTTTCCCTCCCCACGCTTTACTTTTTCACTGCCATTGGTGCAGTTTTTAAATGAAAAAAGAAGAATGTCAGCACAATGGATTTTAACATGAATAGTACATATCAGACAAGCCGCATTGGACTAAAAATGTCACAGCACAACTACCTTCTGTGGATAGTACTATTTTCATTACCGCTTAATTGAAACTGTTCCTTTCCCCGCATGGGTCAGCGTTTGGGTCAAGGCAAAACCGCAAAAGCAAACACGCCGGAAAAGTGCCAAAAAGCAAAAATAAACCGCTGGAATCAAACGATTCCAGCGGTTTCTGGTTGCGGGGACAGGATTTGAACCTGCGACCTCCGGGTTATGAGCCCGACGAGCTACCGAACTGCTCTACCCCGCGATATTGATTTTGGTGCCGGAGACCGGAGTCGAACCGGCACGTTCTTTTGGAACACAGGATTTTAAGTCCCGGGCGTCTACCAATTCCGCCACTCCGGCATGGCTGAGCCCTCTTAAGTGCTTATCTACTATACCATATCTTACGCCGGGTGTCAAGTAAAAATTCCGTCCTTCGTCCCCCCTGTTTCCCCTGTCTTCGCCGGGGCCGGCGCATAGAATATATAGAATATCATCCCTGAGAGGAGGCGCCGGAAATGGAAGAGAAGAGCCTGCCTGTACCTGTGGGCAGCGGCGAGAGAGGGGACGTAGACGACCTCATTTTTTCGCCCCAGAACAACGCTCCCCGGCCCAGCAGCCGGTAGGTAAAAGCGCTCTTACATGAGAAAAGCCCCTGTCGTATCCCCGGTGTACCAGGGATACGACAGGGGCCCTTTTCTCGCTTGAGAGACTGGTCTTACACCAGCTGGATGACCGCCATCTCAGCGGCGTCGCCGCGGCGGGGCCCGATGCGGACCACGCGGGTATAGCCGCCGTCACGGGTGGCGTACTTGGGGCCGATCTGGTCAAAGAGCTTCTTGGCCACGTCCTCCTTGGTGATGAAGCCAAGGGCCTGACGATAAGCGGCCAGGTCGTTCTTCTTGGCCAGGGTGATCATCTTCTCGGCCAGGGGGGCAACCTCCTTGGCGCGGGTGACGGTGGTCTTGATCTGGCCGTTCTCCAGCAGATAGGTGGTCATAGCGCGAAGCATGGCCATACGCTGGTCGGTGGGTCTTCCCAGTTTACGATTCGCAGGCATTTTCTCTCACTCCTCTCGGCGTGTTATCAATTGTTTTCGTCATCAGCAAGGGAAAGGCCCATCATGGCCAGCTTGTTGATGACCTCCTCCAGGCTCTTCCGGCCCAGATTCCGGACCTTCATCATCTCGTCCTGGGTCTTGTTGATCAAGTCCTCGACGGTGTTGATGTTGGCCCGCTTCAGGCAGTTGAAGCTCCGGACGCTCAGGTCCAGCTCCTCGATGGTCATCTCCAGCACCTTGTTGCGCTGGGCCTCGGGCTTCTCCACCACGGTGGAGGCGGAGCCCATGGTCTCGCTCAAGTCGGTGAACAGGAGGAAGTGATCCACCAGGATCCGGGCGCCCAGGCTCACAGCGTCCCGGGCGTCGATGGTGCCGTTGGTCCAGATCTCCAGGGTCAGCTTGTCATAGTCGGTCCGGTCGCCCACACGGGTGTTCTCCACGGTGTAGTTGACCTTTTTCACCGGGGTGTAGACCGAATCCACAGGGATGACGCCGATGGGGGTCTGGGGGGTCTTGTTCCTGTCGGCGGGAACATAGCCCCGGCCGTGGGACAGGGTCAGCTCCATGTTCAGGCTGGCACCGGGGCCCAGGGTGGCGATGTGGAGCTCGGGGTTGAGGACCTCCACCTCGCCGTCGGCCTTGATGTCGCCGGCGGTGACCTCGCACTCGCCGGTGGCCTCGATATAGACCGTCTTGACGCCCTCACAGTGGAGCTTGGCGATGATGGCCTTCACGTTGAGGACGATCTCGGTCACGTCCTCCTTGATGCCGGGGATGGTGCAGAACTCATGCTGCACGCCGGCGATCTTGATGGAGGTCACTGCCGTGCCGGGCAGGGAGGAGAGGAGCACACGCCGCAGGGCGTTGCCCAGGGTGGTGCCATAGCCCCGCTCCAGGGGCTCGACTACATATTTGCCGTAGGTATTCTCACCGGGGGTCTCCACACATTCGATGCGGGGCTTTTCGATTTCAACCATTGATTACCCTCCTTAATGGGACGGCTGGTCGCTGCCGCCATTTCGATTGCTTTCCTGAGATACGAGGGTAAGGCTTACTTGGAGTACAACTCGACGATGAGGTGCTCCTCGATGGGCAGGTCGATATCCTCCCGGGCGGGCATCTTGGTCACGGTGCCCTTGAGAGAGTTCTTCTCCTTCTCCAGCCACTGGGGAACGTTGACGATGATGGCGTCCTCGCCCACGAAGCGCTTGAACTTCACGCTCTGGCGGGAAGACTCCTTGACCTCGATGACGTCGCCCACCTTCACCAGGTAAGAGGGGATGTTGACCTTCTTGCCGTTGACGGTGAAGTGGCCGTGGTTCACCAGCTGACGGGCCTCACGGCGGGTCATGGCGAAGCCCAGGCGGTAGACGACGTTGTCCAGGCGGCGCTCCACCAGGACCAGCAGGTTCTCGCCGGTCTTGCCGGGCATCCGGGCGGCCTTCTCATAGTAGGAGCGGAACTGCTTCTCCAGAATGCCGTAGACAAACTTGACCTTCTGCTTCTCCTGAAGCTGGGTGGCATACTCGCTCTGCTTCCGGCGCACGTTGGCCTTGGGCTTGCGGTTGGTGGTCTTCTTATCGTAGCCCATGGCCGCGGGGGAGATGTTCAGCGCCTTGCAGCGTTTGGCGATGGGCTGGGTGTTTTTAGCCATATTACCTCTTCCTCCTTCTTACACTCTGCGGCGCTTGGGCGGACGGCAGCCGTTGTGGGGCACGGGGGTCACGTCCTTGATGAGGGTGACCTCCAGACCCACGGCCTGGAGCGCCCGGATAGCGGCCTCACGGCCCTGACCGGGCCCCTTGACGTAGACCTCGACGGTCTTCAGGCCGTGCTCCATGGCAGCCTTGGCGGCAGTCTCGGCGGCGGTCTGAGCGGCAAAGGGAGTGCTCTTCCGGGAGCCCCGGAAGCCCATCTCGCCGGAGGAAGCCCAGGAGATGGCGTTGCCCTGCATGTCGGTCATGGTGACCATGGTGTTGTTGAAGGAGGAGCGGATATGCACCTGGCCCTTCTCAATGTTCTTACGCTCACGGCGGCGCGTACGCACCACTTTCTTAGTCGCAGCCATTCATATCCCTCCTTACTTCTTCTTGTTGGCGACGGTACGCTTCGGGCCCTTGCGGGTACGGGCGTTGGTCTTGGTCCTCTGGCCCCGGACAGGCAGCCCCTTGCGGTGGCGGATGCCCCGGTAGCAGCCGATCTCGGTCAGCCGCTTGATGTCCATGGCCAGATCCCGGCGGAGGTCGCCCTCCACAGTGTAGCTGTGGCCGATGATCTCACGGAGTTTGGCCTCCTCGGCCTCGGTCAGATCCTTGACACGGGTGTCAGGGTTGATCCCGGCCTGGGCCAGGATCTTCGTGGCGCTGGTGCGCCCAATGCCGAAGATATAAGTCAGACCGATCTCGATCCGCTTGTCTCTCGGCAAGTCAATGCCAGCAATACGAGCCATACTGTTTCAGCACCTCCTATTAACCTTGTCTTTGTTTATGCTTGGGGTTTTCGCAGATAACCATGACCTTGCCCTTGCGCTTGATGATCTTGCACTTCTCGCACATGGGCTTCACGGACGGTCTTACTTTCATGATAAACCTCCTTGTGAATGCCTTGATGGCCCTCTCGTCGACACAAGCTCCACATCGTTCGCCTCCGCCCAAGGGCAAAGGCTCATTCGTTCCGCTGTGTCTCCTCTCCCCACAAAAGCTGAGGACCGCTTTTGCGGGGACCCCATTTTTATGGTTCGCAGCAAGGTCTGTGTCGACTCAAGTCGTTTATATTTTCTTTGGGGCTTTGCTTACTTGGTTCTCCAGGTGATGCGGCCTCTGGTCACATCGTAGGGGGACATCTGCACCGTGACCTTGTCCCCGGGCAGGATGCGGATGAAGTTCATGCGCAGCTTGCCGGAGATGTGGGCCAGGATGATGTGCCCGTTGCCGATATCCACCCGGAAGGTGGTATTGGGAAGGGATTCGACGACGACTCCCTCCACCTCGATCATATCGTCCTTTGCCAAAGCGTCATTCCTCCATTTCCCTGCGGAACGCGGCCAGCGTCCTGCGCAGCTCTTTGTCCGTCAGGGCCTGGCCCTGCGTCAGCTTTTCGATGGCGGGATGGTCGAACATGCTTTGGTGGTCGGTCAGCGCTTTCACATGGCCCAGCTTCTTCCGCTTGGGCTTGGCGAGCCTGCGGCGCTTCCCGTCGGCCAGCAGGAGCATTTGCTGCTCCCGGTCCACGCCCACCACGCAGAAGACTCCGCCTTTGTCCCGTCCAGCGGTGGCTTGGACGATCCAGCCGGTGTAGTCAAACATTTCCGTCCCCCGGATCGGTGAGGATCTCGCAATCCCCTTCCCCGGTGATGAGGATGGTGTTCTCGTAGTGGGCGGTGAGGGACCCGTCGGCGGACACGGTGGTCCACTTGTCGGGCAGTACCTTCACCCGCCAGTCGCCGGCACACACCATGGGCTCCACTGCGATGACCATACCGGGCAGGAACCGGGCGCCATGGCCCGCCGCGCCGTAGTTGGGCACCTCGGGAGCTTCATGCATCTGCCGGCCCACGCCATGGCCCACGAAGTCGCGGACCACCCCGTAGCCGAAGCTCTCCACGTACTGCTGGACCGCGTGCCCGATATCGGACACCCGATGCCCTTGCCGGGCGAACTTCACGCCCTCGAAGAAGCTCTGACGGGTGACGTCGATGAGCTTCTGTGCCTCGGGCGAGACCTCCCCGCAGGGGAAGGTGGCGGCGCAGTCCCCGTGGAACCCATTGAGGTAGGCGCCCACGTCGATGGAGACGATGTCGCCCTCCTTCAGCTTCCGGTGGTCGGGAATGCCGTGGATGACCACCTCGTTGACCGAGGCGCAGATGGAGGCGGGAAATCCGCCGTAGCCCAGGAAAGACGGCTTGGCGCCGTGGCTCTCGATGAACTTGCGGACCTCCCTGTCGATCTCAAAGGTGGTGACGCCGGGACGGACCATGCTGCCGGCCAGCGCTCTGGCCTGGGCGGTAAGCCGTCCGGCGGCCCGCATCTTCTCGATCTCGCTGGGAGACTTGATGGAGATCATGTCCATGCTTACGCCCCCAGGAGCTTGAGGATGGCCTCAGTGGTCTCCTGCACGGAGGGGGCGTTGCCCGAGACTTCGCACAGAAGGCCCCGCTGCTGATAAAACGCTTTGAGGGGCTCGGTCTCCTTGTGGTAGACCGCCAGGCGGTCCCGGACGGTCTCCTCCTTGTCGTCGGCCCGGATGGTCAGCTCGCCGCCGCACTTGTCGCACACGCCCTCGGTCTTGGGGGGGATGTTGACGATGTGGTAGGTGGCGCCGCACTTGGCGCACACCCGGCGGCCGCTCATGCGCTTGACGATGGCGTCATCGGAGATCTCCAGGGAGACCACCTTGTCGAACTTGACGCCGGCGTCCTCCAGGGCCTGGGCCTGGGCGATGGTGCGGGGCACCCCGTCCAGGATATAGCCCTTGGCGCAGTCGGGCTTTTCCAGCCGCTCGGCCACGATGCCGATGATGACCTCATCGGGGACCAGCTGGCCGGCGTCCATATAGCTCTTGGCCTTCAGGCCCACGGGAGTGCCCTCCTTCACGGCGGCGCGGAGCATGTCGCCGGTGGAGATGGTGGGGATGCCCAGGGCCTTGCTGACGATGGCGGCCTGGGTGCCCTTGCCGGCGCCCGGAGGCCCTAAAAAGATGACTTTCATCCGCTCCTCCTTACTCCAGGAAGCCCTTGTAGTGCCGCATCATGAGCTGGGACTCCAGGACCTTGGCGGTCTCCAGAGCCACGCCCACGACGATGATCACACTGGTGCCGCCCAGGGCCAGATCGGAAACACCGATGATGTTGCCGGAGACGATGGGCAGGATGGCGATGACCGACAGGAAGATGGCGCCGAAGAAGGTGATCTTGTTGAGCACCCGGTGGATGAACTCAGCAGTGGGCTTGCCCGGACGGTAGCCGGGGATGAAGCCGCCGTTCTTCTTCAGGTTGTTGGACACCTCCACGGGGTCAAACTGCATGGTGGAGTAGAAATAACTGAAGGCCAGGATCAGCAGGAAGTACACCACGGCGTACACCCAGCCGTTGCTGCGGAACACGGTGAGGAAGGTGCCCCAGCCGCCCTCGCTCTCGCTGGTCTTGCCGAAGAACATGCCGATGGTAGAGGGCAGAGAGGCGATGGACTGGGCGAAGATGATGGGCATAACGCCCGCCATATTCACCTTCATGGGGATGTGGCTGGACTGGCCGCCGTACATCTTCCGGCCCACCACCCGCTTGGCGTACTGCACGGGGATGCGGCGCTCGGCGTTCTGGATGAAGACCACGAAGACGATGAGGGCCAGCATACCGGCCACGATGAGGATCAGGCCCCAGGGAGGCAGGATGAAGATCTTCTCCAGTTCCTCCGCGGAGAGCTCGGCAAAGCTGTCCCGGTGAGCCCAGTTGCTCACGCCCAGGCCCATGTCGGTGATCATCTTGGGCATCCGGGAGAGGATGCCGGCAAACAGGATCATGGAGATGCCGTTGCCAATGCCCTTCTCGGTGATCTGCTCGCCCAGCCACATAACGAAGGCGGAGCCGGCGGTGAAGGTCACCACGATGACGATGGCCGCCCAGACGCCGTTGATGTCGCCGGTGTCAAGCAGGTTCTGGCTGGTGCGGATGATGGTGTAGTAGCCGAAGCCCTGAAGCACGGCGATGGCCACGGTGACATACCGGGTGATGGCCGCGATCTTCTTGCGGCCCTCTTCGCCGCCCTCCTTCTGCATCCGCTCCAGGGCCGGGATGGCCACGGTGAGGAGCTGGATGATGATGGAGGAGTTGATATAGGGCTGCACGCCCAAAGCGAACACGGCGGCCACGGAGAAGGCCGTGCCGTTCATGGTGCCCATCAGCCCCAGGAAGGTGCCCTTCATGGAGTCGATATAGCCCACCAGGCCGTCCACGTTGACAAAGGGCACCGAGATGGCGGAGCCCAGGCGGAAGATGAGCAGCGCGAAGACCGTAAAGAGGATCTTGCTGCGCAGCTCAGGGACCTTCCAGGCGTTCTTCAGTGTCTGGATCACCTTAGATCACCTCGGCCTTTCCTCCTGCCGCCTCGATCTTCTCCTTGGCGGAGGCGGAGAAAGCCGTAGCGCGGACGGTCAGTTTCTTGGTGAGGGTGCCGTTGCCCAGCACCTTCACGCCGTACTCGCACTTGGAAAGGATACCCTTTTCCAGCAAATCGCAGACATTGACGGTATCGCCATCCTCAAACTTGTTGAGCGCGGAGACGTTGATGGCCTCCAGAGGCTTGGCGAAGATGTTGTTGAAGCCGCGCTTGGGCAGGCGCCGGGCCAGAGGCATCTGGCCGCCTTCGAAGCCCACGCGGACCTTGCCGCCGGAGCGGGCCTTCTGGCCCTTGTGGCCCCGGCCGCCGGTCTTGCCGTTGCCGGAACCGGGACCGCGGCCCTTGCGCCAGGCCTTGGCGTTGGAGCCCACGGCGGGAGAGAGATCATGCAGATTCATGCTTGTGCTCCTCCTTACTTGCTCTCGACCTGCAGAAGATAGCCGATGAGGGCGATCTTGCCGCGGGTCGCTTCGTTGTCGGGCTGAACGGTGGTATCGCCGATCTTGCGCAGGCCCAGGGACTCTGCCGTGGCCTTGTGCTTGGCGAGGCGGCCGTTCAGGCTCTTGACCAGTTTGATGTTCAATTCAGCCATTTCGTTCGCCCTCCTTAACCGACGATCTCTTCCACGCTCTTGCCCCGGGTCCGGGCCACCTCTTCGGGGGTCCGCAGGGACTTCAGGCCCTCAAAGGTGGCGGAGACCACGTTCTGGGGGTTGTTGGAGCGCAGGCACTTGGCCCGGATGTCCCGGATGCCGGCAGCCTCCATCACGGCACGCACCGGACCGCCGGCAATGATGCCGGTACCGGGGGCAGCGGGCTTGAGCATGACCTTGCCCGCGCCGAACACGCCGATGACCTCGTGAGGAATGGTGGTGCCGGAGACGGACACGTGGACCATATTCTTCTTGGCATCCTCGATGCCCTTGCGGATAGCCTCAGGGACCTCGGCGGCCTTGCCGGTGCCGAAGCCCACATTCCCCTTCTCATCGCCCACCACCATCAGGGCGGCGAACTTCATGACACGGCCGCCCTTGACGGTCTTGGACACGCGGTTCAGGGAAACGAGCTTCTCGCTGTACTCGCTCTGCTCTTTTTCAAATCTGGGCATAGTTTCGTTTCCTCCTCCCGTTAAAATTCCAGGCCGCCCTCGCGGGCGCCCTCAGCCAGGGCCGCCACGCGGCCATGATAGACATAGCCGCCCCGGTCGAACACCACGGTGGTGATCCCGGCGGCCTTGGCCTTCTCGGCCAGAGCCTGGCCGACCTTCTTGGCTCCCTCGCAGTTGGCGCCAGAGCCCTCAAAGGACTTCTCGAGAGAGGAAGCGGAGACCAGGGTCTTGCCCGCGATATCGTCGATGATCTGGGCGTAGATATTGGTCTCGCTGCGGAACACGTTCAGGCGGGGGCACTCCGGCGTGCCGGAGATCTTGCCGCGCACGCGCTTGTGGCGCTTAAGCCGCTGGGCGTTGGTATCGGGTCTCTTGATCATATTGGCACACCTCCTTATTTCTTCTTGGCGCCGGTCTTGCCTTCCTTGCGGCGGATGACTTCATCGGCGTACTTGATGCCCTTGCCCTTGTAGGGCTCGGGGGGACGCTTCTCACGGACTTCAGCGGCGAACTGGCCCACCTTCTGCTTGTCGGGGCCGTGGATGACGATGTGGTTGGGGTCGGGCACGTCGATGGTGATGCCGTCGGTCTCCTCCACGATCACCTGATGGGAGAAGCCCAGGTTCATCACCAGCTTCTTGCCGTCCTTGGCCACACGGTAACCAACGCCGTTGACCTCCAGCTCCTTCTTGAACTCGTCGGTGACGCCCACCACCATGTTGTGGAGGAGAGTCCGGGTCAGCCCGTGGAGGCTGCGGTTCTCCTTGGTGTCGTCGGGACGCTTCACGTGGAGCTCGGCGCCCTCCTGCTCAATGGTCATCTTGGGGCTGAGCTGGGCGGTGAGGGTGCCCTTGGGGCCCTTCACGGTGACCAGGTTGCCCGCCTCGATCTTCACGTCCACGCCGGCGGGGACAGAGATCGGCATTCTACCAATTCTTGACATTCTCTATTCCCCTCCTTACCACACGAAGGCCAGGACTTCGCCGCCGACGTGGGCCTCGCGGGCCTTCTTGTCGGTCATGACGCCCTTGCTCGTGGAGACGATGGCGATGCCCAGGCCCTTGATGACCCGGGGCAGCTCGTCGGCGCCGGCATACATCCGCAGGCCGGGCTTGGACACCCGGCGCAGGCCGGTGATGACCTTTTCCTTGTTGGGCTGGTTGTACTTCAGAGTGATGCGGATCACGCCCTGGGTGCCGTCGTCGATGAGCTGATAGTTCTTGATATAGCCCTCATCCAGCAGGATCTGCGCGATGGACTTCTTCATGTTGGACGCGGGGACATCGACGGTGTCATGCTTGGCGTTGTTCGCGTTGCGGATACGGGTGAGCATATCCGCGATGGGATCGGTGATGTGCATACGTTTTACCTCCTTTTCGAGTTACAGACGGTTTTGCGCCTGTTCAGCGGAAGGTCTCGGAGTTAGGTTAGGCTCCGACCTTTTCCACTGGCCGGGGTTATCTCAAATAACCGGCCAAAAGACGGGCTGGTTTTACCAGCTCGCCTTTTTGACGCCGGGAATTTGACCTTTGTAGGCCAGCTCGCGGAAGCAGATACGGCAAACGCCGTAGTCCCGCAGGTAGGCGTGGGGACGGCCGCAGAGCTTGCAGCGGTTGTAGCGGCGGGAAGAGAACTTGGGCGTCCGCTGCTGCTTGAGGATCATAGACTTCTTAGCCATAGTTTTCTCCCTCCTTTACGCCTGAGCCGCGAAGGGCGCGCCGATGAGCGTCAGCAGCTCCCGGGCCTCCTCGTCGGTCTCGGCGGTGGTGCAGATGACCACGTCCATGCCCCGGATCTTGTCGATCTTGTCGTACTCGATCTCAGGGAAGATCAGCTGCTCCTTGATGCCCAGAGCGTAGTTGCCCCGGCCGTCGAAGGAGTTGGGGTTGATGCCCCGGAAGTCACGGACACGGGGCAGGGCCACGTTAAAGAGGCGGTCCAGGAACTCCCACATCCGGTCGCCCCGGAGGGTGACCTTGGCGCCGATGGGCATCTCCTCACGGAGCTTGAAGTTGGCCACGCTCTTCTTGGCCTTGGTGATGATGGCCTTCTGGCCGGTGATCTTGGTCAGGTCGCCGACAACGGCCTCCAGCACCTTGGAGTTGTCCCGGGCCTCGCCGCAGCCGCAGTTGACCACGATCTTGTGGAGGCGGGGGATCTGCATGGTGGACTTATAGCCGAACTTCTGCATCAGAGCAGGAGCGACCTCGGCGGCATACTTGCCCTTCAGGTTGGGCACGTACTTCTCGGTCTCCACGACCGCAGCTTCTTTCTTCTCAGCCATTTGTCTCTCCTCCTCTCTCAAATCTCAGCGCCGCACTTCTTGCACACGCGCACGCGCTTGTCGCCGCTGACCTTGCTGGCGGGACGGGTGGGCTTGCCGCACTTGGGGCACACCCGCATCACCTTGCAGGCGTAGATGGGAGCTTCCTTCTTCAGGATGCCGCCCTCCTCGCCCTGCTTGCGGGGCTTCTGGTGCTTGGTAGCCACGTTGACCTTCTCAACGATGACCTTCTTCTCCTCGGGCATGACCGAGAGGACCGTGCCCTGCTTGCCCTTGTCCTTGCCGGACAGGACGACCACAGTGTCGCCCTTCTTGATGCTCAAACTATTCATGTCTTCTCCTACCCCCTTACAGCACTTCGGGAGCCAGGGACAGGATCTTCATATAATCCTTGTCGCGCAGCTCGCGGGCCACGGGCCCAAAGATACGGGTGCCCCTGGGGTTCTTGTCGTCCTTGATGAGCACGGCGGCGTTCTCGTCAAAGCGGACGTAGCTGCCGTCGGGACGGTGGATGCCCTTGGCGGTACGGACGATGACGGCCTTGACCACCTCGCCCTTCTTCACGGTGCCGCCGGGCTGGGCCTTGCGGACGGAGGCGACGACCACGTCGCCGATGTTGCCGAACTTACGGCCGGAGCCGCCCAGGACCCGGATGGTCTTGATCTCCTTGGCGCCGGTATTGTCGGCCACCTTCAGATAGCTTTCCTGCTGAATCATATCGGCACCTCCTTATTTCGCCTTTTCGATGATCTCGACCACGCGCCAGCGCTTGTCCTTGGACAGGGGGCGGGTCTCCATCACGCGGACGCGGTCACCCACGCCGCACTCGTTCTTCTCGTCGTGGGCCTTGAGCTTGTAGGTCCGCTTGACGATCTTCTTGTACAGGGGGTGAGCCACACGGTCGGCGATGGCCACCACAACGGTCTTGTCCATCTTATCGGAGACCACCATGCCGACTCTGGTCTTGCGGGAAGAAGTACGCTTCTCTTCCATTTTTTACTCCTCCTTTATCGGCCCGCGAGCTCGTTCTCGCGGATGATGGTCTTGACCCGGGCGATATCCCGCTTGACCTGAGCGATCTTCACCGGGTTGTCCAGCTGGTTGGTCGCGTGCTGAAGACGGAGCTGGAACAGGTCCTTCTTCAGGTCGCCCAGCTTGGTCTCCAGCTCGGCGGCGCTCATTTTACGGACGTCATTCGCTTTCATCTTCATTCACCACCATTCTCGGTCACGGCAGCGTCTTCACGCTTGACGATCTTACACTTCACAGGCAGCTTGTGGCTGGCCAGACGGAGGGCCTCCTTGGCCACATCCTCGCTGACGCCGCCGATCTCGAACATCACGCGGTCAGGCTTGACCACAGCGATCCAGTGATCGGGGGCGCCCTTGCCGGAACCCATACGGGTACCCAGGGCCTTGCTGGTCACGGGCTTGTCGGGAAACAGCTTGATCCAGACCTTACCGCCACGCTTGGTGTAACGGGTCATGGCCACACGGGCGGCCTCGATCTGGTTGGAGGTGATCCAGGCCGGCTCCAGGGACTGAAGGCCCCAATCGCCGTAGGCCACCTTGTTGCCCCGCATGGCGCGGCCGGTCATCCGGCCACGATGGACGCGGCGGTACTTGGTTCTCTTAGGCAGCAGCATTACTCCTGGCCTCCTTCCTCAGTAGCAGGTGCCTCAGCCTCGGGGGCGGGGGCGGGCTTGGGAGCCGGACGGCTCGCGATGCGGTTAAAGGTCGGGCCGCTCTGACGGCGGTCCCCATCCCGGCGGAAGCCGCCGCCACGGCGGTCGCCGCTCCCGCGGCGGTCCCCATCCCGGCGATCCCGGCGGGGCCGGTCGGGCCGCTCCTTGAAGTTCTTGGTGTCCAGAGTCCGGGGGGTGGTCCGCAGAGTCTGGGTCAGGATCTCTCCCTTGTAGATCCACACCTTCACGCCGATGCGGCCGTAGGTGGTGTGGGCCTCGGTAAAGCCGTAGTCGATGTCGGCCCGGAGCGTCTGCAGGGGGATGGTGCCGTCGTGGTAGTGCTCCACACCGGCGATCTCACGGCCGCCGAGACGGCCGGAGCAGGTGACCTTGATACCCAGGGCGCCGCCCCGCATGGCGCGGCCCATGGCGTTCTTCATGGCCCGGCGGTAGCCGACGCGCTGCTCCAGCTGCTGAGCGATGTTCTCAGCCACCAGCAGAGCGTTGGTGTCGGGGTTCTTGACCTCGATGATGTTCAGAGCGGTGGGCTTGCCGATCATCTTCTCCACCTGCAGGCGGATGCGCTCGATCTCCGCGCCGCCCTTGCCGATGACCACGCCGGGCTTGGCGCAGTGCAGGAAGATGGTGACCTTGCCGTTGGTCCGCTCGATCTCGATCTGGGGGATCCCGGCGGAGTAGAGGGTCTTCTTCAGATACTTGCGGATCTTCTGATCCTCCACCAGCAGGTCGCCCACCTGCTCGTTCTTGGCATACCAGCGGGAATCCCAGTCCTTGATGACGCCCACGCGGAGGCCATGCGGATTCACTTTCTGTCCCATATTACTTGGCCTCCTTTTCTGCCACCGCGACGGTGATGTGAGAAGTGCGCTTGTTGATCCGGAACCCTCTGCCCCGGGCCCGGGGCCGCATCCTCTTGATGATGGGGCCGGGGGTGGCGAAGGTGGCGGAGACGAACAGCTTCTCGGGATCCATGTGGTGGTTGTTCTCGGCGTTGGCCGCGGCCGACTTGAGCAGCTTGAGCAGCAGCTCGGAGGCGGCCTTGGGGGTGGTCATCAGGATGGCGGTGGCCTGCGCCACGCTCTTGCCCCGGATCAGGTCGCAGACCACGTTGACCTTGCGGGGGGAGATACGGGCGTATCTCAAAACAGCTTTCGCTTCCATATTCTCTCTCCTCCCTTACTGCCCGGTCTTGGTGCCCGAGTGACCCTTGAAGGTCCGGGTGGGGGCGAACTCGCCCAGCTTGTGGCCCACCATATCCTCGGTGACATACACGGGCACGTGCTTGCGGCCGTCATGGACGGCGAAGGTGTGGCCCACGAAGGAGGGGAAGATGGTGGAGGCGCGGCTCCAGGTCTTCAGGACCTTCTTCTCGTTCTTGGCGTTGAGCTCGTCCACGCGCTTGAGAAGCTCAGGAGCGCAAAACGGGCCTTTCTTAATGCTTCTGGACATGTTTTACTCTCCTCCTTACTTCGCGTTGCGGTGCTTGACGATGAACTTCTCAGTGCGGTTCTTGCCCTTGCGGGTCTTGTAACCCATGGCGGGCTTGCCCCAGGGAGTCACCGGGCCGGGCCGGCCGACGGGGCTCTTGCCCTCGCCGCCGCCGTGGGGGTGGTCGTTGGGGTTCATGACCGAGCCGCGCACGGTGGGCCGCCAGCCCATGTGGCGCTTCCGGCCGGCCTTGCCCAGCTGGATGTTCTCGTGGTCGGTATTGCCCACCTGGCCGATGGTGGCGTAGCACTCCAGGCGGATGTAGCGCATCTCGCCGGAGGGCAGACGGACCTGGGCCATGCCGTTCTCCTTGGCCATGAGCTGGGCAGCCACGCCGGCGGACCGGACCAGCTGCGCACCCTTGCCGGGATAGAGCTCGATGTTGTGGATGATGGTGCCCACGGGGATCTCGCTGATGGGCAGGGCGTTGCCGGGCAGGATGTCGGAGCCCGGGCCGGTCATGATGATGTGCCCGGCCTTCAGGCCCACGGGAGCCAGGATATACCGGCGCTCGCCGTCCTCGTACTCGATGAGGGCGATGTTGGCGGAGCGGTTGGGGTCATACTGGAGGTTGACCACCGTGGCCTTGCCGAACTTGTCCCGTTTGAAGTCCACCACGCGGTACTTCTTCTTGTTGCCGCCGCCGCGGTGGCGGACGGTGATGCGGCCGTAGCTGTTGCGGCCGGCGTTCTTCTTCAGGTTCTCCAGAAGGCTGCGCTCGGGCTTGGCCTTCTTGTCGATGCCCTCGAAGGCGGACACAGTCATGTGGCGCCGGGAGGGAGTTGTCGGTTTATACGTCTTGATAGCCATTTCTCTTCTCTCCTCCTTACGCCATGCCCTCGAAGAACTCGATGGACTTGGAATCGGCGGTCAGGGTGACCATGGCCTTCTTCCAGGCGGGACGGCGGCCGGCGGGGAACCTGCCGGTGCGCTTCTCCTTGCCCATCATGTTCAGGGTGTTGACCTTGGCGACCTTCACGCCGAAGATCTCCTCCACCGCCTTGGCGATCTCGATCTTGTTGGCGTCCTTGGCCACCTCAAAGGTGTACTTCTTCAGTTCGGTCTCGGCCATGGACTGCTCGGTGATAATGGGCCGCTTGATAATGTCATAAGCCTTGGTAGCCATTACGCGAACACCTCCTCGATGGTGGCCAGATAGGGCTGGTGCACGATAAAGTAATTGGCGTTCATAATGTCATAGACATTGATGAGGGTGGGCGGGGTGGTGACCACGCCGGGAATGTTCCGGGCGGACTTGACCACGTTGGGGCAGGGGGTGACCACCAGGGCCTTGTCGGCGCCCAGGGTATCCAGCAGCTGCTTGAAGGTCTTGGTCTTGGGGGCGTCCATCCCCAGGTCGTCCACCACGATGACCTTGCCCTCGGCGGCCTTGGCGGAGAGGGCGGACTTCAGAGCCAGCCGGCGCACCTTCTTGTTGAGGGTGTAGCGGTAGCTGCGGGGCTTGGGGGCGAACACGATGCCGCCGTGGGTCCACTGGGGAGCCCGGGTAGAGCCCTGACGGGCCCGGCCGGTGCCCTTCTGGCGCCAGGGCTTGCGCCCGCCGCCGGAGACCTCCGCACGGGTCAGGGCGCTCTGGGTGCCCTGCCGGCAGTTGGCCAGGTGGTTCTTCACCACGTCATGCATCACGCTGACATTGGGCTCAATGCCGAAGATGGCCTTGGGAAGCTCGACCTCGCCGATCTGCTTGCCGGCCATATCATAAACGTTAGCCTTAGGCATATCTCACACTCTCCTTTCCTTAAGCGTTCCGGGCGGAAGCCTTCTGGGGATTGCGGCCGGAAGCCTTCTGCGGGTTCTTGGAGATATCGGCGGCAGCGCCCTTCTCCTTGACGTTGATGACGCTGTTGCGGACATACACCACGCTGCCCTTGGGGCCGGGGATGGCGCCCTTGACGGCGATGACGCCCAGCTCGGCGTCCACCTTGATGACGTCCAGGTTCAGCACGGTGACCTGCTCGTTGCCCATCTGGCCGGCGCCGATCTTGCCCTTGAAAATGCGGCTGGGGTCGGTGCTGGAGCCCATAGAGCCGGCGTGACGGTGGACAGGGCCGCTGCCGTGGCTCTCCTTGAGCCGGTGGGCGCCGTGGCGCTTGATGACGCCCTGGTAGCCGTGGCCCTTGCTGGTGCCGGTGACGTCCACCCGGTCGCCCTCGGCGAACATGGTGCAGTCGATGACATCGCCCACCTCCATGTCAGCCGCCTTGTCCAGCTTGAACTCCTTGAGGACCTTCTTCAGGATCCCCTCGCCGGCCTTCTTCAGATGGCCCAGTTCAGGCTTGGTGAGCTTGCGCTCGGGCACGTCCTGGAAGCCCAGCTGAACGGCGTTGTAGCCGTCCTTCTCCACGGTCTTCTTCTGCACCACAGTGCAGGGGCCCGCCTCAATGACGGTGACCGGGATGACGTGGCCCGCCTCGTCGAAGATCTGCGTCATGCCGACCTTCTTGCCGATGATGGCCTTTTCCATGTGTTTTCCTCCTTAATTAAGGTTATTGGTCGGGGCGTTGCCGCCGCGACTTGACCCGCCCAACTCAAAAAGCGCCGGGCTGACGGTTCAACAAAGTTAGATGCCTCCGCGCTTCACTGATCGCGCGGATTTTTTCGCCAGGCAAGGCGCGCCGCCGCAGACAGTATCGGGTATACGGCAAGGCGGCGCAACGCGGCATGGCGGAAAAAGACGCCGATCAGAGCTTGATCTCGATGTCAACGCCGGCGGGGAGCTGCAGGTTCATCAGGGCCTCCACGGTCTTGGGGGAGGGCTTGATGACGTCGATGAGCCGCTTGTGGGTGCGGCGCTCGAACTGCTCCCGGGAATCCTTATCCTTGTGGACGGCCCGCAGGATGGTGACGACCTCCTTCTTGGTGGGAAGGGGGATGGGGCCGGAGACGGCGGCGCCGGTGCGCTTGGCGGTCTCCACGATCTTCTCCGCGCTCTGGTCGATGAGCTGGTGATCGTAGGCCTTGAGACGGATACGGATCATTTCTTTCTGTGCCATACTTGATTTCCTCCTTAAACATACGAAGTGGCGGTTCGGTGATTCCGCTTCGTACGGTGAGAACCTTTTCTATCCACTCTTTCGTGCGTATCACTCCACGACAGAAGAAAAACCGGCGCAGCAAGCCGGCCGGTTCCTGTCTCCGCGTGACGATATACGCGTGAACAGAGGTTCTCAGCCGCCCGATCAAACGGACATACTCCGCGGAAGTTACCGGCTTTCGCCGCAATCTCCCGCATCATCGCATAATGCGCCCCTTTACAGGCGCTTTGATATGATACCGCATTTCCTCCCCTAAGTCAAGAGGAATTTTCTCTTTTCCCGAATTTTTTTCATCCCCGGCGCGGTGGGATTTCCCAATTGCCCCCCGGGCTCTCCGGGGCCGGGATATTTGGCCCCCAGCCCCGCTGGGCATAGGCTCTCAGCCCTCTCCCAGGGCCTCCAGGGCGGCGGCGTGGGCCCGCTCCCGGTCCACCGGCCCGCCCACAAACCGCTCCAGGGCCAGCACCCCCTGCCACACCAGCATCCCCAGGCCGTTGGAGACGGCCAGCCCCCGCTCCCTGGAGCGCCGGAGCAGCGCCGTCTCTGCCGGGGCGTAGATCAGGTCGTACACCGCCGCCCCGGAGGGCAGGGCGTCCACAAAGGACAGGTCCTCAAATTCTCCGGCCGTCCCCGCCATGCCCAGGCTGGTGCAGTTGACCACCAGGCCGGCTTCTCCGGAAAGTTTACATAATTTATTTATGGTAAACTCCTCCGGTGTCATGCTCTCCGGCGCAAGTTTACATAACTCTTCCGCTTTTTTTACGGTGCGGTTGCACACGGTCACCTTGGCGCCCTTCTCCGCGAGGGCCAAACACACCGCCTTGGAGGCCCCCCCGGCGCCCAAAACCACCGTGTGGAGACCTTGCAGAGACAGCCCAAATTTTTCCAGATCCTGCAAAAAGCCCGGTCCGTCGGTATTCGCTCCGTAATATTTCCCATCTCTGATACTGACAGTATTCACCGCGCCGCACTGCCGGGCGAAGGGCTCCACCTCGTCCATCAGGGGCAGCAGCTCCTCCTTGAAGGGCATGGTGGCATTGAACCCGGCATACCCGCAAACCCTTGCGGCAGTAAGCCATTGGGCCCCCTCTCCCCGCTTCACCGGCTGGCAGAGATACACGAGATCCAGCCCCAGGGCCCGGATCATGGCGTTCTGGATCAGGGGGGACTTGGAGTGGAGCACCGGGTCCCCGATGACGCACAGCTTTCTGGTTGTATTTTTTATGTCAACTATCATATCGTCATCCCCTTTATTGATAAGGGCCCATTTGTCCGGTCATTTAATTATGTAAACCATCTGTATCTCGTCCCGACAGCTCCCGTCAGCGAGCTTGTAGGCCCTGGGGATGGTCCCCACCGCCCGGAAACCCAGCTTTTCGTAGGTCCGGATGGCCCGGGGATTGTCGGCACAGACCCCCAGCTCCACCTGCTCAAACCCCGCGCCGACCGCGGCTTCCAGGCATGCGCGGACCATGGCGGTGCCCAGCCCGCGGTCCCAGTAGTCCCGCAGGATGGCGATGCCCAGCTCCGCCCGGTGGCGGCACCTCCGGGTGTCCCGGACCAGGTCCAGCCCGCACTCCCCCGCCGGTACGCCGTCCACAAGGGCAAGCAGCTCCAGCTGTCCGGGATGGTCCAGGACCTGGGCCAGGAACGCCGCCTCCTGGGCCTCGGTAAGGCTGATCTCATCTCCCTCCCGGGCCAGGAAGTGGGTCTCGTCGCTGGTGCGGCGCATGAGGTCCAGCACCACCGCCGCGTCCGCCGGCCCCGGAGAGCGCAGGAGGGCGGTCCCGCCGCCCTTTAAGGCCACGGTCTGTTCCCGCAGCTTCATTCCTTGCCCTCCCGCTCCAGGAACCAGTCCATGGCCATGAGGTAGCCCTTCAGGCCGTGGCCGTAGAGCTGGCCCACGCAGGCAGGGGCGGTGACCGAGACGGCCCGGAAGGGCTCCCGCTGGTCGATGTGGGAGATGTGGACCTCGTAGGCAGGTACCTGGATGGCCTTGAGGGCGTCCAGGATAGCGTAGCTGTAATGGGTATAGGCCCCCGGGTTGATGACGATGGCGTCATAGACCCCGTTGGCGGCCTGGATGGCGTCGATGATGGCTCCCTCGTGGTTGCTCTGGAAGCACTCGGCGGTGGAGCCGTGGGCGGCGGCGTAGTCCTTTACCATCCGGCACAGGGCCTCATAGCTCTCCTGGCCGTAGATGCCCGGCTCCCGCTGGCCCAACAGGTTCAGGTTGGGCCCGTTGATGATGAGAAATTTCATCTTTTATCCCTCCAATCGTTCAAATACCCTCGCCGCCGTGGACACGGGGGAGGTGAAGTCGGTGATGATATGGTCCGCCCATTTTTCATAGACTTCCCGCCTTGCCCGGGCCCGGGCCAGAAAAGCCTCCCGGCCGTCCTGGGCCAGGGGCCGCGAGGTCATGTCCTCGTGGTCGTAGATATCCCCGGCGTCCCGGTCCAGCCAGATGACCACGCCGGTCTCCTTCAGGGGGGCCATGGCCTGCTCCTGCATGGGAAGGCCCCCGCCGCAGGCGATGACCAGGTCAGAGCGCAGGGAGAGGGCCTGGGCCACCCCCACCTCCATCGAGCGGAACCAGGGCTCCCCCTGGGTCTGGAAGATCTCCGGGATGGTCATGCCCTCCCGGGCCTCAATGAGGGCGTCGGTGTCCACCAGGGTCATTTTCAGCCGCTGGGCCAGCAGCCCCCCCACCGTGGTCTTGCCGCAGCCCATCATGCCGATGAGTACGATGTTTTTCATGGACGTTCCTCCTCGTTTCTCCTGCAAGGCGGGTTTCGCCTGATATTCCATATACCTTGTGCATTGCAAATTTTCAAAATATCCCTTTGGGTTCTCCAGGTTTTGGATATTCCTAATCTTTGGATTTTACCAATTGTGGTTCACCCGATATTCCATACCTGGGCACTCCGTGCACCGGGGCCTGGGGGACTATTCTTTTCTTTTGCCCTCAAAGAATAGCCCCCCATACTCCCCAAGAAAAGAATCTTGTACCTGTGCTCCAGGACCTCTATCTTCACCGACGAGAGATTCCAATTCTTTGGGTCTGTGTAGGGGATGCTCATAGCGACCCCGTGTCCCTCTTGCGCCGCTGCCGCTGACAGGTGCGGGACCTGCGACGTGCTGCGCTGCAAGCTGTGCACATCAGCGGCGGTTTGTTTCAACGAACAAGCCCTCAGTGTTCCACGATGGCAGCGCGGGCGCGAGGCAAATGGGATTCACGGGGCGTAAAGACGCAGGAGCCGCCCGTTCGTGAGTATGGTCTTGACCTTAGCCTTTTCTTGGGGAGCTCGAGGGGCTATTCTTTTCGCGAAAAGAATAGTCCCTCGTACCCCGGTGCACCTGCGCACCGATATGGAATATCAAGTGAACCATCCATTGTAAAATCCGAAGAATAGGGATATCCAAGGTGTCGGCTCATGACCTCTTTACAGGTGGATGAAAAAGTCGTCAAAAGGCACGATACCTTGGCCTTGGATGAGCTCTCCTGCCCGGGCCAGGGTCTCCAGGGCAGTCAGGACCTGGCCTGCCAGAGCCGGGGTCACGTCCAGGCTGTGGTGGCCGGGGCGGAGCGTTTTCATGGGCAGTGCCGCCGCCCGGCGGACCGAGGTCAGAAAGGCCGCCGGGTCGGTGGTAGGGTAGAACATGTCCAGCTTGCCCTTATAGAGCAGATCCCCGGCGTAGAGGGTCCCCCGGCCGGCCTCCCACCAGCACAGGTGCCCCGGCGAGTGGCCGGGGGTGTGAAGGGCTGTCAATCTCCGCCCGCCCAGGTCCACGGTCCAGCCGTCCTTTACGCCCGTGGCACCGCCGGCGTAGATGGCGTAGTCCTCCGGGTCGAAGCCCTCCGGGAAGTCGCAAGGCTCCCGGAGCAGGTTTGCCTTCACCGCCGCCAGGGGCAGAGGAAAGTGCCCAGAGAGCCAGGCAACCTCTGAGGTGTGGCAGAAGGCCTCTCCCCACTCCCCCAGGCCGCCGATGTGGTCCCAGTGGGCGTGGGTGAGCAGAACGGTGACGGGCAGGCCGGTGAGGGATCTCACCACAGGGCAGATGGGACTTACCCCCAGGCCGGTGTCGATGAGGGCAGCGCGGTCCTTACCCGCCAGGAGGTAACAGTGGGTCTCCTCCCAGTGGCCGTACTCGTTGATGGCCCAGGTGTCCGGCTCTAAAGGCTCTACGGTGAACCAGGTCTTCACGGCTGGTAGCCCTTGAAGTTGCCCAGGACGCGGATGTCGGCGGAGAGCTGGCTGAGCTCGTGGAGGACCCCGTCCATGCCGGGGGCGGACAGGTCCCCGGTGCACTCCAGGAAGAAGAGGTACTCCCAGTCCCGGCCCAGGATGGGGCGGGACTCCAGCTTCACCAGGTTCAGGCCCTGGACGGCAAAGACGGTGAGGATCTCATGAAGGGAGCCCGACTGGTGAGGCAGGGAGAAGACAAAGGAGATCTTGTCCCTCCCCTCCCGGAGCTCCAGCTTGGGGGAGACCACCACGAAGCGGGTGACGTTGGCGGCGTTGTGGTTGATGCTCTCGGCCAGGATGTTCAGGCCGTAGAGCCCGGCCGCCCGCTTGGAGCAGATGGCGGCGGCGGTGCGGTCCCCGGACTGGGCGACCCACTTGGCCGAGCCCGCCGTGTCCAGGGCGGGGACCTGCTTCCAGTCCCGGTGGGTATCCAGGAAGCGGTCGCACTGCTGAAGGCCCTGCTCATGGGAGTGGACGGTCTGGATCTCCTCCAGGGCCACGCCGGGAAGGGCGGCCAGGCAGTGCTCCACCTTCACCTGCCACTCCCCCACGATGGAGAAATTGTAGCGGCTGAGCAGGTCGTAGACCTGGCGGATGGAGCCGGTGGAGGAGTTCTCGATGGGAAGCATGGCGTAGTCGGCCTCCCCGGCATCCAGGGCGGCGAAGACGTCGTCAAACCAGGGAAGGCCCCGGGAGCGCACCCCCTCGCCGAAAAAGCCGGCGGCGGCCTCCTCGGAGTAGCACCCCGGCTCCCCCTGGTAGACCACCCGGGGATCATCCACGGGCTCCCGCTGCTCGGCGATCTGGCGCAGCCACCGGGCGTAGCCCTCGTCCTCGGCCCCCTCCCGGACGATGGTGCGCTGCTGCCGGCGGGAGAGGGTCATGATGGACTCAAAGAGCCGGGCCACCGCCGCCCGGTCCGCCGGGGTGGAGGCCAGGGCCGAGCGGCTGGCAATGACCTGCTCCTCCCGCCCGGCGTCCAGCACCGGGACCCCCATGGAGCGCTTGTACTCCCCCACCCGGGCGGTGACCTCCATCCGGCGGAGAAAGAGCTCTGTCAGGCCGCCGTCGATGGCGTCAAGCTGGGCGCGGTATTCGTCTAATTGGGACATACGATCTCCTCCTGTAAAACAAATGTTCCACGTGGAACATCCTCTATTTTCGTTATAGGCCCATCACTTCGCAGGCGGCAAGGGCGGCGGCGGCCTCAATGACCGGGACGGCGCGGGGGGCGATGCAGGGGTCGTGGCGGCCCTTGATCTCCAGCTCCACCTCTTCCCCGGTGCGCAGGTCCACGCTCTCCTGGGGCAGGGCAATGGAGGGGGTGGGCCGGAGGGTGACGGTGAAGAGGACCGGCATGCCGTTGGTGATGCCGCCGTTGATGCCCCCGGCGTTGTTGCGTTTGGTGATCACCTTGCCGCCCCGGACTTCAAAGGGGTCGTTTGCCTCACTGCCCCGCAGCTGGGAAAACAGAAAGCCCGCGCCAAAGCCCACCGCCTTCACGGCGGGGACGGCAAAAAGATATTGGGAGAAAATTCCCTCCACGTTCCGTCCGAAATCGGGGGCACCCAGCCCGGCGGGAAGGCCCACCACGGCGCACTCGATATCGGCGCCCAGGCTGTCGCCCTCGGCCTTGACCTCTAAAATATGGGCACGCATCCGCTCTCCGGCCGCATCGTTCAAAACAGGGAACTCCTTGCGGGGAAGGGCCTCCAGATCCTCGGGAGGTGCAATCTGGGTACAGTCGTCGTCCTCCTCGGTAAAGGAGATAAAGGCGTCGTCCCATATGCTGTCAATGTTGGCAATATGGGCCCACACCCCAACGCCATGCTGGGCCAGCGCCTGCTTGGCCACCGCCCCGGCGGCCACCAGGGGGGCGGTGAGCCGGCCGGAGAAGTGGCCGCCCCCCCGGTAGTCCAGGCAGCCCTTGGAGGCCACGAAGCCGGCGTAGTCCCCGTGGGAGGGGCGGGGGGTGTAGCGGATGGATCCGTAGTCCCCGGAGTGCTGGTCGGAATTCTGGATCACCATGCACAGGGGGGCGCCGGTGGTCTTGCCCTCAAAGACCCCGGACAGGACGTGGACAGTGTCGCTCTCCTTCCGGGCGGTGGCGGTGGGGTCCTTGCCGGGGGCCCGGCGGTCCAGCTCGGCCTGAACGGCCTTCAAATCCAGCTCCAGTCCCGCCGGGACGCCCTCCAGGACCACGCCGATGGCGGGGCCGTGGGATTCGCCGAAGATGGTGTATTTCATGGTGTCTCCTCCTTGTTGGGCCAGATTTTTTGCAGAAGCAGGACGGCGAGGAACAACAGGGCGGCGGAGAGGGCGTGGCCCAGGATGTCGTCCCCCACGATAAAGCTCCCCGACAGGGCGTTGATGAGGCTGTGGAACACCACGCACAGGAACACCCCGCCGCTCTTCTCCCGCAGAAGGGCCAATGCCAGGGTCAGGCCCAGCACGCTGACGCCGAAGGCCAGGTAGCTCTCCCCGTACTGCCCCGCGCCGGGCATGAGGAAGAGGGGGAAGTGCCACAGCCACCAGATGACGGCCACGATGAGGGTGGAGGTCCAGAAGGACCATTTCTTCTCCAGCTCGGGCAGCAGGACACCCCGCCAGCCCGGCTCCTCCAGGCCGCCGCCGATCAGCATGGGAAAGAGCATCACCGGCACCAGGAACCAGGGATAGCCCGCCTCGTACCCCGAGACCAGGCACAGGGGAACCAGATAGACCGCCGCCAGAGCCAGGACGATCCCATAGGCCCACCAGGGCTGTTTCCAGGCAAAGACCCAGCGGTTCCACTCCCGGAAGGTCATGCCCTCCCGATGGCAGATCACCCAGGAGGCGATGGTGGGGGAGAAGCCCCCCAGGAGGAAGGGGACGCGGAGGATGACATATTGATCCATGTCCAGCTCCAGCCCCAGGCAGCAGAGAAGGCACAGCCCCCAGTTCACTCCCATGATGGCGAAGGTGATGCCCAAAAAGGTCCGGGCACGTTTGGTCATGGGGTCACTCCTCCCTGTCGATGCGGCCGCCGAGGTTGACATAATGCTCCCAGAAGGTGGGGTAGGACTTGTTCACGCTCTCGGCGCCGGTGAGGGTGACGCTCTCCTGGCAGCGGGTGGCGGCGATGGCGGTCATCATGGCGATGCGGTGGTCGTTGTGGCTGTCCACCGTCACCCCGCCCCGCAGGGTCTCCACCCCGGTGATGGCCAGGAAGTCGGGGCCCTCCTCCACCCGGGCGCCAAGTTTACATAATGTTTCCGCCACGGTGGCAAGGCGGTCGCTCTCCTTCATGCGCAGGCGGGCGGCGTTCACCAGCCGGGTGGTCTGCCCCGCCCGGAGGGCGGCCATCACCGCCAAAGGCGGCACCAGGTCGGGACAGCCGGACACGTCCAGCTCCAGGTCCCCCGGCCGGGATAGATTTACATAATACTCCGCAACCACCCTGTCCCCCTGGAGGGAATCCTGGTTCAGGCCGGCCGCCTCCACCGGACTGCCCAGGCTCCTGGCGGCGTACCAGAATCCGGCCTGGGACCAGTCGGCCTCCACGGTGACCTCCGCGGGGGAGTAGGTCTGGCTCCCCGGGACGTGGTACTGGGGGGGCAGAGACATGGTGGCCGCGGTCCGCACCCCGAAGGTCTCCAGGGCCTGGGCGGTCATGGCGATGTAGCCCTCGCTCTCCAACCGGGTGGTGGGAAGAATGGCCGAGGGGCCGTCCAGCAGCGGCAAGGCGTAGAGCAGCCCGGTGAAGAACTGGGAGGACACGTCCCCGGGAAGGCGGTACTCCCCCGGCTCCAGAAGGCCCTGGACGGTGAGGACCCCGTCCTTCTGCTCATAAAAGATGCCCTTTTCCTTGAAAATGTCGAAGTAGGGGCCCTGGGGGCGCTCCATGAGCCGGCCGTGGCCGGTGAAGACGCCGCCCCCCCGGACGGCCAGGGCCACGGGGATGAGGAAGCGAAGGGTGGAGCCGCTCTCCCCGCAGTCCAACCGGGGGAGGGGCAGCCGGCGCAAGGGAGACATGGCATTGGCCCCCATGCCGTGGACCACCAGGCCGGCGGCGGTCTCCTCAAACTCCGCCCCCAGCTCGGTGAGGCAGGCCAGGGTGGCGTCGATGTCCCTGGAGTGGGCCAGATCGCGGATCAGGCTGTCCCCCTCCGCCAGGGCGGCGGCGATGAGCACCCGGTGAGCCTGGGATTTGGAGGGAGGCGGGGTGACGGTCCCGGAGAGTTTTTGGGGCGTGATGGTAAGGGTCATAGTTCTTCTCCTTTTGTGGGATGGGGCCAACTGCGGGCCGTGGTGGGCCTCACCGGCCGAAAACGGCCTCCAGATTTTCCAGGACCTTGTCCCGCTTCATCTTCACGGGCAGCGCCTGGCCCATGCGCTTGAGGAAGATCATGGTGAGGTCGTCCCCGGCGCCCTTCTTGTCCAGGCCGATGGTCTCCACCACCAGGTTCCAGGCATCCACACCCTCCGGGGTGCAGGCGTCGATGGCGATGTGGGTGGGCAGGCCGAAGGCGGAGAGCAGGTCCATCAGGTCCTGGATGCCCTCGTCGCTGTCCATGACCCCCAGGCCGAAGCCCAGCTGGACGGCCGCGCACATCCCGGCGGAGACCGCCTGGCCGTGGGTCCAGGTCTCGTAGTTGCCCAGGCGCTCGAAGGCGTGGCCCACGGTGTGGCCAAAGTTCAGGATCATCCGGGCCCCGGTGTCCCGCTCGTCGGATTCCACTACGGAGCGTTTAATGTCGCAGCAGGTATACAGAACGTGTTCAATATTCTCCATGATCTGGGCCCGGGTGGGGTGGGCGCAGAGGAAATGGAAGAACTCCCTGTCGGCAATGCAGCCGTACTTGATGACCTCGGCCATGCCGTCGGCAAAGGTCTTGTCGTCCAGGGTCTTCAGGGTCTCCGGGTCCATGAGCACCGCCTTGGGCTGCCAGAAGGCCCCGGCCAGGTTCTTGCCGTGGGCGAGGTCGATGGCCACCTTGCCCCCCACGCTGCTGTCCACCTGGGCCAAAAGGGTGGTGGGGATCTGGATGAAGTCCACCCCCCGGAGGATGGTGGCGGCGGCAAAGCCCGCCAGGTCCCCCACCACGCCGCCCCCCAGGGCCACCACCGCGTCGGTGCGGGTGAGACCGAATTCCATCATGTCCTCCCACAGCCGGGTGAGCAGCTCGGGGCTCTTGCTATGCTCCCCGGCGGGGACCACGCCGCAGACCAGGGCCTTGAAGCCCGCGTTCCCAAGGCTCTTTCTCAGTCGGTGGAGGTACAGGGGCTGCACCGTGCTGTCGGTGACCACAAAGAGCTTCTTCGCCTTGGGGCACACGGCCTTGATGGCTTCCCCCGCCCGGTCCAGCAGTCCATGGTCGATGGTGATATCATAGGAGCGCTCCCCCAGATCAATATGGAGGGTCTTCATGGCTGATCCCTTCCTTTTTCGTAGTCTTCCCGCAGGATCCCGTAGCAGACGGCGTCCACGATCCCCCGGTTGTTCCGCGCGGCCTTGCGCAGGGTGCCCTCACAGGTCATGCCGCACTTGCGCATCACGCCGCCGGAGTTGGGGTTCTCCACGTCGTGGCGGGCGGCGACCCGCCCCAGGCCCACCTCCTCAAAGAGGAAGGCGATGACCCGCCCCGCGGCCTCGGAGGTGAAACCCTGATGCCACCAGGGCCTGCCGATGCACCAGCCCAGCTCCGCCCCCTCCACGTCCTTTTTGAGGGAGACCACGCCGATAGAGCCGATGGGCTCCCCCAGGGCCTTGGGGACGATGGCCCACTGGTAGACGGTGGGGTCGGCATAGGCGGCACTCCACTCCTCCAGCAGCGCCCGGGTCCCCTCCGGACTTTCGTGGGGCGGCCAGGTGAGGAACCGGGTCACCTCCGGGTCGGAAGCCCAGTTCCGGTACATGGCCGGGGCGTCCGCCACGGCAAAGGGCCGCAGCACCAGCCGCCCGGTCTCCAGCCGGAGCGTTCCCAGGTCCTTCATACAAACACGTCCTTCTTATCTGATCAGGGTCTTCCCCACCAGGTCCACCAGGGCGGTGACCTTGCCCATGAGCCGGTCGAAGTGCTCGGGGGTGAGGGACTGCTGGCCGTCGCACTTGGCGTTGGCGGGGTCGTTGTGGACCTCGATGAGCAGGCCGTCGGCCCCCGCCGCCACGGCGGCCATGGCCAGGGGCTCCACCATCCAGTACATCCCCGCCGAGTGGGAGGGGTCCACGATGACGGGCAGGTGGCTCATCCGCTTGATGGCCGGGATGGCGGACACGTCCAGGGTGTTGCGGGTGTAGGTCTCGAAGGTGCGGATGCCCCGCTCGCAGAGAATGACATTTTCGTTGCCCTCGGACATGATATACTCCGCCGACATGATCCACTCCTCGTAGGAGGAGGACAG
This sequence comes from uncultured Oscillospiraceae bacterium, assembly GCA_947629795.1. Classification (GTDB taxonomy): domain Bacteria; phylum Bacillota; class Clostridia; order Oscillospirales; family Oscillospiraceae; genus Vermiculatibacterium. Next base: position 112,798 of record CANRFC010000004.1, read on the forward strand.
GCCCCGCTTGAGGAGGATGGGCTTGGAGAGCTTGCCCACCTCCTTGAGGAGGTCGAAGTTCTGCATGTTCCTGGCGCCGATCTGGATGACGTCCACCTTGTCCTCAAAGAGCTGGCAGTACTTGGGGCTCATCAGCTCGGTGACGATGGGCATCCCCGTGGCCGCCTTGGCCTCCAGCAGCAGGTCCAGGCCGGCGGTGCCCATGCCCTGGAAGGAGTAGGGGGAGGTCCGGGGCTTGAAGGCCCCGCCCCGGAGGAGGGCGGCGCCGGAGCTCTGCACGTCCTTGGCCACCTCGATGATCTGCTCCTCGCTCTCCACCGAGCAAGGCCCGGCGATGACGGAGAAGTTCCCGCCGCCGATCTTAGCCTCTCCCACGGTGACCACTGTGTCCTCGGGGTGGAACTTCCGGTTGGCCCGCTTATAGGGCTCGCTGACCCGCATCACCCGCTCCACGTGGGGGTTGATGGAGATCTTGTCCATGTCCACGGCGGTGGTGTCTCCCACCAGGCCCAGGATGGAGCAATCCACGCCCTTGGTGATGCCCACCTGGAGCCCCTGAAGCTGGAACTGGGCCACCAGCTTGTCGATCTCCCGCTGCTGGGTGCCGGGTCTCATAACTACGACCATATGTTTTCCTCTCCTTTGTCAAAAAAAGGGAAGCTCATTGAAGTGGTCAATGAGCTTCCCAAAAATAAACGGGCATTCCGGCCGCCGGTGCGGCCTCACTCATCTCCACTCTCCGCCTTTTGACCAGCAAAAAAGCCCATGCCGGTAAATCGGGCATAGGAGCCAAAAAAGACGGATGCGGTCATGAGGGTGCTGACAGACATTTTCTCTACCTCACTGGATGGGTTAAGGGCATTATACCCCCCCGCTCCAAAAAATGCAATAAAAACTTCGCTTTTCCTTGCGCTTTGCTTCGGGATTTGATATGATTGGGATGTCCGGAATATCCAGAATTCCCCACCCCATCAAACTTCAGGAGGATACATACTATGCTCTCTCAGACCACCAAGGAAATCGAGGCCGCCTTCAAGGCCCAGAACTGGACCTACAACATCGACCAGCGGGAGGACAGCTCCGCCCTCATCACCGGCTTCAACCTGAAGTCCGGCGACAGCGTTCAGGTCTTCTTCATCTCCGCCGGGGACAAGGACCTGGCCATCCGGGTCTTCCGCGCCATCGACATCCCCGCCGGCAAGGAGGATATCGCCATCCGCACCTGCAACAAGATCAACCTGGAATACCGCTTCACCAAGTTCGTGGTGGACAACGGCTGCGTGGGCGTCCAGCTGGACGTGGCCATGGAGACCCAGAACATGGGCCCTGTGGCCATCGAGCTCATCTCCCGGACCCTGGACATCCTGGAGCACTCTCTGCCCACCTTCAAGTCCGCCTTCGGCGCCGCCCCCGCCGGCGGCTCCTTCTCCGGCAACAACGCCGACCGCTTCTGATCCCAGACAAAACGGCCCTCCGGTCAGTCCGGAGGGCCGTTTTTGTTACCCGAAATCGTGCCGGGAGGTGGAGATACCGGCCCGCGCCATGGCAGATGCGATCTCCTCCACGCAGTCGAAGTCGCTCAGTTCCCCGTCGTCCAGGATGCCCCGGATGGTCTCCAGAAGCCCGGCGGCGGCAGCCTCCACCGCCGGGCCAAGGGCCTCCCCGCCCTGGATGTCCTCAATGGCCTTCAGCGCCATCCGCCCCAGCTCCCGCTCCCAAAGTTCCCGCTCAACAGGCATAAATGATTTCCTCCTTCGGTCAAATATTGACCAAAGTATACCATGAGCTTCCATTACAATCAACCTGTAAGGTCAAAAAATGACCATCAGGTGGTGAAACGTATGGGGCGCCTTCGGGCTGAGGACGGAAAAAAGAATCTGGTGGGCGCCCGTGTCCGGGCTCTGCGGGAAAAGGCCGGCCTGTCCCAGGAGGGCCTGATGGCGCAGCTCCAACTGTTGGGAATGGACTCGGAGCGGGGCGTCATCAAACGCATTGAGAACGGGGACCGGGCCGTCAGCGATTTGGAGCTGCGGCTCCTGGCGAAATTCTTCCAGGTCTCCTATGAATACCTGATCGACGGCACAGAAAAGGACCCTCCGGGCTGACCGGAGGGTCCTTCCTTATGCTTGTTTTAATACGCCACGCCCCAGTAGATCATCTTGGTGGCGGGCTTGCCGCAGATGGCGCAGGTGTCGCCCAGGTGCTCCTGATGGAAGGGGATGCACCGGGAGGTCATGCCCGCCTCCTCCTTCATCTTCAGCTCACAGGCCTCGTCGCCGCACCACATGGTCTTGATGAAGCCGCCCTTTTCCTGCTGGATGGCCTTGGCCTCCTCCAGGGAGAAGGCGGGGAAGGTGTTCTCCTCCAGGTTCTTCTTGGCCCTGGCGTACAGACCGTCGTGGATGTCGTCCAGCATCCTGGCCACGGTCTCCTCGATGCCCTCCAGGCTGACGAAGGTCTTCTCCCCGGAATCCCGGCGGACCAGCACGCACTGGCCCTTCTCCATGTCCTTGGGGCCCAGCTCCAGCCGGAGGGGCACGCCCTTCATCTCATACTGGGCGAACTTCCAGCCGGGGGACTGCTCGGAGTCGTCCATCTTCACCCGGAAGCCGGCCTTCTGCAGCCGGTCCATCACGGCCCGGTTGGCCTCGATGACCCCCTCCTTGTGCTGGGCCACGGGGATGACGATGACCTGGATGGGAGCCACCCGGGGGGGCAGCACCAGGCCCCGGTTGTCGCCGTGGGTCATGATCAGCCCGCCGATGATGCGGGTGGAGGCGCCCCAGGAGGTCTCGAAGGGGGTGACCAGCTTGTTGTCCTTGTCGGCGTAGGTGATGCCGAAGGCGCGGGCGAAACCGTCGCCAAAGAAGTGGCTGGTGCCGGACTGGAGGGCCTTCTTGTCGTGCATCATGCACTCGATGGTGTAGGTCCGCTCGGCCCCGGCGAACTTCTCCTTGTCGGTCTTCTGGCCCCGGACCACCGGCATGGCCAGCACGTTCTCGCACAGGTCGGCGTAGACCTCCAGCATCCGCTCGGTCTCCTCGATGGCCTCCTCCGCCGTGGCGTGGAGGGTGTGGCCCTCCTGCCAGAGGAACTCCCGGTGGCGCAGGAAGGGCCGGGAGGTCTTCTCCCAGCGCAGCACCGAGCACCACTGGTTATAGAGCAGGGGCAGGTCCCGCCAGGAGTGGACGATATGGCTCCAGTGGTCGCAGAAGACCGTCTCAGAGGTGGGCCGGACGCACAGCCGCTCCTCCAGCTTCTCGGCCCCGCCGTGGGTAACCCAGGCGCACTCGGGGGCAAAGCCCTCCACGTGGTCCTTCTCCTTTTGCAGAAGGGACTCGGGGATGAGCATGGGCATGGCCACGTTGGTGTGCCCGGTCTCCTTGAAGCGCTTGTCCAGGTAGCTCTGGATGTTCTCCCAGATGGCGTAGCCGTAAGGGCGGTAGATGAACATGCCCTTCACGCTGGTGTAGTCGATGAGCTCCGCCTTGGTACACACGTCGGTATACCACTGGGTGAAGTCCACCTCCATATCGGTGATCTGCTCCACCTGCTTTTTGTTGTCAGCCATTTCTCTCCATCCTTTATGTGAAAGTCAGTCCTATTGTATGCGGCCCGGGGCCGCAAGTCAAGCCCTTTCGGCAAATTCCAGCACCCGCTCGCCGTCTTTGTAGCCCATGTCGTAGAGCCGGCGGATGGCCGCCTTGTCCCGGGTGAGGGTGGACATGCCGGAAATGTCGCCGGGCGCCACCAGGAGGGCCTTCCCCTCCCGCTCCAGCAGCTTCACCGAGGCCACGTCGGCGTTGTAGCGCACCGAGCGGCGCTTCATGGCGGCGTAGGTGTTGGGCCACTTCCGCAGGGCCTTCTGAAAGACCCCCTCATGCTCCAGGGCGGGCCGGACGAAGGCGGCGGGCCGGGTGAGGAGCACCACCAGCCTGTCGCATCCCAGGGCCTGGGCCCGCTTGTAGGGCACCGGGTCGGCCACCCCGCCGTCGAAGCCGGGCCGGCCCTTCACCGGGTAGGGCCTGCACGCCCCCGGCACACAGCAGCTGGCCTTGATGACGTCGAAATTGCCCTGGGCCAGCTCCTTTTTGTCGTAGTAGACAGCCTCCCCGGTGGCGGCGTCGGTGACCACCGCCTCGTACCGGGCGGCGCTAGCGTTGAAGGCGTCCAGGTCCACCGGGTCCTCCCCGCCGGGACCTGAGAGGGTGGTGTAGATATAGTCCAGGTCGATATAGGACCCGGTCCGGAGGAGGTGCCCCACCGACATATACTCCTTGCGGAAGGCGTACTCGGTGTAAAACTTCAGGTTCCGCCCCCGCTGGCCGGCCAGATAGCTCACCAGGTTGGCGCTGCCGGCGGACACGCCGATGCAGCAGTCGAAGGGCTGGACCCCCCGGTCACTGAGAAAATCGTAGATGCCGGCGGTATACGCTCCCCGCATGCCGCCGCCCACGTCGATCACGCCCAGCAAATCCTCTCGCCTCATTTCTCAAAATCATGGGGGCGGGCTCTCACCCGCCCCCGTCCCGGCGGCCCTTACTCCGCCGAGATCATATAGTAGTACACCGGCTGTCCTCCGGAGAGGAGGGAGACCTCCGCGTTGGGACAGGCGCCGGCGAAGAGCTCTCTGGTCTTCTCGGCGTATTCCTTGGGGACGTCCTCGCCGTAGTAGATGTTGATGAACTCGGCGCCCTGGAAGACCTCATCGGCGGCCAGCTTCCGGAGCAGCTCGTCCTGCTCGGTGCCGGTGTGGAACAGGCCCCCATTGAGCAGAGCCATATAGTCCCCCGCCTTGATGTCAAAGCCCCCGAAGTTGGAGTCCCGGGCGGCGTAGGTCACCTCGGCGGTGGACACGGCGGCCATGGCGCCCTCCATGGTCTCCACGTTCTCCTCCACCCCGGTCTCGGGGTCCAGCACCAGCAGGGCGGAGATGCCCTGGGGCACCGTCTTGCTCTGGAGGACCACCACCTGCTTGTCCTCCACCATGTCCACACACTGCTGGGCGGCCAGGATGATGTTCTTGTTGTTGGGCAGCACGAAGACCACCTCGGCGGGGGTGGCGTTCACCGCCTTGAGGATATCCTCGGTGGCGGGGTTCATGGTCTGCCCGCCGGAGATGACCTGATCCACTCCCAGGTCCCGGAACACGGCGGAGAGCCCCTCGCCGGCGCACACCGCCACCATGCCGTACTTCTTCTCGGGGGCAGCGTGGACGCTCTCCGCCGGGGCCTGGGGGGCCTTGCCCTCCAGCTCGGCCTCCACCTTTTCCAGATCGTCGGTGGAGTGGACGTAGGCGCCGGCGGCCAGTTCCTCGGCCTGGGTGCGCATGTTCTCGATCTTGGCCAGCTCCAGGGTGCCGTACTCCTGGGACTTGGTCAGGGCCTCGCCGGGAATGTCGGTGTGGACGTGGACCTTGAACTCCTCGTCGCTCTCCCCGATGACCAGGCTGTCGCCGATGCTGTTGAGGTAGGCCCGCAGGGCCTCCAGGTCCTGGTTGGGCTCCTTCTTACGGACAATGAAGACGGTGTCGTAGGTAAAGGTGATGTCCTCCATGCCGAGGGAGGCGAAGTCCGCCTTCTCCTGGGCGGCGGCCCCTTCCACAGTGGGCATGGGCACCCCCCGCAGCTCGTCCAGCATCCCCTGGAGGATGACCAAAAAGCCCTTGCCGCCCGAGTCCACCACCCCGGCCTTTTTCAGCACCGGGTTCTGATTCACCGTGTTCTCCAGGGCCACCAGGCCCTCCTGGAGGGCGGCGTCCATCACTTTTTCCACCGCGGGATCCTCCCGGGCGGCGGCGGCCGCGGCGGCGGCGGAGAGGCGGGAGACCGTGAGGATGGTGCCCTCGGCGGGCTTCATCACCGCCTTATAGGCGGCGGCCACGCCGAAATCCAGGGCGATGGCGAAGTCTCTCCCGTCGATGGTGTCCTTCTCCTTCATGGCCTTGGCAAAGCCCCGGAACAGCAGAGAGAGGATGACCCCCGAGTTCCCCCGGGCCCCCCGGAGCAGGGCGTTGGCGGCGGCGTTGGCCGCCTGGCCCACGTGGGCGTAGCTCTTCTTGGAAAACTCCTCGGCGGCGGTGCCGATGGTCATGGCCATGTTGGTGCCGGTGTCCCCGTCGGGGACGGGGAAGACGTTGAGCTCGTTGATCTCCTGCTTCCGGGCGCTGATGCAGGCCGAGCCGTGCTCTACCATCCGGCAGAACAGGGCCCCGTCGATTCTCTCGATCATGCCTCTGCCCCCTCTCAGCCGATGACCATGGAGTCCACAAAGACGTCCACGCTCTTGACCTCCACGCCCGTGGAGCGGCTTACGTTGTAGCGGACCTCGGACATGATGGAGCGGCTCACCGCCATGAGGTTCACCCCGTTGTCCACAATGATGTGGAGCTGCAAGGAGATGGTGCCGTCCTCGTTATAGATCACCTTGACCCCCTTGGACATGGACTCCCGCCGCAGCAGGTGGACCAGTCCGTCGGTGGTGGAGCGGATGGCCATGCCCTTCACGCCGTAGCAGTTGGTGGCAGCCATGCCGGTAATGTTGGTAAAGACGTCGCTGCTGATGGTGATGACGCCCTTTTCGGTCTGCAATTTCATCATCTGATCCCTCCGTACGATTGGTCGCAGGTATACATGGTAATATTGTAAGCCATTTTCATCGAAATTACAAGGGAAAAAGTGCCACCAAACGATTGTAATTTCCCCAAAAATCGTGTACACTAAGACCATCAAATCTCCAAGGGAGGCAAATTCCATGAAAGCTGCCCGTTTCCTGCTGAAACTGATCGCCATCCTCCTGGCCGTGGGCGCCGCCGTGTGCTGCGTCATCGCCTACTGGGACAAGATCGCCGGCGTCTGCTCCACCCTGAAGAGCAAGCTGTGCCCCTGCTGCCGGGACGAGGAGTTCGACGACTACGCCGACTGGGAGGACTGACCCGGTCTTTCCAGGGTGCCGGAAGAAAGAGGGAGCGCCCCGCAGCCGCGGGCCGCTCCCCTTTTTTGTCCTCCGCGCCGGGCCGGGGGCATCGGCCCGCCCCGGCGTTCTCAAAAATTTTCCCCTTTCCTTTTCCTCCGCGCCGTGATATAATGAGGGCAATCTAATTTTGAAAACCATATTCTGCCGGATTTTTTCAAGGAAGTGCCTTCATGCCCAATTACTACGCCCACTACCACTTCGGCCAGGAGGTCCTCGCCGCTCTGCCCGCCCTTCTCCGGGAGCTCCTGCGCCGGGAGGAGTCCGCCTTTGAGGCCGGGCTCTACGGCCCCGACCCCCTCTTCTTCTCCCGGCCCTCCCCCGGCGCCAACCCCCGGCGGATCGCCATGGACATGCATGCCCACAGCGCCCTGGAGCCCTCCCGGCGGCTGCTGGAGGCCGTCCGGGCCGATGCTCCCTTTGCCCGGGGCTACGCCGCCGGCTTCCTGTGCCACCTGGCCCTGGACAGCCGCTGCCATACCTACATCGCCGCCCAGCAGGACCGCCTCGGGCTCTCCCACGCCGGCATGGAGGCCGAGCTGGACCGGGCCCTCATGCTCCGGGAGGGCATCGACCCCCTCCGCCAGACCCCTCTGGGCCGGCCCGCCCTGCCCGGCGGACTGCTGAAGACCGCCGCCGGTCTCTACGATATCACCCCCGGCCAGTTTGCCGCGGGCTTCCGCATGTTCTACCGCCTGTGCCGGATGCAGACCCGCCTGGGCGGCACCCGGGTCAGCCGCACCGCCGACTGGGTGGGCCGGCGCTGGCCCCGGCTCTCGGTGGTCCAGGGGGCCGTCCTCTCCCCCGCGCCCGATCCCCTCTATGACCGGACCTCCCGGGACCTTCTGGCCCTTCTGGACGGGGAGGTCCGCCCCACCGCCCAGGCGGTGAGCCGCTTCTTCGCCGCCGCGGTCCAGGGTGGGGAGCTGGACGCCTGGTTCGACCGCCCCTTCTCCGGCGAGGTCCTCCCCCGCCCCCAGGCCGCCGCCCGCTGACCCCGGCCACCCCCCCAAAAAGCACGCCGCCCGTCGGCCACCCCCCAAAGTGCATTCTCCTGCGCCAACGGATCGGCGTACGAGACAAAAAAAGACCCGACGAGACCTGAAACGGCCTCGTCGGGTCCTTTTTTCCAGGGGATCAGTCCCCATTTTCAGCAGCAGAAAAGACCAATTTTCCGTCCACTTCCTGGGCCTGGGTGCCCAGTGCCTTGTTCATGCACCGCACCGGCAAATAGTTGTGGTCGTGGAGCATCAGGGCATTCACCGTGGTCTCCACCCCATTGACGATGAAGATCTGCGGGGCCTCCATATAGGCGCCCTGGTCGGTCTCGGGCTCCAGGGCCTGGGCGGTGTAGGTCCCTCCATGTGTTATGTAAACCTGCCGGTCCCAGGTCACGTCCACGGCCCAGGGCGAGCCCTTCAGGGCAAAGGCCACGCCCCGCAGGCGGTAGTAGTACTTGCCCGCCAGGACCACCACGCTCACCGAATGTTCCTCCCCCTCCACCACCACGGTGGCGGCGGCGATGTCGTCGGGGACGATGTGCTCCTCCTCTTCCTCCGCCCAGACGGGGACGGTCAGCAACGCGGCGCAGAGAAGGGCGCAGAGAAATCGTTTCACAGGAATTCCCCCTTTTGCCATAGTCTACCCCATTTTTCCCAAAATTGCAACAGAAAAGGGGCCCTCGGGCCCCTTTCCTGTCTGTCAAAAGAGCCCGGATGGGCCCCCTGACCATCCCCGGAGCGCCCCAAAGGGGCCCTTCCCGGGTCATGCCGCCAGCTCCCGGAGCTCCTCCTCGGCCTCGGAGAGGGTGTCCGCCGAAAAGCAGAACTGCCCCTGACCGTCGAAGACCTCCACGTGGCCCCGAACATACCTGATCTCAAACCGCTGTGCCATACCGGGCTCAACTCCTTTCTTACAGTGCCCAGTATAGCAAAATCAGAGTCCTATAAAACGGTCTCAGACAAAAGCTTGGCTCCAGGGCCGCGGCGGCTGGGCTACGATTTTTCCCGGATCAGCCTCCAGCCGAAGCGCGCTTCAAATCCTGTCGTAATTTTTACGGTCTCCTTTCTGCGGACCTGGTATACTGAGGGCACAGCAGCAGAGAACCGGCTGAACAACAACAGAAAGGATTTGATCTCAATGAAAAACGACCGTTACAGCAAGCAGCCCAAGTTCAGCAAGTACCGCACCGACCCCGCCAAGCGGCTCCCCGCCCCCGACATGGGCGCCGTCCGTCCCATCGCCCGCGGCGACATCTTTTTCGTACGCAACAACCACGCCGTGGGCCACGAGATCCAAAAGTGCCGCCCCGCCGTGGTGGTGAGCAACGACGTCAGCAACGCCGTCAGTTCGGTGCTCCAGGTGGTCTTCCTCACCAGCCAGACCAAGCGCTTGGGCATGACGGACACCGTGGCCGTGCGCTGCCAGGGGCAGCTTAACGCCGCCCTATGCGGCCAGCCCACCTCGGTGGACCGCTCCCGGCTGGGGACCTACGCCGGCCACGTCACCCCCGCCGAGCTGTCCGCCATCAACAAGGCTCTGCTGTTCCAGTTCCAGCTCTCCCTCCCCGTCCAGCCCCGGCTCCAGCCGGAGGCCGACCCCGGCTTCGAGCCCTCCGCGGCCTGAGCCGCCGGTCCCGGGAGACAATAATCATCCACCGGCGGAGCCGGTGGTATTTCAGATGCGGGCAAAGCCCTCTGTTCACAGCGCGCGGGTGAGACCCGCAAGTACGGTCTGCCAGCTGCGTAAGATTGTTCCTTACTTGCCCGTAAACGGGCCTAACTGGCTCATCGT
>CANRFC010000005.1 GCA_947629795.1 uncultured Oscillospiraceae bacterium
TGAAATATTAACAAATTTGCGAATGTTTTGCTTATAGAAACAGGAGAAATATTCCCTATACAAGAGAATTTGTCGAGATGGAGTGAAAGCGGCATACAAAGCGAAGTTTCCTTACAGAGAGGGCGCCCTTTTGGGTGACCTCTCTTTTGCCTGTCGGTTTCCTTTTTCTTCCTTTTTTACGTTGAAACTGGAAAAATTTTGCCTGTTTGGGGTTTTCGGTGATATGATTCTTGAACTCCATATGAAAGGAGCTCTGCATATGAGCCGAAAAAGATATGAAAGAAGCATCTCCTATGACACCCAAAGACAGCTCTACTACCTCTATTTGGACTTGGGACGGGACGCCGACGGCCTGCGACAGCGCCGCTACCAGACCTATTCCACGCTCCTGGAGGCCCGGCAGGCGAGAAATGAGCACCTCTCCAAGCGTGCAAAACTGAAGCAAGTGCCCCCCTCCAGGCTTACCCTGGATCAGTGGCTGGAGCGGTGGATGGAGGAGATCGTGGTGCCCAATCGGGCTGAGACCACTGCATACGGCTATCAGAAGATCATTGAGAACCACCTCTCCCCTGCCTTGGGCGGGATCCCGATCCAGGAGCTCTCCCCCAAGGATATCCAGGGCTATTACGCCCATCTGATGAATGAAAAGCATCTGTCGGCCAACACGGTACATCGGCATCACGACCTGCTCTCCGCCTCTCTCCACGCCGCTTTGCGGCTGGACTTGGTGGGCCAGTGCGTTACAGAGCGGGTGGAGCCGCCGCGGGTCATTCCAAAAGAGGCCAAATTCTATACTTCCGAAAACCTGAAACTCCTCTATCAGCTTATGGAGGGCCACCCATTGGAGGTGGCGGTGCACTTGGCCGGAAGCCTGGGGCTGCGGCGGGAGGAGATCTGCGGCCTTCGCTGGGAGAGCGTGGACTTTGAACTGCGGAAGATCCATATCAAGGACGCCCGGACCGCTGCCGGGGCCCAGATCATCGAAAAGGAGACCAAAAACCGCTCCTCCACCCGGGTCCTGCACATGGGAAACGACATTTACCGCATCCTGCGGCAGGAGTGGCGCAGGCAGTGGAAGCAGCGGATGAAGCTGGGAACAGCCTGGCCCAACAGCGACCTGGTGGCGGTAGATGTCAGAGGAAGGCCCTTCTCTCCCAACCTGCTCAGTGCAGGCTTCAGCAGCTTTGTCCGCAGTCATCAGGACCAGCTCCCTCCCCTGACCCTCCACGGGCTGCGGCACACCTTTGCTACCGTAGCCTCCGCCCAGGGCGCAACGCTGTTCGACATCGGAAAGGCCCTGGGGCACTCCACGCCCTCTACCACCGGGCGCATCTATACCCATCTGGTGGACAATCTTCATACTGCCACCCTGGACAAGGTTGCCGCGGCTCTCCGGTAGGCAAGAAAAGGCCCGGCCTCGTTTCGAGGCCGGGCAAAGATCTACCGCTGAGTCAATGGCTGATATTCCTGTCGCTGGCCTACATACTGATAGGCAGGCCGGATGATCTTGCCCATATTGATCAGTTCCTCCATGCGGTGGGCACTCCACCCTGCCACCCGTGCGATGGCGAACAGCGGGGTGAAGAGTTCCAGAGGAAGGTCCAGCATGTGATAGACAAAGCCGGAGTAAAAGTCCACATTGGCTGAAACACCCTTGTACATCTTCCGCTCCCCTGCAATGATCTCAGGACCCAGCCGTGCCACCAGGGAATAGAGCTGGTATTCCTCCTCCCTTCCCTTTTCCACTGACAGCTTCTCCACAAAGGAGCGCAGCAGGTCAGCCCGGGGGTCGGAGACAGAGTAGACCGCATGGCCCATGCCGTAGATGAGCCCGGAGCGGTCAAACGCCTTCTTGCCCAGCAGAGCCTGGAGATAGGCACGGACCTCGTCCTCGTCCCGCCAGTCCCCTACGTGCTGCTTGAGGTCCTCAAACATCCGCACGACTTTGATGTTGGCGCCGCCGTGGCGGGGGCCCTTCAGGGAGGCCAGCGCCGCCGCCATGCAGGAGTAGGTATCGGTACCTGAGGAGGTCACCACATGAGTGGTAAAGGTGGAGTTGTTGCCTCCGCCGTGCTCGGCGTGGAGAGTCAGGCACACATCCAGTACGTGGGCCTCCCAGTAGCTGTACTTGGCGTCGGGCCGCAGCAGCCGCAGGATGTTCTCTGCCGTTGACAGATTGGGGTCGGGTGTATGGATAAAAAGGCTGTTGCCTTCTTTGTAGTTATAGGCCTGATAGCCGTAGACGCTGAGCAGGGGAAAGACTGCGATGAGCTGAAGGCACTGGCGCATCACGTTGGAGAGGGAAATGTCATCGCTCTTCCTGTCGTAGGAAGCCAGACTCAGCACGCTCCGGGCCAGGGAGTTCATCACATCGCCGCTGGGAGCCTTCAGGATCACGTCCCGGACGAAGTTGTTGGGCAGTGTGCGGTAATAGCCCAGCAGCCGCCGGAATTCCTCCAATTGACCCGGGTCAGGCAGCCGGCCCTGAAGGAGGAGATAGACGGTCTCTTCAAAGCCGAACCGCCCCTCGGCGAGGGAACCCTGTACCAGATCCTCTATGTCCACCCCCCGGTAATAGAGCTTCCCGCGGCATGGCACCTCAGTGCCGTCGGGAAGCACGTCCTTGGCATGGATCTCCGAGATCTGGGTGAGCCCGGCCAGGACCCCCTTTCCGTTCAGATCCCGTAATCCGCGTTTCACATCGTACTTTTCATACCCCTTGGGGTCGATGCGGCTGCGCCGCTTGGCGTCATGGGCCAACTCCCGCACCTCGGGGATGATCTCACCATAATTGGGATTGCTTGCCATTCCATACCTCCTTTTTATTCCTGGGCCTGTTTCGTTCAACAAAAATTAGAATAGCACAAACATATTTCAAAACTATGAATCATCTGGTGAAATATCCAGAGATATCTGTCAAAATCAGTCAAATCGGCCGAAAAGAAACGGGAGACCGGCTGCGGTCTCCCGTTTTCTGGAATTTTCTTCAATTTTCTTCAATTCTTCGATCCGGTTCAGGACAGGAGCAGCTTGTCATCGGCCTCATCGGAGCCTGAAACCTTGCTGAACATCTCCAGCAGCCCCTCCACCGTCAGCTTTTTCTTCTCCTCGCCGGAGACGTCGATGGCGATCTTGCCCTCGTACATCATGATGAGCCGGTCGCCGTGGGCGATGGCGTCCCGCATGTTGTGGGTGATCATCAGGGTGGTGAGCTTGTCCCGCTGGACGATGGTCTCGGTGGTCTCCAGCACCTTGGCCGCCGTCTTGGGGTCCAGGGCGGCGGTATGCTCGTCCAGGAGCAGCAGCTTGGGCTTCTTTAAGGTAGCCATGAGTAGGGTCAGCGCCTGCCGCTGCCCGCCGGAGAGGAGCCCCACCTTGCTGGTCAACCGGTCCTCCAAGCCCAGTCCGAGGGTAGCCAAGAGTTCCCGGTACTGTTCCCGCTCCCCTTTGGTGATACCGCTTCTCAAGCCGCGGCCTTGCCCACGGCGGGCGGCCAGAGCCAGATTCTCCTCGATCTGCATAGTGGCGGCGGTGCCCATCATGGGGTCCTGAAAGACCCGGCCGATATAGGGGGCCCGTTTATATTCCGCCAGGTGGGTCACATCCACCCCATCGATGGAGATATTGCCCGCATCCACAGGATAGACCCCGGCCACAGCGTTCATTAAGGTGGACTTGCCCGCGCCGTTGCCGCCGATGACGGTGACGAACTCCCCGTCCTTCAGCGTCAGGCTGACCCCCTTGAGGGCCACTTTTTCATTGACGGTGCCGGCGTTGAAGACCTTCCAGATATCCTTGATCTCAAGCATTTTTATCCCCTCCGATCTTCGCCTCGGCCCCCATATCGGTCCCGGCAGCTTGTACCTTGACCTGGCCATGGAAATATTTGCCCTTCCAATAGGGGATGGAGAGGAATACCGCCACAACCGCTGCGGAGAGCAGCTTCAGGAAGTTGGGATTCAGCCCCAACTGAAGCACCGCCTGGATGACGATGTAGTAGATAATGGCACCGATGGACACAGAGAGCAGCTTCAGGGCGAAGTTGTGGAACACCTTGTCCAGCAGCACCTCGCCGATGATGACGGCGGCCAGGCCGATGACGATGGCCCCCTGGCCCACCTTGATCTCGTTGCCGCCGCTGTACTGGCACATCAGCGCCCCGGACAGGGCCACCAGACCGTTGGAGAGCATCAGCCCCAGCACCTTGGTCACATCGGTGTTGATGCCCTGGGCCTGAGCCATGTTCTGGTTGGAGCCGGTGGCCCGCAGGGCTGCGCCCAGCTCCGTGCCGAAGAACCAGTACAGGATGGCGATGAGGACGATGGTGACCGCCCCCACCACGATGATGGGATGCCGCCAGATGGGGTAACTGCCGTTGAGGGCTCCCTGCACGAACCGCAGGGACACCAGCAGCTTGTTGAGCACCTCAGCCTGCATGATAGGCAAGGAGACCGAAGCCTTGAAGTTCATGATTGCCATATTCACTGAGTAGAGCGCCAACTGGGTGAGGATGCCGGACAGAATGGCGGGGATGCCGCACAAGGTGTGGAGCAGTCCGGTGACCAGCCCAGCCAGCATCCCGGCCAAAAAGGCCGCCAGCAAAGCCACCCACAGGTTGACCCCGGCGGAGAACAGCATGACAAATACCGCGCCGCCGGTACAGAAGGAGCCGTCTACCGTCAGGTCGGCGACGTCCAATATTTTGTAAGTCAAGTATACGCCGATGGCCATGATACCCCAGATCAGTCCTTGGGATATCGCCCCCGGCAGCGCGCTGAGAAAGCCCGTCATTTTCTCGTTCCTCCCTGAAAAGCACAAAGTTAAAGATATTATATCAAAAAACAGCGGGAAAGGGAAGCCCTTTCCCGCTGTTTTTCAGTTGTTTTTCCTGAACCTTACTCGGTCACGATAGCCTCATAATCCGCAGGAGCAGTCAGGCCCAGGGCCTCGCAGGTGGCGGGGTTATACTTCTTGGTGAACTGGGGAGCGTACTCGATGGGCATGGTGGAGATGTCAGCGCCGTTGGCCAGGATGTCGGCAGCCATCTCGCCGGTCTTGTAGCCGATGTCGTAGTAGCTGATGGACAGAGTGGCCACGCCGCAGCCGCCGCAGATGCCCTCCTCGCCGGCGAAGACGGGCTTCACGCCCCGGCAGATGTTGTCGATGATGCCGGTGTTGTTGGCGGCAGTGTTGTCGGTGGGCACGTAGATCACATCGGAGTTATCCACGGCGTTCTGGGTCACAGAAGCCATGTCGTTGGTGTCGGAGAAAGCATACTGCTTGCACTCGTAGCCCATATCCTCCAGGTACTTCTGGACGTTGTCCACCTGATACTGGCTGTTGGGCTCGGCAGAGCAGTACAGAAGGCCCACGGTCTTGGCATCGGGATACCACTCCTTGATCATTTCCGCCTGCTGGTCCAGAGGAGCCAGGTCAGAGGTGCCGGACACGTTGGTGCCCACGGTGCCGGAGAAGTTGTCAATGCTCAGAGCCACGCCATACTCAGTGATGGAGGTGCCCAGCACGGGAATGGTATCGGTGGCGGAGGCAGCGGCCTGAAGGGGCGCGGTGGCGTTGGCCATGATCAGGTCCACATTGTTGGACACAAAGCCGTTCACGATGGTGGAGCAGGTGGGAGTGTCACCGGCAGCGTTCTGGTTGTCGATCTCCACCTGGCCGGGAAGCTTCTCATTCAGGGCGTCAATGAAGCCCTGAGTGGCGGCGTCCAGAGCGGGGTGAGGAGCCAGCTGGCAGATACCCACTTTGTACGTTTCGGCAGCGGGCTCAGCGGCCTGGCTCTCCACGGGAGCCTGGCTCTCGACGGCAGGGGCGGACTCGACGGGGTCGGGAGCCTTGCTCTCGGCAGCTCCGCCGCCGCAGGCGGCAAGGGACAGGGACATGGCCCCGGCAAGGACCAGGGCAAGGAGCTTCTTGTTCTTCATTTCTCGTATCCTCCTAAAGCACTTTAGCGATTAAAAGCGCTAAATTCTGTATGCATTATAGCACTGCTGTACAAAATGTCAAGCCCCAAAATTCGCTTTTTTCGTTGACGCACATTCCCTCCTGGGTTAAACTATGGATATCCAAAAAATTGCAGGAGGTTTGAGTTTGATGAAGACCATCGGTTTGTTGGGCGGTATGAGCTGGGAGAGCACTGTCACCTATTATCAGCTTCTCAATGAGACCATCAAGGAGCGCTTGGGAGGTCTCCACTCTGCCAAAATTCTCCTCTACAGCGTGGATTTTGAGGAGATCGAAGCCTGCCAGTCCTCCGGCGACTGGGACAGGAGCGCCCGGATCCTGGGTGACGCCGCCCTGGGCCTGGAGCGGGCCGGAGCGGACATGATCCTCATCTGCACCAACACCATGCATAAGGTGGCCCCCCAGATCCAGGCCCGACTCCATGTGCCTCTGCTCCACATTGCCGATGCCACCGCCGATGCGCTGGAAAAGGCGGGGGTATCCAAGGTGGCCCTGTTGGGGACAAAATACACCATGTGCCAGGACTTTTACAAATCCCGGCTGATCGACCGGGGCTTTACGGTCCTCATTCCAGACGGGACCGATGTGGAGTTGGTCAATCATGTCATCTTCGATGAGCTGTGCCTGGGTGTGCTGAAGCCGGAGTCCAAGGCGGAATTTCTCCGGATCATCGGCGATCTGGCAGCCCAGGGGGCCCAGGGAGTCATCCTGGGCTGCACCGAGATCGGCCTGCTCATCTCCCAGGCGGACACCGATCTGCCGGTGTTCGACACCACCCTCATCCACGCCAAGCGGGCAGCTGAGCTGGCGCTGTCATAAGGTTCACAAAAACTTTATTTCCCCCCTCTCCCCTTTCCATGGACTTTTTCCTCTGTTTGTGTTAAACTATATCAATACAATTTTACCCTCACTTGGGAGGTATCCCCTTGAAACGTGACATTTTGGGGGTGGGGATCGACGACCTCACCCTGGATGAGGCAGTGGAGTCCGGCATTTCTCTTCTCTCTCAGCCCGGTTTCCACTATGTTGTCACTCCCAACCCCGAGTTTATCCTCTCGGCCAAGAATGACGAGGCGTTCCGGGGCGTTCTCAACGGCGCCGACCTGGCGGTTCCCGACGGTGTGGGCGTTGTCTATGCCGCAAAGCTCCTGGGCACGCCCCTGAAGACCAAGGTCCCCGGCATCGACTTTGCCCAGGGCATCCTGCGCCATATGGCCGCGACGGGAATGTCCCTCTTTCTGCTGGGCGCCAAGCCCGGCGTGGCGGAAAAGGCCGCTGAGAATTTGACCCACACATATCCCGGCCTGAGGATCTGCGGCGTCCACGACGGCTACTTCAAAGAAGATGGCCCTGTGGTGGAGGAGATCAAGGCTGCCGGGCCCGATGTGCTTTTCGTCTGCCTGGGTGCGCCCAAGCAGGAGCTCTGGATGGCCCAAAACGGCACGGAGACCGGTGCCAGGCTGGCCATTGGCCTGGGCGGCAGTCTGGACGTCTTTGCCGGTACGGTGGAGCGCGCCCCGGAGAAGTGGCAGAAGATGGGCATGGAGTGGCTCTACCGGCTCATCAAAGAGCCCAAACGCATCGGCCGGATGGCCAAGCTGCCGCTGATCCTGGTGGATGCCGTAGGAGCCCGCCTGAGGGGGAAATAACATGAAAAAGGGTACATTGATCGTCTTTGAGGGCACTGACGGCTCGGGAAAATCCACCCAGTTCCGCCTTCTCTGCCAGAGACTGAGCGCCGAAGGCAGACCTTTTCAGAAGCTGGTCTTTCCCCAGTATGCTGAGCCCTCCTCTGCCCTCATCCGCATGTATCTTGGCGGTGAATTCGGCTCCCATCCAAGCGATGTGAACCCTTACGCAGCCTCCACCTTCTATGCTGTGGACCGCTACGCCGCCTGGAAGAAGGTCTGGGGAGAGGAATATCATGCCGGGGGGCTTATCCTCTCCGACCGCTATACTACCTCCAACGCTGTCCATCAGGGAGGCAAGCTCCCCCCCGAGGAGCAGCCCGCCTTCTTTGACTGGCTCTTCGACTTTGAGTACCGCAAGCTGGGGCTCCCCCAGCCCGACCTGGTGATCTATCTGGACATGCCCACCGAACAGTCGGTGAAGCTTCTCCGCTCCCGGGAGGCCCAGACCCACACCAAGGGAGACATCCACGAGGTGGACGAGGCCTACCTGGCCCTGTGCCGTCAGACCGCCCTTCGCGCCGCAGAACACTACGGCTGGAAGCGGGTCTCCTGTGTGGATGCCAGCGGCAGCCTCCGGCCTGTGGAGGAGATCCAGGCCGAGATTTGGCAGGAAATCACGTTAAGTGTACCCACTTTACAGGGATAATTCTCAATGAAAATTTACAGGAGGAAATCAGTATGGTCTGCATTTTGTTAGGAAACGGTTTTGAGGAGTCCGAGGCCATCGTCCCCATCGACCTGCTGCGTCGGGCCGGCGTGGAGGTGACCCTTGCGGGCATTGGCTCCACCGAGATCACCAGCTCTCACAACGTTGTCGTCAAGGCTGACTGTCTGGTAGAGGATGTGGATGCCGCTCAGGTGGACCTTCTCTTCCTGCCCGGCGGTTTGGGCGGGGTCCAGGCCATTCAGGGCAGCGCTGCCGCTATGGCTCTGGTGGCTGAAATGTACGAAAAGGAAAAATACTTGACAGCTATCTGCGCTGCCCCCACTGTCCTGGGCGCCCAGGGATATCTGAAAGGCCGGGGTGCGGTGTGCTATCCCGGCATGGAGGATGGCCTTACCGGCGCCGATGTGCGCTATGGTTCCCCCTTTGTGGTGGATGGCAAGGTGGTCACCGGCGAGGCTGCCGGCTCTGCCTTCCCCTTCGGCCTGAAGCTGGTGGAGCTGCTGAAGGGCCGCGCCGCCGCCGAAAAGGTTTCGGAAGAGGTCCACTATCACGGCACATTTTAAAGCAAAGGGCGGGCCTGTCCTCATCCTTGTAAAGAGAAAGCGGGGCTTGCGCCCCGCCTCTCATGTAGCTGTCCGGTAGGTTCAGCAGCAGCCGTCGTTGCAGCCACAGCCGCAGCCATTGCCGCACCCGCAGTTGTTCCCGCAACCGCAGCCGCAGCCACCCCAGCCACCGCCGCAGCAGCAGCAAAGCAGGATGATGATGAGGATGATCCAGCAGCAACCGCCGCCCCAGCCATTGTTCCCACAACACATAAGACTTCACCTCTTCGATTATTTGGCGGCCTGACGGGTCTGCGACCCGCCGCCATCCGCAGTATCCTATGCTCCCCGGGCACAAGTGGTTCCGCCGGCGGAGCGAGACAATGTCAGGAGTTGATCTCATGCCCCAGGAATCCCAGCGTCAGGGCCAGCGCGCCCCACGGCCCCGCCGACGCAGAAAACGGATGAATCCCCTTCTCTATGTCCTCATCGTGGTGGCGGTCTCTGCCCTTCTGGCGGGCCTTGCCTGGATGTGGGCCGGTGATGTGCTGGCCCTGAACAAGGATCCCCTCACCGCCGTCGTCACTCTCCCGGAGAGCGCCTTCACAGACAAGGAGATCACCGTGGAGACTACAGAGGATGATGGAAGTGTCACTACCTCTACCGAGACCATTCAAGCCGCCGATCTGGACTATGTGGCTGATCTGCTCAAGGAGAACGGGCTTATCGAATACAAGCCCCTCTTCAAGCTCTTCTGCGCCGTGACCAAGGTAGAAAACAAGGGAAAGCTCTCCGCCGGGACCTATGAGCTCAACACCGATATGGACTATAACGCCCTGGTCAACGCCATGTCCGCCAGCTCCGGCAGCCGTATGACGGTTTCGGTCACCATTCCAGAAGGCTACACTCTGGATCAGATCTTCGCCTTGCTGGTGGAAAAGGGGGTCTCCACTCTGGAGCAGCTCCAGAGCGTGGCAGCCGACTACGACTTCAATTACTCCTTCCTCAAGGGTGTAGTGCCTCTGGGTGACTACCACCGCTTGGAAGGCTACCTCTTCCCCGACACCTATGAGTTCTATATGGGCGGCGGAGAGGATGCGGTGGTCCAGGTCCTCAACAAGATGATCCTCCGCTTTGACCAGCAGTTCCCTGACAAGCTCCGGGAGCAGGCTGCCGACATGGGCTACTCCATCCGGGACATCCTCACCATTGCCTCTCTCATCGAGAAGGAGACTGACGGCACAGACCAGGCCAGGATCGCTTCGGTCATCTACAACCGTCTGAAAGACCCAAGCTACGAGACCCAGGGCTTCCTTCAGATCGATGCCTCCATCTTTTACGTTACCGGCAGGACGGTGACCCAGGCCGACTATCAGAGCGTGGACAGTCCCTATAACACCTATCTCAACAAGGGCCTGCCCCCCGGGCCCATTGCCAGCCCCGGCATGGTGGCCCTCAACGCCGCCCTGAATCCTGAGAATACCAATTACTATTTCTACGTGTTGGGTGATGACAACCTCCATCACTTCTTCCAGACCAGCCGGGAGTTTGAGGCCTTCAAGGCCACCCTGGGCAGCGGTGCGTCCAATGGCTGAGCGTCAAATCGAGGTCCTCGCGCCCGCCGGGGATATGGAACGGCTCCAGATGTCCGTGGCCTATGGGGCCAACGCAGTCTATCTGGCGGGGCAGGCCTTTGGGATGCGGGCCTTTGCCGGAAACTTCTCCCGGGAGGAATTAAGGTCCGCTGTGGCGCTGTGCCACAGCCACGGCGTTAAGGTCCATGTGACCTGTAATACCATGCCCCGGAACGACGAGCTCTCCCAGCTTCCCGAATATCTGGAGTACCTCCAGGCCATCAACGCCGACGCCCTTATCGTGGGGGACGCCGGCGTGCTGGCGTTGGCAAAAAAGTATGCCCCCGGCCTCAGGATCCACATGTCCACCCAGATCGGAGTCACCAACTACGCCGCTGCCCGGTTCTGGTATGACCAGGGGGCCAGCCGGGTCATTCTTGCCCGGGAGCTGACCCTGGACGAGGTCGCCGGCATCTGCGCCAAGCGCCCTCAGGGGCTGGAGGTGGAAGCTTTTGTCCACGGTGCCATGTGCGTCTCCTTTTCCGGGCGATGCGTCCTGTCCAACTATATGGCGGGCCGGGACGCCAGCAGGGGCGCCTGTGCCCAGCCTTGTCGGTACAAGTACGCACTCATGGAGGAACAGCGCCCCGGGGAGTTCTTCCCCGTCTTCGAAGATGACCAGGGGGCCTATATCTTTAACTCCAAGGACATGTGCATGATCGACCACATTCCCGAGCTGGTGGAGATCGGACTGGACAGCCTGAAGATCGAAGGCCGGGCCAAGTCGGCCTATTACGCCGCCATCGTCACCGGCGCCTATCGCCATGCGGTGGACGCCGCGCTGGCCGGTGAGCCCCTGGACCCGGCCTGGCGCGCCGAACTGGACAAGGTGAGCCACCGGCCCTACTCCCAGGGCTTCTGGTTCGGCCACCCCGAGCAGTATGTTGGGGACGCCCGGTATATCCGGGACTGGCAGGTCAGCGCCATTGTCACCTCCTGCGACAGTCAGGGCAGAGCCGTCCTCTCTCTGCGCAACAAGTTCCGCCGGGGCGAGACCCTGGAGCTCGCCTCTCCGGCCACAAAGCCTATCTCCTTTACAGTTGACGATCTTTGTGACGGCGAGGGCCTGCCGCTGCAGGAGGCGCGGACCCCGCAAATGCCTTTGCGGCTTACTCTTCCCTGTCAAGTTCCTCCCCCTTCCATCCTCCGAAAGAAGGTGGTGGAGTGAACCATCGCCGGCTGGATTTTGACCTTATCAGGGTGTTGTCTATGTTTGGGGTGATCTGGCTCCATGTGGTCGTATCGCCCCTTCAGGATCTGAGCAACATCCCCCTGTGGTGGACTGCCAATCTGGGAGCTGCTCTTTCTGCCCCGGCAGTGCCTCTCTTTTTTATGATTTCCGGCGCTTTGCTGTTGAAGGATGAAAGGACCTCGGACCTGAGCTTTCTCTTCCGTTGCCGTCTGCCCAAGATCATGGTTCCGCTGTGTACCTGGTCTTCCCTTATCCTGGTCCACCTTTTTCTTACCGATCCCGCCGCCGGACGGGAAGCTTTTGGGCGCATCCTCAATAATCCTGTGGCGGTTCCCTACTGGTTCCTCTATGCCTTGGTGCCCATCTACCTCCTCTCCCCGCTTCTCAAGCGCATGACCGACCATATTGGCTCCTCGCACTGGCGCTATATGATGGCTCTGTGGATAATTTGCACCTTGGGACTCCATACCCTCCGAACCTTCGCTCCCCCGGAGCTGGAGCTGACCCTTACCGAACATTGGACTCTCAATCTCAACCTGGTGGGTGGTTACCTGGGCTACTTTCTTCTTGGAGCCTACCTGGATTGCTTGGAAGAACTGCCTTCTCCCGCTCTGCTGGCCTCCGCTTCGTCGGCCTTGGCTGCGATCATTGCATTGGGGACCTGGTGGGATTCCCGTACGTTGGGATACTACTCCACCCGCTTTGCAGACTATCTGAATCTGTTCACTTTTGCCTATGCTGCCAGCCTGTTTTTGCTCTGCAAGGCCCTTTTCCAGCATCGAGAGGGCGGTGACCGGCAGCTGTCTTTACTCTCCGCTCTGTCCTTTCCGGTCTATCTGATGCATCCCCTGGTCATTGGGGTTGGAAAATTGGTCTGGACTCAGCTGTTTGCGCATCCAACGCCCACAACTCTGGCTGAATTGCTTCTCTTTTTCCTGTTGGCATGCCTTGTTTGTATCCTGAGCGGCCTGCTCCTGGCCTCCATTCCCGTGGTGTGTTACCTCTTCACCGGCCAGACCTACCGCCAGGCCTGTTCTCTTTCCAATCTCCAGGCCCTTTTTCGCGGAAAAGCGAAGAAAACCGATTGACAAAGCTTCAAAATGTGATACAATATGTTGCGTTCAAGGCAATGACGGAGCCCAGTCTTTTCCGCCGCCCCAAGCGAGAGGGGACAGTGAAAGCCCTCGGCGAAACGGATGAGACAAGCCACTCCCGAGCCGCCCACGACGAGTGGGCCGCCCTGCCCCCGATACCGGGCACAATGAGATGCGCCGCAAGGCGTAATCAGGGTGGTACCGCGGAGTAAAATGGATCGCTTCGCCCCTGGCACACAGGGGCGGAGCGTTTTTTTGCCCCAGGGAGAAGAGAGGTCGTTTATGGGACTATTCGATCATCTGCGGGGCAAAAAGGAACCTGAGGCAAAGGAAGACAAGCCCCGGGAGCAGAAGCCCCGGGAGAAAAATGAGATCCTGAACCGGGACCTGAAGGAGCTGCTGGGCAATTCCGCCCTCCAGCTTTTGGTGGAAGGCCAGGACTATGAAAAGCTGGACGGGCTCCGATGCACCTTCGGCTACCTCTTCACCATTGAGGACCACGGCTTGGAGGCCCTGTTCAAGATGGAGACCGACAAGACCACCGCTTACTTTGCCGCCCAGGGAGAGTCTCTGATGCGCCTGTCCTTCACAGAGGAGCTCTTTGAGCAGACAAGGGCCACCTTCCTGGAGCTTCACCCGGCAAAACCCTGATCCACTTTCTTACATTTGTATTATTTTTAGGAGGTAATTCCCATGATCCAGCCCAAACCCTACGGCGTCAACGAACTGCGGGAGATGTTCCTGAAGTTTTTCGAGACCAAGGAGCATCTGCGCCTGCCCAGCTTTTCCCTCATCCCCCAGAATGACGCCTCCCTGCTTCTCATCAACTCCGGCATGGCGCCCATGAAGCCCTACTTCACCGGAGAGCAGGAGCCCCCCCGCCACCGCGTGACCACCTGCCAGAAGTGCATCCGCACCGGCGACATCGAGAACATCGGCCACACTGCCCGCCACGGCACCTACTTCGAGATGCTGGGCAACTTCTCCTTCGGCGACTACTTCAAGCGGGAGGCCATCCACTGGGCCTGGGAGTTCCTCACCAGCCCGGAGTGGGTGGGCCTGGACCCCGACCGCCTCTACCCCTCTGTCTTCGCCGGCAACGAGACCACCCCCGCCGACGACGAGGCCTTCCGCATCTGGAACCAGGAGATCGGTATCCCCGCCGAGCGCATCTTCAAGTTCGGCAAGGCCGACAACTTCTGGGAGCACGGCTCCGGCCCCTGCGGCCCCTGCTCCGAGATCTACTATGACCGGGGCGAGCGCTATGGCTGCGGCAAGCCCGGCTGCACCGTGGGCTGCGACTGCGACCGCTATATGGAAGTCTGGAACGTGGTCTTCTCTCAGTTCGACAACGACGGCCACGACAACTATACCGAACTCAAGCAGAAGAACATCGACACCGGCATGGGCCTGGAGCGCCTTGCCGTGGTCTGCCAGGACGTGGACTCCCTCTTTGATGTGGATACCGTCATGAACATCACCCACAAGGTCAGCGAGATCACCGGCGCCCACTACGGCGAGACCCAGTCCAAGGACGTCTCTCTCCGGGTCATCACCGACCACATCCGCTCTGCCACCTTCATGATCTGTGACGGCGTGCTCCCCTCCAACGAGGGCCGGGGCTATGTGCTCCGCCGCCTGCTCCGCCGGGCCGCCCGCCACGGCAAGCTTCTGGGGGTAGACCGTCCCTTCCTCTACGAGGTCTGCGACACCGTCATCCACGAAAACGAGGGCCACTACCCCGAGCTGCGGGAGCGCCAGGAGTATATCACCAAGGTCATCCGCACCGAGGAGGAGAACTTCGCCCGCACCCTGAACAGCGGCCTGGCCATCTTCAACGAGCTGCTGGACGCCCACAAGGCCAAGGGCGAGACCGTATTCTCCGGTGCCGACGCCTTCAAGCTCTACGATACCTACGGCTTCCCCATCGACCTGACCAAAGAGATGGCCCAGGATGCCGGTATGACCCTGGACGAGGAGGGCTTCCAGGCCCTCATGGAGGAGCAGAAGGTCCGTGCCCGGAAGGCCCGTGAGGCCCTGGGCGACCTGGGCTGGGCCGGCGTGGAGTTCGGCAAGGACGTACCCGAGACCCAGTTTGTGGGCTACACCGACCTGGCCGTCACCGACGCCAAGGTGGTCGCCCTGGTGGTGGAGAACGAGCAGGCCGAGGAGCTGATGCCCGGCGTGGAGGGCATCGTGGTCCTGGACAAGACCCCCTTCTACGCCGAGATGGGCGGCCAGGTGGCCGACAGGGGCACCTTGACCGACGGGGAAAAGAACGTCATCTTCGTTGTCACCGATGTGCAGAAGAACAAGGGCGGCAAGTATATGCACTACGGCAAGCTGGTCAAGGGCGTGATGAAGGTGGGCGACACACTCACCGCCGCCATCGACCTGGACCGCCGCAAGGCCATCATGCGCGCCCACACCGCCACCCACCTGCTGGACGCCGCCCTTCGCCAGGTCCTGGGCGACCACGTTCATCAGGCCGGCTCCCTGGTGGAGCCTGACCGCCTGCGTTTTGACTTCACCCACTTCTCCGCCATGACCCTGGAGGAGCTTGCCGAAGTCAGCCGCATCGTCAACGAGGCCGTTCTGGAGGGCTACAACGTCCACACCGACGTTCTCCCCATCGAGGAGGCCAAAAAGAAAGGCGCCATCGCCCTGTTTGGTGAAAAGTACGGCGACACTGTCCGTGTGGTGGACATGGGCGAGGGCTTCTCGGTGGAGTTCTGCGGCGGCACCCACCTGGACAATACCGCCAAGGTGGGCCTGTTCCACATTGACAGCGAGTTCTCTGTGGCCTCCGGCGTCCGCCGGATCGAGGCCACCACCGGCCTGGTCTCTTTGGAGACCATGAACCGCACCAGGGACACCCTTATCCAGGCCGCCGCCGCCATCAAGGCCAAACCCAATGAGATCCGGGAGAAGATCGCCCAGCACATGGAGGAGATGCGCAAGCTCAAGCACACCCTGGAGTCCCTGAAGGCCAAGGAGGCTGCCGGCGAGACCGACCGGCTCATGTTCGGCGCCCACACCGTGGGTGAGCTGAAGGTCCTAACTGCCGCCATCCCTGACGCCGACCCCGGCAAGCTCCGCCAGATGGGCGACCTGCTCAAGGACAAGGACCCCAACGTGGTGGCCGTCCTGGCCTGTGTCAACGGGGAGAAGATCACCTTCCTGTGCGCCTGCGGCAAAAACGCCGTAGCCCAGGGCGTCAAGGCCGGCGACATCGTCAAGCAGGTCTCCGCCATCGCCGGCGGCTCCGGCGGCGGCAAGCCCGACTCCGCCATGGGCGGCGGCAAGGACCCCCTGATGGTTGACAACGCCCTTGCCATGGTGGACAACGTGGTCTCCATGAAGCTGGGGCTGAACAAATGAGCGTCCCTCAGGATCCCTTCATCCTCCTGAGCTGGGTCAACACCCAGCTCAGGGACGGCTATACCGGCCTGTCTGAGCTCTGCGCCGCCGAGGGTCTGGATGAGGAAGACCTCACCGCCAGGCTGGCCGCCCTGAATTATCACTACGACCCTGAGGCCAATCGCTTTTGCTGAAAAGGAGGAAACGCCATGAACGACTGCCTGTTCTGCAAGATCATCGCCGGGGAGATCCCCTCCAAGAAGGTCTATGAGGACGAACTCTGTTACGCCTTCTATGACATCGACCCCCAGGCTCCTGTCCACTTCCTGGTCATCCCCAAGGCACATATCCAGTCGGTCTCCCAGGTGGACGAGACCAACCAGGCCACTGTGGGCCACATCTTCGCCGTCATCGCAAAGCTGGCCAAGGACCTGGGCCTGGAGAGCTATCGGGTGGTCTCCAACATCGGCGACCAGGCCGGCCAGAGCGTCCATCATCTCCACTTCCACGTTCTCTCCGGCCGGGATATGACCTGGCCTCCCGGCTGATTTCCGGACCTCCTTGCCTGCTTTCTCTTTGAGAAAGCAGGCAAGGAGGTTTTGATAAGCAAATGCGGGATTGGGTTTTTTCTTCAGGCTTTTTTGATGATGGGGGAAATTTTTCCTGTATTGTTAATTTGTTATCAATCTTCTTTTACTTTTCCTGGTTTCCATAACTTTCTTCCAATTTGTTGTTGCCTTTTTTCAATTGAAGCAGTATAATAAGCAAAAGTAAATTATGTCTAACCGCCGCCAGAAAGCAAGCTGGCGGTTAGTTGTGTTTTGTTTTCCGGCATTTTCCGCAAGGCCTCGGCATTTGGAGCAAGCCCCGGCCCCGTGTCCATGCTCCGTCCGTATTTTACTCCAGCATGAAGGAGGAACCTGCATGGATCCATATTTGATGAGGCTCGCCGTTTTCAGCGTTGACGACACTTTGGCTCAACGTCTGCAAAGTGTCCAGCCCCCCAAGGACTGCGTTGTTGAAACGGTCCATTCGTCCAAACCCGACCCTGATCTGGCGAAGTCTTGCCGGGTCTTGGTGTGGGATCTGCCGGGAACTTCGCTCCACGAAGCCCGTGACCTCTGCGGACCCAAGACAAAGCTGATCTTCTGTTCCGACGCACAGACGTTGAATTCCCTCTCTGTGCAGGAAGCGGAACAGGCTGACCTTCTCTGGCCGCTGCCTCTCATTCCCACTATGGCGCTTCTCGACCTGCGCCAGCTCCTTAGCGGCATCCAGTCTGAGCATCTCCTCCACCTGGTGGTGCAGTGCATGGATACTGCCATGGACAGCATTCCCGATATGTTCTGGTTCAAGGATATGGAAGGCATTCATGTCCGGGTCAACCAAGGCTTCTGTGCCGTGGTAGGCAAGAGCAAGGAAGACGTCACCGGCAAGGATCACTATTACATTTGGGACGTCTCCCCTGACGACCCCAACAGCGGCGCCGAGTCTTGCCAGGAGAGCGAGGATGCCGTCATCGCGGCCGGCCACACTCTTCAGTTCCGGGAACAGGTCAAGAGCCCCAGCGGTATGCGTCAGCTCACTGTCTATAAGTCTCCTCTCTACGATGAGGACGGAACTCCCCTGGGTACTGTCGGCATCGGACGAGACGTCACCAGTCTGGAAAACATGACCGCTGAGATCGATATCCTTCTGAGCGGCATGCCCTATGCAGTTCTTCTGCGGGATGAGCATGGCCGTATCTTCGACGCCAACAAGAAGTTCGAGGAGGATTTCGATACCGAAAAGGAGGACATCATCGGTCGTTCCTATGACCAGTGGGCTGAGGAGGCTTTCTTCCCCGGCCGCTCCGAAAACAGCGAAGGCTTCCTGGAGGGCGACACCCGCACGGGAAGGCGGATGGAGCTGCGTAAAGATAACATCTACGATATCTTCAATCAGGTGGTTGGCCAGGTCTGTATTTTCCGGGATGTGACCCTGGTGCGTCAGATGGAAGCCCAGATCTCCCAGCACGCCAACACCGACTTTATGACCGGTCTGAACAACCGCCGCGCCCTTTACCTGCATCTCCACCAGAATTGTATGGGAAATCCCATCGGCCTGTTTTATCTGGATCTGGACCATTTCAAGTCCATCAACGATGTCTACGGCCATGATGCGGGAGATGAGGCCCTGATCCTTACCGCCCGGCTGCTGGAGGAGAACTGTCCCCATGATTTCATTGCCCGGATGGGCGGTGATGAGTTCCTTATCGTCAAACAGGGCAGCATTCCCATGGAGGAGTTGGAAAGTCAGGCACAGGATCTGCTTCAGAATCTGCGCGCTGCCTATCAGGCCCGGCCCAACTTCGCCAAACTCTCCGCCAGCGTGGGCATTGCCCGCTGTGAGAGCCTGTCCGGCGACGTGGAGGATCTGATCCGCCACAGTGACACCGCCCTCTATCAGGCCAAGGAGGGTGGCCGCGCCCAGTACCGCGTCTTCCTCGACGCCTGATCTCTCCTTCGCTTCGGCGGCGGGACCCTGGGCACTGCTTCAAGGTCGGCCCCTCTCCTTTTCCGCCTTGTCTCATAAAAGATAAAACAGAGAGTTTGCCAATGGCAGACTCTCTGTTTCTATTTTCCGGCCATCTTCACGTGACGGGACCCTCTAACAGCAAGAATAACTGTGGGGTAGAATCCTCAGATCCACTCCAGGCGGCCCATTTTTGAGGGGATGAGACCCAATTTTGCCAGCACGGGAAGCAGGGCGGAGAAGAAAATACACAGCAAAACGGTCTGCGGAATGAGCTTGATCGTGTTCCCGATCAGACTGGTCCACATCTCCAAAAGATAGCCCTTTTCATATAATATCGAGCTCCATAGAGCCCCCAGGACCACATTCAGCACATTTGTGGACAGCTTGGCCAGAAACACCTTCCACACGGTGATCCGCTGCCGGTAGAGGAACAGGGCATACAGAAAGGTCCCCAGCATCGTGGTCACCATATACCCCGGAAAATAAGCCCCACTGGGGTGGAGCAGGTAGGAAATGGTGTCCTCGGCGGCGCCGAAGACCAGGGCGGTGACGGGGCCGCAGACCATACCGCATACGCTGCGGGCCAGAAAGCCCCAGGTGACGTTGACATGTCCGGTCAGTGGGATGGAGGGCACCTGGGCAAGGGCCACGCAGGCGGCGATCATCAGGGCCGCAAAAGCCAGTGTCCGCGGGCGTTTCAGCTCTTCCCCGGCGGCGCGCCACCAGGCGACGGTAAAAGGATTGGAGCACAGGTTCTGATACTGGTTCGGCACAAAAATTCCTCCCTCCGTGCCGATACCGCACAGAGGGAGGAAGATGTGCCGAAAAACGCGCTCTTAAGCGCAGCGACGCAGGGCGCAACTCCACCCGGTATGCGGCAGCGGGATGCGAAAGCGGCACTGCGGAGGGCAGACACTCCCCTTCCCTCACTTTGTCCGGCGGACAACTCCCCGTCCCGCCGGCACTGAACACGCCGCTTCCTACTCTGCCTTTGTGATGTTCCCATCATACTCCACTCGCCCGGAAAAGGCAAGGAGAATTTTGCCCCTTCCCTACCGCCGCCGTCAAGGCTGAGGATCTCCCCTCCGGCAGTGCCTTGCCGGTCAGAGGGGCATGGACAGCTCAGAGGACCATGACCAGGGTACCGGCGGTGATGAGGATACAGCCCACCAGGGACTTTGTGGTGAATTTCTCGTGAAGGAAGACGAAAGCCATGATGAGGGTGATGACCACGCTGAGCTTGTCGATGGGCACCACCTTGGACGCCTCCCCCATTTGTAGGGCATGGTAATAGCACAGCCAGGAGGCCCCGGTGGCCAGGCCCGAGAGGATGAGGAAGAGCCAGCTCCTGCGGCTGATCTCCCCCAGGCCGGTCTGGGCGTTGGTGAGGAAGACCATGCCCCAGGACAGGAAGACCACCACCACCGTCCGGATGGCGGTGGCCAGGTTGGAATTGACCCCCTCGATGCCGATCTTCGCCAGGATGGAGGTCAGAGCCGCAAAGACGGCAGAGAGCAACGCGAAAACAAACCACATAACAGGACAGCCTCCTTGTATTGGCCCGTTTTCTGCGGGTCCTATTATTTTGTGCCTGTCAGATCCAGTATACCCAGTTCTGCAAGCTCTTCATACCCATAGAGGGCATTGAGCGCGGACAGAAGGGCATTGGAACTCAGGTGCTCCGGCAGGTCCAGCTTTTTCAGCAGCTCCCGGCGTTTTTCTGCCGCCCCCTCTCCCCCGCTGAGTCCGGCGGCATAGAAGTCGGCCTTGGTGATCTCCCGGCGGGTCGGCTGAGGAGCGGTATCCTCGTCCAGGAAGGTGGCACCGGCCTTACGGAGAGTCTCCAGGAGGGTGGCAGGATCCATGCCTTCTACTCCCAGTTTTCCCTCCTTGCCGGGGGCGCGCTTGCGGCGCTCCTTCCCCGGCCGGTCTGGGATGTAGGCATGCTTCACCAGAGCCGGGTCCACCGCGCCCTTGAGATAGTTTCGGATGACAAAGCCCGCTCCATCGGAGTCGGTGAGGACGATGAGCCCTTGCTTTTGGGCCACCCGGCGCAGGAACTTCAGCCGCTCCTCGTCCCGGAAGACTCCGAAACCGGAAGTCTCCAGAATGAGAGCGTCCACCACCTGGGAGAGGGTGTTCTTGTCATAGCGGCCCTCCACCACGATGGCCTCTTTGATCCGGGGCTTCACTCCTCCAACCCCAGGGGAATGATCTTGCAGTAGTCCTCCACTGTACCGCCGGAGCGGAAGCACTCGATGATCTTCCGGCCCACGGGGTGGAGCTCGGGCACGTCGTAGACGGCCAGCTCCTTGTCAAAGAACTCGGTGAGGATCTTGGCCCCGGTGTCGTAGCCCTTGACGCCCAGGCGTTCCTGGGTCTCGGGCCGGAGGAATTTCACCGAGATGTGCTGGCCATCCACCTTCATCTCCCGGAGACAGTAGCCCAGGATAGAGCACCGGGCGGGGGTGAGCCGGTCCATGCGGAAATTCACGCCGCCCCGGCGGGCCAGGTATTCCCGGGAGATCCACTCGGGGGCGAAGCCCACCTCGTAGATACCGATGTGCTGGTTGGGGATGAGGACGTACTTGGTGTTGGGGCAGTTCAGGATCTGCTCCAGAAGCATATTGGCCTGGACTACCTGCTTTCCGGTGGCGAAGGGCCAGTAGGAGCCCACACCTTCACTGGCCAGAGCCCCACCGCCGGTGACGCTGGGGTTATTGAAGCCCCGGGGGGCCACCAGGCGCCACAGCCAGGCCAGGGCCGGGGGCAGGACATGCAGAAGTCCGGCAATGCCGTAGCTGGGCTTTTCCGAGGTCGCAGGAGGCATTCGCACGCCGAAGGAGCGCACGTCCACCTCCACAGGGACATTGACGATGCGGTCAATCATTCTGCGGGGAATGATGACCCGGGGATTGGGACAGGGAGCGCCGTCCGAGTCCAGGGAGTGCTCCCAAAGAAGACAGGTGGAGCGGGGCACAGCCTGGAGGTTGAAGAACATCAGGGGTTCCTTGGTGTGGATGGAGATACGCTCGTAGGTGGGGTCGGAGCCGTATTCAGTGATGCCGTCCACCCGGACGAACCAGCCGTCCTCCCCGTCGAAGAGGGCCAGCTTGCCGCTGCCCGACTGGTACTCCGCCTTGCACATGGCCATGTCGTCGGTGACCGGCTCGATGGTACAGGTGTCGCTCATGCTGATGTAGTGGCAGGTGCCCGAGGTGGTGTTGAGACCCACCAGCACCCGGCCGTCCTCCTCCCGGCGCACGTCCTGCAGCAGCTCGCTCTTGCCGCCGCCGGAGGCTCCCTCGTGCATCATCACCATCTCATTTTCGTAGGGAGTGATGATGCGGGCGGCCGAGGCATGGGCGGTGACCCAGCCCTCCTGTTCGCCTACATCGATGAGGAAGCTGTAAACCCCCTTCTTGGCCGAGGGGCCGGGATAGAGGTTGTAGGAGAAGACCTCGTGGAGGGTTTCGCTCCGGTCATGGACCACCACCTGTTTCCCGCTGAAGTGGGTGTGGCGGAAAGGCGGAGCTACGTAGATGATGGAACGGGGGGTGAAGCTGTCCACCTCCCGGATATTCACAAAGGCCTGAAGCTGGCTAAGGGCAAAGGCAAAAAACGCGGCGTTCCGGGGACAGATGAGGGCCGCCTCATAGCCATAGTCATAGCCGCCGGCCTTGAAGGGTACGATAATGAGCTCCTGGGTGGCAAGCCAAGCCATGGTCTCCTTGCGCAGGTCGGAGAAGGGATAGCCGTAAACGTCCTGGAAGCGGGGTTTATCAGTGGGGCCGTCGTCGGCGATCCGCATGCTGTCCGGGTCCCGGCGGCGCATATAGTCCTCGGGGAAGTTGACCACCGCGCCGTTGCGGCAGCGGACCACGCTGGCCTCCCGGACAAGCTCGCCGTTTACCTCGTAGCTCACCTCGGTCTTGTCGGTGCGGCTGTTGCCGAAGATGAGCTCGAAGAGGACCTCCTTGCTCTCGGGCACGATGACACTGGGGCTTTGCTCCACCACCCGAGAGAGCTCTTCGGGAAAATGGAAGCGTTCCATAATGAGATTCAAAACAAGCGACCTCGCTTTCTTAGGATACTTTTTTCAGGGACAGCTCCAGCAGGAACTGGGTCAGGAGCTCCTGGGCGTCGGCTCCCGTGGACTTCATGGCCAGGTCGGTCTCCTCACAGCGGACCACCGCTCTGCGGCACCAGTCCAGGGAGAACCGCCGGGCGGCTGTCATCAGCTTCTCCGCCGGGTAGGAATTGCGCATGCCCCAGGTCTCCATGAGCCACCTGGCACTTTTGCGCTGCTCCTGGGCCAGCTTGGCAGTGTAGAGCTGGCGGAGCTGCTTGCCCAGCACGGACAGGATCTTGATGGGAGCCTCCTGCATATGGAGCAGATCGGAGAGCACGGCGAAGGCCCGGTCAAAGTCCCCGGCGGCAATGGCGTCGGTGAGCTGAAAGACCACCGCGTCCAACTGGGGGGTTGCCACCGCGTCGATGTCCTGCCGGGTGATGCGGACCTCCCTGGCGTAGGCGCCGATCTTACCGATCTCGGAGATGAGGCCGTTCATCAGATCGCCGCACAGAAAGAGGAGGTATCGGGCGTCCTCGGTGGAGATGTCATGGCCCAGGGCCTTGAAACGGCGGGCGATCCAGTCGGTCAGGTCCCCCTGGGCCTGCCGGGCGAACTCCACCACCTGTCCCCTCTCCTTCACCAGCTTGGGAAGCTTCTGCCGGTTGTCCGGCTTATATTCGATGACATCGTAAATGAAGACCAGACAGACATACTCGGGCAGGTCGGACAGGATGACCGCCATGGCGTCGCTGTCCCCCCTGTATATATCGTAGTCTGTGACCTCCACCAGCGTGCGCTCGGCGGCGAAGGGAAGCGCGTCAATGGCGTCCCGCAGCTTTTGAATAGAAAAATCCCTGGCTTGCAAAACGTGGTGGTTGAACTCCTCCATACCTTCGGAGAGGACGAGTTTGCGCAGCCGGGACAGATAGTGGTCCCGCAAATAGACCTCCTCGCCGTAGAAAACATAGAGATTTCCCACAGTTTGGGCAGCCAGGTCCCGCTTGAGGGCCTGGAGTGGGGCGTCATCCGGCCTCTTTTTTCCCATTGCCATTTGAGGCCCTCCCTTCTTTGATGCGGCTTGATTAGTATAGCATACCAGAGCATTTTTTGCAAGTCAGATATTTCAATCTTTCATTTTTGTGGTTTTCGCACAAAAAATGTCAGCGTTGGGAGATGGATCATGTGCGTTGCGCAAAGCCTGCCGGAAAATTCTTTGAAAAACGCGCTCTCCACCGGCTGGGAAAGGCATCACTTGGAACAAGAAATGAAATTTTCGCATTTGGGTCTTTCTTTTTTCTGGAAGAAATGCTATGATAGAAGCAGATTTTTGAATGGAGGGGGTTTCCATCATGCAAAAAACACAGAAAAAGCTCAATCTGTCCGTCAAGATCCTGATCGGTCTCGCCATCGGCATTGTCGTGGGCTTGTTCCTCCCCGCCGAGATCGCCAACACCTGGATCAAACCCTTTGGCACTCTGTTTATGAACCTCATCAAGATGGTGGTGGTGCCGCTGGTGTTTGCCTCCATCGTGGTGGGCACCTGTGGGCTCAACGACGCCCGGGCCCTGGGCCGGCTGGGCGGCAAGACCATTCTCTACTACCTGCTTACCACCGCTTTGGCGGTGACCATCGGCCTGGTGGTGGCCAACATCTTCCCGGTGGGCCGGGAACTGGCCTTTGCCATGGAAGAGGTCACGGCGGGCGAGACCACCAGCGTGGTGGATACCCTGCTGAACATCGTGCCCACCAATCCCATCGACGCCCTGGCCAAGGGGAATATGCTCCAGGTCATCTTCTTTGCCATCGCCCTGGGCGTGGGCATCCTCATGTGCGGGGAAAAGGGCAAGCCCCTGATGGATGGCGTCAACTCCCTGGCTGAGGCCATGTACGCCCTCACCGGGGGCATCATGAAGCTGGCGCCCATCGCCGTGTTTGCCCTGGTGTGCCCTGTAGTGGCGGTGAACGGGCCCAAGAGCCTGCTGCCCATGCTGGGGCTCATCCTCTCGGTGTATGGGGCGTGCATTTTCCACGCTGTGGTGGTCTATTCCGCCACGGTGGGCGGCTTTGCCCACATCAGCCCCGTACGGTTCTTCAAGGAGGCCGCGCCGGCCATGATCTTCGCCTTCTCCTCGGCCTCGTCGGCGGCCACCATCCCCTTCTCCATGGAGGCCAGTGAGCGGATGGGCGTGCCTCAGTCGGTGCGCTCCTTTGTGCTCCCCCTGGGGGCCACCATCAACATGGACGGCACCGCCATCTATCAGGGCGTGTGTGCCCTGTTTGTGGCCAATGCCTACGGCATCCAGCTCTCCCTGAGCCAGCAGCTCATGATCATCCTTACCTGCACCCTGGCCTCCATCGGCACCGCCGGCGTGCCAGGCGCCGGGGCCGTGATGCTGACCATGGTCCTCTCCTCTGTGGGGCTTCCCGCCGAGGGTCTGGCCATGGGTATGGTGCTGGGCATCGACCGCATCCTGGACATGGCCCGGACCTGCGTGAACATCACCGGCGACATCGCCTGCTCGGTGGTGGTGGCCGCCTCTGAAAAGCAGTTGGAGCCCACTGCCAGCGCAAAGTAAGAAAGGGCGCAAAAAATATGAGGGCGGGCCCCACATAAGGGCTCGCCCTCATTTTTTGCCGTTTCAGGACTTCTTGAAGGCGAAAAAGCGCTGGCCGAAATAGTTGAGGATAGTGTAGAGCCCCATACCGCCGATCTTGGTGAGCCGCTCCAGCCAGATGCCCTCCACCCCCAGGGCCCCCAGGATCAGCTTGCCCAGGGGCTGGGCGATGGAGTAGGCCAGCAGGTAGCACACCGCCACATTGACGGCGAACTTCACCGCCGACTTGACAAAGTCCTCTTCGCTCTTGAAGGTGAACTTCCGGTTGAGGAAAAAGCTCATCACCGCCCCCGCCACATAGGCGATGGCCGTGGAGGGCCAGTACCCCAGGGGCTCCAGCACAAACATGAGGACCGCGGAGAGGAGGGTGTTCCCCACCCCCACCAGAAGGAACTTGGGAATGGACGAATCAATGAGCTTACTCATCGTCAATGACCTCCCGAATGAGGAACCGGGGGCGGCCCTTGGTCTCCAGGTAGATCTTGCCGATATACTCTCCGATGACGCCCAAAGACAGGAGGATCAGGCCGCCGATAGCCCAGACCGAGCAGATAAGGCTGGGCCAGCCCATGGTAGTGGCCCCCATGGCCCAGCGGACGATGGAGTAGATGAGCATGATGATGGACACGGCAAAGACCAGGAAGCCCAGGCCGGTGATCCACCGCAAGGGCTTGGTGGACAGACTGGTAATGCCCTCCATGGCAAAGGCCAGCATCTTCTTCAGGGGATACTTGCTCTCCCCCGCGAAGCGCTCGCCCCGCTCATACTCCACGGTGCCGGTGGTGTAGCCCACCATAGGAACGATGCCCCGGAGGAAGAGGTTGACCTCCTTGAACTGGGCAAGGCCCTCCAGGGCCCGCCTGGACATCAGGCGGTAGTCGGCGTGATTGAAGACCGTCTCGGCCCCCAGAAGGTTCATCACCCGGTAGAAGCCCTCGGCGGTAAAGCGCTTGAAAAAGCTGTCCTTCTTCCGGGAGGAGCGCACCCCGTAGACGATGTCGCAGCCGGCATAATATTTCTCCACCATCTCATCTACGGCGCCGATGTCGTCCTGGAGGTCGGCGTCCATGGAGATGACCATATCGGCCCGCTCCTTGGCGGTCATCAGTCCCGCCAGCAGGGCGTTCTGGTGGCCCCGGTTCCGGGACAGGTTCACCCCGGAAAAAATGGGGTCGGAGTCGTGAAGCTGGGCAATGAGCTCCCAAGTACGGTCCTTGGAGCCGTCGTTGACAAACATGATCCGGCTTTTTTCCGAGAGCTTGCCGGAGGAGATGAGGCCGGTCAGTTTTTCCTTCAGCCGCTTGGAAGTCTCTGGAAGAACGGCCTCTTCGTTATAGCATGGCACAACAATGTACAGGATATCGGCCACGAAAGTACCACTCCTTTGTGTGGAAAAGTAAGGTAAAGGTATTATACTCCAATTTGACGAAAAAGGGAACCCAAAGGTTCCCTCTTTCCTCTTCCCTTTCCTTATTTTTTGAAATTGCGGCTGTCCCCTGTTTCTGCGACGGATCAGGCTGGTATACGTTCACTTCCGATCCGGTATCCCATCTTTCATTGTATCAACTTTTCCTTCAAGTCAGCAATGGCCCGGCGCTCGATGCGGGAGACCTGGACCTGGCTGACGCCCAGGAGCTTGGCAGTCCTGTCCTGGGTGAGATTGTGGAAGTAGCGCAGGGCGATGACCTGTCGCTCCCGCTCCGGCAGAGCGGAGACCGCCTCCCGGAGGGCCAGACGCTCCACCGTCCGCTCCTCCATGCCGTCATCTCCCATCAACTGCTCCAGGGTCAGCCCGTCTCCCAGGTCCATCTGGAGGGAGTGGACGGGGGCGTTGGCAGTCTCGGCGGCGGCGATGTCCTCGGGGGACAGACCGGTCTCGGCAGCCAACTCCCGCAGCGTGGGCTCCCGGCCCAGCTCCCGCAGAAGCTTCTCCCCCGCCATAGCGATCGTGCTCCCCCGCTCCCGAAGGCTCCGGGAGACCTTCACTGCCCCGTCGTCCCGGAGGAAGCGCCGGATCTCTCCGGCGATCTTGGGTACGGCGTAGGTGGAGAATTGGGTGCCAAAGGCGGGGTCAAAGCCCCGCACCGCCTTGACAAAACCCAGGCTCCCCAACTGGTAGAGGTCCTCCGGGTCCACTCCGCGGCCGAAATAGCGGCGCACCACGCTCCATATAAGGCCGGAGTTCTCCTCCAGAAGGCGGGTGCAGGCCTCGTTGTCGCCGGCCCGGGCGGCTTCCAGCAGGGGCAAGGTATCGGCGCTCACCCCGGAAAACGGCGGGCGATGCGGCGGCGGAGGGTCACGGTGGTGCCCTTCCCCGGTCTGGAGCGCACCTTCACCGCGTCCATGAAGCTCTCCATGATGGTAAAACCCATGCCCGAGCGGTCAGCGCCGCCGGTGCTCCACAGGGGGGTGCGGGCCTGATCCACATCGGGGATGCCCACTCCCGAGTCCTTGACAACGATCTCCAGGGTGTTGTCCGGATAGAGACGCAGGCGCAGAACGATCAGGCCCAATTGATCGGGGTAGGCGTGGACGATGCAGTTGGTCACCGCCTCGCTCACCGCGGTCTTCACATCGTTGACCTCGTCCAGGGTGGGATCGAGCTGGGCGGCAAAGCAGGCCGCGGCGGTGCGGGCAAAGCCCTCGTTGGCGCTGCGGCTCCAGAAGGTCAGTTTGGCCTCGTTGACCGGTTTCATATGTACCATCTCCTCCTATTCATTCCAGGGTAAAAGCCTGTCCACCCCAGCGGCCTTGAGCACCTTGGCCGCCTGGTCAGGCACGTTTTGCAGCGTCACGCTCCCACGGAGGGCGACCATCCTCCGGTAAGCCCGCAGGACCAGGGCAATGCCGGAGGAATCCATAAAGGCCACCCCTCCCAGGTCCAGGGTAAGGCTCTTGGGCAAAGCGGCGTCCAGGCGGCGGGACAGCTCCTCCATGAGCTGCCGGGCGGCGTGGTGGTCTATCTCCCCTTCTACCCGGACGGTGAGGGCCCGGCCGGTCTCCTCGCAAGCGATAGGCATGGTCTCTTCCTCCTCTCCCTCGCCTGGGGTCAAAGGCGGGGATATTTTCTCCAAAGCGCAAAAAATCGCTGTATCCCTTTGGGATACAGCGATTATAGCGCACAGGCATGAAATTTTCTGTCAGAATATGGAATCGAAGTTGGTAAAGACCCACTTCTCTCCCACCTGGGCATAGGTGAAATCGTAGATCTGGGGGCTGTCGGGCGCCAAAGCGCCTGCGGAGTCCAGCAATTCCACCGTCACCCGGACAGTGCAGGCTGTGGGGGCGGGGTCGCCCTCCGGCCATAGGACGGCGGTGAGGGTCGCGCCCTTGTCAGAGGCGGGTTCCCGGCCGGCAGGGAGGGCGTAGAGGCCGTCCGGAGTCTCCTGGAAGGGGGCGGCGCCCTCCGGCGGAAGGACGGGCAAAAGAGCGTCTACGATCTCGTCTGAGAAGAGATTTTTCAGGTTTGCTCGCAGACTTTCCAGGGTCTCTACCCCCGGCTTTTTCACACGGTAGAGGGTCCTTTCGGGCTCTACCAGGGCGTCGTCAAAGTCCAGCATGAGGGCGCTGTCGTCATAGCCGGCAAACCAGGCGTAGAGACTGGAAGCCTCCCGGTAGGCGGCCAGGACTTCCTCATCGGTGGGACCTTGCCGGGCCGGCGCCTCGGTCTCCTGGGGAGTGGGACTTTCCGGAAGGGGCTGACTGCTCTCCTGCGGCGCAGCCGTGGGTACTATGGCGGGGGTAGGCGTGGGCGGCGGAGTCGGCTCCGCCGGAGAGGCCGTCTCCCGGGGGGCACTGGGAGTGGGCAGGGGCCGGTCGGTGGGGGTGGTCATCGGCCGGGCTCCCTGGCATCCCGCCAGGCAGACCAGGAGGGCCACCGCGCAGAATCCTTTCATTATTCGCATCAACTGACGCCTCCTTGCTGGGCGGGATGGGTGCTTGTACCCCTATTGTATCCACTTGGAGGGAAAAGCACAACCACAACAGAGCGTCAAAAATCCTCCGTTCCCGCCGGGATCCGCCGTTTATCCCAGAGATGCGGCAGATTCCTCCAATTTGGCAATGAGGCTCTTGAGCTCCTCGGCCCGGGCCCGCTGGCCGTCCACCACCTGAGCGGGGGCCTTGTTCACAAAGTTGGGATTGCTCAGCCGGGCCTCCAGGCCCGCAAGCTCATTCTTCCGGGCGGCAAGCTCCTTTTCCACCCGCTTTTTCTCCTCAGCCAGGTCCACCAGCTCGGCCAGGGGCATGAAGATCCGGGCGGCGTGGGTCACCACGTCGATGAGCCCCTTCTCCCCTTCGGGAGCGGCGTCGGGAGTGGTGACGGTGACGCCGGAGGCGTAGGCCAGCCGCTGGAGCAGAGGGATGCCCTGGGCGAAGACCTGGCCATCGTCGGTGGCGATGGTGAGGTGGGCCTTCCTGGAGGGGGGAACATTGAGTTCGGCCCGCTTGGTGCGCACCGCCCGGGTGGCGTCGATGATAAGGTCGATGGCCTGCTCCTCCCGGGGGAAGCGCAGGTCCTCCCGGTACTCCGGCCAGCGCTGGAGCATGAGGAACTCGCCCTCGGCATGGGGTAGAGCCTGGTAGATCTCCTCGGTGATGAAGGGCATGAAGGGGTGCAGGAGCTTGAGCATCTCGGTGAGGACGTAGCAGAGCACCTGCTGGGCCTGTTCCTTGGCAGCGGGGTCCTCCCCCTGGAGGCGGGCCTTGGTGAACTCGATATACCAGTCGCAGTAGTCGTCCCAGATGAAGTCATAGATCTTCTGCGCAGCCACGCCCAACTCGTATTTGTCCATGTTCTCGGTCATCTGGGGGATGAGGTCGTTGAGCTTGGAGAGGATCCACTTGTCCTCGTTTTCCAGCTTTTCGGGCAGCTCACACCGGTCAATGGTCAGGTTCATCAGCACAAAGCGGCTGGCGTTCCAGATCTTGTTGGCAAAATTGCGCATGGCCTCGCAGCGACCGGGAATGAAGCGCATATCATTTCCGGGGGAATTGCCGGTGACCAGGTTGAAGCGCAGGGCATCGGCGCCGTATTCTTCGGCCACCACCAGGGGGTCGATACCGTTGCCCAGGGATTTGGACATTTTGCGGCCCTTTTCGTCCCGGACCAGGCCGTGGATAAGCACGGTGTGGAAGGGGGCCTTGCCGGTGTGCGCACAGCCGGAGAAGATCATCCGGGCCACCCAGAAGAAGATGATGTCGTAGCCGGTGACCAGCACGTCGGTGGGATAGAAATACTTCAGATCCTCGGTCTCCTCGGGCCAGCCCAGGGTGGAGAAGGGCCACAGGGCGCTGGAGAACCAGGTGTCCAGCACGTCCTCCTCCTGGACGATATTTTTGGAGTGGCAGTGGGCACATTCGGTGGGGTCGGTCTCGGAGACGGTGTACTCGCCGCAGTCAGCGCACTTCCAGGCGGGGATGCGGTGTCCCCACCAGAGCTGGCGGGAGATGCACCAATCCCGGACGTTTTCCATCCAGTTGATATAGGTCTTGGAGAAGCGGTCGGGGACAAACTTGGTCTCCCCGTCCCTCACCACCCGCAGGGCCTCCTTGGCCAGGGGCTCCATCTTCACGAACCACTGGGCGGAGATGAGGGGCTCCACGTCGTTGTGGCAGCGGTAGCAGGTGCCCACGTTGTGCTTGTAGTCCTCCACCTTCACCAGGTAGCCGCCCTCCTCCAGGTCGGCTACAATGGCCTTCCGGGCGGCGTAGCGGTCCATACCGGAGTATTTTCCGTAGCCCTCCACCACCTTGCCGTTGTCGTCCAGGACCCGGATGGTCTCCAGGTTGTGGCGCAGGCCCACCTCAAAGTCGTTGGGGTCGTGGGCGGGGGTCATCTTGACGCAGCCGGTGCCAAACTCCTTCTCCACGTACTCGTCGGCCACAATGGGCATCTCCCGGCCCACCAGGGGCAGGATGCAGGTCTTGCCCACGATATCGGTATACCGCTCATCCTCCGGGTTGACGGCCACGCCGGTATCGCCCAGCATGGTCTCGGGCCGGGTGGTGGCCACGATGACCCAGCGGTCGGTCTCCCCCTTGATGGGGTAGCGGATGTGCCACAGGTGGCCCGGCTTGTCCTGGTACTCCACCTCGGCGTCAGAGAGGGCGGTGACGCAGTGGGGGCACCAGTTGATGATGCGGGAGCCCTTGTAGATGAGGCCCTTGTCGTACAGGGAGACGAACACATGGCGGACGGCCTTGGACAGGCCCTCGTCCATGGTGAAGCGGGCGCGGGACCAGTCGCAGGAGACGCCCAGCTTCTTCTGCTGGGCCACGATGCGGCTGCCGTACTTCTCCTTCCAGGCCCAGACACGCTCCAGGAAAGCCTCCCGGCCCAGGTCGTAGCGGGTCTTGCCCTCATTCTCCCGCAGGTCCTCCTCCACCTTGATCTGGGTGGCGATGCCGGCGTGGTCGGTGCCGGGGACCCAGAGGGCGGCGTAGCCCTCCATCCGCTTGAAACGGATGAGGATGTCCTGGAGGGTGCAGTCCATGGCGTGGCCCATGTGGAGCTGGCCGGTGACATTGGGGGGCGGCATGACAATGGTGAAGGGCTTCTTGTCCGGGTCGCGCTGACCCACGAAACAGCCGTTCTTCTCCCACTGCTCGTAGATGCCGGCCTCTACTTCTTTGGGCTCGTAAGCCTTGGGCAGGTCTTTTCTCATGTTGGTCTCCTCCTATTCTGATCAGTGGATCTCTTTGATCTCAGTGCCGAACTTTTCTGCCAAAAACCGCTCCAGCGGAGCGACGGTCTCCTCCGGAATGACCCTCCGGGGGAGGATCAGCGCATGTTTCTTGTCCAGAAACAGAAGATAGCTTCCCCGGCTGCGGTATACGTCGATGAAGCCCTTCCAGGGGTAGAAGCCCTCCCCCTTCAGACTGTGTTCCCGCAGGCCCTCTTCATCCAAAACTACCGTCAGCTCACCGGTGTCCTTTAACAACATCCGGCGGCTCTGCCACGCGGCAAGGCGGTGCCGCAGGAAGGGAGACGCACACAGCAGCGCACCAATGACCAGGGCTATAAGCGCCACGGGAAAAGCGCTCTTTCCTTGCAGGTGGATCAGAAATCCCGCCGCAAGCAGGTCTGATCCGCCGATAAGCAGCCAGAGGATATTCGTGATCCGCGTCAGCCAGCGGCGATAGGCCTTGGATACCACCCGGTTGAGGCTCACAAGGTCTTCAAACTCGTATGCAAACTGAAATTGGAACACCGCATCTCACCTTCTTGACAAAAAACGCCCCGAGCCAATGGCTCGGGGCGAACAAAGTCCGTGTTACCACCCGAATTCAGGCGCAAGGTGCCTGCACTCTCCACCCTTAACGCGGGAGACGGCGGGGCTTACTCCGGGCCGGTGAGGACACCGGCCCTTACGCTGGGCTCCGCGGCTCAGGGGCGACCTTCGGTTCCGGGGTCACGGAGCCTTGCACCGGCCGGCTCCTCTCTCGGCTTTCCCCAGGACGTACTC
This sequence comes from uncultured Oscillospiraceae bacterium, assembly GCA_947629795.1. Taxonomy (GTDB): domain Bacteria; phylum Bacillota; class Clostridia; order Oscillospirales; family Oscillospiraceae; genus Vermiculatibacterium. The sequence continues at coordinate 32,836 of CANRFC010000005.1, forward strand.
CTCCCCTTCTGTGCCTTTGAACTTGTCATAGTATATGTGATTTTCCCGAAAAAGTCAAGAGTCTCTGCCTCCGGAGTGCCGCTGGTACGCAAATGCTCTCATTTTTACATCAAGCCCCGGGCAAATTCTTTAGCCTTCTCCAAGTCGGAGCGGTCCGGATGGCCCTTGGCGAGACCGCCCACCAGCTTGAATGGCCCAAAGGTATCAAATCCGCGGCACCAGAAGCTGCCCACGCAGGTGAGCCCCTTTCCCTCCAGCATGTCCGCCATCCTCTTGGCATAGTCCCCGTTGTTCGCCCCGCAGGTGCAGACTGCGAACGCCCGCTGCCCCTCACGGAACACGGCCCGCTCCAAAAAGGTCTGCATGGCATTGTGGACCTTACCAAAGTATATGCCCGAGGCAATGCCCACCAGGTCGAAATCTGAGAGATCTGCTTTCTGCTCCTGTGTCAGATCCACCAATTCCGCGCCCAGGACCTCCGCCATGGCTTCCGCGACCTTTTTGGTGTTGCCGTGATGGCTCGACGCATACAGAATGACTGCTTTCATCCGGTATCTCCTCCCTTTTCATGCTATGCTTCGGACTGTTATGACCCGGAAGCCCGGTACGGTCCACATACGGGCCGGGTATCGGCCTGTCGGGATCACCGACTTTGGACTTCTGCTTTCTTTTTGTGCAAAAATGAAAACTTGGTCTCGGAACAGATGACCCCCAGGAAAATGACCACAAAGCCCAGAGACATCACCACTGTCAGGTCCTCGGTGCCCATCACCACTGAGGCCAGCACGCCGAAGGGAGCCTCCAGAGAGAGCAGCACGGCGGCAGTGGCAGGCGGGACATATTTCTGGCCGATATTCTGGAAGAGCAGACCCACATCAGAGGCCAGCACCGCCAGGGCCACGATGCCCATCCAGCCCTCCAGAGGGACATCGGTGGGGAAAGGCTCCCGGGTGAGGAAGGCGCACACCCAGCTCCACAGCCCAAAGAAGGCAAATTGGAGGGTGGTGATGAGGAAGGTGTTCAGGGCCTTGGCACAGCGCTCCACCGCCACCATATGTGCGGCAAAGAAAAAGCCGCAGATGAGGGTCAGGCCGTCTCCCACATTCAGGGCTCCCCCCTCCCCGGGGGAGGAAAGAGCCACCATTCCAATGCCCACGATACACAGAAAGGCCGCCGCCACGTTATACCGGTCGGGCCGGCGCTTGGACACCGCCCAGTGGAGAAAGGGCACGATGACGCAGTAGATGGCGGTCAGAAAGGCGTTTTTCCCCGGTGTGGTGCGCTCCAGGCCAAAGGTCTGGATGGAGTAGGACAGAAAGAGGAGCGTCCCCAACAGGGCTCCGACCTTGATATACTGCCGGTCCAGGAGCTTCCAGGTCTTCCAGCATACCAGCCCCAGGAGAATGGCAGCCAGAGAAAATCGGAAGGCCAGAAGATAAAAGGGGGTAAAGCTATCCAGACTGTTCTTCATCCCCACAAAGGCGACGCCCCAGATAAAAGGGGTGATCACCAGCATGGGCTTGGCAAAGCGGCGCAGGATGGTTTCGTTCATAACGGTTGTCTAAACTCCTTTGATATGCTACAATAAGACTGAAGTCGAGGTGTGGGAATGGAAAAACTGACGCGGGATTTTTACGGGCGCGATACTCTTACCGTGGCAAGAGAGCTGTTGGGAAAGTATCTGGTCCGGGTGGTGGATGGCCGGGCCCTCACCGTCCGGCTCACCGAGACCGAGGCCTATATCGGACGGCTGGACAAGGCGTGCCACGCCTATAACTACAAGCGCACCAAGCGGACTGAGACCCTGTTTGCGCCGCCGGGAACGGCCTATCTCTACCTCATTTACGGCATGTATACCTGTCTTAACCTGGTCACCGAGGCGGAAGGAGAGCCCGCCGCCGTACTCATCCGGGCCGGGGAGCCGGTGACCCAGGTCGATGCCGATGCCATTTCTGTCAAGCGTTTTGGCTGTACAGTGGCTCAGATGTCCGGCTATCAAAGGAAAAATTTCCTCAATGGCCCCGGCAAGCTGTGTAAAGGTTTAAGCCTTACCACTGCTCAAAACGGGCTTTCCCTTCTGGGGGAAGAGCTCTATGTCCTGGACAGCGGCGAGCGGCCGCAGAAAATCCATGTGGGCAAGCGCATTGGGATCGACTACGCCGAGGAAGCGGCAGATTTTCCCTGGAGGTTTTATCTATGATGCTCTTTTTGGATCTGGACGGCACCCTCATCGACTCCAACGGGGTCTGGCTGGAGGTGGACCGGGAATTCCTGGCCAAGCGGGGACTGGAGGTCACACCGGAGTACAGCTACACCGTGGGGCACTCCATCGCTCCGGTGGCAGCCCAGTTCACCCTGGACTACTACCACCTGAATGAGGACCCGGAGGCCATTCTGGCCGAGTGGCAGGCCATGGCCCAGGACGCCTATGCCCGCACCATTCCCGCTAAGCCGGGGGCGCTGGCCCTTCTGGAAAAGATGAAGGGACGGGGGCAGCCCATGGCCCTGCTCTCTTCGGGGATCCCGGCGCTTTCTATGCTGGCGGTGCGCCGCCTGGGCTTTGACCGCTATCTGGACGGCTATTTCTTTGCCCACGATGTGGGGTTGGAGAAGCGGGATCCCCGGGTCTACCGCCTGGCGGCGGAGAAGTTCGACCTCTCCCCCACCTGCTGCACCCTCATCGAGGACGCCCCGGACAACTGCGCTGCGGCGGCCGGCGTGGGCTTTACCGTCATCGGCGTCTACGACGACTTTTATGCCCCCCGCTGGGAGGATGTAAAGGCCAACAGCCGCCGGGCCATTCAGAGCCTGGAGGAACTGCTGTGATTTGCTTTTCCTTGAAGGGAAACGCAGGCAAAAGGAACTTCCATAAGGGACCGGGGTAGGACTTTGACCTTTGCGTCAAAGTCCTTTTCCTATACCCTCACAGCTTTTCCATGTACTGGGCGGCAGACTTCAGCATCAGCTTTTTGGTGCCCACATTGTCGAAGGCCACCTCGATGAGGGCGTCGTTGCCCATTTTGGTGATGGTGAGGATCATCCCCCTGCCGAAGGCCTTGTGCATCACCATCTGGCCTTTCTGGAAGTCGGGCAGGGCCGCACCGCCGCCGGCAGCGCCCAGGGACGACTGCCGTCTGGGTTTGGGGGTAGGCGGGGTGTATCCCCGCTCCGCGGGAGGGGTATAGCTCCCCACCGAGGCCTTGGGCGTGGGGCGGGAGGTCCGGGCGCTGTCGGCAGGTTTCCTCTGATATCCGCCATAGGTCCTCGCACCGTCACCGTAGCTCTCCCGTTCCGGACGCCACTCGCTCTCGGAAAGTCTCCAACTGTCGGAGTAGCCCCCGGTGCGGCCTTCCCGCTCCAGGCGCTCCTCAGGGATCTCCCCCAGGAACCGGGAGGGCCGGTTGGCCGAGGTCCTGCCATAGAGCATCCGTTGGTTGGCGCAGGTCATGGTCAGCTTCTCCTTGGCCCGGGTCATGGCCACATAGCAGAGCCGCCGCTCCTCCTCCATCTCCTCCGCGTCGCCGATGGCCTGGAAGCCGGGAAAAATGCCCTCCTCGACCCCCACCACGAACACCGAAGGGAACTCCAGGCCCTTGGCTGAGTGCATGGTCATCATCACCACACTGTCGGCCGCGGGGTCATGGCTGTCCAGGTCGGTATAGAGGGCGATCTCGTCCAGAAAGCCCGCCAGAGAGGGTTCGTCGCTGTTGTCCAGGTAGCTCTGGATGGAGGAGCCAAGCTCCCGCACGTTCTCCAGCCGGGTGCGATCCTCCACCTTCTCGCTGGTCTCCAGGGCCATGGCGTAGCCCGAGTCGGCACACACCGCGTCATAGAGATCGGTCAGCTCCATCTCCCCCACCTGCCGGCGCAGGTTCTCCATCATGTCTGTAAAGACTTTGAGCTTGCCGGCGGCCTTTTGAAGGTCCGGATAGTCGGCAGCGTGGGACACCACATCCCAGAGGGAGAGGCCGTTCCGGGCCGCCAAGGCCTGGGCCCGCTCCACCGTGGTGGCGCCGATGCCCCGGGGGGGATTGTTGATGATCCGCTGAAGCCGCAGGTCGTCCCCGGGATTGTTGAGCACGCAGAGGTAGGAGAGCATATCCTTCACCTCCGCCCGGTCAAAGAAGCGGATGCCGCCGATGACCTTGTAGGGGATGCCGTTGCGCTTCATGGCCATTTCCAGCTCCCGGGACTGGGCGTTCATCCGGTAGAGGATGGCGAAGTCCTTCCAATGCTTCCCCTGGGAGTAGCCAGTGAGGATCTGGGCGGCCACGTATTGGGCCTCCTCATCCTGGTTATAGGCGGTGTAGAGGGTGACCTTTTCCCCGTCTCCGTGGTCGGTCCACAGCTCCTTGCCTTTGCGGCCCTGGTTGTTGCGGATCACCGCATTGGCCGCCTCCAGAATGTTCTGGGTGGAGCGGTAGTTCTGCTCCAGCCGGATGGTCCGGCAGCCCTTGTACTGGTTCTCAAAGGAGAGGATATTCTCGATGGTGGCCCCACGGAAGCGGTAGATGGACTGGTCATCGTCGCCCACCACGCAGAAGTTCTCGTAGCCTCCGGCCAGAGTGGAGGCCAGAAGGTACTGAAGGTTGTTGGTATCCTGGTACTCGTCCACCAGCACATAGCGGAACTTTCTCTGGTAGTAGCTCCGGGTCTCCTCGTCCTTCTGGAGGAGGAGCACGGTACGGAGGATCAGGTCGTCAAAGTCCAGAGCATCGGCCGCCTTCAGCCGCTTTTCGTACTCCGTGTAGACCTGGGCGATCTTCTGGAGCCGGAAGTCCCCCGCGGCGGCAGCCTGGGCGGCAAAGTCTGCGGCAAGCTGCACCGCGTCCTTGGCCCGGGAGATGTATCCCAGGACGGATTTGGGCGGAAATGCCTTCTCATCCAGTCCCAGGGCCTTCAGGGAGTCCTTCACCACCCGCTCTGAATCGGCGGAGTCATAGATGGTAAAGGAGGTGGAATACCCCAGCTTGTCAATATCCCGGCGCAGGATGCGGGCACAGCAGGAGTGGAAGGTAGAGGCCCACACGTCCTCCGCCTCAGGCCCCAGCATCCGGGAGAGCCGCTCCTTGAGCTCCCCGGCAGCCTTGTTGGTGAAGGTGATGGCCAGGATGGTCCAGGGGGCTGCCGGGTCCAGGCGGCACAGCCGTTCCGCTCTGCCGGCATGGTCTATATCAGGCGCCTGGACATAGCTTTCCAGGAAGGCCAGGTCCTCGGGAGTCACCCACTCGGGGACCTCGTCAGAGTCGGAGCCCCGGCCGTATTTCATCAGATTTGCCACCCGGTTGATGAGGACGGTGGTCTTGCCGCTCCCCGCCCCGGCCAGCAGCAGCAGAGGGCCCTCAGTAGTCAGGACCGCCCTTCTCTGCTCCGGATTGAGGACGGAGAACTCCCCTTCGATCACGGCCCGCCGGGCCTTACAGAATCGGGCCTGTTCTTTGATATCCAGCATAGCGTTTCCCACTCTCTCTTTTTTCGCAGTGGATTTATTTTAGTATATTTTTTGTTCGGTTGCAAGCCTTGCCGGGAACTTTCACCCCTTGCCCTTGAATTCCCCTCCGGCCTGGGATAAAATAGTGAAAAGCGACGAAAGGAGCTCCGCCATGACCGCTGACGAACTGCTCTTCTTTGACCCCATGCCCCAGGTCCTGCCCATCTACGATACGCTGCGGGAGCGGCTCCTTGCCGCCTGTCCCGACGTGGAGATCAAGGTGAGCAAGACCCAGATCTCCTTCAAAAATCCCCGCATTTTTGCCATGGTCTCCCTCCCCCTCCACCGCCGCAAAGGCTGGCCGGAGGTGTGCCTGGTGGTCTCCTTCGGCCTGGGAAGACAGGCGGTCTCACCCCGCATTGTCAGCTCCGTCCAGCCCTACCCCGGCCGCTGGACCCACCACACGCTGATCGAACAGCCGGAGTCGGTCGATGACGAACTCATGGCCTGGCTGGACGAGGCCTATGGATTTGCCAAGGTGAAATAGCCCGTGAAAAAGGACGGAGTGCCCTCCGTCCTTTTTCTTTTCCCCTTTTTTCTCTTCAGAAGAGCGTGATCTGGCTGGTGTCCGGCATCTCGCCGAAGGCACCCAGCATCTTCAGCTGCTCGATGTGGGCGGAGGAGACCTTGGGGCAGGCGTCAGTTACCTCCTCGATGGAGATGAAACGCTTTCCCTGCCGCTGCTCCACAATGGACAATGCCGCCGTCTCGCCCAGGCCGGGAGCAGCCACGAAGGGCGGGATCAGGGCGTTGTCACCGTCAATCAGGAAATGGGTGGCGTCTGAACGGTACAGGTCCATGCTGTGGAAGGTAAAGCCCCGGAGATAGAACTCATAGACCACCTCCAGGGTGGTGTAGGTGTCCTCCTCCACCGCCGCGGCAGTCTTCTCGTCCATCTTGGCGGCGATCTCCTTCAGCTTGGCCTTGACCACATCCATCCCCTGGCACATAATGGTGGCGTCAAAGGCCTTGGCCCGGATGGAGAAGAAGGCCGCGTAGAAGGCCAGGGGCCGGTGGACCTTGAACCAGGCGATGCGGAAGGCCATCATCACGTAGGCCACGGCGTGGGCCTTGGGGAACAGATAGCCGATCTTGGCCAGGGACTCGATGTACCAGTCGGGGACCTTATGCTCCCGCATGGCCTCCTCCCAACCCGGCTCAAAGCCCTTCTTCTTCACTTTGCCTTTTCGCACGGCCTCCATGATCTTGAAGGACATTTTGGGTTCCAGGCCCATCTGCATGAGGTAGAGCATGATGTCGTCCCGGCAGCCCACCGTGGAATCAACAGTGGCGATCTTACCCACGATCAGGTCCCGGGCGTTGCCCAGCCACACATCGGTGCCGTGGGAGAAGCCGGAAAGCCGCACCAGAGTGTTGAACTGGGTGGGCTCGGTGTCCATGAGCATCTGGCGGGTGAACTTGGTGTTGAACTCGGGGATGGCCACAGCTCCGGTGGGGCCCAGGATGGGGTCATTGACAAAGCCCAGCTTCTCCGAGGAGGTAAACAGGCTCATGGTGTCCGGGTCATCCAGGGAAATATCGGTCCGGGCGTTGACTCCGGTGAGGTCCTCCAGCATCCGGATCATGGTGGGGTCATCGTGGCCCAGCATGTCCAGCTTCAGCAGATTGGACTCCATGGAGTGATATTCAAAGTGGGTGGTGACGATATCTGTGGAGGTATCGTCAGCAGGGTGCTGCACCGGGCAGAAGTCGTAGATCTCCCGGTCCTGGGGGATGACCACCATGCCGCCGGGATGCTGACCGGTGGTGCGCTTGACCCCGGTACAGCCCTTGGCCAGGCGATTCTCCTCCGCCCGGGTGGCGTGGAGTTCCCGCTTCTCCAGATACTTCTTCACATAGCCAAAGGCGGTCTTCTCCGCCACGGTGCCGATGGTGCCCGCCCGGAACACATGGCTGTCTCCGAAGAGCTCAAAGGTATAGCGGTGGGCCTTGGCCTGATACTCGCCGGAGAAGTTCAGGTCGATATCGGGGACCTTGTCGCCGCCGAAGCCCAGGAAGGTCTCGAAGGGGATGTTGAAGCCGTCCTTCATATACTGGGTCCCGCACACCGGGCACACCTGGTCGGGCATATCCGCCCCGCAGCCATAGCCGTTGGCGGGGCCGAATTCAAAGTCGGCGTGCTTGCACTTGGGGCAGCGGTAGTGGGCGGGCAGGGAGTTGACCTCGGTGATGCCTGAGAGGAAGGCCACGATGGAGGAGCCCACCGAGCCCCGGGAACCCACCAGATAGCCGTGCTCCAGGGAGTTCTGGACCAGTTTCTGGGCGGACATGTAGATGACGTCATATTTCCGCTTGATGATGCCGGGCAGTTCCAGGTCGATGCGGTCCTGGACCACCTTGGGCAGCTCTTCACCATAGAGCTCATGGGCCTTGTTATACACAAGGCTCTCCAGCTCCTTGTCCGAATCCTTCAGTTTGGGAGCAAAGAGTCCCTTGGGCAGCGGGTCCATCCGCTCACACTGATCGGCGATGAGATTGGGGCAGCGGATGACCGCGTTGTAGCAGTCCTCCTCTCCCAGGTAGGCAAACTCCTCCAGCATCTCATCGGTGGTCTTGAAGTAGATGGGCAGGGCCTCGTCACAGTCCTCAAAGCCTTTGGAGTCCAGCAGGATGTGACGGTAGATCTCATCCTCCGGGTCCATGAAGTGGACGTCGCCGGTGGCACAGAAGGGCTTGTCCAGCTCCTTCGCCAACCTGACTACCGTGCGGTTGAATTCCCGAATATCCTCCTCACTCTCGGCCAGCGGCCGCCCGGTGCGCTTCTCCGGCCGGAGCATAAAGGCATTGTTGCACAGGGGCTGGATCTCCAGGAAGTCGTACCAGGAAGCGATACGCCGCAGTTCCTCCCAATCCTTGCCCCTGTACACTGCCTCATAGAGTTCACCCGCCGAGCAGGCAGAACCCAGGATCAGCCCCTCCCTGTATTGGTCGATCTCGCTCTTGGGCATGATGGGAAAGCGCTCAAAATGCTTCAGATGGGCGTTTGAGATCAGATGGTAGAGGTTGCGCAGCCCCAGTTGGTTCTTGGCCAGAACAATGAGGTGCTTGGGCCTGCGGCGCACCTTCCGCCGCTTCCGCAGGGCGCCCATGGAGCCGTTGATGGATTGGAGATCGTGGACCCCCATCTCTTCCAGCATTTTGAAAAACGGGATGAGCATATAGCCCACCATCCCGGCGTCGTCGCTGGCCCGATGGTGGTTAAAAGCGGGCAGGTCCAAATGTCCCGCTACCGTATCCAGCTTGAAATTCTTCAAATCGGGAAGCAGATTCTGGGCCAGGATCAGGGAATCGATCCAGGGATTCTTGAACTCCCTGCCCATCCGACTGCAGCCCTTGGCAATAAAACCGGTATCAAACTCGGCGTTGTGGGCGGCCAGCGGGCGGTCCCCGGCAAAGTCCAGGAAGGCGTTGATGGCCTCAGCCTGACTGGGCGCCCCCTCCAGCATGGAGTTGGTGATACCGGTGAGCTCGATGATCTCCCGGGGCAGGGGCCCCTCCGGGTCGGCAAAGGTATTGAAGGTCTCACAGATCTCCCCATCCCGGAGAATGACGGCCCCGATCTCGATGATGCGGTCCCGGTCCTTGCTCAATCCGGTGGTCTCGATATCGAAGCAGACGATCTCCCCATGGAAGTCCTGCTCCAGGGTGCCGTGAACGGCCACCTGGTCGTCTACGTCATTGATAAAGTAGGCTTCCACACCATAGAGGATCTTGATATCCTTGGCGGCGTGCCACGCCTCGGGGAAGGACTGGGCCACGCCGTGGTCCGTGATGGCAATGGCCCTGTGACCCCACTTTTCAGCCCGCTTCACCGCCTCACCGGCGGGAGTGAGGGCGTCCATCATGGACATGGTGGTGTGCAGGTGGAGCTCCACCCGCTTCTCAGGGGCGGTGTCCATCCGCTGGGTCTTCTCCCCCTCCATCACCGCATAGGGCTCCAGCACCATATCGTTGGTAAATCGGTCAATGTTCAGCCGCCCCTGGACCAACACGGTCATCCCCTCGTGGATGCCGTCCACTAAAGCCTTTCCCTCTTCCCCGGGAAAGAACTTGTTCACCCGCACGGAGCCGGTATAGTCTGTGATATCGAAAGAGACCACCCAGGCTCCCCGCTTTTTCAGCTCCCGGTGGTCAACTGAAAATACATCGCCCTTGACCACCACCGTACCCATATCCAGCACCAGCTCAGAGATGGGGATGGGGTCTTTTTTGATGGGGTGGAGACCGTAGATCAGCCTTCCGGAGCGCTTTTTCTCCCCCTTCTTTTCCTTCATGGGACCCTGTAAAACGCTCTTCATTGCCGCCTTGCGGAGCTCTTCCGTCCTGCGGAAAGGGTCGTCGACCTGCGCCTTCTGTTCCGGGGCAGGTGCGGGATCAGGGATATCCTCCGGCGGTTCAGAGGAGGGCACCTCCTCAGGAGGCGCTTCCGGCAAGGGGATCTCCTCTTCCGGGGGCACCGCATCCTCCACACGAACACGCACCTCGGCCAGGTTCAGGCCAAAGCGCTCGGCCAATGTCTCTTCCACCAGGCGGCGGGTGCTCTCATCCGGAAGGGCAGCGCAGCAGACCCTGACCCGCATGGTCCGGGTCTGGCTGTCCAGCTCCACGCCTTCCACCTGCCAGTCCGCCGCCTTCGCAGCGGCAAGAGTCCCGGCAAGGGGGGCAAAAATCGTCAAAAAGGGGATCCATTGCATGGGAAAACACCATCCGTAATCGTAAAATCTCTCTAAAGCGCGCAAAGACTCATCTTCCGGGCAGCTCTCAGAGTTCCTCTATCAGCCGGAATAGCTCGTCCACCAATTGACTCTGGGGAACTTTCTTCACGATTTCACCGTGCTTGAAGAGCAGCCCCTCCCCTACGCCGCCGGCAATTCCCACATCGGCGGCGGAGGCCTCGCCGGGGCCGTTGACCACACATCCCATCACCGCCACGGTAATGGGCTTGTCCACTGTCTTCAGCCGCTCCTCGACCTCGCCCGCCAGGCCGATCAGGTCAATGCGGGTGCGTCCGCAGGTAGGGCAGGCGATGAGCTCCGGGCCATCCCGCCGCACGCCGGCAGCCTTCAGGATATCCCGGGCAGCATAGACCTCCTCAATGGGGTCGGCGGAGAGAGAGACCCGCACCGTATCGCCGATCCCCAGGGCCAAAAGTCCGCCAATGCCCACAGCGGACTTCAGGATCCCCATCTTGGGCGTTCCGGTCTCGGTGACGCCAATATGTAAAGGATAATTGCTTTTCATGCTCATGAGCTGGTAGGCCCGCATGGTGATGGGCACCGAAGAGGATTTCAGGGACACACAGATATCCTGAAACTGCAGGTCCTCCAAAATGTGAATGTGCCCGAAAGCGCTCTCTACCAAGGCCTCCGGAGTCACGTCGCCGTACTTGGCAAGTAGGTCCTTCTCCAAAGAGCCCCCATTGACCCCGATACGGATGGGAAGGTTTTCTCCTTTACAGGCTTCCACCACCGCCTGGACCTTTTCTCTGGAGCCAATATTCCCCGGGTTGATGCGCACAGCATCACAGCCGGACTTGATACTGGCCAGGGCCAGCTTGTAATCAAAGTGGATATCCACCACCAGGGGGATAGAGATGCGCTTTTTGATCTCTCCCACTGCCTGAGCGGCATCCATGTCGGGAACTGCCACCCGGATGATCTCACAGCCGGCAGCCTCCAGCCGCCTGATCTGTTCGACCGTGGCCTCCACATCCTGGGTAGGAGTGTTGCACATGGATTGAATGGTGACAGGGGCACCGCCCCCCACCAAAACGCCGCCAACATGAATCTGCCTGGTCATAATCCCGCTTCACCTTTCCTCAAACTGTCAAACAATCACATGGTTTTAATTCAAAGTTTTTTGGCTTGCTCCTTTATATCAAAGAGGAGCAAGTCTGCCCCTCTTTCTTCAAGGAAGGGGGATCAGACTCCGAACAGCTTCAAAACGTCGCTGATATTCACTGCCAGGATCAGAAGGATCAGGCAGGCAAACCCCGCCGCGCTGACCCAGCTCTGGTACTTGGGATCCAGTTTCCGGCCCCGGACAGCCAGCAAAATACCGTTCACCGCCATAAAGAGCACCTGGCCGCCATCCAGCGCCGGAATGGGCAGCAGATTCATCATCGCCAGATTGATGGAGATGAAAGCCACAAAGTACAGGATATTGAGCAGCGCGCCCAAAATGGGGCTCTGCTGATTTGCCTCTGCGGCCTGGGCCCCTTGCTCTCCCATCTCTCCCATCAGGTCCACCATGCCGACAATGCCAGACATATCCCGGACCCCTGCCCTGCCGGAGAACAGATCCCCCAGGCTGAGCCAGACGATGCGCACAAAGTCCATGCTCTGGTAGCAGCTGTTCCTGATCAACAGACCAGGTGTACTCTCCAACACCGCCGGGGCAATGCCCAGATAGGGGACAGCCGAGCCGTCGGAGGCTGCCACGAAGGACAGTTCAAAATTGGGATAGGCCACTCTTTGCCCGTTCCGCTCCACCACAAGGTCCACGGACTTTGAGGTGCTCCGGTTCAGATAGAGGGAGATATCATCCACAGTCCAGATGCGATGTCCGTTCACCGACCACACCCGGTCTCCCACCTGGAGCCCCTGTTCCTGGGCCGTTCCCCAGTCCTTGAAGTCCCCCACCATGGGCTCGACAAAGTATTTGTTGGTGGAAAAAAGACACAGGATGATGAGAAAGCCTGTGAGAAAGTTCATAAAAATACCGGCCAGGAGGATGATAAGCCGCTGCCACCAGGGGCGGTTCGGGAAAGCCCGGGGATCGACGGACTCCCCCTCTTCCTCCCCCTCCATGGCGCAGAAACCGCCAATGGGGAGCAGGCGCAGCGAATAGTCGGTCTCCTTTCCTTGCCGATGAAGGATCTGCGGTCCCATGCCGATGGAGAACTCGTTGACCTTCACCCCGCAGAGCTTGGCAGCGGCAAAATGCCCGAATTCGTGGAGGGCAATGAGGAGCCCTACCATGATGATCGCGATCAAGATATAGAACAAAATGGCACCTCCATGGGGTCCAATCAAATGTGGGTCGATGAGGAGACCGACCCCTACGATGCTGCCGCGGCGCGGGCCTCGGTATCTGCGGCAAGGATGTCGTCCAGCGAGGGGGCCTGGACCGGACGGACGGCATTCATGGCCCTCTCCACCAGCCGGGGGATATCCATGAATCCAACCTCTCCTGTCAAGAACTTCCCCACTGCCACTTCGTTGGCGCCGTTGAGAACGGCGGTAGCAGTACCGCCGATGGCAGCCGCGCCCTTAGCCAAGGCCAGACAGGGGAAATTTTCCTCATCCGGGGCCCGGAAGGTCAGGTCCTTGCAACACAGCAGATCCAGCGGTGCCGCCGGACCCGGCGTCCGCTCCGGCCAGGTCAGGGCGTACTGGATAGGCAGGCGCATATCTGGCGTGCCCAATTGTGCCAGGATGGCATTATCACAGTATTCCACCAGAGAGTGGATGATACTCTCCCGGTGGATGACCACAGAGATTTTTTCCAAGGGCAGCTCATAGAGCCGCATAGCCTCGATGACCTCCAGGCCCTTGTTCATCATGGTGGCGGAATCCACCGTGATCTTGGCCCCCATAGACCAATTGGGGTGCTTGAGGGCGTCAGAAACCGTCATGGCCTCCATCTCCGCCCGGGTCCGTCCAAAGAAAGGCCCGCCGGAGGCGGTGAGGATCAGCCGCTTGACCTCTCCCCTGTCCCGGCAGCCCTGAAGGCACTGGAAAATGGCGGAGTGCTCGGAGTCCACGGGAAGGAGCTGCGCGCCGTGGGCCTTGGCTGTGGCCATGACCAGCTCGCCGGCACAGACCAGGGTCTCCTTGTTGGCCAGGGCCACCCTTCGACCCAAGGTAAGCGCCGCCAAAGTGGGCCGAAGGCCCACCATGCCCATAACGGCGGTGAGGACCACGTCCGCCTCGGTCACGGCGGCCTCCAAAAGACCCTCCATCCCCGAGAGGACCCTTACTTCTGTGTCTGCCAGCTTGATCTTCAAGGTCTCTGCGGCAGCAAGGTCCATGCAGACGGCCAGCCGGGGCCGATACCGGCGGCACTGGGCCTCCAGCAGTTCCACATTCCGGTTGGCGGTGAGGGCGGCCACTCCCCAGCCCAGGGAGGAGATGACCTCCAAAGACTGGCGGCCGATGGACCCGGTAGAGCCCAAAAGAGAAATGGTTTTCATGGGATCACTTCACACAGGGAAGAATGGTAAGCATCAGCTCAATAAAGGGCGCGCAGAAGATCACGCTGTCAAACCGATCCAGCACGCCGCCGTGACCGGGAAGGAGATCGCCGAAGTCCTTGATGCCGTACTCCCGTTTGAGGTAGGAGAAGGACAGGTCCCCCAACTGGGACAGGACGCTGCCGATCACGCCATAGATGGCCAACACCCAAAGCCGAACGCCCTCGGTGCCGAAAAGGGGCTTGGCAAGCACGCCATAGACAATGACCGAGACCGTGGCACCCAGCAGGCCGCCAACGGCCCCCTCCACCGTCTTTTTGGGAGAGAGCTCCGGAGCCAGCTTATGCTTTCCAAAGGCCATCCCCGCAAAAAGGGCAAAGGCATCGGAGAGGAAGGCCACAACAAAAGGCAGAAGGATATAGAACCGCCACTGCTCCATCTGCCGGATGCGCAGGAAGGAGGAGAGGAAGAAGGGGATGAATACGCTGAGAAAGAACGCGCCCCCCATCTCCTCCAACCGGATCCGCTTGTGGCTGCCCATGGCGTCACAGAAGATGGCCAGCACATAGAGGAACAGCCCCAGCAGCGCGGGAAGGCTCCCGCCCCCGCCGGCCACCCAGAGGGGGATTATACCCGCCAGGATGATGGAATAGGCCGTGATGCGGCTGTGCTTCAAGAAGCTGGTGGAACACAGGGCCTCATAGATGGCGATGGCGGAGAGCAAGGCCACCACAACGGTCAGGACCCAGTCCGGGGGGAGATAGATCAGCACCAGCAGGGCCGGAACGCCCACCACTGCCACCATGATCCGTTTGAACAATTCAGATCCCTCCAAACCGGCGCTGGCGGCCCTGATAGGCAGCCAGTGCCTTACGCAGATCTTCTTTGGTAAAATCAGGCCAGCTTACATCGGTGACATAGAACTCCGCATAGGCCGACTGCCACAGGAGAAAATTGGAGATCCTCTTCTCTCCGCCGGGACGGATGATGAGCTCCGGGTCGGGGATCCCCCCCGACCAGAGATAGCCGGAAAAGCGCTCCTCGTCCAGATCCTCCGGCTTGGCGGCCCCCATGGCACACGCCGCGGCAAAGGTCCTGGCCGCCCGGACGATCTCGTCCCGCCCTCCATAGTTCAGGCAGATATTCACCTGGCAGCCGTCAAACTTTGCGGAGTCCCGCTGTGTGCGCCGGGCCAGCTCCCGCAGCTCATCAGGCAAGGGCGCCATGTCGCCGAAAAAGACAAAGCGCACCTTTTCCTTCTCCATGTCCTCAATGGCCTCCAGGAGATACTTTTTCAGCAGCCCCATGATGGCCGAGACCTCCTCGGCAGGCCGCTTCCAGTTCTCGGTGGAGAAGGCATAGACCGTCAGATAGCGGATCCCGATATCCCGGCAGTAAGTGGCGATGGTGCGGAAGGTCTCGGCCCCCGCGGCATGGCCGGCGGTGCGGGGCAGGCCCCTGGCCTTGGCCCAGCGGCCGTTACCGTCCATGATGATGGCCACATGCTGAGGCAGCTGCCCGTAGTCCACCGCCGTCTCTTCCTTTTTTGCAAACAGAGGCATCCCTTCACCTCCCGATTCTGACCGCAACAAATTCCCCGCCCCGAAAGGCGGGGAATCCGCGCAAAGCTCTCATCAAAGCTCCATGAGCTCCTTTTCCTTCTTGGCGGCCATATCGTCAAGCTGCTTGCAGTACTTGTCGGTGATGTCCTGAAGCTCTTTCTCACAGTCCTTCCGGTCGTCCTCGGTCATCTCATTCTTCTTTTCGGCGGCCTTGAGCTTTTCCATGGCGTCCCGGCGGATGTTCCGCACTGCCACCTTGCCGTTCTCAGCGTACTTCTTCACCGTCTTGCCCAGCTCCTTGCGGCGCTCCTCGGTGAGCTGAGGGAAGATGAGTCGGATGACCTGTCCGTCATTCTGGGGATTGATGCCCAGGTCGGAGGTCTGGATGGCCTTCTCGATGGCCTTCAGGAGGGTCTTGTCCCAGGGCTGGATCATCAGGCTCCGGGGGTCGGGTGAGGAGATGGTGGCCACCTGGTTGATAGGGGTGGCGGTGCCATAGTAGTCCACCGAGATCTTGTCCAGGACGGCGGCGTTGGCCCGGCCCGCCCGGACTGAGGCAAAGTCTCCGGCCACCACGTCGATGGTCTTCTTCATTTTTGCGTCGTAATCCTTGTTGAACTCCAGCATTTTCGCGTCCTCCCTTATTCTTGAATGACCGTGCCGATCTTCTCTCCCATCACCGCCCGGTAGATGTTCTCCGGGTCCTTCAGGGCAAAGAGGAGCACGGGAATGTGGTTATCCATGGAGAGACTGGCAGCCGTGGTGTCCATGACCTGGAGGTGCATAGCCAGGACCTGGTCATAGGAGATGGCGTCAAATTTCACAGCGGAGGGGTCCTTTTTTGGGTCGGCGGAGTAGACTCCGTCGATATTTTTGGCCAGCAGGATGACGTCGGCGCCGATCTCAGCGGCCCGAAGCACCGCCGCGGTGTCAGTGGAGAAGAAGGGATTGCCGGTGCCGCAGCCGAAAATGACCACTCTCCCCTTCTCCAAATGCCGGATGGCCCGGGAGCGGATGTAGGGCTCGGCAATGGCCCGCATCTCAATGGCAGTCTGGACCCGGACCTCCACCCCGTTCTGCTCCAGCACATCGGCCACAGCCAGACAGTTCAGCGCGGTGGCCAGCATCCCCATGTGGTCGGCCCGGGTGCGTTCCATCCTGTCGCCCCCGTCCTTGACTCCGCGCCAGAAGTTGCCGCCGCCTACCACTACGCCCACCTGAACGCCGGCCTGGGCACACTTTTTGATGACCCGAGCCACCTGGTTGATAACATTGAAATCCAAGCCTCGCCCGGCCTCACCGGCCAGGGCCTCACCACTGATTTTCAAAAGGACCCGCTTATACTTCGCTTCGGACATAGGACCACTCCTTTTTCCAAGTCGAACGTACTGTGTCTATTTTAATATAGATTTCCATTTTTGCATAGAGGGCAAAACAAAGTTTTTGAAAAATTCACAAAGGCTTTTGTCCAAAACAAAAAGGGGACGCACCAGCGTCCCCTTCCTGTTCCTGAAAATTACTGCTGCTGCTCCTCGCGCATCTTGGCGAAGCACTCGCTGCAATACACGGGGCGGTCGGACTTGGGCTCAAAGGGCACCTTGGCCTCGCCGCCGCAACGGGCGCACACGGCAGTAAAGTACTCCCGGGGACCGCGAGCGGCGGCCTTGCGGGCGTCGCGGCAGGCCTTGCAGCGCTGGGGCTCGTTCTGGAAGCCGCGCTCGGCGTAGAACTCCTGCTCACCGGCGGTGAACACGAACTCCTGGCCACATTCCTTGCACACCAGTGTCTTGTCTTCGTACATGATTTTACCCTCTCTTTGACTCGTTTGGCCCAGGTCCGGATACATTCCGATTTGTGCTGGGACAGTGTAATATGCGCTCAGCTTACGCTGAGATCGCCGGAAGTGATGTAGGGCGCCGCCTTCCGCCTGATCCGCTGGACGGCATTGTCCACGGACTTGGGGGGCTTGCCCACCCTGGACGCGATCTCGCCGCAGGAAAGGCCCTCCAGATAGAGCTCCAGGACCTTCCACTCCAGCCGTGACAGCTTGGAGCGCAACGCCTCGATCCGGCGGTACCGCTCCTCCCTGTCTATGATCACATCCTCCGGATTCTCCACACGCGGCGGCCCCTGGGGATCTGCATAGGGGCCGCACTCCCCGTCAAAGGGGGCGTCGCCAAGAGAGACTGAGGTATTTAAAGGCGTATGTTTATCCCGCGCCGCCGACTTCATAGCGGAACGGAGGCGATTGCGGATGCATACCTCTGCGTAGGTCCGAAAGCTCACACCCTTGCCGGCGTCAAAGCCCCGGACTGCGGAGAGCAGACCGATCATTCCCTCCTGGATCAGGTCCTCACTGTCGCCGCCAGCCAGGAAAAAGGGGCGGGCACAGGCCCGTACCAGCCTGGTATAGCGGACCACCAAAAGGCTCTCTGCCTCCCGGTCTCCCGAAAGCGCTTGGGCACACAAGGTCTCGTCCGAAGGGCTCTCGCCAGGGGAAAAATTGTCCATTCCGAATCTCCTTCGTTATTATACGCAGAAAAGGCAGGATTTGTCAAGGTGATTTTATGCAGTTTTTCTTGAATCACGCAATTTTTCACATCATTTTTATGATGTTCGCCAATTTTTCCGCCTGGGCCTGGGCGATGGCCTGCTCCTTGGCCTCCACCATGACGCGAAGGAGAGGCTCGGTGCCGGAGGGACGGACCAGGACCCGGCCGGTCTGTCCCAGCTCGTCTTCCACCTGGGCAATGGCGCTTTGGAGGCCGGCATCGGCCATGATGGCCTCCTTCTTCTCCTTACTTTTTACCGTCACATTGATGAGGATTTGGGGATAACGGGGACAAACCGCAACCATTTCGGAGAGTTTTGTCCCCCTGCGATGGACCACGCTGAGGAGCTGGAGGGCGGTGAGCTCGCCGTCTCCGGTGGTGGCGAAGTGCCGGAAAATGGTGTGCCCGGACTGCTCTCCGCCCAAAACATAGCCGTTTTTCACCATCTCTTCCAGCACATTCCGGTCTCCTACCGGGGTGATCTTGAGCTCTACCCCCCTATTTTCGCAGTACAGGCGGAGCCCCAAATTGGACATGACGGTGGCGACAATGGCATTTCCCGGCAGTCTCCCCTTCTCCATCAGGTCGGCGCCGCAGATGGCCAGCACCTGGTCGCCGTCCACCAGGGTGCCGGTGTCGTCCACTGCCAGGCAGCGGTCGGCGTCTCCGTCGAAGGCGATGCCCAGATCGTAGCCCCCGGCGGCGACCATCTTGGCCAGGGCATCAATGTGGGTGGAGCCGCAGTTGGCGTTGATGTTCACCCCGTCGGGGTCGGCGTTGATGATGTCGGTATGGAGCTTGGGAAAGCGGTCAAAAAGCTTCCCCGCCGTGGCCGAGGCGGCGCCGTTGGCACAGTCCACCAGGATGCGGAGCCCGGCCAGGTCGGTGTCCACGGTGGAGACCAGATGGTCAACGTAGTCGTCGGCCTGGGCGTCGTCGGCGTAGGTCACTTTTCCGATGTCCGCGCCCGTCTTCAAGGGAGATTTCTTGTTGAAGAGGATGATGTCCTCGATCTCGTTCTCCAGGGCGTCGGAGAGCTTGAACCCCTGGCCGTTGAAGATCTTGATGCCGTTGTGCTCAAAGGGGTTGTGGGAGGCCGAGATGACGATGCCGGCGTCGGCCCTGTTGGCCACCGTCAGGTAGGCCACGGCGGGGGTTGGGATGACCCCCAGGTGGAGCACGTCGGCCCCGGCGGAGCACAGTCCGGCAATAAGGGCCCCCTCCAGCAGATCGGAGGAGATGCGGGTATCCTTGCCGATGGTGAACAGAGGCTTCTTTTTTCCGCTGTCCTTTGCCAGGACCTGAGCGGCGGCGCAGCCTACGCTGAAGGCAAGCTCGGCATCCAGGTTTTCATTGACGATACCCCGGATCCCGTCGGTCCCAAAAAGTTTTCCCATAAAAGCACGCTCCCTTAAAATGTGATCTGCTCCATACCGGAGCCGATAAAGGCGATCCCCAGATGCTCGTAGGCCTTTCTGGTCACGCACCGACCCCGGGGGGTCCTGGTGAGAAAGCCGAGCTGCATCAGATAGGGCTCGTAGACGTCCTCCAAGGTCACCGCTTCCTCGTTGATGGTGGCGGCCAGGGTCTCCAGGCCCACAGGGCCGCCCTGGTAGTTCTCGATGATGCTGTGGAGCATCCGGCGGTCGATGGCGTCCAGTCCCAGATGGTCCACCTCCAGGGCGGAGAGGGCCTGGTCGGCCACGCCGCGGGTGATGACGCCCCCGGCCTTCACCTGGGCAAAATCCCGCACCCGGCGGAGCATCCGGTTGGCGATCCGGGGGGTGCCCCGGCTCCGGCGGGCGATCTCCATGGCGCCCTCGTCCTCAATGGGCACCTCCAGGATGCCCGCCGAACGCCTGACAATGAGGCTCAGCTCTTCCGGGGTGTAGAGCTCCAGCCGCAGGGTGACCCCGAACCGGTCCCGGAGAGGGGCAGAGAGCTGCCCCGCCCGGGTGGTGGCGCCGATGAGGGTGAAGTGGGGCAGGTCCAGGCGGATGGAGTTGGCCGAGGGACCCTTGCCGATGATGATGTCGATGGCGTAGTCCTCCATGGCGGGATAGAGGATCTCCTCCACCTGGCGGTTGAGACGGTGGATCTCATCCACAAAGAGAATGTCGTTCTCGTTGAGGTTGGTCAGCAGGGCAGCCAGATCTCCCGGCTTCTCGATGGCGGGGCCGGAGGTGATGCGGATATTGACCCCCATCTCGTTGGCGATGATGCCTGCCAGAGTGGTCTTGCCCAGGCCCGGGGGGCCGTGGAGGAGCACGTGGTCCAGGGGCTCATTGCGCATCTTGGCCGCCTGGATGAAGACCTCCAGGTTTCCCTTGGCCTTGGCCTGGCCGATGTACTCAGTGAGCGTTTTTGGCCGCAGAGAGCCCTCGTTCTCATCGTCCCTGGTGAGGGTGGTGGCCACCAGGGGCTCTTCGGTCTCAAAGCCGGCGTCGGAAAAGTCGATGCTCATAGGTTCACTTCCTCACGATAGGTAACTGCTCAATATTCAATCCAAACTGGTCACAGATCGTCCGCAGGAATTCCCGGCAGGCAGGGCTTCGCAGGTCCTCCTCTGCCTCCCAGGCCGGGCTGTTGTTCCCGGCGGCGATGCAGGCTTCCCACACGCTCCGCCGGACAAAGACCCCGGCGGCGACTCCGTTGTTGCGCCAGCGGCTCATACAGCCGGGCAGCGGTTCGGTTCCTTCCAGCCGTTTGAAGATCCGGCCGCACTGGAACAGGGCCGTCTTTTTGCCCCAATCGGGGCCGCTGATGCTGCCGCCGTACAGGATGGGAAAGTCCAGCTCCCGGTCCTCCAGGGGCAAATGCCCTATAATCGGGGCACTGCTATAATATATCTCATCGTCCATGACAATGTCTGATGGCATGGCGGGCAGCTCCCGCAGCCGCTCCGGCGGCACGTCGGGGTTTTCGGTGATGAGGTGATAGACCTTCACCACCAGGGGCCGGCACATGAGGATATCCCAAAAGGGTTCTTTTTCCTTCCGCATCTTGTGGTAGTCCAACAGGATGCGGCCGTAGCCGTACTCCCTCCGGCCCACCTTGAACCGGAAGAAGTCTCCCTCCCGATACTTCACATGCCGGCGCTTGGCCCGGGCAAAGGCAGTCACTCCGGCCAGGTCCTCCGGCGTGGTCTCTTCCCTCCACCGCTCCAGCCAGGCGCCCAGGTCCTCCAAGGAGCTCACCGGCGGGGTCTTGTCCATGGCCGAGCTGTAATAGGTCTGATAGGTGTTCAGATTCCAGAGGCGGACCCCTCCGCCCGACCAGGTCAGGCGCATCCCTATGCTCTTGCGGGTACTCAGGGTGGCGGCGGACAGCTTTGCCGGCTTTCCCCGCTCCGTCCGGGGCAAAAGCAGAGTCCGGCCCTGGGCCGTCCTCTCCTGGTACTCGTCCTCCGTGAACCCGTGTGGGGAGATGTGGATGTGCTTTCGGATCACGTCGCCGTCAAAGCAGGCCCAGCTCTCAAAGCCGGGGGTATTGGAGTCCTTCAGCCGTACCCATTCCCACCCCGGCTCCACCGGGGCCAGCCCGAGGGTCAAACGCTGTTCATTGGTGGGAGAAAACTCAGGTCCATCCATCACAGAGTCTCCACGATCTCGGCCAGCTTATCCAGAAAGGCCTCCTCGCCCCAGGTGTTGAGCTTGAAGAAGACGGCCTGACTGCCCCCGGAGGTGATGGCCGAGAGGAACAGATCCTCCCCCTTCCCCACCAGGGTCACATTAAGGCTCACCCGGTTGCCGCCGGCATAGCTGTACCGCTCGTAGACCCGCACAGCGCAGCGCAGCTCCCCGGCGGTCCAGTCGCTGCCGTCTTCGTAGGAGGCAGAGACGCTGCCCGAGATGATGCCGTCATGGACCCTGGCCAGAACGGTGTCAAAGTCCCGCCGCAGATGCTTTTCATACTTTGCCATATCACTTCACCATCCGTTTCAGGGCCTGCTTGATGATCTGCTCCAGGGTCAGGCTCTCCATGTCGATGCCCTTCAGGGCCGCGGCGATCTCGGGGGCGGAGTAGCCCAGCACCGCCAGGGCGGCCCCGGCCTCGCTGGTCTTGTTCTCCGGGATGACAGTGACCCCGGTGCCGCCGTAGCTCTCCCCGGTGGCGCCCAACTGGCCCTTGGCCAGCTTGTCCTTCAGCTCCAGAATGATGCGCTGGGCGATCTTCTTGCCGACACCGGGGGCCGCGGTGAGAGCCTTTTCGTCCCCGGTGATGATGGACAGAGCAAGCTGGTCGGCCGTGGCCGAGGACAGGATGGACAGGGCCGCCTTGGGCCCCACTCCGGATACACCAATGAGCATTTCAAAGCAGCTCCGCTCGCTCTCGCTGGCGAAGCCGTAGAGCTCCATGGCGTCCTCCCGGATGTTGAGATAGGTGTAGAGTTTGGCCGGCTTGCCCCGCTCCAGGGCGGCCAGGGTAACGTTGGTGGTCCGGCAGGCAAAGCCCACCCCGCCGCAGTCGATGACCGCCAGGTTGGGGCCCACCTTGGCCAGACTTCCGCTGAGATATTCAAACATTCCGCATCTCTCCTACTGTTTGCTGTTACTTGCTGGGGTGCTTCACCGCGTACCGCCCGGAGCCCGGCCGGGCCGCGTCGGCGCTCTGGAGCCGGGAGGTGTTGGACCGGGCATGGCACAGGGCGATGGCCACCGCGTCGGCGGCGTCGTCGGGCCGGATGACACTTTTGAGCCGCAAGAGCCGCTTGGTCATGTCCATGACCTGACGTTTTTCCGCCTTGCCGTAGCCTGTTACCGCCAGCTTGACCTCCGAGGGGCTGTACTCGTAGATGGGCACCCCAGCCCGTTCCGCCGCGCACAGGATGACCCCCCGGGCCTGGGCCACGCCGATGCCGGTGGTCACATTGTTGGTAAAGTAGAGCTCCTCAATGGCCATGGCGTCGGGGTGAAAGGTCTCAAAGAGCTCTGAGAGGTCATTTTCGATTTGGAGCAGGCGTCTGGGAAGGGGCTGACCCGCTTCGGTCCGTACCGCGCCGCAGGAGAGAAGATCCTGACGGCCCGGTCCACATCGGACCACGCCGAAGCCCACGATGGCAAAACCGGGGTCGATGCCCAACACCACCATGCCGCTCCCTCCTTCTGACCACAGATACAGTTATTTTATCATTTCTCCCTCCCAAACGCAACCAAAACAAGGACGCTCCCCGAAAGTTTTGGGGAGCGTCCTTGGCTTTTTATTGACTTAGAGGGAATTCTGACCGGCGATCTCGTCGAAGAATTTTCTGTGGACCACCCGGACCGCCCGGTCGGCCTCATCGGCATCCACCAGCACCGAGACCTTGATCTCACTGGTGGAGATCATGTGGATGTTGATGCCGGCGTTGAAGAGGGCCTCGAACATGGAGGCCGCCACGCCGGGGTTGTTCATCATGCCGGCGCCCACGATGGAGACCTTGGCGATGTTGTCGTTGACGTCGATGCGGTCAAAGCCGATGTAGTCGCGATTTTCCTCCAGAACGCGCTCGGCGTCCTCCAAATCGCTCTTGGCCACGGTGAAGCTGATGTCCTTCTTGTCCCCCCGCCCGATGGACTGGAGGATCAGGTCCACGTTGATCTTCTTGCCTGAGAGCAGAGAGAAGATACGGAAGGCGATGCCGGGCTCGTCGGCCAGGTCCACCAGAGCCAGCCGGGCCACGTTCTTGTCCTTGGCAATGCTGCTGACGTGGGATTTTTCCATGATCTTTACGACCTCCTTGACTTTGGTCCCCGGTCTTCCCGAGAAGCTGGACAGGACCTCCAGGTCCACATTGTATCGCTTTGCCATTTCCACCGAGCGGTTGTGGAGCACCTGGGCCCCCAGGGTGGCCAGCTCCAGCATCTCGTCGAAGGTGATCTCCTCCAGTTTGTGGGCCTCGGGCACCAGCCGGGGATCGGCGGTGAAGACGCCGTCCACATCGGTGTAGATCTGGCACAGGTCGGCGTGGAGCACAGCCGCCAGGGCCACCGCCGAGGTGTCAGAGCCGCCCCGGCCCAGAGTGGTGATGTCTCCGTAGCGGTTGATGCCCTGGAAGCCGGTGACAATGACGATGCTACGCTTATCCAGCTCGGCCAGGATGCGCTCGGTGTCGATGCGCTTGATGCGGGCGTTGCCATAGCCGGTGTTGGACTGCACCCCCGCCTGCCAGCCGGTGAGGGAGATCACCGGGCAGCCCAGGACCTCGATAGCCATGGCACACAGGGCGCAGGAGATCTGCTCGCCGGTGGAGAGGAGCATATCCATCTCCCGCCGGGAGGCGTGGGGATTGATCTCCTTGGCCTTCTCGATGAGGTCGTCGGTGGTGTCGCCCTGGGCGGAGAGGACCACCACCACGTTGTGGCCCCGTTTATAGGTCTCGGTGATGATCCGGGCCACGTTGCGGAGCTTATCCGCGTCGGCCACGGAGCTGCCGCCGAATTTCTGCACAATAAGTCCCATATGACGTTGTACCCCCTTGGTAGGTCATAGTCTATTTTATGCGCCCCTTGAGACTGCCGTCAGCCCTCCAGCACCCGGAAGACCGACAGAGGTTTCTCTCCTGCCAGGGCTGCATCCAGGGCGGCACGGGTCATGGGCCTGGTGAGGAAGGCGGTCTCCCCTTCCGGGGCGTCCTCCCGAGCCAGGGGCTCGCCCGCCATAATGGCCGCCGCCCGGGCGGAGGGAGCGGAAAGCCGGACGTACCAAGGGCTCTCCAGGCTGTCAGGACCCCGGACGGCGTCAGGGGCGCCGGGGCCCCAGTCCAGATACTTGGGCGCCCCCTTGGTGCGGACGGCCTCCATCACATCGGCCACCACGGCGGAGGCGGTGGGCAGCTTGCCAGCCCCCCGGCCGTAGAACATCACGTCTCCGATGGCGTTTCCCTTGACCTTGATGGCGTTGAATACGTCGTCGACCCCCGACAACGGGTCCTCCTCCCCCACCAGATGGGGCGCCACGAAGGCGGTAACACGACCGTCCTCCTCCCGGATGGCCCGGCCCAGGAGCTTGAGCTTGCAGCCCCGGCTGCCGGCGTAGGCCACATCGGCCAACGTCACGGCAGAGATGCCCTCAGTGGGCACCTGGGCGGGATAGATGTGCCTCCCAAAGGCCAGAGAGGCCAGGATGCAGATCTTTCGGCAGGCGTCGTGGCCCTCCACGTCGGCGGTGGGGTCGGCCTCAGCATAGCCCTTTGCCTGGGCCTCCTTCAGGGCATCGTCAAAGGACAGACCGCCCCGGATCATCCGCATCAGGATATAGTTGGTGGTGCCGTTGAGGATACCGGTGATCTCCTGAAGCTCGTTGGCGGCCAGGCACTGTTTCAGGGGCCGGATGATGGGGATGCCGCCCCCCACGCTGGCCTCGTAGAGGTAGCTCACCCCGTGCTCCCTGGCCAGCTCCATGAGCTCGCAGCCGTGCTCGGCCACCAGCTCCTTGTTGGAGGTGACCACGCTCTTCCCCGCCGTCAGGGCCCGTTTGGTGAATTCCCAGGCGATCCTGGCCCCGCCGATGGTCTCCACAACGATGTCCACCTCAGGGTCGTTCTCGATGAGGGAAAAATCATGGATGACCAGTGGGGCAAAGGGGCTGTCGGGAAAATCCCGTACGTCCAGGACATATTTCAGCTCCACCGGGGAGTGGACCTTTTCCCCGATGTGCGCTCCGTTCTCAGTCAGGACCTGGGCAACACCGGAACCCACCGTGCCAAAGCCCAGAATGGCAACCTTTGCCATAGGTGCTCTCTCCTTTCTCTCTCAGCCGGCCAAGATCTCGCAGCGGACCACACCGGGAACCTCCCCCACCTGACTGAGCAGCTCCTCCATGGTCATGGTCAGAGCGGAGGTCTCGGCGCCGATGCTCACGGCGGCACTGCCTCCGGCGGGAATGTTCTGGTTGATGGTGAGGATGTTGGCCCCGCTGCGGGCAAAGATATTCAGCACCGAGGACAGGACCCCCGGCTCATTCTTCATCATCACCTGGAAGGTGACGATGCGGCCGTTGAGCATGTCATTGAATGGCCGCAGGGCGTCCTTATATTTATAAAAGGCGCTGCGGCTGATGCCCACCTCCCGGGTGGCCTGGTTGACGGTCTCGGCCTCCCCGGTCTCCAGAAGCTGCTTGGCCCTGGCCACCTTCAAAAAGATGTCAGGAAGGGCCTGAGCGTCTACAATATAGTATTGGTGCGGCGTTCCCATCCTATGCCCAACCTCCTCTTGCTGTCCGTGTGGAATGTGCATTTGTATTTGTGCTGAAGTATATTCTACCATAGCCCGTCCAAAACCGCAACCGACTTTCCCCAAAAAAGGTGCCCAACTTCCCTCGCCCTCCCGGCGGCGGTTTTGCAAAAAATAACGAGAGAGCACGCCTGGACGTGCTCTCTCGTGGGGATTCAGGCATCCGGAGGAAGCAGGATCTCCGGGTCGCTCTCCACCGGGGCCGGCGGATCGGTCACCTCCGGCGGCGGCGAAGTGGGCTCCTCACCATGGATCCCTTCACTGGGCACAGGAGGCGGAGTAAGCTCCCCGATCTCCCCGCCGGTCTCCTCAGGAGGCAGCAGGGGTTCTGCCGTGGGGTAGGTGGCCGGGTCGGCCGGGTCAAAGAGGGGATCCTGTTCCGCTGTGGGCCAGGTGGAGGGGTCGGTGATGTCAAAGGTCGCCGGGTCGTAAGGCTCAGGCTCCAGGAACCACTCCTCCGTGTGGATGGGACAGGTCCCCAAGGCCTCCAGGGCACTCTTGGTATACCCGTTGTCCTCTGGAACTACGCCGCCCACATACTCCCGCGGAAAGTCCAGAACAGAAATGGTGACTTTCCCGGCGATCTGGGTGCCGTCCTCCAGCGTACCGGCCTCGGGGCAGAACTCTCCGGCCAGATAGTACTTGGGGCCGTCCGTCTCGCCCTCTTCTTCTGTAACGGCAGAGGCATTGCACACCTCCACCTGGACGTGGGCGTCGCAGTACTCGGTGGGTACATCCTCGGCGTAGAGATATCCCTTGGCCACCCGGCTGCCCCGCTGGTCGGCCCGGCAGGCGTCGGTGGGAAGCTTTCCGGTATCCATACAGTACTCAAACTCCACCAGTTCATCAGGCTTGGGGAAGGATTTGTTTTCCAGATCGCTGTGGACCTGGCTCATGACCATGCTCCACAGCTTGGCCGCCGGGTTTCCCTTGGCCTCTACCCGCTCCGGATTGTCATAGCCCACCCATACCGCGGCGGTGTAATAGGGCGTATAGCCCACAAACCACCGGTCACAGTTGGAGGTAGTGGAGCCGGTCTTGCCGGCGATGGTCATGCCCTCAAAGTAGGCGTCGTCACCGCCGCCCTCGGTGACCACGTGCTGGAGCATTTCGTTGATATAGTAGACGGTCTTCTCCTTGAGCACCGGCACGCTGACGCTCTCGTTGTTCAGCAGCTCCCTCTGGTTGGGGTCCACGGCCGCCGAGAGGACCACCTTGGAGTAGGTCCTGGGCTTGATATACACGCCGTTGCGTGGAAATACCGAATAGGCGCCTGCCATATCCATGGTGGAAACTCCGTCGGTAAGGCCACCCAGAGCCAGCTGGGAGTAGCCGATATCCGACTTCACCGAACCGTTGATGGTCCGGCTGACCACCAGATGGTCGGGATCCACTCCAAACTTTTCAACCAGATACTCATAGCCCACCTGGGGGGTGACCTGCATCAGGGTCCGAACCGCCACGGTGTTGGTGGAGTTTGCCACAGCGTAGTCCACCGTCATTTGTCCGAAATAGCGGTTGTTCACGTTGGAGGGCCAGGGCTTCTCCCCCAGCAGCATGGGAGGGCTGTCCTCCAGGACCGAATAGGGCGTAATGAGCCCCATCTCCAATGCGGGAGCGTATACCGACAGAGGCTTGATGGAAGAGCCCGGCTGCCGCTGGGTCCGGGAGGCCCGGTTCCAGCCCCGGGTATCCTTCACCGTCTTCTCTCCCATCTTGCCCGCCAGACCCACCACGTTGCCCTGGGGGTCCACCACCACGATGGCAGACTGGAGCTGCTGGCCGGAAGGCGAGGTATAGGGCAGATTCTCGGCGTTGGAATAGATATCCTCCACCGCCGCCTGCACCTTGGGGTCCAGGCAGGCATAGATCTCCAGGCCACCGGAATAGACCAGGTCCTTGGCCACGGTCTCGGAGTAGTTGTACTGGTCCATAAGGTCGTTGATAACGTCGGTGATGACCTGCTCGGTGTACCAGCTGTAATTGGTGTTGGTCTTGCCCGAGGAGTCGGCGGATCGGAAGTTGATGACCTCAGCCTTGGCCGCCACCTTCTCCTCCTCGGAGATATAGCCCTCGGTCTCCATCCAGTCCAGCACATAGCCCCGCCGCTCGGCGTTCTTTTCCGGGTGGGTAAAAGGGTCGTAGATGGAGGGGTTGTTGGTGATGGAGATCAGGCTGGCGCACTCGGCCAGGTCCAGCTCGGAGACATGCTTTCCAAAGTACTTGTAGGAGGCGGTATACACCCCGTAGCAGTTCCTGCCAAAGTAGACATAGTTGAGATACCACTCCAGGGTCTGCTCCTTGGAGTATTTCTTGTCGAACTCCAGGGCGGTGAAGATCTCCTGGACTTTCCGCTTCACCGTCACGTCGTCATACTGGGTCAGGTTCTTGATGAGCTGCTGGGTGATGGTGGATCCGCCCCGGATCTTGCCGCCGGTAAAGAAGGAGAGCACGCCCCGGCCGGTACTGAGCCAGTCCACGCCGTGGTGCTTATAGAAGCGCCGGTCCTCGATGGCCACGGCGGCGTTGAGCAGATCCTTGGGGATGTTCTCATAGGCCACCAGTACCCGGTCCTCGCCGCCGTGAAGGGTCTCATACTCCACGGCCTCACCGGTGATGGGGTCAGTATAGTAAATGGTGCTGGAC
Source organism: uncultured Oscillospiraceae bacterium (assembly GCA_947629795.1). GTDB lineage: Bacteria > Bacillota > Clostridia > Oscillospirales > Oscillospiraceae > Vermiculatibacterium. The sequence goes on from CANRFC010000005.1 coordinate 61,515, forward strand.
AGGTTCATGGGGTAGTCGGCCACGTCCAGGTCTGTCTTGGGCATGATGACGGTCTTGATATACACGGCGGCAAAGCAGGCCAGGAAAGAGCAGGTAATGACAAACACCAGCAGCAGTGTGCCGATGATGGTAAGGACCCTGCGCAGGACCGGATGGCGCCTTCTTCGTTTTCGCACGGGCCGAGGCTCGCCGCTCTGAGCGGGACGCTGGGTATTCTCTTCAGCCACAGTGATACCTCCATTGACAGGTTTCCCTGAAAAATGTGTATATGATCTGATTCTTACATTATAGCCATGATAGCCCATTTTGTCCAGTCAAAAAAAGCTGAAGATATCCTTACGATCCCCTCCCCTTCCGCCGCGGCAAAAATTTCGCCTGCGGCGGCCTTGCTTTTTCCCCTCTGAGGGGGTACAATAGTGGCAGAAATTCAGTACAAGGAGGTCCACCCCATGAGCGAGGAATACGGCCCCGATTTCGTCTCCCTCACCGATGAGGACGGAAATGAATTTGAACTGGAGCATGTGGACACCATAGAGTACAAGGGACAGATCTACATGGCCTTCTTCCCCGCCGACACTGGGGAGGACACCGAGGACGACCCGGACACCGGCCTCATCATCCTCAAGGTCATCCAGGAAGACGGCGAGGAGCAACTCGCCACTCTGGACAGTGACGAGGAGCTGGAGGAGGTCTACGACCAATTCATGCAGGACCTCTTCGACGAGGAGGATGAGGAGGGCTGACCTGCCTCACCCGCCGGATTTGGAACGCAAAACCCTGCCTGGTTCGTGATGGGCTCTTTTAAACCCACATTTAGAAAACGGGATGCTAACTCGACACCGCGGTTCGCAGACCTCCCGGCCTATGGCCGGAAGTTGGGAGCGGTAAAGCGGTGCGGAGGCGACCCACCTGCCGGAGACGTGCAGGTTCTAAACGGGTCCACACGGCCAAGGCGGGGCTTTTTTCTGCAGAACGGCAGGGCCGGCGTTTCTCCCGTCTTCGCCCAGATGTGGGCAAAAGCTGAAGATCTTCTTTCTCTTCTCCATCAGAAACCGCTTTGAGAGCGGTTTTTTGCTTTTTCCCGCCTTTTGGGGCTTGCATGACGGAAGATTTTCTTGTATAATAACAACTTGCGTAAAACGCCTTTTTTGACAGCAAATAATTGAGAGGACTGAACTGCATGAGCGCATCCGATAAGAAAAGGCAGCGGAAAGAGGCTGCCGAGGCCCAGGGGCTGACCCAGCAGGAGCTCCGGGAGCAGGCCAAGGCCAAGACCGCCAAGCGGAACAAGACCATCTACACTGCGGTGGGGGTCGTCTGCGCTGTGGGCGCTGTTGCCCTGCTGGTGTGGAACTCCCACTTCTGGGAGAAGGGCGCCGTGGCCGCCACCATCGACGGGGTGGATTACAAAGCCGCTGACCTTCAGTATTATTACTCCCAGGTCCGCAACAGCGAGATCCAGATGGCCCAGTATTACGCCTACTACGGCATCCCCGCCACTTTTGACGCCACTGTGAGCGACGGCGAGCAGTGGTACAGCGAGAGCGACGGCAAGACCTATGCCGACTACTTCCGGGAGCAGGCCCTCACCTCCCTTCAGCAGACCGCCGTGGCCTGCAAGGCCGCCCAGGAGGCCGGCTACACTCTCTCTGAGGCCGGCGAGAAGGAGCTCCAGGAGAACCTGTCCAGCTTTGACAAGTACGCCGCCCAGTCCAACATGACCCGGGGCGCCTATATCTCCTACCTCTACGGCGGCGAGGTCACCGAGAAGGTCCTCACCCGCAACCTGCGCAACGATATCCTGGCCGACGAGTATCGCCAGTACTACCAGGACAGCCAGACCTATGAGGACGCCGACCTGGAGGCCTACTATAAGGAGCACGCCGACACCCTGGACAGCTACACCTACCGCACCTTCACCGTGGACGGCTCCGTGCCCGTGACCACCGATGACGAGGGCAACGAGGTGGAGGCCACCGACGCTGAGAAAGAGCAGGCCATGCAGGTGGCCAAGGCCCAGGCCGACAAGGCCGTTAAGGAGATCCAGGAGGCCGACGACGCCGAAAAGGCCTTCATCGAGGCCGCTCCCAAGTATGTCGCCGAGACCTCCAAGGACGCCTACGCCGACGAGAGCTACTCCCTCCGGGAGGACATCCTGGGCAGCACCCTGGGCTCCAGTGACTCTGCCGCTTACAGCTGGCTCATCGATTCCAGCCGCAAGGCCGGAGACGTCACCTCCATCGAGGTCACCAACGGCTATCAGGTGGTCCTCTTCCTGGGCCGGGAGCTCATCACCGACCCCACCGTGGACATCCGCCATATCCTGATCAAGGCCAAGACCTCCGATGAGGATGAGACCGACGAGAACGGCCAGAAGATCCCCTCTCAGGCCGAGCTGGACGCCGCCAAGGCCGAAGCTGAGGCCCTGCTGGAGGAGTGGAAGTCCGGCGAGGCCACAGCCGAGAGCTTCGGAAAGCTGGCCGAGGAGCACTCCGACGATCCCGGTTCTGCATCCAGCGGCGGCCAGTACAAGTACGTCACCCAGGGCTGGGCCTTTGAGGGCTTCAACGACTGGTGCTTCGACTCCTCCCGTCAGCCGGGCGATACCGGCCTGGTGGAGAACCCCCAGGCGGGTCAGCAGGGCTGGCACATCATGTACTTTGAGAAAGCGGAGGAGCCCGCCTGGAAGGGCACTGCCATCTCCGCCAAGCAGTCCAGCGACCAGACCGAGTGGTTCAACGGCCTGATGGAGGCCTCCACTGCCGGGACCAAGGACGGCATGAAGTATGTGGGTGCTGCCAATACCGCCCAGCCCACCCCCGCCGAGAGCGCTGAGCCGGAGGCCAGCACCGAGCCCGAGGCCAGCGAGAGCCCTGAGGCATAACAAGTCAAACCGGAAGGCCGCCCATCCGGGCGGCCTTCCCTTTTTCACTCCCACATTTTTCACTCCCACATTGGAGGAACTGCAAATGGAATCCCCTTTTCTCCGCACGGAAATGCTCCTGGGGCACGATGCCATGGAGACTCTGAAACGTTCCCACGTGGCCGTTCTGGGCCTGGGAGGCGTGGGCTCCTGGTGTGCCGAGGCCCTGGCCCGCTCCGGCGTGGGTGAGCTCACCCTGTGCGACTGCGACACCGTGAGCGTCACCAACCTCAACCGCCAGTTGGAGGCCACCGTGGACACGGTGGGCCGGGACAAGGCCCAGGCCATGGCGGAACGGGTGGCCCAGGTGGCCCCGGACTGTCAGGTCCACCCCCTCTCCTACCGCTATTCCCCCGAGGACCGTGAGACCTTCTTCGCCCGGCGCTATGACTATATCGTGGACGCCATCGACACGGTCTCAGCCAAACTGGACCTGATCCAGACCGCCCTGGAGCGGGGCATCCCCATCATCTCAGCCCTGGGCACCGGCAACAAGCTGGACCCCTCCCAGTTCCGCATCTCCGACATCTCCAAGACCGAGATCTGCCCCCTGGCCCGGGTCCTGCGCAAGGAGCTCCGGGCCCGGGGCGTGGCCCACCACCGGGTCCTCTGGTCCCCCGAGGAGCCCCGCACCCCCTGTGACTGCGGCGAAGCTCCCCCTCCCGGCCGGCGCTCCATCCCCGGCAGCGTCCCCTGGGTCCCCTCGGTGGCCGGGCTCATGCTGGCCGGCGACGTGGTCCTCTCCCTTGTCCAGAACCGTCCGGACGTATAAAACCTCCCCCTTTCCGGCAAACTGACATTCCGGAAAGGGGGAGATCTTTTGCAAAAGAGCAGCTTGCGCGCCGCCATGGCCGGGGGCGCGGCGGGATTGGTCAACGGCTTCTTCGGCGGCGGAGGCGGCATGGTCCTGGTGCCCATGCTCACGGGCAGGTGCGGCCTGGACCAGCGGCGGGCCTTCGCCACCTCGGTGGCCGTCATCCTGCCCCTGTGCGCCCTGTCCTCGGTCATTTACTTCTTCCGGGGCGGCCTGGACCTGACCGCCGCCCTCCCCTACCTGCTGGGCGGTTTGGCAGGTGGCTTTCTGGGCGGAAAGCTCTTTAAAAACCTGAATATGGACTGGCTGCGGCGGGGTTTCGCCCTGCTCATCCTCTACGGCGGCGTCAAGTCGCTTTTCTTCTGATGGGCGCCTGGTGGATGGCCCTGCTGGCCGGCGCGGCCACCGGTGTGCTCTCCGGCTTTGGCATAGGGGGCGGGACCCTGCTGCTGATCTACATGACTGCCTTCGCCGGAGTGGACCAGCACCTGGCCCAGGGGGTCAACCTCCTCTACTTTCTCCCCACCGCCGGAGCCTCTCTGCCCGCCCATCTCAAAAACGGCTTTGTGGACAAGAAAACAGCCAGACCCGCGATCCTTGCGGGCCTGGCCGGGACTGCGGCGGGCGCCTGGGCGGCCACCGCCTTGGATGTAGAACTGCTCCACCGCTTTTTCGGCGGGTATCTCCTCTATATCGGCGTCAGGGAGTTGTTTCGGAAGCCCTCTGCTGGCGCTTCTTCACCAGATAGCCCTCCAAAATAAGGGCGGCGGCCACCGCGTCCACATTCTTCCTGTGGGTCTTCATCCGCCTGCCGTTGGCGTGGAGGATATCGTGGGCCTCGATGGTGGTGCGCCGCTCATCCCAGAGGACCACCGGCAGCCCGGCGGCCTCCTCCACCAGTTGGGCAAAGGCCCGGTAGAGGTCGGCCCGGGCACCCTCGGTACCGTCCATGTTCCGGGGAAAGCCCAGCACCAGCTCCTCGACCTCCCGCTCCTTGGCCAGGCGAGCCACCTCGGTGGCCACGGCGGCCGGATCATGCCCCTGGACCACAGTGGTAAAGCCGGCCAAAGTCCCCGTAGGGTCGGATACGGCGACGCCCGTTCGGGCGTCGCCGTAGTCGATAGCCATCACTCTCATCGGGCGGAAGGGCCCTCCAGGGCGGTCTCCAGCACGTCAGCATAGATGTCGGAAGGCATGGCCCCCACCTTGCGGTCAAACTCCTCGCCGTTCTTGAAGAAGATCACCGTGGGGATGCTCTCCACGCCGTAGCGCAGGGCCAGGGCCTGCTCATCGTCCACGTCCACCTTGCCGATGATCACGTCCTCGTCCTGAAAGTCCTCGGCCAGGGACTCGATCACCGGGCCCAGGCGCTGGCAAGGCCCGCACCAGGTGGCCCAGAAGTCCACCATCATCAGCTTTCCCGAAGCCAGAGCTTTGTCGAATCCATCCTGGCTGAAATGGATCAGTGCCATTGTTTCATCTTCCTTTCTCAGTGGTCAAGAGGTAGGATTCCCTCTCTCTCCTTACTATATCAGACAAATCAACTTTGTCAACGCTTTTCTTTTTTCCCAATCTCTGCTATAATGTAAAAAATTTTTGAACGAGGTGTTTCCCATGGAGCAGAGCCTGGTCTCCATCGTCATCCCCGTCTACAATCTGGCCCCCTACCTGAAGGAGTGCCTGGACACCGTCGTGCGGCAGTCCTACAAGGAGCTTCAGGTGCTGCTGGTCAACGACGGCAGTACCGACTCCTCCCTGGACCTGTGCAGGATCTACACCAAGGACTCCCGTTTCCGGCTCATCGACAAGGAAAACACCGGCGTTTCCGACAGCCGCAACCGGGCCCTTGACCTGGCCCAGGGCAAGTACATCCAGTTCATCGACGGGGACGACTGGCTCACCGAGGACGCCACCGAGACCCTGGTCCACGCCGCCGAGACCACCGGCGCCGACCTGGTGCTCAGCCACTTCTATCGGGTCTCCGACGGCCGCAAGGCCCGGCGCGGACATATCAAGACCGAGGGAGTGATGACCCGCCGGGATTTTGCCGAGCAGATGATGAAGGCCCCGGCCAATTACTACTACGGTGTGCTGTGGAACAAGCTCTACCGCCGCTCCATCCTGGACGCCCACCATCTGCGCTTCGACACCCAGGTAAATTGGTGCGAGGACTTTCTCTTCAACCTGGAATACATCGAGTACGCCCGGCTCATCGCCACCGTGCCCAAGCCCACCTACTACTACCGGAAGCGGGAGGGCAGTCTGGTCAACGGCAGCATCTCTCTGCGCCGCACCGTGACCACCAAGAAGCAGACCTTCGCCTACTATAAGGACCTCTATCAGAAGCTGGACCTCTACGAAGACCAGAAGGCCGCCGTTTACAGTTACTTCCTCTCCGCCGCCACCGACGGCGCCGTCTCCCCTCTGGCTCCCAAGCTCAGCCCCGAGGGCAGCGACCCTCTTGCTTAGTCCACCTCTGACACAGAAACGCCGCTGACCGGGCCGGTCAGCGGCGTTTGCTCTCATTTCGCGCTTTCGATCGCTTCCCGGATGCGCCGACCCATCTCCCTGGTGCCGACGACCTCGTCCCCCGGCTTGGCGATATCCGGAGTCCGGGCGCCCTGGGCCAGGACGGCGTCCACCGCCCTCTCGATGGCGTCAGCCTCCGCCGCCTTCTGGAAGGAGTAGCGGAACATCATGGCGGCGGACAGGATGGTGGCGATGGGATTGGCCTTGTCCTGCCCCGCGATGTCGGGGGCGGAGCCGTGGATGGGCTCGTAGAGCCCCGGCGCGCTGTCTCCGATGGAGGCCGAGGGCAGCAGACCGATGGATCCGGTGACCATGGAGGCCTCGTCAGAGAGGATATCGCCAAACATATTCTCGGTGACCAGCACGTCAAACTGCCCCGGATCCCGGACGATCTGCATGGCGCAGTTGTCCACCAGCACGTCCTCGTACTCCACATCGCTGTACTCCTCAGAAAGGCGGTGCATCACGCTGCGCCACAAACGGGAGGTCTCCAGCACGTTGGCCTTGTCCACACTGGACACCTTGCCCCGGCGCAGCCGGGCCAGCTCAAAGGCCCGACGGCCCACGCGCTCGATCTCCTTTTCCGAGTAGGCCATCAGGTCGGTGGCTTCCATCCCCCGGTCCTCGGTCTGGTACTTGTCCCGCTTGCCGAAGTAGATACCGCCGGTAAGCTCCCGCACCATCATCAAATCGATGCCCCTCTCCGCCGTCTCCTTGCGCAGCGGGGAGGCGTCGGCCATGGCGGGCCGGAGCATGGCGGGGCGCAGATTGGCGTAGAGCCCCAGGTCCTTTCGGATGGCCAGCAGAGCGGTCTCAGGCCGCTGCTGGGCCGGCTTGTCGGGGCCCCACTTGGGTCCGCCCACAGCGCCCAAAAGCACCGCGTCACAGGCCCTGCACTTCTCCGCCGTGCCCTCGGGGTAGCTCACCCCCACCGCGTCGGTGGCACAGCCTCCCATGAGCACGTCCACATATTCGACGGTGTGTCCGAACTTGGCGGCCACGGCATCAATGACCCCCACGGCCTCATTGACCACCTCGGGGCCGATCCCGTCGCCCCGGATCAGCGCGATCTTGTAGTTCATCTGTTATTCCTCCCTGAAAGATCATCTTTTTGTGCCATGTCCACGACTTCATTCCAGCGCACACAATAATGAATATTGTTGAAATCCGGGTCGTCAACGCTGCCTGCCAGCTCCGGTCTCACCTGCCAGACCCGGTCCGCCGTGTGGAGCTTCGCCGGCGCAGAAAACAGGGCTCCCAAAGCGCTGTAATAAATCATCTGGTCCACGATCTGCTTGGCCTGTCCTGCCTCTTTTGTCGGAACGTTCTCCATCCCTATGTCGGGCCGCCCGAATTTCCGCATCCCTCTGGTGTGCAGCCAGAGCTTGCCGTCCTCCATCTCGGAGACCAGGATCACCACGTGGGCGCAGGGATCCAATTCCGGCTCAAAGATCTGCCGTTTCCATTTCTCCGGCGTATAGAGGGTGAGTGTTTGAAGATCCATCACTCCGTCTCCGCCAGATTCCAAAAGGGCCTGGACAAAGCCGATGGTATTGCGCAAATAACCCAGATCGGTATCCTTCCGCGGTTCGCCGCGGATGACCGCCCAGCGGTCTGCCGCACGTCCCGCCTCATAGACCGACGGCTCGCTGCGCTGAAGCACGTCTCCCAGTGTCCCGCTCAGCAGGTCGTCCATGTAGGTGCCGTGCCTCTGCCGTTCCAGCATGGTCATTTCCAGCCCTTCGGGAAACTCGTCCACACGATGCCGCTGCCGGGAAACTTTCAGCTCTCCCCCACCGGCCCCAAAGACCGAGTAAAACAAAAAGGGCCGAAAATCAGATCCCCGGTAATAGGGCCTTTCATCTCCCATCCCTGTTTATTTCGCCACGCCCCGGGCCTTCAGAGACTTGAGCAGTCCGCCGGACTGGATGATGTTGTCGATGAACTCCGGGAAGGCGGCAGCCTGCCAGGTCTTTCCCTGACTCACGTCGGTGATGGCCCCCGTGGCAAAGTCCACCTCCACCTCATCGCCGGGGGCGATGGCCTCAGCGGCCTCAGGGCACTCCAGAATGGGCAGGCCGATATTGATGGCATTGCGGTAGAAGATGCGGGCGAAGCTCTTGGCGATGACGCACTTCACACCGCTGGCCTTGATGGCCAGAGGAGCGTGCTCCCGGGAGGAGCCGCAGCCGAAGTTGGCGCCGCCCACCATCATATCCCCCGTCTCCACCGTCTTGGCGAAGTCCTTGTCAATGTCCTCCATGCAGTGGGAGGCCAGAGCCTTGGGGTCGGGGTCGTTGAGATGCCGGGCCGGGATAATGACGTCGGTGTCCACGTTGTCGCCGTACTTGTAAATCTTCATATTCTTCCCCTCCCTTAGACCTTAGCAGGATCCGTAATAACGCCGGTAATGGCGCTGGCCGCCGCCACGGCGGGGCTGGCCAGGATGATCTCCGAGTCGGTGGGCCCCATGCGTCCCACAAAGTTCCGGTTGGTGGTGGATACGCACCGCTCCCCGTTGGAGAGCACTCCCATGTGCCCACCCAGGCAGGGCCCGCAGGTGGGCGTGGACACGGCACAGCCGCTTTCGATAAAGGTCTCCACGTACCCCGCCTTCATGGCCTCCATGTAGATCTGCTGGGTAGCGGGGATGACGATGCACCGCACCCCGTCCGCCACCTTTTTGCCCTTGAGGATGCCGGCGGCCTCGGCCAGGTCCTTCAGCCGCCCGTTGGTGCAGGAGCCGATGACCACCTGCTGCACGGTTGTCCCCGCCGCCTCGTCCACCGTCTTGGTGTTGGAGGGTAGATGGGGGAAGGCCACCGTGGGCCGCAGCGCGCTCAGGTCGATGACCACTTCCCTGTCGTACTCCGCGTCGGCGTCGGCCTCAAAGGCGGTCCACGCCCGGTCCACCCGGCCCTCCAGGTAGGCCCTGGTCTTCTCATCCACCGGGAAGATGCCGTTCTTGGCCCCCGCCTCGATGGCCATGTTGGCGATGGTGAACCGGTCATCCATGGTGAGGGATGCCACCCCCTCCCCGCTGAACTCCAGAGATTTGTAGAGGGCTCCATCCACCCCGATAAGCCCGATGAGGTGGAGGATCACATCCTTGCCGGAGACAAAGGGCGGCAGCTCTCCCTTCAGGGTCACCTTCACCGCCGAAGGCACCTTGAACCAGGCAAGGCCGGTGGCCATCCCCGCCGCCATATCGGTGGAGCCCACACCGGTGGAGAAGGCCCCCACCGCCCCATATGTACAGGTGTGGGAGTCCGCCCCGATGATGGCCTCGCCGGGGGCGCACAGGCCCTTTTCGGGCAGCAGCGCGTGCTCGATGCCCACCTTGCCCACGTCGTAGAAGTGGGTGATGGCGTGCTTCTTGGCAAATTCCCTGGCCTGGGCGCAGAGCTGAGCCGACTTGATGTCCTTGCAGGGGGTGGAGTGGTCCAGGACAATGGCGATCTTATCCTTGTCAAAGACCTCCGTCAGCCCCGCCTTCTCAAACTCAGTGATGGCCACCGGCGTGGTGATGTCGTTGCCCAGGACCAGGTCCAGCCTGGCCTCGATGAGCTGTCCGGCCTGGACGCTCTCCAGCCCGGCATGCCGCGCTAAGATCTTTTGGGTCATAGTCATTCCCATGGTTCGGAACCTCCTGTCATATATCGTACCCCCAGTATGCACGGTTTTCTTCCCAAAGAATGTAAAGTGTGATACAATGTAGCTGAGGTGAGTTTTATGCGTGATCCCATCTGGTCCCCCCTGGCCCAGGGGCAAAGCCCCAGGACCTATTCCCCCGGCCAGTTCATCTACCATCAGGCCGAGGAGCCCAAGTACCTCTACTACCTCCTGGAGGGCTCGGTGCGCAGCTTCATCAGCTCTCCCGAGGGTGCGGAGCGGGTCCTCACCATCCACCGCAGCGGCGACCTCATGGGAGAGGCCTCCTTTTTTGACGGCTATCCCCGGGTCTCCTCAGCGGTGGCGCTGACAGAATGTAAAGTAATTTCCGTTGACAGCCCTCATCTGGAGGCCGCTCTCCGCGCCCATCCGGAGATGGCCGTGCCCATGCTGCGCTATCTCTCCCACACCATCCGGGAACTCTCAGGCCACGTGGACGACATCTCCTTCCGCCCCGCCGAGGAGCGCCTGGCCCTGGCCCTTCTGCGGCAGAGCGAAGGGAAAAACACTTTACATACCACCCATGAGGAGCTGGGAGCCTCGGTGGGGGTGAGCCGGGTAACGGTGAGCCGGGTCCTGTCCCAGTTTGCCCGCCGGGGGTGGGTCTCCACCGGCTACGGGGAGCTCACCCTCCTGGACCGCCCCGCTCTGGAGCACTTTGTCCAGCCGGATGATATTTAAGAAACCTGTAAGGAAAACATCGACTTTTTTGTAGGAATATCCTGCTATACTGGCCCCGTTCCGAAGGGAGGAAGCTCGAAATGCGTGAAAAGATCCTGGTGGTAGACGACGACAGAGAGATCGTCCGCGCCATCGCCCTGTTGCTGGAGGCCGAGGGCTATCAGGTCCTCAAGGCCTACGACGGCATGGAGGCTCTGGACCTGGCGGTGGACCCCGACCTGCGGCTCATCCTCATGGATGTGATGATGCCCCGCCTGGACGGGCTCTCGGCGGTGCTGCGCATCCGGGAGCGGCGGAATCTGCCCATCCTCATCCTCTCCGCCAAGAGCGAGGACACCGACAAGGTCCTGGGGCTCAGCATGGGCGCCGACGACTACGTGGCCAAGCCCTTTCACCCCCAGGAGCTCATGGCCCGGGTGAAGAGCCAGCTCCGGCGGTACACCCGCCTGGGGGATGTGAACGCCGCCCAGACTTCCGGCTATGTCACCGGCCGCCTGCGCTACGACCCGGACAGCCGGGTCCTCACCGCCGACGGCGAGCCGGTGCGTCTCACCGCCACCGAGACCGGGATCGTGGACCTGCTCATGCGCAACCTGGGCCGCATCTTCCCCGCCGAGGAGATCTACCGCCGGGTGTGGGGAGACGAGAGCGGCTACGCCTCGGAGAACACGGTGATGGTCCACATCCGCCGCATCCGGGAGAAGATCGAGCTGGAGCCCAAGGAACCAGAATATTTGAAGGTGGTGTGGGGCATTGGCTACAAAATGGAAAAAAAGTAAGGCGGCTCTGGGATTCCTCAGCTTCGCCCTGGGGGTGAGCCTGGTCCTCTCCTGCGCTCTCCCTCTGATCTCCCGGTTCAGCAGCCAGGAGGGGCGGCAGCGCTTGAAGGGCCTGCTCTCAGAGGATTTTCAGCAGACCGCGTCCTTCCGCAATTATCTCTCAGACCTGATGAACGATCTCATCTCCATGGGGGCCGGCGGCCCCCTGGACAGCTATTACGGCTACTACGGAGCAGCCTATGATGAGATGCTCTGGGAGGGGGACGCCATCACCGCGGTGGCAGAGGACAGCGGCTGGGAATGGGGCCTCAGCGAAAACGGCGCTCCCTCTGAGACAGACCGGAAGCTGTGGAAGCGTCAGGCTGAGGCATACCATAAGGCCATTCAGGAGGATAAGAACATCCTCTATCAGGTCGAGCAAGGAGGGAAAACGCTTTACAGCAATTCAGATTTTGATCTCTCTGTGTCCCTCCCTGACGGCTATGGCTTCTGGCTCCTCTTTGACGGCACGAAGTGCACTGCCTACAAGGACGGACAGGAAACAGACCTGTACGGCGACGGTGTTTACAAAGACGATGGGGAGCACTGGTATCTCCCCGGCTACCGTAACTTCCCCGCCGGGAACGATGCCGCCCAGGTGGAGGTGGCCCTGGCTGTGGCTGATGTCCCCGCCCTCTATCTCCGGGGGGACTACACTGTCTCTGGGGTCAAGCGGCAGAACAACCAGCTCTACTGGCTGGAGGGCAACTGGCAGCAGGAAAAGGTCCAGTTCCGGCGCTCCTGCGCCCTGCTGGTCCTGGGCGCTGCCCTGCTGGCGGTCTGTCTCGTCCTTCGCAAGGACAAGGCCCGGGCCGACCGGGCCGTCGCCGGGGTCACAGGGCACCTCTGGTTCGAGCTGAAGCTGCTCCTGGCCCTGGCGGCCATTGTGTTCTTCCTTTTCCCCTTCAACGAAGAAATGCGGCATCTTCTCTCGGAGGCTGCCTATGTTTACACCGAGGGCGGCTCCTATTGGGAGCCCTGGTTCCTTAGCTCCTATTGGTCCCAGGTGGTCAGCCGGCCCGCTCTGCTGCTCATCGCTTTTTGGGTGCTCTACCTCTTCATCAACGACCTGCGGTATGGGGACAAGCCCTGGCGCCACGGTCTCTGCGGGATGCTCGCAGCCCGGAGCCTGAAACTCTCCATCCAGAAGCGTCTCAGCCGCCGGGCTGGGCTGGCGGCGGCCATTCTCATCCTCCTTGCCCTGGCCCTGCTGACCCTGGCCGTCTTGATCCTTTCCATCAACCAGGAGCTTGCGCTGGTGATCGCTCTCCCCGCCCTCCTTCTGACCTTTCTGGGCGTCTGGGCCGTGGCCGGACGGAGCCAGCGCCGGCTCTGGCAGGACCTGGGCCTGCTCACCGACCAGATCTCTGCCATCAAAGCGGGAGACCTGTCGGCCGCGCCCCTCATTCCGGAGAGCAGCGACCTCTATGTCCCCTCCCGGGAACTGGCTCAGATCGGCCAGGGGATGGAGCAGGCCGTGGCCGAGCAGACCCGCAGTGAGCGGATGAAGGTGGAGCTCATCACCAACGTGTCTCACGACCTGAAGACCCCCCTGACCTCCATCATCAGCTACGCCGAGCTCCTCAAGCAAGAGCACCTGGACCCTCCTGCCGGGGAATATGTGGAGGTCCTCAGCCAAAAGGCCGAACGCCTGCGCGCCATGGTCCTGGACGTCTTTGAGGTGAGCAAGGCCGCCTCGGGAGACCTGCCGGTGAAGCTGGAGCCGCTGGATCTCTCCAAGCTCCTGCGGCAGACCCTGGCCGACATGTCCCAGGCCATTGATGACGCCCCCGTCACCCTCCGGGAGAGCCTGCCCGAAACCCCCGTGCCCGTAAAGGCCGACGGGGACCGGCTCTACCGGGTGTTCCAGAACCTGCTGCAAAACGCCCTGCAATACGCCCTGGAGGGCTCCCGGGTCTACCTCACCCTGGAGGTAGAGGACGGCAAGGCGATTGCCTCGGTAAAGAACACCTCCAAGACCGAGCTTCCCGACGGCGTGGACTTTACCGCCCGGTTCGTCCGGGGGGACGAGAGCCGCACCGACGGCGGCAGCGGCCTGGGCCTGGCCATCGCCCAGAGTTTCACCGCCGCCTGCGGCGGCGAGTTGAAGGTGGAGCCGGTGGCCGACCTGTTCGTGGTCACCGTCACCTTCCCCCTCTCCGATGAGGAGCCCACCCTCCCCTCGTAAGTCGGAGACGGCTCCGGAAAAATGGGAACAAGAGCGGGGCCCGTACGATTCCCAAAACCGAGGGTCAAGGACCAAAAATGGGGAGTAGAATTCCAAAACCCTTGGGTAGAAGCATACAACTTTCTCCATTTTATGGAAAAAGAGCTGCCGGGAAACCTCCCGGCAGCTCCTTTTTTGCACCCAAATTCTGTTCTGAGGGGTGCCCTATCTCGCCTTACAAAATGATGCAGATCAGCCCTCCGGAACCCTCGTTGATGACCCGCTGCAAGGTCTCCCGCAGCTTATCCCGGGCATCCTCGGGCATCCGCTTGAGCTTGCCGTTCAGGTCCTCCCCCACCAGGTCGTGGAAGGATTTTCCGAAGATATTGGACTCCCAGATGCGGGCGGTGTCCCCCTCAAAGTCCTGAAGGAGGAATCCCACCATCTCCTCGGACTGCTTCTCGCTGCCCATAAGGGGGGAGACCTCGGTCTCGATGTCCGCCCGGATCATGTGGATGGAGGGAGCGCTGGCCTTCAGGCGGACCCCGTAGCGGCCCCCCTGGCGGACGATCTCGGGCTCCTCCAGCCGCAGCTCCTCCGGGGTGGGAGCCACGATGCCGTAGCCGGTCTCCCGGACCTCCCGGAGGGCGTCGGCCACCTTGTCGTACTCCCGCTTTACCCCGGAAAGCTCGGTGAGCAGGCTCATCAGGTCGCCGTCGTCGGCAATGGAGAAGCCGGACTGGGCGGAGATGGTGTCATAGAAGAGGTTCCTGGGCAGCTCCAGGGCAGCCACGGCCTTTCCTGCTCCCAGGTCCATGGAGGTCACTCTGGCGGCGCTGACGCTCTCACAGGCCCCGATGGCGGCCATGGCGGCGTCCACGTCCCGCACCCGGCGCAGCTGGGCGGTGCCCTCCCGCACGCTGGCGTAAAGGCCGCTCTTGATGGGGTGGTCGAAGGACAGGGCGTCTACCCAGGACGGGAGGAAGACGTCCAGCTCCTTCACCGGGAACTCGTAGAGCACGTTCTGGATGATGGCGGTGACGTCGGCCTCCCCCAGCTCCAGGCAGTTACAGCGCATGCAGGTCACGTCATAGCGGCCGGCGATGTCGGCCTGGATGGCCTTGGCCTTGTCGGAGTTGGGATAGGCCGAATTGAGCAGGACCAGGAAGGGCTTTCCCAGGGCCTTGAGCTCGGTGATGACCCGCTCCTCGGCCTCCAGGTAATCCTCCCGGGGAATGTCGGTGATGCTCCCGTCGGTGGTGACCACGATGCCGATGGTGGAGTGCTCGGCGATGACCTTGCGGGTGCCCACCTCGGCGGCCTCAGCCATGGAGACCGGGTGGTCGAACCAGGGCGTGGTGACCATGCGGGGGGCATCGTCCTCCAACTGGCCCACCGCGCCGGGGACCATATAGCCCACACAGTCGATGAGACGCACCGAGAAGGCGGCGCCGTCCTCCATCTCCACCCGGACGGCCTCCTCGGGGACGAACTTGGGCTCGGCGGTCATCACCGTCCGGCCCGAGCCCGACTGGGGCAGCTCATCCCTGGCCCGCTCCCGGCGGTAGACGTTCTCAATATTGGGGATGACCAAGCTCTCCATAAAACGCTTGATAAAGGTGGATTTCCCGGTGCGCACCGGACCCACCACACCGATGTAGATGTCGCCCCCGGTGCGGCGGGCGATGTCGTCATAGAGCCGATTGCCTTCCATCTTCCTCTCCCCCTTTACCGTTTCCGCGGGATGAGGAGCAGGCGGTCCCCCGCCTGGGTCTCATCCTCCAGCTCGTTGGCGCTGATAATGTCGGCAATGGTGGCCCCGCCGGCCTTGGCCATGTCCCAAAGACTCTCCCCCGGCGAAAGCCGACGCAGGATGAGGGAGGGCTGAGGCCCCTCCTGGGGGCTCTGGCCCGGCGTCAGCCCGGAGAGCACCGCCTTGGCGCTCACCTCCAGGGCCTGGTATTGGAAGTCCAGGGCAAAGCGAAGCTCCATACCCACGGCGGAGGGGGCGGCATAGACCTCTCCCACCGGCCGGCACAGGCACAGGCAGCGGCAATTCTCGGGCAGATCCAGAGCACAGGGCACGGATACGCCCCTTGTCACGGCGCTGAGCGTCCCGTCCTCCCCGGTGTAGAGCACGGTGGCCTCGCCCTGGGCGGTGAGGGTCAGCTTCCCGCCCTCCCAGCTCTGGGTCACCTGGGCCAGGGCAAAGGAGCTGTCCAGGATATCTCTGGCGGCCACGCCGATCTCCCAGACCTCCCGGACATTCTGGGTGCGCACCCCGCTGTCCAGCAGCCGGGGAAGGGCGCAGGTCTCCCACTGGGCCTCCAGGGGCTCCTTGGTGGAATAGGCGTCGGTGACCACCTCCAGGCTCCGGGTCTCCCCCACCACCGCCTGGGCCAGGACGTCCAGAGAGAGGTCCACCGAGCGGCCCTCGCCGTCAGGGGCAAGGATACACTGGCAGCCGGAGAGACTGAGGAAGACAGCGCAGTCGGCCCCCTCCCCCACACCGGAGACTTCCATGATCTGGGAGAAGGGCACCTCACCGCCGGAGCGGGTCAGGGACCCGTCCTCCCCCCGGCACAGGAGCGCCACATTGGCGCTGCCCTTGAAGATGAGCTTGCTGCCGATGAGCTTGGACTCCCCACAGACCACCTCCACCCGGCTGCGGAGCAGCTCCGCCGCCGGAGAGCGGGCCCCGGAGAGGGTCAGGGTATCCGAGAGGTGGAAGGACTTTTCCTCCACACAGGCGGTGAGGTAGAGCTCCTGGGGCTCCATCCGCCGCTCCACAGCCCCCTCCTCCGCCGTCACGTCCACGCAGAGCTCCCGGTCGGCCAGGACCAGCGCCCGCACGTCCAGGGCCGCCTCGGCCCGGACCAGCACCTTCCGGGGATTGACCAGCCGGGCGTCGGCCCGGCGGAGCCTGGCGTCCACCACCACGGCGGCGCCGGTACAGGCCTCGGGGACCTCGGCCGCGGCGGTGAATGGGATGGTCACATCCAGATGCCGAAGGCCCTCCTCCCCGTCGGGAACACACAGGACCTGGGCCTGGATGAAGCCTCCCAGCTCCACTCTGCCCTCCATGGCCTCACGGGAGCGCAGAAGGACCTGACCAGCCACATCCACGACCCGTTCCAGGTCAGGGCAGGCGTCGGGCACGATCATTTCCAGGGTCTCCTCCTGGAACAGGGTGGTATCCAGCACCGGGTCGTAGCCCCCGAGCTGGGTCCTCTCCAATTCAAATTCCATACACTCGCTCCACTCCTTGTACAGGCTTTCCGCCTCGTTTCTTCTGTGCATCTATATGTACAAGGGTGGGGCGGTATGTCACTTCAGACCAAAGAGAGTTTTCAGCAGCCCCCGGAGTGCCTTGGGGGACTTCACCACCACGATCTTCACCTTTTGTCACCTCCCTCCAAAAACGCCCGGATGGCGTCCTGGCCCTTATAGCCCAGAGCCAGCCCCAGGCCCAGGGTCACCAAGGCCGCCGGGTAGAGGAGCACCGCCACGCCGGCGGTGCAGGCGCCGGCAATCTTCAGGTTGCGCCGGGTCTCTTCGGAAATCTGTTCCAGCAGCAAAAAAGCCGCCCCCTTCCATACTGGGATACCCCAATATACGAAGGCGGGCGGCTTTTGGTGTCAGACAGGGCAGGACAGGGTGTGATCGGGCTCAGGTCCCGGCATTTCTCTGCCACTGGGGAACTGCTTTGGCCAGCTCATAGAGGCGGACGTAGCTGCTGTGGCGGCTTGGGGCGATCTCTCCCCCGCGGACCGCCTCCAGGATGGCGCAGCCCTTCTCCTTGACATGGGCGCAGTCCAGGAAGCGGCAGGAGCCCAGATAGGGCTGGAACTCCCGGAAGGCATATTGCAGCTCCTCCGGAGGGCAGCCCAGGGCGCCGTCCTCCTCCTCAAAGGAGGAAAAGCCCGGCGTATCAGCCACCACCGCCCCGTTCTTCAGACGGAAGAGCTCCACATGGCGGGTGGTATGCCGGCCCCGGCCCAGCTTTTCGCTGACCTCCCCCACGGGAAGGCCGAAGCCGGGCTCCAGGGCGTTGAGAAGGCTGGACTTACCCACTCCGGAGTTGCCTGTAAAGGCGCAGACCTTTCCGGCAATGAATTGGGACAGCTCGGCCACCCCCTCACCGGTCTCGGCGCTGAGGCGCAGGGTGGGAAAACCCGCCTTGCGGTAGGTCTCCAACAGGGCGTCGGGCTGCTCCAGGTCCCACTTATTGAAGCAGATAAGGCTCTCCACCTCCCGCCGCTGGGCCATGGCGGTCACCCGGTCGATGAGGAAGGGGTCGGTGACGGGAATGGCCCCCGAGGCCACGATGACCAGCAGGTCGATGTTGGCCACGGCGGGGCGCTGGAATTGGTTCTTCCGGGGCAGGAGGGCGTCTACGGTGCCGGTGCCGTCCCCCTGGGCGGTGATCTCCACCCGGTCGCCCACCAGGGGCTTGACCTTCTCGTGGCGGAACTTCCCCCGGGCGCGGCAGGTGACGATCCCGCCGCCGCAGTCCACGTAGTAGAAGCCGGACAGGGCCTTACAGATGATCCCCTCCATCAGGCAGAGAAGTCCACGGAGGCGCTGCTGTAAAGGCTGTCGTCCATATAGACGTCCACGGTCTGGACCCCGGAGCCCTCCACAGTAAAGCGGGCAGTCTTCATCCGGGTATCCACCAACTGGGCGGGGATCTGCTCCACGCCGCCCACCAGGATGCGAATGGTCACGGTCTCCCGGTCACTGGGCAGGCTGACCTTGACCTCCTTCCGCCCCAGCTTGGGGGCGGTGGGGGCGGGGGTGGCGGTCTCCACCGCAGGCTCGCTCTCCACCGGCGCGGTGGGCGTTTCCACGGGGGGCTCGCTGACCTCAGGGCCGGTGCTCACCTTCAGGTTGACGGTGGTGCCCTCGGCCACCAGGGTGTAAGGCGCGGTGCTCTGGTAGCAGACCTTGCCCTCGGGATACTCGTCGCTGGGGACCCGGTCCACGGTGCCGATGTTCAGCTTCAGGTCCTGGGTGATGATGCGGGTGGCCTCGGCCAGGTCCAGGCCGGTGACCTGGAGCATGGGCACCGGCTGGACGATGGGCCCGGTGCTGACGATGATGGTGACCTGCTGGCCGCTCTGGAGCTCAGTCTCTGCCGCAGGACTCTGGCCCATGACGGTGCCGGCGGTGATCTCGTCGGAGGGTTCCTCCTCCACTGTCACCACCAGGCCCATGCGCTCAAGGGTGTCCTTGGCCAGCCGCTGGTCCTGCTTGTAAAGGTCGGGCATCTTCAGTGCGTCGGAGCCGCTGCTGAGATGGACGGTGATCTCCCGGCCTCCCGACTTCACCTGGGTGTCGGCTTCGGGACTCTGAGAGACGATTTTTCCGGCGGGAACGTTGGCGTCGGCCACGCTCTTGCCCTCCACGATGGTAAAGCCGTTGTCCACCACCGCAGGCAGGGCCTGGGCCTCGGCCAGAGTGTAGCCCCGCAGGTCGGGGACTGGGTAGGTCTGGGCCTGGGTCATACCGCTGAACACAGTGACCCACAGGAAATAGCCGATGCCCGCCAGACACAGCAGCAACGCCACCACGATGACCGCGATCCGCTTTCCGCCGCCGCCCTCATCGTAGTAGTCGTCCTCTTCGTCCTCTTCCCGGCGCTCGGGCTTCTTGGGCTTGGAGGGCTGCTCCTTGGTGTGGACGGGCTGGGGCGTCACCACCTGGGCGGAGTTGGCGCCCAGGACCCGGGTGGGCTCGTCCCCCTCTCCGGCGGAGAGGTCCTCGGGGGTATAGTCAAAGCTGATGCTGGGATTCTTGCGGAATTCCTCCAGATCGGCCAGCATGGCGTCGGCCGAGACATAGCGCTTGTCCACGTCGGAGGCCATGGCCTTCATGGTGATCTCCTCCAGGGCCTCGGGGATGGAGGGCTCGATCTCCCGGGGCGACAGGGGGATGGAATTGATGTGCTGGATGGCCACCGCCACGGGGGAATCCCCCTCGTAGGGAAGCCGGCCGGTGAGCATCTCGTAAAGGACCACGCCGGCGGAGTAGATGTCGCTGCGGGCGTCGTTGCGGCTGCCCCGGGCCTGCTCGGGAGAGATATAGTGGACGCTGCCCAGGGCCTCCTGGGTCATGGTGTTCTGATTGGAGGAGGCCAGGCGGGCGATGCCGAAATCAGTGACCTTCACGCTGCCGTCCCGGAGCACCATGATGTTGTGGGGCTTGATATCCCGGTGGATGATGCCCCTGCTGTGGGCGTGGCTCAGGCCCTTCATGATCTGGGTGATGAAGTGGAGGGCCTCCTTCCAGGACAGCTTGCCTCCCCGCTTCTGCATATACTGCTTGAGAGTAATGCCGTCGATAAGCTCCATGACGATATAGTCCAGGTCCGGGGACTGGCTGACGTCGTAGACCGAGACGATATTGGGATGGGAGAGCATGGCGATGGCCTGGGACTCCTCGTGGAACCGGCGGCGGAACTCCTCATCCTGAGACAGGTCCTCTTTTAATATCTTGATGGCAACAAACCGATTGAGCCAGTGACATTTGGCCTTGTACACCATGGCCATGCCGCCGGAGCCGATGCGCTCCAGGATCTCATATCGGTTGTCGAGTAATTTCCCTATGTACTGATCCATAGTTCATTACCCCCTTACTGAATTTGGATGAGAACGGCGGTGACGTTGTCAGGCGCCCCCCGTTCCAGCGCGATATCCAGCATCCGCCGGCAGCAGGTCTCAGGCGATCCCCCGTGAAGGGTCTCATAGAGCAGTTCCTGGTCGGTGAGGGTGTTGGACAGGCCGTCGGTACACAGGAGAAGGAACTCTCCCTCCCGCAGCTCCACCTCATACAGGTCGGTGCGGGCCTGCAGCTCCGAGCCCAGACACCGGGTGATCAGGTTCTTCTGGGGATGCTGCCGGGCCTCCTCGGGAGTGATCTCTCCCCGGTTCACCAGGTCCTCCACCAGGGAGTGGTCCCGGGTGAGCTTCACAATGCCCTCTCCCCCGATGCGGTAGCACCGGCTGTCGCCGATGTTCAGCACCGCAGCCTTTCTGTCACACACCACGGCGGCCACCATGGTGGTCCCCATGCCCCGGCATTCCGGGTCGTGGAGCGCCTTGTGGAAGACCGCCTCGTTGGCCTTTTCCGCCGCCTGGGAGAGGTGCTCACCGGGGGCGCTTCGAAGGTCCTCCGGCGTCAGTTCATCCACACAGGCAGAGGATACCTCCACTGCCAGGGCACTGGCCACATTTCCGGCCCGGGCCCCTCCCATTCCGTCGCAGACGATGGCCACCACCAGGTCGTCACCCTCCGGCCTTAAGTAATAGGAATCCTGGTTCTGGGCACGGACCGCGCCCTTATCCGTTATTCCCCACGCTCGAATCATTCCGCTTCCTCCATTCGCTTGCGCCGCAGCTGCCCGCAGGACGCATCAATGTCGGACCCCAGTTTCCTCCGGACCGTGACGGTGACGCCCTGGTCCTCCAAACGCTTTTGAAACTCCTTTACCCGCCGGCTGGGCCTCAGCGGGCTCTCGGCCACGTTGTTCAGGGGGATGAGATTCACATGCCCCGGCGTCCCCTTCAGTCGCTTGGCCAGCAAGTCGGCCTGCCAGTCGGCGTCGTTCACACCGTCGATCATGGCGTACTCATAGGAGATGCGCCGACCGGTGATCTCAAAGTACCGGCGGCAGGTCTCAAAGAGCTTGTCCACTCCCACACTTTTGTTCACCGGCATGATCTGAGACCTAGTCTCGTCATCGGGGGCGTGGAGGGAGACTGACAGGGTCAATTGTAACCGAAGAGCGGCCAGTTTGTCAATCTGTTCTACCAGCCCGCAGGTGGACAGAGAGATGTGCCGCATGCCGATATGCAGGCCCTCCGGGGAATTCACCAGCTCCAAAAAGCGCATCACCGTGTCAAAATTGTCCAGGGGCTCTCCAATGCCCATGAGGACGATGTTGGAGATCTCCAGCCCGGAATCCAGCTGGGTGAAGAGCACCTGGTCCAGCATCTCGGCGCTGGTCAGGTCCCGCACCTTGCCGCCGATGGTGGAGGCGCAGAACCGGCAGCCCATCCGGCAGCCCACCTGGCAGGAGATACACACAGTATTCCCATGATGATAGCGCATCAAAACCGTCTCCACGCAGTTGCCATCGGACAGCCGCCAGAGATACTTGACCGTGCCGTCCAGCTCAGATACCTGCTTGCGGTCCACCGTGGGCGGGGTCAGCGCACAGGTCTCCTTCAGCCGCTCCCGGAGGGCCTTGGACAGGTCGGTCATCTCGTCAAAGGACCGGGCACCCCGGTGGAGCCAGCGGAAGACCTGCCTGGCCCGGAAGGCGGGCTCTCCCCAGCCCTTCAAAAGGCCGGTCATCTCCGCCAGGTCCATGGATTTCAGGTCGATCACGCGCTCACCTCCGGGGGCTCAAGCCCATATTTCTTCGCAAGCTCTCCCCTCGTCTCCTCGGAGAGGTCCCGCTCCAGCTTGGCAAAAAAGAATCCGTCCGTCCCGTCCCGATGGGGCCACAGGGTGACCTGGGAGCAGTCCTCTTCCCGGCCGGGAAGGAGAAAAGAGGCGGGGTGGAAGTCCCTGTGGGTCTCCAAAAACCGGGCTACCACGCCCCCGTTCTCTCGCTCCAAGAGGGTGCAGGTGGCGTAGAGGAGGGTCCCGCCGGGCTTTACATACCGGGAGACGTTCTCCAGGATGGCCAATTGCACCTGGGGCAGGCCCTCCAAGGGCTTGGGGTCCTTGTAGCGGATATCCGGCTTCTTGCGGATAATGCCCAGCCCCGAGCAGGGCACATCGGCCATCACCAGGTCGAATCTGTCCTCCAGGGCGGGGTCGAAGGTCTTGGCGTCCCGCACCTCCGCCGTCACATTGGACAGGCCCAGCCGGGCGGCTCCCTCCCGGATGAGCTTCACCTTGTTGGGGTGGATATCGCAGGAAAGGATATTCCCTTTACGCTCCATCTGGAGGGCAGCGGCAAAGGTCTTACCGCCGGGGGCGGCACAGGCGTCCAAAACCTCCATCCCAGGCCGGGCTCCTGCGGCCAAAACCGCCAGCTTGGCGGCGGCATCCTGCACGTAAAACAGTCCCTCCCGGAAGGTGGTCAAGGTCTCCAAAGCCCCGGTATCTCTGAGTTCCAGGCAATTTTCCAGCCAGGGGTGAGGCGTGGCCGACACCCCGGCAGAGGACAGTTCCCGCCGCAGCTCCTCTGCTGAGGTCTTCAAGGTATTTACCTGAGCTGCCGTGGGTGGCTGGGCATTGTCGGCGGCCAAAAGGGCCTCTACCTCATGGGCAGGAAGTGTACGGGAAAATTCCTTTACAAGCCATTCCGGATGGCTGTATCGCACCGACAGCGCCTCCGGCTGGGGCAGCCCCTGGGCCTTGGCCCGCTCCACCGCACGGAGGACGGCATTGACCAGGCCGGCGGCTCCGGGGTTACGGCTGCGGCCCTTCACCAGGGAGACCGCCTCATTGACGGCGGCGTGGTTGGGGACGCGGTCCAGGAAAAGGAGCTGGTAGAGACCCAGGCGGAGGGAATTGCGTACGATGGGGTCCATTTTCTCCGTTTTTGTGGTGGAAAAACGGTCAACATGCCAGTCCAGGAGCATTTTTTGCTGGAGAACGCCATAGGTGAGGCGGGAGCAGAGAGCGGCGTCGCGGACAGAGAGGTTTGCCTTCTTTTCCGCATTTTTCAGGTAACTATCCGACCATGCGCCCTGTTTTTCGCAGGAAATCAGGCAATTCAGGGCAATTTCACGGGGGGGGGGAACGGCGGTCACAGGGGTTCTCCTGTCCTGAGGGGGTGCCCGGAGAGGAAATCCCCCGCAGTCATGGGCTTTTTGCCGTCCGGCTGGAGCTCTAAAATGCGCAGAGAGCCCTCTCCACAGGCCGCCAAAATGCCGTTTTTACCCCCCTCCAAAAGAACTCCAGGGGTCCCCTTTCTGTCCTCTACCGCCGTCTTCAGGATCTTACAGCGGACCCCTTTGATCTGGGCGGTGGCGGAGGGCCAGGGGGTCAGCCCCCGGACCTGGTCGTGGAGCTGTTGGGCACTCCGGGTCCAGTCCAGGGGGGAGAGCTCCTTGGAAAGCATGGGGGCCAGGGTGACCTGGCTCTCATCCTGGACCGTGCGGGAGGCGGTGCCCGCCTCCAGGGCGGCCACGGTGTCCACCAGCAGCCCGGCACCCAGGATGGCCAGCCGGCGGGTGAGCTCCGGGGCGGTCTCGTCAGGGCCGATAGCAGTTTTTTCCTGGGAAATAATGTCACCGGAGTCCAAGCCGGCGGCCATATGCATGATGGTGACGCCGGTCTCCTTGTCTCCGTTGAGGATGGCCCAGTTGATGGGGGCTGCGCCCCGGTATTTGGGCAGCAAGGACGAGTGGACATTGATGCAGCCCAGCCGGGGAGCGTCCAGGATATCCTGGGGCAGGATG
This sequence comes from uncultured Oscillospiraceae bacterium, assembly GCA_947629795.1. Lineage (GTDB taxonomy): Bacteria > Bacillota > Clostridia > Oscillospirales > Oscillospiraceae > Vermiculatibacterium. The sequence goes on from CANRFC010000005.1 coordinate 85,540, forward strand.
CGGCCATAGGCCGCCACCACGATGAGGTCGGGCGCCAGGGCCCGGATCTGGGCCAGGGCCGTGCCGTCCCGCAGCTTCACCGGCTGAAAGACCGGGATGTGATGTGACAGGGCACATTCCTTTACAGGCGGCGGCTGGAGCTGGTTCTGGTGCCGCCCCACCGGCTTATCCGGCTGGCAGAAGGCTCCGCACAGCTCATGGCCGGCGGCCACCAGGGACTCCAGGGAGGGCACGGCGAACTCCGGCGTACCCATGAACAAGATGCGCACCCTTACCGCCTCTTTTCCTTCTTTTTTTGCTCATCCTGCGCCAGGAGCTCTTCCAGCTCGTCGTTGGAGTAGAGCTTGTCCACATGCTCGGAGAACACGTGGCCGTCCAGATGCTCCAGCTCGTGACAGAAGCACCGGGCGACGATCTCCTCACCGGTGGCCTCAAACCACTGGCCGTAGCGGTCCTGGGCCTTCACGGTGACCTTCATGGGCCGCTTGACAAAGCCCCACTGGCCGGGCAGAGACAGGCAGCCCTCCAGGCCGTCCTGCTCCCCCTCCTGGGCGATGATCTCGGGATTGATGAGCTCCAGCATATTGTCCTCGGCGTCCACGACCACCACCGCCCGGCGAAGGATGCCCACCTGGGGGGCGGCCAGGCCGGCCCCGTTGGCCTGGGCCAGGGTCTGCCGCAAATCGTCCATGAGCATGCCCAGCTTCTCGTCAAATCGGGTCACGGGATGGCACTTTTTGTGCAGGGCCGGGTCTTTGTCAGTCAGGATCTCTCGAATAGCCATGGGTTTCCTCCTTAGTTCATGGGGTCTACGTCGGCGGTGACCGAAACGCCCCTGTTCTTTGGGTCGGCCTGGGCACAGCGCACCAGGTGGGCCACCAGTTCCCGCATGGGTCGGCTGTTCTCCGCCGTGAGGGTCAGGCGGTAGCGGTAGCGGTTGTTGACCTTGGCGATGGCGGCGGGGGCGGGGCCCAGCACCTGGCAGCCAAGGCTCCGGTAGGCAGGCAGGTCCAGCCACTGGCGGAGACTGTCCCGCAGAAAGGCGCACACCCGCAGGACCTGCCGTTCCTCCGTCCCGGAGACCGTGACCACGAAAATATTCTGGAAAGGGGGACAGGAACGTACACTTCTCAGGCTGATCTCCTGTTCATAGAAGCGGTCATAGTCCTGGCCGGCGGCGGTGGTGATGACGTCGTTGTCCGGGGTATAGGTCTGGATGATGGCCCGACCGGTCTTGCTCCCCCGGCCGGCCCGGCCCACCACCTGGGTGATGAGAGAGAAGGTCCGCTCCCCTGCCCGGTAGTCATCCACATAGAGGCCCTGGTCGGCGGAGAGCACCCCCACCAGGGTGACATTCTCGAAATCCAGGCCCTTGGCCACCATCTGGGTGCCCACCAGGATGGGGATCTTCTCCTCCCGGAAACGGGTGAGGAGCTTTTCGTGGGACTCCTTGGCGGTGGTGGTGTCGGCGTCCATGCGCAGGATCTCCTCGCCGGGAAAGAGCTCACGCAGGGTCTCCTCCACCTTCTGGGTCCCCGCGCCCACAAACTCCAGGCTCCCGCCGCACACCGGGCAGAAGTCGGGCAGGGCCTGGGAATAGCCGCAGTGGTGGCACATGAGCCGGTGGTTGGCCGAGTGGTAGGTCAGATAGGCTGAGCACCGGGGGCAGGTGGGGGTCTGACCGCAGGAGGTACAGGTCACCATCCGGTTGGCCCCCCGGCGGTTGAGAAAGAGGATGCTCTGCTCCCCCCGCTCCAGATTCTCCTCCAGGGCCTGCCGCAGAGGGCCGCTGATGGGGGAGACATTTCCGGCTCTGAGCTCCTGCTTCATGTCCACAAGAAAGACCTGGGGCAGAGCCTTGGCGTTGTAGCGATGGGAGAGGGTGAAGAGGTGATAGTCCCCCCGCTTGGCATGGTACATGGTCTCCACCGAAGGGGTGGCAGAGCCCAGGACCAGCAGGGCGCCGTTCCTCTGAGCCCGGTATTTGGCCACGTCCCTGGCGTGATAGCGGGGAACGTTTTCCGATTTGTAGCTCCCCTCCTGCTCCTCATCCAGGATGATGAGCCCCAGGTCATGCAAGGGAGCAAAGACGGCGGAGCGGGTGCCGATGACCACCTTGGCCTTCCCTTGCCTGGCCCGCTTCCACTCGTCGTACCGCTCCCCAGAGGACAGGGAGCTGTGGAGCACCGCCACCTGCTCGCCGAAGTGGGCGGTGAAGATGGCCAGGAGCTGGGGGGTAAGGGCGATCTCAGGCACCAGGGTCAGGGCGGTCCTGCCCCGCTTCAGCGTCTCCTGGATGAGCCGGAGATAGACCTGGGTCTTACCGCTGCCGGTGACGCCGTAGAGAAGGGCGGCCTCGCTCCGGCCGGATCCGGCCAGGGCATTGAGCCCCTCGAAGGCCCGCTGCTGTTCGGCATTGAGAACAATGGGGCCTGCCGGCTCCACCTGCTCCGGCGGCGCGCGGCGGAAGACCTCCCGCTGGGTCATCTGGATGAGACCGCTGCGCTCCAGAGAGCGGAGGGTGGCATTGGAGGCGCCGGTAAAGTAACAGACCTCTTTGGCCCCCGCTTCGCCCACACCGGCCAGGAGCTCCACCACAGCGTAACGCAAGGGGCCGGTCTTTCGCTTGGGACGGACGTGGGCCAGGGCCTCCTCGGGAGGGATGGCCAGAGAGACCACCTTTTCGGTCTTATCCCCGATCCCCCGTTCCGCGCTGGTCTCCAGGGTCAGGATCCCCTTGGAGATGAGGGAGCGCAGGGCGGGGCCCGGGTCCTTGGTCTGGAATGCCTCCCGGATGACGCCTGCCTCCAGGCCGGCTTGCCGGCCGGAGACCAGCTCCACCACCTGACGTTCCTTTTCCGATTTTCCCGCAGCGGCCAGGGCGGTTTCCTTGTCCACGCCGTCGGCCAGGCGGTAGCAGTCCTGGAGGGCATAGTAAAGTCCGGAGGGAAGCATGGCCCGGGCGGCGTCGTACACCGTGCAGAACCACCGCTCCCGGACCCACAGGGCCAGGCGGATGCCCTCGGCATCCAGTACGGGTTCCTCGTCCAGGCGGGTGAGGATGGACTTCAGGGGCTTGTCCGGCAAGGACACGCCCTCCTCCACCGCCAGTACAAGGCCCTCCACCCGGCGGTTCCCGGAGCCGAAGGGCACGATGACCCGCACGCCGGGGACAAGGCCGGCGAGCTCCTCCGGGATCAGGTAGTCGTAGGGCCGGTCAATGGCAAGGGTGGCCGCCGACAGGGCGATCTTGGCTATGGAAACTGGCAACGGCGCACCTCCTTACTTGGCGGAAAAGGCAAGCGCTGGGGCTCTTCCCCGCCGCTTGCCTTTCTCTTTTTACAGGGTCTCTTCTTCCGAGGGGGCTACCTCGCCCTGGGCCACTTCCTTCAGGGCCAGGGTCACCGGCTTCTCCTCCAGGGGATACCCCTCATCCTCCGCCTGGCTGGAGATCTGGCGGGCCCGGTGGGCCACCACGTTTACCAGCATATAGCGGCTGGGCACCTCTTTCAAGAGGGCGTAGATCGACGGCTGCAGCATCATGGGACATCAAACTCCTTCCATCAGGTTCTCGCGATATTTTGTTCTGCATCCCTCGGCGGTGAGAATGGCCTGAATTTCAGCCACAGCCTGGGACACCTTGTCGTTGATGACCAAATAGTCATAGTTGGGGATCTGCCGGCACTCCAGAAGGGCCTGGTTCAGCCGGCCCTCGATGACAGCTTCATCGTCAGTATGGCGGCCGTGGAGACGGCGGGAGAGCTCCTCAAAGGAGGGGGGGCTGATAAAGATGAGCACCGCGTCGGGGCACTTGGCGCGGACCTTGGCCGCGCCCTGGACCTCGATCTCCAGCAAAACGTCTACGCCGGCGTCCAGCTTGTCCTGGATGATCTTCAGGGAAGTGCCGTAGTAATTGTCTACGTACTGGGCGTACTCCAGAAACTCGTCCCGGGCGATCATGGCCTCGAAGGTCGCCCGGTCGGTGAAGTTGTAGCTCACGCCGTCCTCCTCCCCTACCCGGGGCTTCCGGGTGGTAAAGGAGACCGAGAAATAGATGTCAGGCCGCTCGCTGAGCAGCTCGGAGATCACGGTGCTCTTCCCCACTCCCGAGGGACCGGAGAGCACGATGAGCTGGCCCTTCTGTCTCTTCTGCGTCACGCTTCTTCCTCCTCTTCCCCGTCTGTGTCTCTGTTGTTGGCCCTGGCAGCCACGGTCTCGGGCTGGAGGGCGGAGAGGATGATGTGATCGGAGTCCATGATGAGCACGGCACGGGTCCGACGGCCGTAGGTGGCGTCGATGAGGGTCCCGCCCTCTCTGGCCTCCTGGATCATCCGCTTGATGGGGGCGGAATCCGGACCTACGATGGCCACCAGGCGCCCGGCTGAGACCATGTTTCCAAAGCCTACGTTGATCAGTTTCATCTTCCTGCCCCTCCCTTCCGGGTCATTCGATGTTCTGGATCTGCTCCCGGATCTTCTCGATCTCAGCCTTGATGTCCACCACGATCTTAGAGGTGTCCACGTCGTTGCACTTGGAGCCGATGGTGTTGGCCTCCCGATTGAACTCCTGGATGAGGAAGTCCAGCTTCCGGCCGATGGCACCGCCGGCGGCGAACATCTCCCGGAGCTGGGCGATGTGGCTGCGCAGGCGGACGGTCTCCTCGTCCACCGCCACCTTGTCGGCGTAGATGGCAGTCTCGGTGAGGATGCGGCTCTCGTCGATCTGGGTGTTTCCAAGGATCTCCTGGAGCTTGGCGGTAAGGCGGGCACGGTAGTCGGCCACGATGCCGGGGGAAAGTTCCTCCACACGGCCCACCAGGTTCTCGATGGTCTCACACCGGGAGAGCACATCCTGGGAGAGCTTTTCCCCCTCCCGCTCCCGCATGGCGTTAAAGTCGGTGAGAGCGGCGTCCAAAGCGGTCAGGAGCAGCGCCTTGACCGCCTCGGGGTCTTCCTCCTTCTTCTCCACGGCAAGCACATCGGGAAAACGGGCAATCAGATAGAGCTGGGCCATCATATTTGGGGTCGATCCCATGGCCAGTGCGTCCCCCAGCTCCAGCTGATCGGCCATAAGACGCAGGGCGTCCTTATAGGCGGCCGCCAGGGGCTCATTCACCGTGACGGTCATGTCATCGCCGGCGGTGTGAGCCACGTTGACGAAGACATCCAGCTTGCCCCGGCTCACCCGGGCCTGGATGGCCTTTTTGATGGCGTCCTCGGCAAAGAGGTAGGCCCGGGGCATCTTCACCGTGGTATCCAGGTAACGGTTATTCACCGCCCGCAGTTCCAGGGTGACGGTGAGCCCGTCCGCCGCAGCCTCTCCCCGGCCATAGCCGGTCATGCTCTTGATCACTGACGTCTCATTCCTTCCAAACGTGATATTATAACACCTTTTAAGGGATTTGAAAAGGCTTAACAACAGGGGCCGCCCCAGGGAGTCAGGCAGCTGATGCACATATAGGTGGTACAGGGATCACAGCCGGCTGATCCGTAAGAGCTGGGCCGATACCCCGTCCCCCCCTGTTGAAGCATGGCCAGGGCCTGCCGGTATTCGGCGTTTCCCGGGTCCATGGAGCAGGCGGTCTGAAAGTGCTGGGTGGCCTCATCCAGCCAGCCCTTCTGATAGGCAATATAGCCGGTGAGGAAATGCCACTCGGCGTCCTGGCGGGGGGCCGTACGCAGAAGCTGCTCGGCCTGGGCAAGATTCCCGATATTGATGCTCTGCCGGACCTGGGCATAGAGGGAGCTGCCGGTATACTGCTGCCGCTGCTGTTGCTGCTGGGCGTACTGATAACCGCCGCCATAGGTATAGGAGCTCTGCCGCTGGCCGCCGGAGCGCTGGCGGTTGATCTCGGCATAGGCCTCGTTGATCTCCTTCATCTTCTCCTCCGCCAGGTCGGCCAGAGGATTGTTCTGGTAATTGTCGGGGTGATATTTCCGTGCCAGTTCCCGGTAGACTCTCTTGATCTCCTCGTCGCTGGCGTTGGGGTCCACGCCCAGAACACTGTATGGATCGTTCAAGGGCTCTCACCCCCCTTTCCTTTGATGTTCCCGCCACTTCCCGGTGAAGACGAGCTCTTCCACACCGGGCAGGCCGCTGTATATCACATTTTCCACCACCGGAGTCCAGGGATTGGGCTCCAGGAGCTGAAAGGCCGCGCCCATGAGCCCCAGGGACTGGTCCATGCTCTGGCGGAGGTAGGTCTGATCCTCTTCGGTCCAGGACGGGAAGCGGGCCAATACCGGGTTAAAACGCCCGGCCCTTCGGTCCTCTTCCACGTCGTCCACCCCATCCACCAGATAGATCCAGCGGCCCAGATGGTAGAGAAGCTGTCCGATCACCCGGTTCCGGGCAGAGTCTCCGCTCTCCGGAGCCGCCTGGGCCAAAAGCCGGGCAAAACAGTCTGCCGTACGGTCTATGGAAGGACACCGGGCCTCCTCCAGCTCCCGCAGCTGAGCCAGACATTGCGCCACCCCGGCGTCAAACTCGGGCCGGGCTGCCCTGGCTCCACGGTAGGCCCTTTTCAGAAACAGGCTGAGCAGCCGGGCCGGAAATCCCCGGAAAAAGCCGCTGTCAGCCACTGTATCCCGGAGCTTCCACCAGGCCAGGATCACGCTCTCGTCGGCGGCGATATCCAGCCATTCGCCCCCGGTACAGGCGGGCTTTCCTTTCACCGGGTGGAGCAGACACCTGCGGCACCCCGCTCCGGTCCCGGCCCCGGCAGGGGCCAGGAGCATGGCCAGAAAGGCAAAATCATAGTTGAGAAAGAGCCGTGCGGTCAGACCTCTGCGCTCTCCCAGGGTGCGGCACAGGCCGCAGTAGACCGCCTCGTAATCCGCCCAGCTCTCTTCCGTGAGGGTATCCTTCCGGGCCCGGACATAGCCGAACACGTCAGCTTTGGATGGCGGTCACCCTGAAGGTGATCTGATTCTTCCGGCGGTAGCGGTCCAGGGCATAGGCCGCCAGGAGCCCCAGGACAAATCCGCCGCCCCCCAGGGCGATGGCCGCGCCCTCGGCCCAGCCCAGGGCGCTTCCAAGGAAATACCCCACAAAGAAGAGGAGCAAAGGGGTCAGGTAGAGGACCGCCGCCGCCCCCAGTACGCCGGCTGTGGCGGTCTCCACAGTGACGGTATCACCGGGTCCTGCCCCAATGCTGTCCTGCGCCACCACCACGATCTCCGGGGCGTTCTCCATCATGGAGCAGTGATCACAGGAACCGCAGTTGTGGGCACTGGCGCAGGCCGAGGCCCGCCGGACCTTCACCTCCACGTAACCGGGGCTCACCGAGCGAAGGACTTGGGCTGACTGCTTCATGGGTTCTCTCCTTGCCGTCTCATGGAGACCGAAATATTGTACTCGCCCACCACGCCCACATCGCTGCGCCCATCCAGATAGACCTTGACGGGCACAGTCTGGGCGCCGGTGGCGGTGGCCACGTTGGAGATCTGGCTCAGATCGGCCACGATGCGAAGCTGGGACGCTGTCACCGAGGCCACCGCCTCGGCGCTGCCCCGGATGGTCACCTGGCGGGACTGGGTGACCTTCTCCGGCTCGTAGCCCTCCGGCGTGTTGATAAAGTCGATGTTGTCCACCTCCAGCACGGCGGTGGTAAGGCCCCGCAGCTTTACCTTCACCTTGGCTTCACTGATGCCGCTCTCGTTGGTGAGTTCGGCGGCCAGCTCGATGGGCCGGGTAATGGTGTCGCTGCCCAGGACCTTGGACAGATCAATATCCCCCAGGGAGATCTCCTTTACCGGTTCCAGTACCTCGGAGGGCCCGGACACCATAATGCTCGAAGGATCGATCTCATAGGTGATATTCTCCTCGGTGGCGCCGCCGCCGGGGAGGATGTTCACCGTCAGGGGCACCTTCTTGAGCTGGACCACCGGCAGGGTGGTGCGGATCAGAGAGACAGAGGTCTCAAGTCCATCCATGCTCATCTCCTCCCCGTTGAAGGAGATAAAGGAGAAGGGCAAATCGCCGCTGTACGTCTCGGACAGGTCCTTCTGATCCAGAATGACCTGGGCGTAGTAGATCTGATTGACCAGGGATTCCTCCCCCCGGACCTTCACCGATTCCGGTGAGAAGGTAAAGCCCTGGGTCTGGAAGCCCTCGGCCACGCTGCCGGTAAAGCTGCCCTGAATGGGAATGGTGCGCTCCAGAAGCGCGGAGACGGTAAATTCCACATTGAGCGGCTGCCAGTTTGTGACCACATAGGAACCATTCGAGCCTGTTCCCGAGAGATTGCGGGAGATCTGGTAGGTCTGGGTATAGTTTCCGGCCTGGTCGATCCCCGATACATCCACCGTGGCGGTGACCGTGGAGTTGTTCAGTTGGTCGAGTACGTCCCTCCGGGCCTTGACCTCGATAGTCACTGTCTGGTCGGCCCCCTGAGAGATCATCAGGCCCCGCTCCTCCAGGGCCTCCACTCCCGCAAAGGTCACCGGGATGTTGCGAATGGTCTTGTCGTCCTCGGGGTTGAGGGACTTGCCCACGTACATCCAGAGGACAACGGCGATCAGAATGGAGAGCACCATCCGAAGGATCTTACTGTTTCCCGACTTTTCCATCGCTGGGGCCCTCCTTTCTTCCCCGGAGGAAGGGGAATTTGAACCGAGAGGAGTCCTCCTCCTGGTCGGGCAGGAGCTCGTTACGCAGCAGCCGCTCCAGGGTCTCGGGGGTCAGGTGGCGCTTGAGCATCCCGTTCACCGCCACCGAGATGGACCCGGTCTCCTCCGAAACAATGGCCGCCACGGCATCGGTCTGCTCACTGACGCCGATACCCGCCCGGTGGCGCATGCCCAGGTCCTTGGAGAGGTTCACATTTCCCGACATGGGCAGCATACAGCCCGCGCCGATGATGTGCCCCTCCCGGACAATGACCGCCCCATCGTGGAGAGGGGCCTTGTTCCAGAAGAGGTTCTTCAGCAGCTCGCTGTTTACCGCAGAATCCAGTGCGGTGCCGGTGCGGATCACGTCGTCCAGCATGTTCTTCCGCTCAAAGACCATCAAGGCGCCGGTCTTGGTCTTGGAGAGGTCGGCATAGGCCGCCACAGTCTGGGTGATGGCGGCCTCCAGCTCGTCAGGAGTGGCCTGCCGGGAGGAAAATACTCTTTCAATGGTGCTGGAGCCCACCTGCTCCAGGATCTTCCGCAGCTCGGGCTGGAAGAGGATGACCAGGGCCAGCACGCCCCACTCCAGCGCCTTGCCCAGCAGGAAATTCACCGTATAGAGATGGCATTTGTCAGAGATCCAGAGGGCCGCCACCAAAAAGGCCACGCCCTTGGCCACCCGGCCGGTGCTGGAGGAGTGAATGAGCCCGATAAGCTTATAAATGAGGAAGGCCATGATGGCGATATCGACAATATCTGCGATCCCCACCCGAGTAAAGCTGAAGTTGGTAAAGAATTGCCGCACTGTGGCGATGAGCTGTTCCATCCTGGGCCCTCCTTTCTCTGGGCATACTCCCAGTCTTGATTAAAGACTATTATACTTGATTTGTTCCATATACGCAAGGGTGCGTGGTGTGAATTTTTTCTAAATTTCTGTCTCATTCTCCCCCTCAGGGCCTGTCCGCTTTATCCGGAAAAGAAAGGAGGCCCCGTGGGGCCTCCGATCAGGCTGTGAGTTCGGCCACCGTTCTGATAAAACGCCTGACCTCCCCCTCCGTGTTGAAGTGAGAAAAGCCCACCCGAACAGTTCCGGTCTCCAGGGTCCCGGCGGTCCTGTGGGCAACAGGGGCACAGTGGAGGCCCGCACGAACTGCGATGCCCCGCTCTCCCAGGGCTGCACCCAGCTCCTCACAGTCCCTGTCCTGCACCGTAAAGGACAACACACCCGCCTGGTCACGGAGCGCTCGGGCAGTGTAGAGCGTCACGCCGGGCAATTTGCTCAGGCCCAGCGTTGTCAGACAGACCAGCTCCTGCTCATGGCGGAGGATGGTCTCCTCCCCCGTTTTGCGCACAAAGCGGATGCCCTCCAGAAGTCCGGCAATACCACAGACGTTGTGGGTCCCAGCCTCCAGCCTGTCAGGGAGGAAGTCGGGCATCTCCTGCCGGGCCGAAAGGCTTCCCGTACCCCCCTCCAGGAGGGTCCTGGTCTCCCGTCCCTCGCCGCACAGGAGCAGCCCGGTACCCTGGGGGCCATAGAGTCCCTTATGCCCCGGCATGCCGATGAAGGCCGCGCCGAGCTCATCCATGTGGACGGGCAGAGCTCCCGCCGACTGGGAGGCATCCAGGATGAAGGGCACCCCCCGCTCCCGGCAGAGGGCGGCGATTTTTTCCACCGGCAGGACATATCCAAAGACGTTGGAGACGTGGGTGGAGATGACGCAGGCCACCTGTGGCGTCACCAGAGCGTCAAAGGCCGCCAGCATAGCCTCGGGCTGAAACAGAGGCGCTCTGGCCACCTGGATCTCGCACCCCAGCGCCTGCAAGGGCCGGGTGACGGCATTGTGCTCGTAGCCAGAGATGACCACCCGGTCCCCCGGTCTCACCACCGACTTGATGGCCAGGTTCAGGGCGTGGGTGGCATTGAGGGTAAAGACCACATTCTCGGGATCGGCCACATGGAAGAGCTCCCCCGCCGCCTGGCGGCAGGCAAACACCGTCTCGGCGGCAGCCGCGGCGGGGGCATGCCCGCCGCGGCCCACCGAGGCACACCGTTCCATGGCCCGGGTGACTGCCAGCCGCACCGCTTTGGGTTTTTGCAGGGTAGTCGCGGCGGCGTCAAAATAGATCATCACAGTTGGACCTCCTTATAGCTCCCGTCACTGGCCAGGATGAACACCCGCTTGGGAGACAATCCCGCCCTGGCCAGTACGGTCAGAGCGCCTGGCAGATTCCGTTCCGACACCTTCACCGAATGGGAACATCCCTCGCTGTCAATGACCTTGGGAGAGCGAAGGATGTGCGCGGTGATGCCGGCGCGCTCCAGAGCGGCCTGGGTCCGCTGTGCGTAGGTCAGAGAGCGGCAGACAATGAGATAGTAGACCATCTTGATCGACCATTCCCTTCGGAAAGTTGAGAGAGACGGCCTTCCGTGAGAAAGGCAAAAAGCTCCTCTCACCGCATGTTATGCGGGAGAGGAGCTTTTTGTCTCTTGGTCGATAGGGCTCGCGGTCAGCTTGTACTCATTCTCCGCTCTCCCACACCAGGCACACCGCGTGGGCGGCAATACCCTCCCCGGCGCCGGTAAAGCCCAGCTTTTCTTCGGTTGTGGCCTTCACGCTCACCCGGTCCAGGGGCACCCCCAGCCGGGCGGCCAGATTTCCCCGCATCCGGGTGACAAAGGGGGCCAGCTTGGGGGCCTGGGCGATCACCGTCACATCCACATTTCCCACGGCAAAGCCGCTCTGTCCCAGGACCTGGACCACCTCGCCCAGCAGCTCCAGGCTGTCGGCGCCGGCATAGGCCGGGTCATTGTCGGGAAAGAGGTGCCCGATATCCCCCAGGGCGCAAGCGCCCAGAAGGGAATCCATCACCGCGTGGGTAAGTACATCGGCGTCCGAATGGCCCAGCAAGCCCTTCTCATAGGGGATCTCCACCCCGCCCAGGATGAGCTTTCGTCCCTCCACCAGTCGGTGGACGTCATAGCCGTGTCCGATCCTCACAGCTCTCCCCTCCTCTCCAAAATGGTCTCAGCCACCGCCACATCCTCGGGGGTGGTCAGCTTCAGATTCTCATAGGATCCTTCGGTGAGCTTCACCGTCATGCCCAGCCGCTCCACGGCGGCGCAGTCATCAGTAAGGGATGCCCCGTCGGTCAGAGCCTTCTCCAGCGCCCCCAGGATGAGGCCGTGCTCAAAGACCTGTGGGGTCTGCACGGCAAAGAGGCTCTCCCGGTCCGGAGTCTCCTCCACCACGCCCCCTACGGCCCGCTTCACCGTATCCTTTACCGGCACCGCCGGGGCAGCAGCTCCGTACTTCTTTGCGGCGGCGATGGCCCCGGATACCACCTTCGCCGTCACCAGAGGCCGGGCGGCGTCGTGGATGGCGATGAGGGGCACGTCCTCCCCCACCTCCCGCACGCCGGCAAGCACCGACTCGGTCCGGGTCTCGCCCCCGACCACTACCTTGCGCACCTTCTGCAAGGCGGCCTCCTGACAGAGCTGGCCCACCGCCACCATACTCTCTGCCCGGGTGACCACAATGATATCGCCGATCTCCGGGCAGCTCTCCAGGGCCCGCAGGGTGCGGATCAGCACCGGCACATCCCCCAGGGGCAGGAACAGCTTGTCCTCCCCCATCCGGGTGGAGGAGCCCGCGGCGGCCACCACAGCCGTACAAGAGTGGTCCTCCCGGCGGCCTCTGTCCCGCCATTTTTTGAATATACCCATGGTCTATCTCTCCCTTCTGGCCCCGTTTGGGCACGAAAAAGGGGCCGGGACGGCCCCTTTCACAGTCTATTGCGCCAGCGCCCGGTTGATGCGCCGCTCCACTTCCTCATAGCTGGTGGACTGGGCCAGGACCACCTCGGAGATCAGGATCTGCTTGGCCGAGTGGAGCATCTTCCGCTCCCCCGTTGACAGGCCCTTCTCCTCGTCCCGGCGCTTCAGCGTCTTGATGACCCGGGCCACCTCCAGCAGGTCTCCGCTCTTGAGCCGGGCCATATTCTCACGGTAACGGCGGTTCCAGTTGGGGTCACAATCGATTTGGATGCTGGGGATGGCCTCCAGCACCCGGTCAGCCTGTTCCGGGTCCACGATGGCGCGCACCCCGATCTCATCAGAGTGCTCGGTGGGGATCATCACCAGCATACCACCCACCGGCAGCTTCATGATGTAGTAATCCCGCACCACACCGTTGACCTTCTTCGTCACGATACTGTCCACCACGCCCGCGCCGTGCATGGGGTGGACGATCTTGTCCCCAACGTGAAACATATTCCCTCCATTCCCATTTTCCAAATCCTACATACAGGTATATTATAGCCTGTTTTTTCCCTTAATGCAAGAATAAAGCTTTGAAAAACGGGCGAACGGGGAAAAAAAGAGGGGCTGTTCTTAAAAAACAGTCCCTCTTTTCCTGATTTTGGTCGTTGGATCACTCAGCCGTTTCCGGAGTCTCCTCGGTCTCAGCAGTCTCCACAGGGGCCTCTTCGGCCTCCTGAGCAGGCTCCTCCACAAGCTCCTCATCCTCCGCGGGGCCCTCAAGGAGCGCGCGGATGGACAGGGAGACCTTCTTGTGGTCGTAGTCGATGTCGGTGATCTTCACATCCACCTCGTCGCCCTCGTGGACCACATCGGAGGGCTTCTCCACCCGATGGTCGGCGAGCTGGGAGATGTGGATCAGGCCGTCCACACCGGGAACGATCTCGGCAAAGGCGCCAAAGTTCATCAGCTTGACCACCCGCACGGCGGCGGTGTCGCCGGGGTTATACTTGGCGATGAAGTTGGACCAGGGATTGGCGTCGGGGTCCTTCATACCCAGGGAGATCTTGCGCTTCTCGGGGTCGAAGGCGATGACGTACACATCCACCTCGTCACCGGGGTTGACCACCTCGGAGGGGTGCTTGATGCGGCTCCAGCTCAGCTCGGAGATGTGGACCATGCCGTCCACGCCGCCGATATCCACAAAGGCGCCATAAGAGGTCAGGGACTTCACTACGCCGTGATAGTGCTTGCCCACCTCAATGTTGTTCCAGACTTCAGCGGCCTTCTCCGCCCGCTCAGCGGCGGCAACGGCCCGGATGGAGCCCACCACACGGCGGCGGGAACGGTTGACCTCGGTGATGCGCAGGCGCACCTTCTGCTTGACCAGCTCGGTGAGGGGCTGATCCCGGGGGATCCCGGTCTGGGAGGCGGGCACGAAGACCCGGACGCCCTTGATGCTGACCACGACGCCGCCCTTGTTCTCCTCGGTGACGACGCCCTCCACCACGGTCTTGTTCTCCTCGGCAGCCTCGATGTCATCCCAGCTCTTCACGCTGTCCAGCTTCTTCTTGGACAGCTTGACCTGGCAGTCCCGGTCACTGACCAGGACCACGAAAGCCTCGATCTCGTCTCCCACATGGACCAGGTCCTCCACCTTCGCCGTGGGGTCATCGGTAAGCTCGTCCAGCGGGATATAGCCGGGATACTTGATCCCCAGCTCCACGCACACTTCCGTGGGCGTGATGGCCGTGACGACGCCGGTTGCCTTTTCCCCCGTATGCAAAGTTTTGTCGAGCGACTTTTCCAGCAGCTCAGCAAAGGACTCTTCGATTTCCATTTTTTCTTCGCTCATTTTGTGAATAACCTCCTTTATGATCCACACAGGCGTGGATGCACCTGCGGTGATCGCCACAGAAGCCCGGTCCATCAATTTTTCCGGGTCAAGCTCGTCCGGTCGCTCCACCCAGAGCGTATCCGGGCACAGCGCACTGCACAGCTCAAAGAGCCGTCGGGTGTTGGCGCTGTCCCTGCCGCCAATGACGACCACGGCGTCGTTTTGGGCGGCTAAACGCTGGGCCTCGTCCTGCCGGGCGTAGGTAGCATTACATATTGTATCAAAGATTTTGAGGTTTGTACACAGTTTTTTTGCGTTTTCTTTGCAAAAATTCCAGACATTTTTGTTGCAGGTGGTCTGAGCGGCCATGGTGACCGGCCCTTTTGCCACATCCTGGTGATTTCTGAGATAAGTTTCCAGTTCCTCGGGGCCTTCGAAGATCAACGGATCCCGGCACCAGCCTGCAATCGCCCGTAGCTCCGGGTGCCCCGGCTCACCGATGAGGATGACCCGCCTCCCCTCCTCATCCGCCCGCCGCACCAGCTTGTGGATGCGGGAGACGTTGGGGCAGGTGGTGTCCACCACCTGGGCTCCCTTGGCCCGGAGAAGGCGGTGGACCTCCTCCCCCTCCCCGTGAGAGCGAAGGATGACCAGAGCCCCCTCCGGGACTTCATCGGGCTTCTCCACCAGCGTTACTCCCTGAGCCATCAGGCGGTCAATGACCGAGCGGTTGTGAATAACGGGGCCCAGCATCACACAGGGCCTTCCGCTCCGGGCGGCCTGCTGGGCCATCTCCACCGCCCGCTTCACCCCGTAGCAGAAACCGGCTGTCCCGGCCAGCGTGAGCTTCATCTCGTCTCGGCCTCCAGGGCCGCGATGCGCTCGGTGAGCTCCTTGGAAATGGCCTCATACTCCTCCGCCGTCCCCTTCTTTGAGGCGGTCTTGGGATAGAATGGCTCGCCAAAGACCACAGGGGTCCTGCCAAACCACTTCTTCCTGGCCGGGATGTACATGGGCACGATGGGGACCCCCGCCCGGACGGAAAACATAGCCGCACCGGTCTTGGCCTCACTGAGCTCCCCGTCGGCGTGGCGGGTGCCCTCGGGGAACATGATGAGCTTATCCCCGTCCTTGAGGCACTTCAGGGATCGCTTCACCGCTCCTACGTCGGCCTTGCCCCGGTCCACATAGAAGACCCCGGCCTTTCCCAGGAGCCAGCCGATCACCGGCACCCGGCCCAGCTCGGCCTTGGCCATGCACTGGGGCCGGACACCCAGCCCCAGGGCAAACACCACGAAAAAGGGGTCGCTCATCCGGGTGTGGTTGGGGCAGAGGATGGCGCCTCCCTGGGGCAGCCGCTCCCGGTGGATCGCCTTACAGGGGTGGAAGAGGTTGAAAAAGGGCCAGATGATACAGTAAAGGATGGCATAGACCGTCTTCATGCTAACTTCTCCCGAATGGTCTGCAGGAGGGCCTCAAAGCTCTCCTCCAGAGAATTTCCGGTGGTGTCCACCAGCAGAGCGTCCTCGGCCCGGCGCAGCGGGGCGGCGGCCCGGCCGCTGTCCCGCTCATCCCGCTCAATGACCTCCCGGAGCACCGTGTCGTAGTCCGTGTCGGTCCCCCGCTCCTGAAGCTCCTCAAACCGCCGCCGGGCCCGGTCCTCCGCCGTGGCGGTGAGGAAAATCTTCACATCGGCGTCGGGCAGCACCACGGTGCCGATGTCCCGGCCGTCCATAATGACATTGTGGTTCCGGGCCATTCCCCGCTGCATCTCCAGCAGATAGGCCCGCACCGCCGGGTGGGCGGAGACCTGGGAAGCGGCACGAGAGACCGCCGGGGTGCGGATGGCCTCGGTCACGTCCTCCTGGCCCAAATACATATGCTGGAGCCCGTCCTCTCCGTAGTCCATCCGGATGGAGACCTGGGGCAGCAGTCCCTCCACCCCTCCGGCGTCGGCGGGGTCCACCCCGCGCTTCAGGGCAAACAGCCCCAAGGTGCGGTAGATGGCCCCGGTGTCTACGTAGAGATAGCCCAGCTTTGCCGCCAGGCGTTTGGCCATGGTACTCTTTCCGGCCCCGGAAGGTCCGTCCACGGCAATGCTCTTAAAACCCATCCTTCTCACGCTCCAAGCAAAACTCCGCCGCGCCCTCACCCGCTGCCCGCCCGGTACACCAGGCGATCTGCAGGTTGAACCCGCCGGTATAGCCGTCCACATCCAATAGTTCTCCTGCAAAGTATAATCCCTTTACAACCTTGGAACCCATATCCCTGGCCGAGACCTCCTTGACCCGAACGCCGCCGGCGGTGACAATGGCCTCCTCCACCGGCCTGGTCCCCGTGATGGGAAAACGCAGAGCCTTTAAGGTCTCCAGCAGGCTCCGGCGCTGGGCCTTGGTCACAGCGTTGGCCTTCTCGCTCCCCTCCAGCCCCGCCTGGGAGAGCACTGTGGGGATCAAACTCCGGGGTTCCAGAGTCTCCATCACCCGGCGCAGATCCCGGTTCGGGTTTTCGGCGAGCTCCCGCACCAGCCGCCGGTCCAAAGTCTCCCGGTCCAGAGCAGGCTTCAGGTCGATATAGGCGGTGTACTGCCCGCTCTCCGCATCCTCCAGATGGGCGCTGGCCGAGAGCACCAGAGGTCCTGACAGACCATAGTGGGTGAAAAGGAGTTCTCCTTGCTCCTCAAAGAGAGCCTTCTTACCGCCGCCCATGACCCGCAGCGTCACATTTCGCAGAGACAATCCCTGCATTTCAGCACAACCCTCCGCCTCCAGAGGGACCAGAGAAGCCCTTGGGGGCTCTACGGTGTGGCCGCACTGCCGGGCCAGGGCGTATCCGTCTCCGGTGGAGCCGGTGGCGGGATAGGAGAGTCCACCTGTGGCAAGGATGACCGCTTTACAGGTATATCGTCTTCCGTTCTCCCCCTTTACCCCCGTCACAGCGCCGTTCTTCAGCACCAGGGCTGTGGCCCGGTCCTTGACGATATCCACTCCGGCTCTGCGGAGGGCCCGAAGGAGCGCATCGATGACATCGGCGGCCCTGTCGGAGACCGGGAACACCCTGTCACCCCGTTCCACCTTCAGGGGTACGCCCAGGCTCTCAAAGAAAGTCATGGTATCAGCCGGGGAAAATCGGGTAAGAGCGGAGGTCAGAAATCGCCCGTTCCGGGGAATATTGGCGATGCACTGAGCCACCGCGCAGGAATTGGTCAGGTTGCACCGGCCCTTGCCGGTGATGTAGAGCTTGCGCCCCAGCTTCTCATTGCGCTCCAGGAGGACCACCGAAGCTCCTCCCTCTGCCGCGGCCAGGGCGGCCATGCAGCCGGCGGCGCCGCCGCCCACCACGATGACGTTTGTCTCCAAGGGGTCAGTCCCCCTCACTGGTCTTTTCGTAGACCTCGTACTCGTCCCAGATCTGCTCCAGCTTGTTGAAGGTCCCCGAGAGCTCTGCCCCCTTCTTCCGGCTCACCGCCACGATAAGGGCGTTGACCAGACTCAGCGGAGCCACCAGAGAATCCCCAAAGGAGATCATATCGCTGCGTGCCATCAGCCTGTAATCGGAAATGCCCGCCAGAGGGGACGCCGGGGAATCCGTAATGGCAACGGCCGTGGCCCCCCGATCCTTGGCGTAGCGCATGGCCCTCACCGTACGCTTGGAATAGCGGGGGAAGCTGATGCCCACCAGTACATCCCCCTCTCCAATGCGCAGGATCTGCTCAAAAAGCTCACTGGAGGAATTTGACTGGGCAACTGTCACGTTGTCAAACATCATATTGAAGTAAAGTCCCAAGAAGGAGGCCAGGGCATAGGCCGAGCGGACCCCCAGGATATAGATCCGCCGGGCCTTCAGAAGGGCGTCCACGCTCTTGTCGAAGTCATCCTTGTCGATCCCCTCCAGGGTAAGGCGGATGTTCTCAGCATCGGCGTGCATCACCATGGGCAGCACGTCCTGCTTGCCCAGCCGGTCGTTGGTGACCTCGATGCGCTGTACTGCCGTGAGCTTGTTGCGGATCATCTCCTGAAGAGCCCGCTGCATGGCGGGATAGCCGTCATAGCCCAGCTCAGCGGCAAAGCGGACCACCGTGGACTCGCTGACCTCGGTGAGCTTTCCCAGCTTCCCGGCAGTCATGAAGGCCGCTTTGTCGTAGGAATTCAAAATGTAGTTGGCAATGCGCTTCTGCCCCTTGGAAAAAGTGGGCATCCCGCTCTGAATGGCGGTCAGGATATCTTTTGTCATAGGGACCTCCGGCTTTTGAACATTCTTTTTCTATCATAGCCGCATTGGGAGAAAAAAGCAAGTCCTTTTGCAAGTTTCCCTTCAAATCTTGCAAGGCTCAACTCACTCCAGAAGAATCCCGATCTCTTCGTCCGTTAAGTACCGCCATGCACCGGAGGGCAAGTCCCCCAGGAGAAGGCGCCCCTCCCGCACCCGGACCAGGCGCCGGACCTCCAGCCCTGCCTGGGCGCACATCCGCCGGACCTGGCGGTTCTTCCCCTGGTGGATGACCACCGAGAGGACGCCCCCATCCCCGCTCCGGCGCAGGACCTCTGCCCGGGCCGGGGCCAGGGCGTCGCCGTCCAGCTCCATGGGGCCCCGGAGGACGGGCAGTGCGGCGTCCAGGTCCCCCCGCACCGTCACCCGGTACTCCTTCTCCACCTCGTGGCTGGGATGGAGGAGCTGCTGGGTACCGGCGCCGTCGTTGGTGAAGAGAAGCAGACCTTCGGAATTCAGGTCCAGCCGGCCCACCGGCCACACCCGGCAAGGGCAGTCCCTCACCAGCTCTGCTGCCGTCCGACGGCCCCGTTCGTCCGAGAGGGTGGTCACATAGCCCCGGGGCTTGTGGAGCATGAGCCACACCGGCCGCTCCGTACGTAGGACAACCTTGCCGTCCAGACATACCCGGTCCCGGTCCGGGTCGGCCTTGTCCCCCACCTGGGCCGGCCGGCCGTTCACCGTCACCCTCCCGGCGGCGATGAGCTCCTCCGCCGCCCTCCGGGAGCACACCCCGGCGGCGGACAGGAGTTTTTGCAGCCGCTCCTCCATACATTCACCCTCTCTCCATAGAAAGCGCGGCCAGGGGCTCCCCCTCGCCGCGCAGGGACTGAAAGATCCTCTCAAACAGGGACAGTTTCGGCTCGTTCACCGGGCAGGACCCGGCGTAGAGCAGATAGGTCTCTCCAATGGGCTCCTCCCCCAGCAGGAAGGTGAGCTTCCCGGCAATGGCCCCCTCCTCCACCGGGGCCTGGACCATATCGGGCAGAGTAATCAGGGCCCGCACCTTCTCCTCCCCGCCCAGGGGATAGGCCACAGCCCGGGCGGTGACCACTTCCACCGTGGGAAGCACGCTCCCCCGCACCTCCAGGCTCCGGAAGACCTTTCCCGCCCGGCACAGGGGCTGCATGCGGCACAGGCCGAAGCCGTAATCAAAAAGGGCGGCGTGGTCATCCCAGTCGTCCCGATCCTTCAGGGTCACGCAGATGAGGGTCATCCCCTCCCGCTCCGCCCCCGAGACCAGGGTCCGCCCGGCGGCATCGGTGTAGCCGGTCTTGAGCCCCACGCATCCCTCATACCGCCACAGCAGCTTGTTGTGGTTGGCAAGGCTTCGCCCCGCCACAGTGGCCGTCTTGGTGGAGACGATCTTCCGCAGGGTCTCGTTCTCCAGCACCGCCCGGCCCAGCAAGGCCAGGTCATAGGCTGAGGACAGATGTCCCTCCTGGTCCAGTCCGTTGGGGTTTTCAAAGTGGGTGTCCTCCATGCCCAGCTCGGCGGCCTTCTCGTTCATCCAGCCCACAAAGGTCTCCACATCCCCGGCGCACCCGCCGGCGATGGCCAGGGCCGCGTCATTTCCCGAGGCCAGCAGCAGCCCATAGAGCAGCTCCTCCAGGGTCAGCTCCTCCCCCACCTTCAGGTACATGGAGGAACCCTCGGCCTGGTATTCCCTCTTGACCTCCACCACGCTCTGGAGGTCGGGAGTGGACTCCACCGCCACCAGGGCAGTCATCAGCTTGGTGGTGGAGGCGATGAGCCGGGGGGTATGGGCCTCCTTCTCAAAGAGGACCCGCCCGGTGGAGGCCTCCATCAGAATGGCCGACGCGGCAGACACCGCCGGAGCCGGGGCGGGCCCCCCAGTCTCCTCTTCCGGGCCCGCTGAGCCCTCCGGGGGTTCTGAGGCTTCCGGGCTCTCCGGGACTGCTAAAACTTCCGGGCTTTCGGAGGCCCCTGGGTCCGCAGAAACCTCCGGATCTTCTGAGACTGCCGGGTTTCCCGAAACCTTCGGGCTTTCCGGGCCTGCCGGAGCTTCCCCGGCTTCCGGGCTCTCAGAGTCCGTCGGGGCTTCCGGGCCTGCCGAGCTTTCCGGCACTTCCGCCACCCTCGGGCTCTCCGGGACTTCGGGACCCTCCACACCCAGGCAAAACGGGCACAACACAATTGCGGCCAGCAAGGCCGCGCAGATCCGCTTCATCAGGCACTACCTCACAAACAGGGATAGTGCCAGTATGCCGCTTAGAAGTCCTGAATATCCTTCTTTTCCTTCTGCTTGTCCAGGAAGTCGGTGACCTTGTCCAGCACCTGGGGCAGCAGCTCCACCAGCCGGTCCACCGCGCCGTCGGAGGGAGAGAGCACCGGCAGGATGCGCACGTCATTGCCCCGGATGACCAGGAAGGAGACCGGGTCGATGTTCATCCCCGCACCGCCGCCGCCGCCAAAGGAGTTGTTGGCGCCAGGCTGCTGAGCCTTGGTGGCAAAGTCGGTGCCGCCCACCCCAAGGCCGAAGCTCACCTTGGAGATGGGGATGATGGTGACCTCTCCGGCCCGGATGGGCTCCCCCACCACGGTGTTCACGTCCACCATGGCCTTGATCTTGTCCATGGTCTCCTTCATGAGGTCGGAAACAGGGTACTTTTTCTCTTCCATAATGCTCATCCTTTCAGCTTTTGGGCATTTTTATACCCGAAATAAGCTTTCAAAAATTTGACGCCGAAAATCACGGCGAAGCTCACCAGCTGTCCGATCCTGGCGGAGAAGGCCCCCTTGACGTAGATGGCCGGCTCCTTGGCCTGGAAGTCCAGGCCGGTGTGGATACGGTAGTCCTTTATCTCAAAATTGTGCTCAAAAATGGGCCAAATCATACCGATCGCCGCGTTTGCATAGCCAAAAGTCATGGCTGTCTTGGCAGCGTCCCGGCCGCCAGCGGCGGTGTAGTCCAGGCAGAGGATGTCGATGCGGATGCGGCGCTTCAGGGCTCCGGCGGCCTCTCCCACCAAGGGAAGGAAAGTCTTGACCAGGCCCAGAGGGCCGCCCTTGGGGGGCTTTTTGCCCTCATTTTGGTCCTCATCCGGGCTCTTCTTCCCCCTGCTTTTTGGCTTCGACTCCCCTTTTTTGGACTTCTTCTCCCCCTTTTTTTGTGCCGTCGTTCGGGGAAAAACGAGAATGGGGACGCCCGCGGCTCTGATCCAGACCTTGACCCCCTCGGCGGAGTATTCAGCCTCTCCCCCCACCCGGATGAGCCCGATGAGAAAGAGGGCCAGGAGGATCACTCCCACCACCTTGAGTGCGGTCATGGAGCGCTCTCCTCCGGGGAGGGGTTTTCCCCCTGAGGCCGGCTCTCCTCCGGGGATGAGCTCTCTTCCGCCTCCTGGGCCGCCAGGACCTGGGCGGCGGCCGAGAGTTCCTCGTCGGTGATCTCCCCGTCCGGGGAGGCATCGGCCGTCTCTTCAGCCTGGGCAGCCTCCTTCTTCTGGAGCTCCTCCACCTGCATCTGCATGTCCAGGGTGATCTGCTCGTCCTCGGCGGAGGCAGAGGGCAGGTCGGGCAGCTCCTCCAGGCTGGAAAGGCCGAAGGAACGCAGGAAGTTCTGAGTGGTCCGGTAGAGGATGGGACGGCCGGGCACGGCCAGGCGGCCGCACTCCTCGATGAGCTCCCGCTCGGTGAGCAGTCCCACGGTATAAGTGCTGTCCACCCCCCGGATCTGGTCTACGTAGGCCTTGGTGGTGGGCTGATTATAGGCGATGATGGACAGGACCTCCAGAGCGGGCTGGCTCAGCCGGGCAGGCTTCCTGCTCTCAAACGCCTTGCGGATATATGTGGCAAACTCGGGAGCCGAGCAGAGCTGATAGCAGCTATCCAGCCGGATCAGGCGGATGCCCCGGCGCTCGTAGCTGTAATCGTCGGCCAGCTTCTGACACACGGCGTCCACCGTGGCCCGGTCCACCTCCAGGGCCATGCAGATGCGCTCCACTCCCACCGGCTCACCGGCGGCAAAGAGGATGCCCTCGATGGCGGCCTCCACTTCCTTGATATCCACTGAGCATCCCCCTCTCAATAGGTGTCGGCGGAGAACTCGAAGTCCTCGTCCCCGCCGCCGGTGCTGGTCACGGTACAGTCGGTCTCGGTCCCCGCGAGCTGGAGCCTTCTGGCCTTACACAGCTCCAGCACCGCCAAAAAGGTGGCCACGATTTCGCTGCGGCTGCGGTTTCCCTTGAACAGGGCATGGAATCGGGTGACTCCGAAGCGGCGCAGGCGTTCGATGATCTCCCCCGCCTTGTCGCTCACCGGGTAGGGCTCCCGGCCCACGATACCCTCAAAGGCGCTCATGGGAGGCGGGAGCTGGTTGTCGATACGCTCCAGCACCGACGTCATGGCCCGAAAGAGGTCCTCGGGCTTGTGGTTATAGCGATAGACCTTGTTCACCGGCAGGTGCTCCGGGACCTTGGTGATGTAATCCCGGCCCACGGTATAGCGGTCGGAGAGCAAGGGGATGATGGCCTGGATGCGGCCGTAGCTCTCATGGCGCTGATGCTCCTCCAGGGAGGCGATGAGCTGGTCCAGCTCGGAGATGGCCTCCTCGTCGTGGATGGACAGGAGCATCCGGGTCTTGATGAACATGAGCTGGGCGGCCATGGTGACAAACTCGCTGGCCACCTCCAGGTCCATGGAGCGGCGCTTGTCCATCCAGGCCAGGTACTGGTCCAGGATGACGGCGATCTGGATGTCCTGGATCTCCATCTTATTCTTGGCCAGCAGGCTGAGGATCAGATCCAGAGGGCCGGTAAAGTCCTCCACGTCGTCGGCCTTGACCCGGACCACCTTTTCCAGATGATAGATGGGCGCTTCCACGGGGACTTCACCCCCCTTTCAGAATCGGACAAATTGGAAGAGCTGGGAAAACAGGAAGATCAGCTCTACCCCCATCTCCCCCAGGGCGCACAGGTGGCAGAGAAGGTCCAGGGTGTGCTCCATGAGCCAGCCCAGGGGTTTTGAGAAGACCCCGGAGGCGGTGAGGACCACCACCAGGACCATCACGTAGCGCTCATAGCGCAGGATGGTGTAGTAGACCCGCTGGGGCAGGAGGGCAAAGAGGACCTTGGAGCCGTCCAGGGGAGGCAGCGGGATGAGGTTGAAAAGACCCAGGCCCACGCTGAGAACGGCGATGTTGGCCAGCAGAGACAGGAGGATATACACCGGCATATGGTCCACCAAGGACGAGGGCAGATGATAGATGAGGGACCACACCGCCACCGCCAGGAAGGCCAGCACGAAGTTGGACGCGGGGCCTGCCAGGGCGGTGATGGCCATGCCCCGCTTGGGATCTTTGAAATAGCGCATATCCACCGGCACCGGTTTGGCCCAGCCCACCCGGGCTACCAGCATCATGAGCAGGCCCACGATGTCGATGTGCCGGATGGGATTGAGGGTGAGTCGCCCGGCGTTTTTTGCCGTGGGGTCCCCCAGCTTGTAGGCCGCGAGGCCGTGGGAGAGCTCGTGGAAGGTGATGCAGATGAGGGCGGCCACGGCGGAGATGAGAAGATCCAGCAGGCCGTAGAGGTCCAGGCCGCTGAAAAAGTCCCCCCAATGCACCATGCCGCCGCCCCCCTTTCGTCCAGTACAACAATTATAGTGATTATACCAAATTTTTTCCCCGGTGACAAGGGCAAAAAGGGGCCGCCGGACCGAAGTCCGGCGGCCGATGGGACCCTTTTCTCTTTTCTTATTCTCCGTCGGGGATGGGATACGTGTGGACCTCGCCGTCTTCGCTCACGATCCTCATGGTCACTTCCTGATCCTTGCTCGCCTCGGCTTCGTCTGCCTTGACCCAATCCATCTCCCGGCTCCCGGCGTCGTCAGTGACGGTATACACCGGGGCTTGACCCTCCTGCAGAGGTTCGCTGGTGTAGGACATCACGGTCTCGCCGTCGGAGGAGGTGGCGGTGATGGTGGCGATCCCCTTCTCATCCACCTCCACCCGGAAGCCTTCGCCCTCGTAGAGATACTTCCCATCGGTCTCCAGGGCATCGGTGACATCGGTCTCCTCCCCGTCCACCACCAGGAACATGCGGCCTTCCCGCTCCTCCACGGTCACCGGAGGGATGGCAAGGCCGGCAAAGACCCCGTCCTCGGTACCTGTCACGGTGACGGTGACAAAGCTGGCAAAGAACTCCCGCACCGCCGGGACCTCCGCCGCGGCGGCGGTAAGGCACAGGGCCGCTGCCAGGGCTGCTGCCACCAAGGCCGCCCGGGCAGGACGGGCCAAACGTTTCTGCTTCTGATTCTCGGTCATAGCGATCATTTCCTCCAATTTCTCCGCGCCCAGGCTGAGCTGGGCGCAGTCTTTCCGGTAGCGGTCAAGGTCGAGCATAGCCGGTCTCCTCCTTTTCCTCGCTGAGGGCGAGGCGCAGTTTTTCTCTTGCCCGCTGGAGCCAGGTCTGCACGGTGGACTCTCCCGCTCCCATGGCCTGGGCGACCTCCCGGACTGACAAGCCCTCGTAATAGTAAAGGTAAATGCTGACCCGGTACTTGCCGGGCAAGGCCATCACCTGGTCCAGCACATCGCTCTCCGCCGGCGCCGGGGCCGGGGCGTCCCAGTCCTCCAGGGGCACCCTCCGCCTGTGCCAGGGGGAGCGCAGGAGCCTCCGGGCCTCGTTCACCGTCACCCGCAGCAGCCAGCGCTTTACGTGCTCCTCGCTCTCGAAGTCCCTGGGCTCCTGGTAGAGCTTCAGGAGCACCGTCTGGACCACGTCCTCGGCGTCGGGGTGGCTGGCCAGGGCGTGGAAGGCCACCCGAAAGAGGGTGTCGCCGTAGGTCCTGGCCCAGTGCTCAAATGTCTCGTCTGTCATGGGGTCACCTCGTTTGCTGAAAGGCCTTTCAACGGGAATATCCCTCAGGCAGGGAAAATATCTCAGTGAGAAGAAATTGTTTATGAAAGCGGGAAGATCGCAGGGCTTGGCTTTTGAAGGTCCAATGTGGTAGACTCTGTCTAAAGTGCGAGCGCAAAGAGCGTGGATCCTACTTGATGTAGGGTCCACGTTTTTTTGTTTTCTCGCGATATTTTTCTAAGGAGGCACCTTATGTCACAGCTTATTTCCAATTATTTCCAACAAAAATGATCCTTTGGGGGCGGAGCAGATCGGGAGGCTCCTTCCCCGATATGCCGTTCCCAGCATCGTCTCGCTCCTGATCGGTTCCCTCTACAATATCGTGGACAGATCTTTATCGGCCAGGGCGTGGGATATTTGGGAAATTGTGCCACTTCCATCCTGTTTCCGCTGACCGTCATCGGTCTGGCATTTGCACTGCTCATCGGTGACGGCGCCGCCGCGCACCTGAGCCTGTGTCAGGGGAAGAACAGTACAGAGGGATTTGACCTCTGCCTGGGAAATGGTCTGCTCATTGGAACGGCGGTCAGTATTTTCTACATGGCCGTTTTCTTTCTGTTTACGGATGGGCTTTTGACTGCCTTCGGCGCCACCGAAGCAACGCTGCCTTACGCGAAGGATTACGGCACGATCATCTTTTGGGGCATGCCGTTTAGGTGAGGTGCCGCAACGAAGTATTTATGTACCGCAGGACTGTGACTGTAAAAGGTCACAGTCCTGCCCTTTTCAGGCCGTTTTTCGATTCTCATGTATCGTATGCGTATGATAACATCTGTAACAAACGAAAACGATTATTTAGGTAGCGTCCACGCCCTCATGTCGTTGTTGTCAAAATACATTGAAACATATAATCAAGAAGTTGACGAAAGGACTGAACGTCGGTTAAATCTTTCGAGATTCCTCTGATGCTGCTCCTGCCCAAAGCCTTTGGTTTGATGGGACTTCTCTATGCCGCTCCGGCGGCCGATGTCCTTGCGTTTCTTGTCTCCTTTGCATTTGTTGTCGTTCAGATCAAGGACTTGGAAAAAAAGTCGGTCTGCTTTGAATAGAGCAAGCGCGGAGGATGCCCCTCCGCGCCGGAAGCTCAGGTTTGGGTATAGGCCCGCACTGCGTCCCGGAGGAAGCGGGCACAGCCGGGGAGGTCCTTGTCGTAGTAGGCGGTGAAGCGCTCGTCGCACACGTAGAGCTCAGCCACGCCGGCATGGCGGGCGGCGTCGTAGGGCTGAGAACCGAAGAAGAGCCACTTGGCGTGGAGCCCGGCCAAACGCCGGCCCTCCGCTCCGGCGGGGTCCTCCCCTGCCCGGACTGCCGCGGCCAGTCCGGAGCGGAGCTCCCGGTCCAAAGCCTGCCAGCTCTCGGTCTCCTCCCTGCTCATGGAGAGGAAGGCCCGGTCAGCGGCGTCCACGGCCCGGTCGCCGTAGCGCTGCCGGATCTCCCTGCCGTATTTCTTCTCGTTCTCCGCCACCGCTTTTTTCTGAAAGGCGGCGAATTTCTCCCGGTCGGTCATATGAATTTCTCCTTTCTCGTCCAGGAGGGTCCGCTCCACCGTCTCAATGAGCCCGGTCAGCCGCTCCCGGCGGCGTTTCAGCTCCAGCAAGTGGCTCTGCAGCGCCGCCTGCCGGTCAAACGCCGGGTCGTCCAGAATGGACCGGATCTCCTCCAAAGGCAGGCCCAGCTCCCGGTAGAAGAGGATCTGCTGGAGCCGGTCCACCTGAGCCGGGCCGTAGAGCCGGTAGCCCGCAGGTGTCGTCCTCCCCGGCTTTAAAAGGCCCAGCTTGTCATACCAGCGCAAGGTCCGGGCGGTGACTCCGGCCAGTTTTGCCAGGGCATTGACGGTGTATTCCATGGGGTATTCCCTCCTGACAAGGGGAAGTATAGACCATGACGTTACGGCACGGTCAAGAGATCTTTTCAAAAAAAGGGACAGGCTTTTCGCCTGTCCCTTTGCTGTCCTGAAAATCAGGCCAGAGCCTTCTTGGCCAGCTCGGTGAGCTGGGTGAAGGCGGCCTTGTCGTTGACGGCCATCTCGGCAAGCATCTTGCGGTTGATGGTCACGCCGGCCTTCTTCAGGCCGTTGACGAAGGTGGAATAATTCATCCCGTTCATCTTGCACCCGGCGGAGATGCGGGTGATCCACAGGCTGCGGAAGTCGCGCTTCTTCAGCCGGCGGCCCACATAGGCGTAGCTCAGGGACTTCATCACGGCCTGGTTGGCCATCTTGAAATGCTTGCTCTTGGCTCCCCAGTAGCCCTTGGCCAGCTTGAGGACCTTATTTCTGCGCTTGCGCGTCATCATCGCGCCTTTAACTCTTGCCATTTGTAGAAACCTCCTAAATAGTCAGTAAAGATTCAATTTATTTGTAAGGGATCATCTTTTTGATGGTCGCCGCGTTGGTCACGTCGGCGTACGCTCCCTTGCGGAGGCCGCGCTTACGCTTGGTATCCTTGCCGTGGCCGTTGAGCAGGTGGGACTTGTAGGCGTGGGCGCGCTTGACCTTGCCGGTCTTGGTCAAATTGAATCTCTTCTTTGCCCCGGTATGGGTTTTCAGTTTCGGCATGGTGAATTCTCCTTTTATCGTTGATATAGCTTACTTCTTGGGTTCCTTGTTGACCTTGGCGGACAGGAAGATGGACATGTGCCGCCCGTCCAGCTTGGGCTCCTTGTCCATATTGGCCACCTCGGCGCACTGCTGGGCAAACTTCAGCAGCAGCTCCTTGCCGATCTCGGTGTGGGCCATCTCACGGCCGCGGAAGCGGACGGTGACCTTCACACGGTCGCCCTCGGAGAGGAACTTCTGGGCGTTGCGGAGCTTGACATTGAAGTCGTTGGAGTCGATGCTGGGACTCATCCGCACTTCCTTGATCTCCACAACATGCTGATTCTTTTTGGCCTCCTTCTCCCGCTTGGTCTGCTCGAACTTGAACTTGCCGTAGTCCATGAGCTTGCACACGGGGGGGACGGCGCTGGGGGAGATCTTTACCAGATCCAGGTTGGCCTCCTCGGCCATCTGGAGGGCCTGAGCGGCAGACATGATGCCCAGCTGCTCGCCGGTGGCGGAAACCAAGCGGACTTCCCTGTCCATGATCTCCTCGTTGATCTGATGACCTTGCTTGCTGATAGCTCTCGCACCTCTCTTTCCTCTCACACACAAAAACCAACAAAAAAGCGGGGCCAAACGGCTCCGCGCAACACGTCACAAACACACCGCAAAGGCGGTGGAGTTTTCCATGTTGACCTCTTTGCCCACTGGCTGGAGGTGAGGACGAAACCGTTCCTGCTTTATTGTGCTTTGATAGTATATCAGCCCCGATTCCCTTTGTCAAGGGCTTTTTCGGCGCTCCGACGGAAAATTTTGGGGCTGCAGACATGGGGGCCCTTCCCCGGTCCGGGCAGAAAAGGGACCGGCGGGCTCGTGGCCCGCCGGTCTCCGTTCCCCTTCCGCTCAGGCGATGCTGACCACCTGGTAGCCCGCGTCGGTGACGGCCTTGGTGAGGGCCTCGTCGCTGGCCTCGCCGGTGACGGTGGCGGTCTTGCTGTCCAGATCCACCGTGGCGTTGACGCCGGGCAGGGCGTTGAGGGCGTTGGTGACGTGCTTGACGCACATCTGGCACATCATGCCTTCGATGACCATTTTCTTCATGGGTGCTTCCCTCCTTTCCTCTTGGGGTGTATCGGCAGTTTCACACGGGACGGTCCCGTGGGGAACCTCTGTGTCCGCCGCCTGCCGCCGGGGCTTGAACCACCGCAGGCGCAAGGCGTTGGAGACCACGGTCACCGAGCTCAGGGACATGGCGGCCGAGGCGATCATGGGGCTGAGCTGGGGGCCTCCGAACAGGACCAGGACCCCGGCGGCCACCGGGATACAGATGGCATTGTAGAAGAAGGCCCAGAAGAGATTCTGCTTCACGTTCCGGATGGTGGCCCGGGAGAGCTCCACGGCGGTAGCGGCGTCCAGCAGGTCGGACTTCATGAGCACGATGTCCGCCGACTCGATGGCCACGTCGGTGCCCGCCCCGATGGCCAGGCCCACGTCGGACCGGGCCAGGGCCGGGGCGTCGTTGATGCCGTCGCCCACCATGGCCACCTTCCTGCCCTCCTGCTGGAGCTGAGCGATCTGCCGCTCCTTGTCCTGGGGCAGCACCTCAGCCACCACCCGGGTGACACCCAGCTCTCTGCCGATGGCCTGGGCAGTGCGGGAATTGTCTCCGGTGAGCATCACCACCTCCAGGCCCATATCCCGGAAGGCGGCCACGGCGGCCTTGCTGGTGGGCTTGGGGGTGTCGGCCACGGCGATCATGCCGATGCTCTCTCCGTCCTTGACGAAAAAGAGCGGCGTACGGCCTTGCCGGGCCAGCTCCTCGGCCCGGGCGGCGCTGCCCGGCGCCACTCCCGCCTGGGAGAGCATGGCGGCGTTGCCCGCCAGGAAATCGGCCCCCTGGATGCGCCCCTGGACCCCCTTGCCGTGGACGGCCTGGAAGCCCTCCACCGGGCACAGGGGGATATTCCGCCTCTGGGCCTCCTCCACGATGGCCTGGCCCAGGGGATGCTCCGAGGGTTTTTCCAGAGAGGCAGCCACGCAGAGCAGCTCCTCCTCGGTGGTCTCTCCCAGGGGGACTACGTCGGTGACCACGGGTCTTCCCTGGGTGAGGGTCCCGGTCTTGTCCAGAACGATGGTGTCGATGGTGTGGAGCTTTTCCAGGGCCTCGGCGGACTTGATGAGGATGCCGTTCTCCGCGCCCTTGCCGGTGCCCACCATGATGGCCACGGGCGTGGCCAGGCCCAGGGCACAGGGGCAGGAGATGACCAGCACGGCCACGCCGGCGGTAAGGGCCTTTGTCACCTCCCCGGTGGCGAAGAGCCAGATGGCGGCGGTGACCAGGGCGATGCAGATGACCACGGGCACAAAGACGCCGGCCACCTTGTCGGCCAGCTTGGCGATGGGGGCCTTGGAGGAGGCGGCCTCGTCCACCAGGGCGATCATCTGGGCCAGGGTGGTGTCGTCCCCCACCCGGGTGGCCCGGAAGGTAAAGGAGCCCGACTTATTGATGGAGGCGGCGGCCACCTTGTCCCCCACCGTCTTGTCCACGGGGAGGGATTCGCCGGTGAGGGCGGACTCGTCGATGGAGGAGGCCCCCTCCACGATCTCCCCGTCCACCGGGATGGCCTGGCCGGGGCGGACCAGCAGCAGGTCTCCCACCGCCACCTGGTCCACCGGCAGCTCCACCTCCTGACCGTCCCGGAGGACGGTGGCCGTCTTGGGCGCCAGGTCCATGAGCCGGGAAATGGCCTCCCCCGTCTTGCCCTTGGAGCGGGTCTCCATATACTTGCCCAGGGTGATGAGGGTGAGGATCATGCCGGCGGACTCCAGATAGAGGTCCATGACCCACTTGTCCACCCGGGCCGGGTCGCCGTGGCCCAGGCCCCAGCCGATCTGGTAGATGGCCACCAGGCCGTAGACGACAGCGGCAGCCGAGCCCAGGGCGATGAGGGAATCCATATTGGGCGCGCCGTGGAAGAGGGTCTTGAAGCCCACCTTGTAGTATTTGTCGTTGACATACATGATGGGCAGAGTGAGCAGCAGCAGGGTCAGGGCGTAGACCAGGGCATTTTCGGTGCCATGGAAGATGTGGGGGATGGGCCAGCCCATCATGTGGCCCATGGAGAGGTAGAACAAGGGGATAAGGAAGCAGAAGGAGATGATGAGCCGCCGCTTCATCCAGGCCAGCTCCTCCTTCATGTCGGGGACGCCGGCGGAGGCGGCGCTCTTCCCCTTCTCCGCCGCCTTGCCGGGCACCGAGGCCCCGTAGCCCGCGGCCACCACGGCGGCGATGATGGTATCGCTCGACTGCTTCCCGGCGTCGAAGTCCACCTGCATGGAACCTCCCAGCAGATTGACGTTGACGGCGGAGACTCCCTCCAGCTTGCTCACCGCCTTCTCCACGTGGGCGGAGCAGGCCGAGCAGCTCATGCCGGTGACGGTAAATTTTTGACGCATAGATATCAGCCTTTCTTGGGGTTGAGTTTGCCGGTCACTTCAGTATTTTCTCCAGGGCGGCCACCAATTCTTCGGTCTTGGCCTGCCGGTCCTCGGCGCTCACCGCGTCCCGGACGCAGCTTCGCAGGTGGGCGGCCAGGATCTCCCGGTTGGCCCGGTTGAGCAGAGCTTCGGTGGCCATGACCTGCTGGGAGATGTCCAGGCAGTAGCGGTCCTCCTCCACCATCTTGAGGATGCCGTCCAGCTGGCCCCGGGCAGTCTTGAGCAGGCGGCTGACCTTGGCGTGGTCTGCCATCATGGTTCCTCGCCTCACTTTCATTCGCTAAATGATACCCCCCTGGGGGGTGGTATTATCATAGCACGGAGGTAGGGCATTGTCAACCCCGTTCCCCAAATATTCTTCCCCGGATATCAGAAAAATGGATGGGAAGGGCCCTCTCTGACGCACAAAGGGCCGGAAGTCCACTTTCGTGAGCTTCCGGCCCCTTGTCTGCGCTGTTTCATTTTCTGACGCGGATCTATTTCCCCAGGCTGCCGTTCTTCTTCCAGGCTGAGAGCACCGCGTCCATGGCCGCGCCCCGCAGGCCGTGGCGCTCCAGCTCGTGGACACCGGCGATGGTGGAGCCGCCGGGGGAGCACACGTCGTCCTTGAGCTTCCCGGGGTGCTCCCCGGTCTCCAGCACCATGGCAGCCGCCCCCAGGGTCATCTGGGCGGCGTAGGTCAGGGCGGCGCTCCGGGGCAGGCCGGCCGCCACGCCGCCGTCGGCCAGGGCCTCGATGTAGGGATAGATGAAGGCCGGACCGCAGCCCGCTACGGCAGAAAAAGCGTCAAAGAGCCCCTCGTCCAGCCGGTCGACCCGGCCGGAGGCGGCCAGGATGGCCTCAACTTCTGTAAAGTGTTCTTCCTTTGCAGATGCTCCGCCCGCCAGAGCGGTCATGCCCTTTCCGATAGCGCAAGGGGTGTTGGGCATGATCCGCAGCACGGGCACGCTCTCCCCCGCCCAACGCTGGATGTCCTTGATCTCCACCCCGGCGGCCACAGAGACCAGCACACGTCCCGCCAGGTGCGGCGCCAGCTCCTCCACCACAGCCTTGATCTGCTTGGGCTTTACACAGAGGAAAATGTATTCTCCCTCCAGTGCCAAGTGATTTCCCTTGACAGCTTCACACCCTGTCTCCTTCGCCAGTGTCTCCGCCTTGGCAGGGGTGCGATTGGTAACGATGACCTCCTCCGGACCTATGGCCTTGCAGGCCGCCTTTACCAGGGCGGAGCCCATGTTTCCGGCGCCGATAAATGCCGCTTTTTTCATGCCGTTCACCTCATTTTCCTCTTTTTTCAATTTTCACTTTCAAACGCTTTTGACGCCTCCAACCGGCGGATATGAAGGCGCTAAGGGGCGCTGTTGTAGCTGAAGACCACCGGCAAAACGCCATTATCCAGGGTCTCCAGGGCGTATCCTGCGGTCTCCAGGTCCCCCAAAATCGAGGGTAGCGCCTCAATGACGGCCTCTTTGCCGGGGCCGATGTTCAGGCGCAGGATGCTCCGGGACTTTCCCTCCACCGAGTCGGCCACGCTCTCCCGGATGGCCTCCGCCGCGGCGTCCTCCACCCGGCTGTCGGCGCCGGAGGAATCCCAGTCGAAGAAGACGTACCCCCGGCGGAGCATTTCGGCGATCAGCTCCCGGTAGATGCCGCTGTCATAGGCGTTGACGGAACCGCCGGGGAACCGGAAGATGGCGGGGCTCTCCCCCGTGAGCTCCCGGACCTGCTCCGCCTGGCGCTGGAAGTCGGCCAGGTAGCTCTCCACCGACTGGTAGATGGCCTGATAGGACTGGGAATAGCTGCTCAGGCCCAGGGCGTGGCCCCTCTCGGCGATCTCCCGCAGAGCGGCCTCCTCCTCAGGGGTGTCACAGCCGTGGACAAAGAAGGTGGCCTTGACCCCGGCGGCGTCCAGGGCGTCCAGAGCGGCCTGGGTGTTTCCGCCGGGAGCGCCGTCAAAGGTGAGATAGACGGTGTTCTCAGCCCGGACAAGGGACTGGGCGGGCGGAACATCACAGTAGAGCTCCGGGAAGAGGAGCTGGTAGTCAATGGGCTCGGCTGCCGGAGCGGATGGCTCCGGTGTGGACGGGGCCGGCGAGTCAGACGGTGAGACGGCACTGCTCGCGCCGGGGGTCAGGCTCTCTGCCGGCGCAGAGGCGCTGTCCCGGGAGAAAAACAGCACTCCAACAAGGACTGCCATCAGGAGCAAAAGGGCTCCGATGATACCCTGATAGGCCCTTTCGCTGAGACTTTTCACGCCCTTTCCCCTCCTTACATAACAAAAACGTGGCCGCAAGCGAAACGCCTGCGACCGCGCGGTACAATCACAACACGATAAGATGCCGGATGTCTCTTTCGCTTGACCGGATTATAGCACGAAAAGGGCTGGTGCGCAACTCGTTTATAGGAAAACAGCCTCAAAGGGCCGCTTTTCTCTGCCATATCTGGTTCAGATCAGCCCTGCACGATCCTGCCTGCCATGGAAAAGCGCAGAATGTTTATGGACCATTCTTTCGCAGTTTCCCCATTGCAGTGCTGCAGTGGATAAATAAAATCATGCGATCCACTGTGTATTTTCTGTGTATTTTGGCTTGCAATATCTTGCCAATGCCTGCAAGGCAGCGCCAGGCTGAAAAGCCTTGCGGCACAAGGGAAAAGCCCCTGAACCGTCCTGGTTCAGGGGCCCTTGCGTTTGGTACGGATATTCATAAGGGATTCCGCAAAACATCAGAAATCCGGCACTGAACACACATACCGATCCATAATACAGCAGACACAAATTGTATTAAAAATCCCATGAAAACGCTCAAAAGGGCAGGAATGCTTTTTAGAGCGTTTTTTTCGCACATTCGCCTTTTGGAAAGGTGACTGCTACAATAAAGCCATCAAAGGAAGGAGGTCAAAAAATGAGCGCAAACCTGACGTACCACCGGGAAGGTGACTACCTGATCCCAGACTTGGCTGCCCCGGAGGACATCCCGACAGGTATCTGGGGTATGAGGCGGAGAGATTATCTGAAGCGGCACCGCAACGGAATCTATACCGGGATGCTTCTTTCAGGCAAGCTCAACGCCCATCTCGCGGAGATCGACCGACAGGCGACGGAAATGTTTGAGCGGCTGACCCGGCAGATGGCAGCAAAACAGGGTGTCACAGAGCGGCTCAAAGCCCAGGATCAAATGGCCTGGGTAGGTGCCATGAACAACATCCGTAGCGCCGCCGAGGAGGTGATTTTGGACGAATTGATCTATTCCTGAGCAAGCCCACAATACTACTAATCGGAGGTACATATTTTATGAAAAGCAAGACCCGGCTCATCTCTTTCCTCATGGGCGCTGTCGTCGCCCTGATCCTCTGCTCCGTGTCTCTGCCCGCACTGGCCGCCAGCGGCGCGTTCACCATCACCGGCAGTCCCATCAACGTCATGGTCAACGGCGAGGTGTTCAAGCCCAAGGATGTGAACGGGAA
>CANRFC010000006.1 GCA_947629795.1 uncultured Oscillospiraceae bacterium
TCATGTTTTCCTCCCGCATCCCCCGTTGCTGGCAAAAAGGGAGCGTTGCAAAATTTCTCATTCTGCAACGCTCCCTTGTCATGCCCTCAGAGGAGGATCATGGCCAGGGTGAGGATGGCGGCGGCGAAAACCGCAATCATGGCCAGGAGTTTGGCCGACCACTTCACCCAGGTCTCCCAGGGCACCCGGGCCAGGGCCAGGCCGCCCATGATGAAGCCGCAGGTGGGGGTAAAGAGGTTCACAAAGCCGTTGGCGGCCACGTTGATCATGATGGAGGTCTCCACGCTCCAGCCCATGCCCGCCACAATGGGGGAGACAATGGGGGAGGACAGCCCCGCCAGGCCCGAGGAAGAGGGTACCAGGAAGCTCAGGCCGATGTGGAGCAGGTAGTCCAGGAAGCCGAAGACCCCGGCGGGCAGGCCGGAGGAGGACAGGGCAGTGATGGAGGTCTCCACCAGCCAGGAGCCCAGTCCGGTCTCGGCCATGATGACGGTGGTGGCCCGGGCCAGGGCGATGACCAGATTCACCGAGATCATGTCGGCAAAGCCCGTGACGATACAGGGCATGAAGCGGCTTCTGTCGTCGATGCCCACCAGGCCGATGATAAGGCCCATGAGCAGGAACCAGGTGGCGGCGTCGTCAAACCACCAGTCTCCCAGCTGGTTGCCGGTGAGGAAGGCCGACCAGCCCAGGCCGTCGTAGATCCCCTGGCTCAGGCTGCCCCAGGGGATGAAGCCCAGGATCATCACCAGAAAGGCCAGGGCGAACAGGATCAGGGAGACCTTCTGCCGGCCGGTGAGACGGACGTTGTCGTCGATCTCGTCGGCGCCGCCGTAGGCCTCCCGGCACAGGGCGATCTGGTCGGCGGTGAGGATGGAGCCCTTGCCCTCTTTGACCTGCTTGGCGTAGTGGGTGACGAAGAGGGCGGAGAGGACATACACCCCCAGCCAGAGGATGATGCCCTGGGCGTAGAGCACGCCCATGTTGACATTTACTCCTACCCCCGTGGCGGCGTCCACCGCCGCGCCGGTGGCGAAGGGATTGATGGTGGAGCCCAGAGTGCCCGAGCCCGCCCCCAGCAGGACGGTGGCCGCCCCCACCATGGGGTCGAAGCCGGCGGCCATCATGGTGGCGGCCAGGAGGATATAAAAGCCCACGGACTCCTCTCCCATGCCGTAGGTGGTGCCGCCGATGGAGAAGAGGAACATGAGGACCCAGATGAGCAGGAGCTCCTTGCCGTGGAGTTTCTTCACCAGCACGTGGATGCCGGTCTCCAGGGCTCCGGTGGCGTTGAGCAGGGAGAGGAAGGCACCCAGGGCGAAGACGAAGGCGATGACGTCTCCGGCGTTGTGCCAGCCGGCAATGGGGGCCATGAGGATGTCGGACAGGGAGGCGCCCGAGACGGTGAGGAGCGCGCCGGTCTCGGCGTCGGTGTAGGTGTTTCCGGCGGCCATCCAGGTCACCGCCGAGACGGCCAGCAGGACCAGCAGCAGGATGAGGAAGGTGCTCAGAGAACGCTTTTTGCCGTGTTTTGCCAAAGAAATACTGCTCCTCTCTCAAAGAAGGACGGTGGGCTTATGAGGCCCGGATGACGGTGCCGGTCTCCCCCCGGAGGGCGGCGCCCGCCTTCTCCAGGGAGGTGATGAGGGCCTGGCCGCCGGGGCGGGCGGTGACGTAGTCCAGGCAGGCCTCCACCTTGGGCAGCATGGAGCCGGGGGCAAAGTGACCTTCGGAAATGTACTGCTTTGCCTGCTCCACGGTCATTTCGGCCAGCTCGGCCTGGTCGGGCTTGCCCCAGTTGATGCACACCCGGTCCACGGCGGTGAGGATGACCAGCATGTCGGCGTGAAGGTCCAGGGCCAGCCGGGCGCAGGCCCGGTCCTTGTCGATGACGGCGGCCACGCCCTCATAGCCGTCGGGGGTCTCGGCCACGGGCACGCCGCCCCCGCCCACGGTGATGACCACGCCGCCGGCGTCCAGCAGGGCCTCCACCGCCCCCAGTTCCACGATCTTGATGGGCTTGGGGGAGGGGACCACCCGCCGCCAGCCCCGGCCGGCGTCCTCCACATAGGTGTGGCCGGTCCCGGCCATGCGGGCTTTGGCCTCGGCTTCGCTGTAAAAGGCGCCGATGGGCTTGGTGGGCTTCTGGAAGGCGGGGTCGGCGGGGTCCACCGCCACCTGGGTGACCAGGGCGGCGCACTCCTTGTGGATGCCCCGGCGCTTCAGCTCCCGCTGGATGGCCTGCTGGAGGTGGTAGCCGATATAGCCCTGGCTCATGGCGCCGCACTCGGGGAAGGGCATGGCCGGGGTGTTGGCCCCGTTCCCCGCGGCGAAGTCCATGGCCAGGTTGATCATGCCCACCTGGGGGCCGTTGCCGTGGCCTACCACCACGTCATAGCCCCCCTCCACCAGGTCCACGATGGTGGACGCAGTGGAGCGGACCAGCTCCAGCTGCTCCTGGGGGGTGTTGCCCAGGGCGTTGCCGCCCAGGGCGATGACCAGTCTCTTTCTTTCCATGGCGATCGCTCCTTCTTTTTATTTCAGCGTGGCATACATGATGGCTTTGATGGTGTGCATCCGGTTCTCTGCCTCCTCGAACTGCCGGGCCTGCTTGCCCAGGAACACATCGTCGGTGACCTCCATGGCGGGGAGGCCGAATTTCTGGTAGATATCTTCACCGATGGTGGTCTCCCGGTCATGGAAGGAGGGCAGGCAGTGGAGGAAGATGGCGCCGGGGTTGGCCTTGTCCATGAGCTCCTTATTGACCTGATAGGGCTTCAGGAGTTGGATGCGCTCGGCCCAGAGCTCTTCGGGCTCCCCCATGGAGACCCAGATGTCGGTGTAGAGGATGTCGCAGCCCTTGGCGCCCTCGTTGACGTCGTCGGTGATCTGGATGGAGGCGCCGGTCTCGGCCGCGATGGCCTGGCACTGTTCCACCAGGTCGGACCTGGGGGAGAGTTCCTTGGGGCCGCAGGCGCAGAAGGTCATGCCCAGCTTGGCGCAGACCACCATGAGGGAGTTGGAGATGTTGTTGCGCACGTCTCCGAAGAAGGTGAGCTTTTTGCCCCGCAGGTCGCCGAACTCCTCCCGGGCGGTCATCACGTCGGCCAGCATCTGGGTGGGGTGGAAATCGTCGGTGAGGCCGTTCCACACGGGTACGCCGGAGTATTTCGCCAGGTCCTCCACCACCGACTGGTGGAAGCCCCGGTACTCGATGCCGTCAAACATCCGCCCCAAAACCTTGGCGGTGTCGGCCAGGGATTCCTTCTTGCCCATCTGCGAAGAGCCGGGGTCCAGGAAGGTCACACCCATGCCCAGGTCCCGGGCACCCACCTCGAAGGAGCAGCGGGTGCGGGTGGAGGTCTTCTCGAAGAGGAGCACCACCTGCTTGCCGGTGAGCCACTTGTGCTCCACGCCGTTATACTTCATGCGCTTGAACTCGGTGGCCAGGTCCAGCAGGTAGTTGATCTCGGCGGGGGTGAAGTCCAGCAGCTTCAGGAAGCTGCGTCCGCTTAAGCTGATTCCCATAAATTGATTTTTCCTTTCCCTTTTTCAGTGAGTTGTTTGGACAGGGGGCGCTCAGCCCTCCCGCACCAGGGGCATGGACATGCACCGGGGGCCGCCCCGGCCCCGGGAGAGCTCGGCCGAGGGCATCTCCAGCACGGTGAGGCCGGCGTCCCGGAGGATGGCGTTGGACACGTCGTTGCGGGCGTAGACCACGATCCTGCCCGGGGCGATGCACAGGGTGTTGGATCCGTCGTTCCACTGCTCCCGGGCAGCGGAGATCAGGTCGTCGCCGCCGCAGTAGATGAGCTCCACACGGTCGGTGTGGGTATACTGTTCCAGGATGCTCTTCAGATCGGAGTCCACCCGGCGGATGGACAGGTCGGCGGGGTCCGGGTCGCCGGGGGTGATCTCGTAGATCGTGAGGGGGCCCAGGATGGCGGGGTGGACGGTGAATTTGCCCACGTCCACCTGGGTGAAGACGGTGTCCAGGTGCATAAAGGCCCGGCAGTTGGGAATGTCGAAGGCCAGCACGGTGCGGATCTTGGCGTCCGGGTCCCGGAAGAGGGTGCGGGCGGCGGCCTCGATGGCGTCGGGGCTGGTGCGCTGGGAGATGCCGATGGCCAGGGTGTCGGCGGTGAGGTTCAATACGTCGCCGCCCTCGATGTTGGCGTGGATGTCCCGGTCATAGTAGCGGGTGACCTTGCCGGCGAAATCCGGGTGATACTTGAAGATATAGTCGGCGTAGATGGTCTCCCGCCGACGGGTGGGGAAGCGCATCCGGTTGAGCAGGATGCCAGAGCCCACCGAGGCGAAGGGGTCCCGGGTGAAGTAGAGGTTGGGCATGGGAGGCACCACCAGGTCGTCGGGGGGCGCCACCAGATCCTGTAAGGAGTAGGCAGAGGAGCCGCCCATCTCCTTGAGGGTGATGCCCTCCATGGTCTTCTCCACCAGGGCCTTGCCGTGGAAATGGCTGAGCAGGTAGTCGCACAGCTTGTCCTGCCAGCGTTTGGTCTTGATGTTGCCCTCGGAGAGCCACTGGTAGAGGAAGGGCTCCACCAGCTTGGGGTAGAGCTTGAGCACCTCGGTCATCAGGTCCTCCAGGTAGACCACCTCCACGCCGTTGTCCCGGAGGATCTGGGCGAAGGCGTCGTGCTCCTGTTGGGCCACGCTGAGGAAGGGTATGTCGTCGAAAAGCAGCTCGCCCAGGGTATCGGGGGTCAGATTGAGCAGCTCCCGGCCGGGGCGGTGCAGCAGGACCTTTTTCAGAGGTTCGATCTCGCTGTATACGTGGATTCCGGACATGTTGCGCTCCTTTCAACGATGGATGGAAAGGGCAGACTGATCATAGCCGCCCATCGCTATTATAGCCTACCTTTGCCGTGATATTCAATCATTGCTGCCCCCGGGGAGCGCAAAATATATTTTTCCGCCGGAAACTTGGAAAAAGTGATTGACAAGGAAAGGAGAATTATGCTATCATATCATGGCTGACGTTGAGGATGTCAGACCTGTGCGGGTGTAGTTCAATGGTAGAATCCCAGCCTTCCAAGC
Organism: uncultured Oscillospiraceae bacterium; assembly: GCA_947629795.1. Classification (GTDB taxonomy): domain Bacteria; phylum Bacillota; class Clostridia; order Oscillospirales; family Oscillospiraceae; genus Vermiculatibacterium. Next base: position 5,059 of record CANRFC010000006.1, read on the forward strand.
TGGTCGCGTGGGTTCGATTCCCATCACCCGCTCCATAAGGCGAAAGCCTTTCAGCGGGACCCCGTCATCGCTCAAGTGGAGGCAATCATATGCGCCTGTAGCTCAGGTGGATACTTACTGCCGCTTAGAGAGCGAAGCGAACTTAGTGGCAGTTTGTGCCGACAAAGTCGGCGGAGCAACTGCCCCCTGTGGCGGCGGCAGCACGATATGCGCCTGTAGCTCAGGTGGATAGAGCAACTGCCTTCTAAGCAGTGGGCCGGGGGTTCGAGTCCCTCCAGGCGTACCAATCTTTCGGGCGGGCAGCCCCAAGAAAAGCTGCGGATCGCGTCAGGCAGGCGCCCCGATGCGGCTCAGTCTTCGCCTTGCGGCTCGACTTCCCCGGGAGGGACTCGGAGCTGAAAATGTGCCGCCGGCACATTTTCTGAACGCTCCGACTCCAGGCGTACCATCCCTTTTGTTTTCCTCAATATGGTGGGCGTAGTTCAGTTGGTAGAGCATCGGATTGTGGTTCCGAGTGTCGAGGGTTCGAGTCCCTTCGCCCACCCCAGAAGCGCGGCTGGGCCGGAGCAAGCCGCTCCGGCCCAGCGCTTATTCATAGGGGTGTAGCCAAGCGGTTAAGGCACGGGACTTTGACTCCCGCATCGCTGGTTCGATTCCAGCCATCCCTGCCAGCCCCCGCCAAATCGGGGGATCCGATTTGGCGGGGCCCCTCTTAAAATTGATCTGACCCGCTAGCTCAGTTGGTAGAGCACCTGCCTTTTAAGCCGGTTGTCCGGGGTTCGAGCCCCCGGCGGGTCACCACTCAGAAATCCCCCTTACCGCTCCGTTTCCGCCTTGCGGCGAAAACTGCGCCGGACGGGGGATTTCTTCGTTTTCGGAGAAAAGCTGAGGACCGCTTTTCTCCGAGAAGGTCAAGGGCAGCTGTTTGGCCGGGGCGTTCCACGTTAAAGACTCCCGCAAGCCAAGGGTTTCAAGGCTTGCGGGAGCTTTTCCATTTTGCCGCTCCGTAAAAATGAGCGGTCGAAAAGGGCCGAAAAGAGGCCAAAAAACCAAACGAGGTCAGTCAATTTTTTAACAAAGATATGCCCTTCCCCCTTGCAAAATGGGGGAACATCGTGTATGATATGCCCCGTGGAGGACGACCCGGTCCGGGCGGCCATCCACAGGGTACTTTCTGTTCCTGCGCTGTTCCAAAACCGAGGGCGGACGGTTTCCGCCCGACATTGACTTCCCGACGGGGAAGCAGTGATGAAAGGAGAAATTTTTATGGAAAAGCGACTGACGGCGGCCCTTGTGACCGCCGGGCTCCTGGTCGGCCTTCTGGCCGGCTGCGGCGGACCCTCTGCCGGCGAGAGCCCCACCCCCGACAGTGCCGGGAGCCCCACTCCCAGCGCCGCCGAGACCCCGACACCCCACGCCAACGAGATCACCGTTGGCATCGCCCAGGACCTGGACGACAGTCTCGACCCCCACAAAACGGTGGCGGCGGGGACCAAAGAGGTCATGTTCAACGTATTTGAGGGCCTGGTGAAGCCCACTCCCGACGGGGACCTGATCCCCGCGGTGGCCGACCACTATGAGCTCTCCGAGGATAAGAAGACCTATACCTTTACCCTGCGGGAGGGGATCAAGTTCCATAACGGTGATCCGGTAGAGATGCGGGACGTGGTCTACTCCATCGAGCGCTGCCGTGGCGACGAGGGGGAGAACGCGCTGATCCCCGCCCTGGCCGTCATTGAGAGCGTCCAGGCGGACGACACCACCCTGACCATCACCCTGGAGCAGCCCAACACGGAATTCTTGAGCTATCTCACCCTGGCCATCCTGCCGGAGGACTATGACCAGCAGGACACCGCGCCCGTCGGCACCGGGCCCTTCAAGTTTGTGTCCCGGGCGGCTCAGGACAACATCGTGCTGGAGAAATTTGACGAGTATTGGGGCACCCCGGCCTATCTGGACAAGGTGACCTATAAGATCATTGAGAACACCGACAGCCTGGTGATGAGCCTCCAGAGCGGCGCCATCGACGTGTGCGCCCACCTGACCAGCACCCAGACCGCCCAGCTGGGCGACGGGTTCAACATCGAGGAGGGCACCATGAACCTGGTCCAGGCCCTCTACCTCAACCACACGGTGGCACCCTTTGACAGCCTGGAGGTCCGTCAGGCCCTGAGCTACGCCATCGACAAGGACGCCATCATCGACCTGGCCTTCGACGGTTACGGCGCCCCCCTGGGCTCCAGCATGTACCCCGCCTTCGGCAAATACTTCATGGACGAGCTGACCTACTACTATCCCCACGACGTGGAGAAGGCCAAGGAGCTGCTGGCCCAGGCGGGCTATCCCGACGGCTTTGAGATGACCATCACAGTGCCCTCCAACTACACCCCCCATGTGGAGACTGCCGTGGTCGTGGCCGAGCAGCTCAAGGCGGTGGGGGTGGACGCCAAGATCCAACTGGTGGAGTGGGGCACTTGGGTGTCCGATGTGTACCAGGGCCGGAACTTCCAGTCCACCATCTGCGGCTTTGACGCCTCCACCATGACCGCCCGGGCCCTGCTGGAGCGGTTCACCACCGACAACGCCAAGAACTTCATCAATTACAGCAGCGCCAACTACGACGAGCTCTTCCAGAAGGCGCTGAACACCTACGACGATGCAGAGCAGACCCAGGTCTACAAGGAGATGGAGAAGGACCTGACCGCCAACGCGGCCAACGTCTACATCCAGGATCTGGCCGACCTGGTGGCGGTGCGCAAGGGCCTGACCGGCCTGAACTTCTACCCCATCTACGTGCTGGATGTGTCCACTCTGCGCTGGGAGAGCTGAACAAAAACGGGCCTTTGGGGCGCGGCGATCTGCCGCGCCCCAAAACGCATTTCCGATAAGGGGGGAAAGGTTTGAAATACGCGGCAAAACGGGTGGCCATGCTGGTTTTGACCATGGTGATCGTGTCCCTTCTGGCCTTTCTGGCCTTTGACCTCATCTCGGGCAATCCCGCTGAGATCATGCTGGGGACCGAGGCGACCCCCGAAAAGGTGGCCGCTCTGGAGCACGAATTGGGCCTGGACAGGCCCCTGGCGGAGCAATATCTGGACTGGATCGCCGGTTTCTTCACCGGCGATCTGGGTCTCTCCTATAGCTATAAAGTCCCCGTATGGGACCTCATCGCCCCCAAAATCGCCGTCACCTTGTGTCTGAGCCTGCTCAGCTTCGTGCTGATCGTGCTGGTCTCCATCCCCCTGGGCCTGGGCTCGGGGGGGAAGGCCGGCGGGCCCCTGGAGGGCCTGGGCACCGTGCTGGACCAGCTGTGCATGGCGGTGCCGGCCTTCTTCCTGGGCATCCTGCTCACCTGGCTGTTCAGCACCACCCTGAAATGGTTCGTCCACGGGCAGTTCCCCGGCCTGGGGGAGGACCTCTGGGGGAGCCTGCGGTATCTGCTCTTCGCCGCGGTGGCCATCGCCGTTCCCCGCATCGCCATGACAGTGCGGATGCTCCGCTCCACGGTGCTCAGCGAGATGAACAAGGACTACGTCCGCACCGCCATCTCCCGGGGCAACGACAGGGGAGAGGTCCTGCGGCGGCATGTGCTGAAGAACTCCCTGACCCCCATCGTCACCTTCCTGGGCCAGACCATGGCCGAGATCGTGGCGGGGAGCATCGTGGTGGAGCAGGTCTTCGCCATCCCCGGCCTGGGGCGGCTGCTGGTGTCCTCCATCTCCAACCGGGACCACCCGGTGGTCCAGGCCATCGTGGTCATCCTGGCCTTCTGGGTGGTGCTCTCGGGCACCATCGCCGACCTCATCAACCAGGGCATCGACCCGCGGCTTCGAAGGGAGGCGGGGAGATGAAAAAGTCAAACGCCTATCTGCGCGCCGGAATGGTCATCGCCGGGGCCTTGACCCTGCTCATCGTCCTGGGCTTTTTCTGGACCCCCTATGACCCCACCGCCTTTGTGGGGGGGAAGTTCCAGCCTCCGTCCCTGGCCCACCTCATGGGCACCGACAAGTTCGGCCGGGACATCTTCAGCCGGGTGCTGAAGGGGGCGGGGACCACCTTCACCATCGCCCTGGCCACCGTGGGCATCGGCGCGGGGTGCGGCACCGTGGTGGGAGCCCTCACCGGGTACTTCGGCGGGGCGGTGGACGAGGCACTGATGCGCCTCAACGACGCCCTCACCGCCTTCCCCAGCATCCTGCTGGCCCTGGTGGTCATCTCCCTGGTGGGACCGGAGAACAAGTATAACGTGGTGCTGGCCCTGGGGCTGGTGTTTATCCCCAGCTACGCCCGGATCACCCGCACCGCCTTCGCCTCGGCCCGGGAGGCCAACTATGTGAAAAACGCCCGGCTCATGGGGGCCTCCACCCCCCGCATCCTGGCGGTGCACATCCTGCCCAACACCCTGCCGGTGCTCCTGCCCGCCCTGACCATCGGCTTCAACAACGCCGTGCTGGCCGAGGCCTCCATGAGCTACCTGGGTATCGGGGTGACGCCCCCGGACGCCTCCCTGGGCTACATGCTATCCGAGGCCCAGAGCATGTTCACCCTGGCCCCCTGGTACGTCCTGAGCACCGGGCTGGTGATGATCCTGCTCATCTTCGGCGTGGGGCTCATGGGCGAGGGGCTCCAGCGGGCGCAGAGGGGGGTGGCGTGATGCTGGAGATCCGTGACCTCCATGTGAAGTTCCACACCAGGGACCGGGAGGCGGTGGGAGGCGTGAGCCTCACCATCGGCGACGGGGAGATCCTGGGCCTGGTGGGGGAGTCGGGCAGTGGCAAATCGGTGACCGCCATGAGCGTGGCCGGCCTGCTGCCCCGGAAGCAGTGCGACTATTCGGGTGAGGTCCTTCTGGACGGAGTGGAGCTCCTCCACGCGGACCGGAACGTGCTGCGCGGCGTCCAGGGCAAGGACCTGGGGGTGGTCTTTCAGGAGCCCATGTCCGCCATGGACCCCTTGATGAAGATCGGCCCTCAGGTGGAGGAGGCTCTACTGGTCCACACCGACCTCTCCCGGCAGGAGCGGCGGAAGCGGGCCCTGGAGGCTTTGGACCAGGCCGAGCTCCCCGACCCGGAGGGAGTCTACGGCAAGTACCCCCACGAGCTCTCCGGCGGGATGCTCCAGCGGAGCATGATCGCCGCGGCCATCATCTCCCGGCCCAAGCTCCTGCTGCTGGACGAGCCCACCACCGCCCTGGATGTGACCATCCAGGCCCAGATTTTGGCACTTTTGAAGAAGCTCAACGCCGAATTCGGCATGTCCATGCTCTTCATCTCCCACAACCTCAACGTGGTGCGGAAGCTCTGCCCCAGGGTGGCGGTGATGCAGCGGGGGCTGCTGGTGGAGGAGGGGGAGACCGAGGATGTCTTCCACCGCCCCCAAAACGACTATACCAAGCGGCTCATCGCGTCCATTCCCACCAGAGAGAGGAGGGAGGAGCCATGAATCAGCGGGACGAGACCCTGGTCCTCCGGGTGGACCACCTCTCCGGAGGCTACCGGGTGCCCGGCCTCTTCGGAAGGGGCGGGTACAAGGACGTGCTCCATGACGTGACCTTCGACCTCCACCACGGGGAGATCCTGGGCCTGGTGGGGGAGTCGGGCAGCGGCAAGTCCACCCTGGCCAAGACCATTCTGGGGATGCTGGAGCCCCGGGAGGGCAGCGTGACCCACTACACCAAGCGGCCCCAGATGATCTTCCAGGACCCCTCCAGCGCCCTGAATCCCGCCTATTCCGTGGCCTGGACCCTGGAGGAGCCCCTGCGCATCTACGGCAAATATGACGCCGCTGAACGACGCCGCCGGGTGCGGGACATGCTGGAGCTGGTGGAGCTGCCTGAGGAGTGCCTGGCGGCCAGGCCAAGCGAGCTCTCCGGGGGCCAGCGGCAGCGGGTGTGTATTGCCGCCGCCCTCATCCAGCGGCCCCGGTTCCTCATCGCCGACGAGCCGGTGTCCGCCCTGGACGTGACCATCCAGGCCCAGATCCTGAAGCTGCTGAAGAAGCTCCGGGACGAGCTGGACCTGAGCTATCTCTTCATCTCCCACGACCTCAATGTGGTCTATCAGCTCTGCGACAGCGTACTGGTGATGAAGGGCGGCCGGGTGATAGAACAGGGGAGGGTGGAGGAGCTCTACGCCCACCCCAAGGAGGATTACACCCGCCAGCTCCTGGCGGCGGGGGAGTAGGGGGACCGGAGGAAAACGGGTTTCCCGATGGAAATGCAGAAGGAGGCCTTTGGCATCCCCGGGGATGCCAAAGGCCTCCTTTGCGCGCTGCGGCAGGGGAAATCGTTTCATGAAGACTGTTGCAGAAATTTCTTCAAAATGCAAAAAGGACAAAGCGGCGATTTGGCATTTTCACTAAATTTTAAAAAACTGTTGACAAATACTGTATGGTTTTGTATGATTGGCATGAAGAAATTTCTTCAAAGGAGGCCGGCTCCCTTGAACGTATTTCAGCGCATTTCCAACATGGAACCAGAGCTGTCCGCCAGTCAGCGGCAGATCGCCGAGTACATCCTCGAGCACTACAAGGAGGCTGCGTTTTTGAACTCGGTGGACATGGCACAGGCGGTGGGGGTCAGCAACCCCACGGTGATCCGCTTTGCCAAGAGTCTGGGCTACAAGGGTTATCATGAATTTCAGGCTGCTTTGCAGGACGCGGTGCAGAGCGATCTGTCCTCTCTGGAGCGATTGTCTTATCTGCGCACAGAGCCCCAGCAGGACGCCGCCCTGAACATGTTCCTGCTGGAGGCGGAGAACCTGAGCTCGGTCTATGCCCAGCTGGACAGGGAGGCGCTCAAGGGTGCCATCGACCTGCTCAGCGCGTCGGAGGAGGTCTTCATCTTCGGCAGGCAGATCTCCGAGGCCCCTGCTCTCTTTGCCTCCTACACTCTGGGGAAGATCCTGGACGACGTCCGCCTGGTGGAGAACTGGAGCCTTTGGGACGAGGCGGCCTACCGTGCCCATCCGGACCGGTGCTGCGCCCTGGTCATCGCACTGCCCCGGTATCCCGTGCTCACCCTGGAATTTCTCCAGCTCCTCCATCAGCACGATATCCCCTCTGTGGTGATCACCGGGGAGGCGTCCACCTTCCCTCTGCCTGAGATGGCCACCTATCTGCTGACCGCGCCGGTGCGCTACATTTCCATGCTGGACCCCATTTCCCCGGTCTTTTGCCTGATCAACTGTCTCGCCATCGGGATCATCGAAAAGCTGGGGCAGAAGGCAACCAAGGCCATGTATGCCTTTGAACAGTACGTCACCAACTGCCAGGTGTATCATCCCGGCAGTTCCCTGCCCAATTCTGTACCCATCGAAACGGTGACGCAGAAGAAAAAGCAGCGCCGGACCAGAAAGGAGAAATCATGAGAAAAGACCACGATCTGTTGGGGGATATCATGATCCCCGACGAGGTGTATTACGGGGCGCAGACCCAGCGCGCTCTGGAGCTGTGCAACCCGTCCCGGGAGAAGCTGTGCAACTATCCCGAGCTGATCTTCAGCCTGGCGGCCATCAAGAAGGCCTGCGCCCTGGCCCACAAGGAGCTGAAGGTCCTGGCTCCCGACCAGGCCGACGCCATCGCCAAGGCCGCGGAGGAGATGATGGCCGGGAAGTTCCCGGATCGGGAGTTCCCGGTGGACATCATCAACGGCGGCGGCGGGGTGTCCGTCCACATGAACATCAACGAGGTCCTGGCCGTCCGGGCCAATGAGATCCTCAGCGGCCGCAAGACCGGCAATGCCATTCACAGCAACACCCACGTGAATATGGGGCAGTCCACCAACGACGTGCTCCCCTCTGCCATGAAGCTGGCCCTCTACCTGGACCTGAAGGAGGTCATTGAGCAGGTGGAGGTCCTGCGGGCTTCCTTCGAGGCCAAGGCGCAGGAATTCGCCCAGGTGGTGAAGGTCTCCCGCACCTGCATCCAGGATGCCGTTCCCATTACATTGGGGCAGTTCTACGGGGCGTCGGCCTCCTTCCTCGCCCGGCAGAAGAAGGAGCTGGAGGCCCTGCTGCCCGAGTGCCTGCGCATTCCTCTGGGCGGCACCGCCGTGGGCACCGGGCTCAACGCCTTCTATGGCTCGGCCCAGAAGATCATGCCCAAGCTCAGCGAGATCTTCGGCGCGGAGATCACCCAGGAGGACAACCTCTTTGACGGGCTGCAGTTCGGCGATCTGTACGTCAAGGCCTCCGCCGCCCTCACCGCCACGGCCACCGGCGTATCCAAGATGGGCCGGGACCTGCGGCTGATGTCCAGCGGCCCCCGCTCCGGCCTGCAGGAGATCACCATCGCCCCGGTGCAGAACGGCTCGTCCATCATGCCGGGCAAGGTGAACCCCGCCCTTCCCGAGCTGATGAACGTGGTGTGCTACCAGATCTGCGGCAACAACACCAGCGTCGTCATGGCCGTGGAGGGCGGCGAGCTGGAGCTCAACGTATGGGAGCCCGTCATCATCGTCAACCTGCTGGGGAGCTGCAAGCTGCTGTCCAACACGTTGGGGATCTTTGCCCACCAGTGTGTGGAGACCATTCAAGCCAATCAGGCCACCTGCCTGCGGGATGCGGAGGCGTCTCTGGCCTCGGCCGCCGTGGTCTCGGCCGTGGTCGGCTACCAGAAGGGGACCATGGTAGCTGAGCTGGCCGCCCAGGAGGACCTCTCCATCAAGGAGGCCGCCGTCCGGCTGGGAGCGCTGACCGCCGAGCAGGCAGAGACCCTTTTGGACCCCATGATGCTCACCGACCCGGACCGCAGCGGCAAGCTCCTTCTGGATCTGGCTTTGGTGCAGCACCGCGGGGGTTGATGGGAGAAAAGTTCAGAGGAGGAGAGGAGGGAGATATGGAGCGGATGGACAATATGGTGAGACAAAAAATAGATTTGTCTCAAAACGAAAATTTTCGGCCTGCCAGCCCAAAAAATGTTCCGAATCAAGACAAATCCAATAAAGTATACCGCGGAAAGCCGCCTGTGTCAAGAGCTGCCAACTTTCCGGTATGCTTTGCCGCCGAAAGGATGTAGTTATGAAAACTCTTTTGAAGAAAAAAGAAAACAGTACTACGCATCCCTGGTTCGCGCTTCTGATCATCCTGATCATCGTCGCCGTTCTGGTCAACGTGATCCCCAGCGGCCAGTATGACCGCGTGGTGGTGGACGGCCGCTCGGTGGTGGACCCCACCTCCTATCACACGGTGGACAAGGTCTACTCCGGCGTGGGGAACTTCTTCTTCTCCTTCTACCAGGGCTTCTGTGACGCCGCCGGCCTGATCGCCATGGTGTTCTTTGTGGGCGCCGGCTTTGGCGTGGTAAAGCGCATCGGCCTTCTGCAGACTGCCATCGCCGCCGCCTGCCTGAAGCTGCGCAAGCTCCCCTTTGCCCTGATCTCCTTCCTCATCATGCTGGTCATCGCCTCTCAGGTGCTCTTCACCGGCATGTGGGAGCTGAATCTGGTGCTGTTGCCGGTGGTCATCCCCCTGTTCATGACCCTGGGGTATGACCTGATGACCGGCATCGGCGTGGTCATGATCTCCTCCTGCGCCGCCTTCGGCTGCGCTCTGACCAACCCCTTCTCCACCGCCATCGCCCACTCCATCGCGGAGCTGCCCATTTACTCTGCCATGGGATACCGGTTCCTGTGCTTCTGCATCGAGTTCCTGGTGGGCTGGCTGTACCTGATGCTCTATGTCCGCAAGATCAAGAAGGACCCCTCCAAGTCCATGACCTCCGACATCCAGACCCGCTATACGGCCATTGAGACCGAGAACTTCAAGTTCACCCCCAAGCTGGCCCGGGCCGGCGTGGTGTTCCTGGTGATCTTCGGATACATGGTCTACGGCACTGTGGCCAAGGGCTTCCAGTTCGGCGAGATGTCTGCCTGCTTCGTGGCCATGGGCCTTCTGGTGGGCCTGGTCTACGGCTGCAACATCAACGAGATCTGCGACATGATGAGCGAGGGCATGAAGGACATGTTCTTCGCCGGCACGGTCATGTTCTTCGCCCGCTCCATCCTGTACCTGCTCAATGACTCCCTGGTCATCGACACCATCATCCACTTCCTGGCCCAGTTCATTGAGGGGACCTCCTCTGTGGTCGCCGCGGTGGGTCTGTGCATCATCCAGACCATCATCAACTTCTTCATCCCCTCCGGCTCCGGCCAGGCCGCCATCACCATGCCCATCATCGTTCCCCTGGCCGATATTGCCAAGGTCACCCGGCAGACCGCCTGCCTGGCCTTCCAGTTCGGCGACGGCTTCTCCAACTTCATCTTCTTCACCAACGGTTCCCTCATCGCCATGCTGGCGGTGGCCGATATCCCCTACACCCGTTGGGTCAAGTTCTTCTGGAAGCTCTTTGCCATTATCACGGTGATCGGCTGCGTCATGGTAGCAGTTGCCCAATCGATCCACCTGGGGCCCTTCTGAGATCCCCGGACCGTCCGGGTCCTGCCTGCCTCTGCCGCACGGCGGAGGGAGAAAGACCAGAGATCCGAAGGAGCGCAAAAATCCATCGAAATCGGTCCCACGATAAAAAATAATCCGGGCCAGAGCCCGGTATGAAAGCCCTCCCCTCGGAGATACTGAAAGCAGTATTTCCGATGGGGAGGGCTTCCTTCATGCAGGGCAAGGTGGAAATCTGCGGCGTCAATACCTCCAAGCTGAAGGTCCTCAAGAGCGAGGAGACCCTGGAGCTGCTGCGCCGCACCAAGAAGGGGGACATGGCCGCCCGGGAACAGCTCATTGCCGGGAACCTGCGTCTGGTGCTGTCGGTCATTCAGAAATTCGACCGCCGGGGGGAGAATGTGGACGATCTGTTCCAGGTGGGGTGTATCGGGCTCATCAAGGCCATCGACAACTTCAACGTGGACCTGGACGTGAAGTTCTCCACCTACGGCGTGCCCATGATCGTGGGGGAGATCCGCCGCTACCTCCGGGACAACAGCGCCATGCGGGTGTCCCGGTCCATGCGGGACACGGCCTACAAGGTCCTCCAGGCCAAGGAGCGGTTCATCGCCCAGAACCAGCGGGAGCCCTCCATCGAGGAAATTGCCCAGGCCCTGGACGCCCGGCGGGAGGACGTGGTCTTCGCCCTGGAGGCCATCTCCGACCCGGTGAGCCTCTACGAGCCGGTGTACACCGACAGCGGGGACGCGGTGTGCGTCATGGACCAGGTGAAGGATTCCAAGAACACCGATGAGCGGTGGCTGGAGCACATCGCCCTCCAGGACGCGGTGGACAAGCTCCCCGAGCGGGAGAAGAAGATCCTGGCCCTGCGGTTTTTCCAGGGGAAGACCCAAATGGAGGTTTCCGCCGAGGTGGGCATCTCCCAGGCCCAGGTCTCTCGGCTGGAGAAGAGCGCCCTGGAGCAGATCCGGAAGAGCCTGTGACAAAAAAGGCGGGCCGCACGATGCCGTGCGGTCCGCCCGTTTTTTCATGAGGGCTCAGATCAGGCCCAGGGAGCTCATCAGGAAGATCCACAGAAAGAGCGTGACGATGGAGATGATGGTGCTGGACACCACCAGCTCTCCGGCCAGATCGCCGTCGCCGCCCATGTTCTGGGCCATGGAGAAGGAGGCGGTGGCCACAGGGGTGGCGTGGAACATGACCAGAAGGAACCGCTGGAAGGGGGAGAAGCCTAGGGCGGTGGCGGCGGCCAGGACCACTGCCGGGATGAGGAGGAGCTTCACCGCCAGAGTGCCGCACAGGCACCGCAGATCGCCCCGCAGCCGGGCGGGCTTCAGGGTCCCGCCCAGAACGAACATCCCCAGCGGGGTACACAGATCGCCGAATTGCTGCAAGGGCTTGTAGACCGCGGCGGGGAGCTGGATGTGCAGCAGGAAGAAGACCAGCCCCGCCGCGGCGCCGCAGATCATGGGGTTGGTGACCACGTTCCTGACCAGTGTTTTGGGCTTGGGCCGGCCGCCGCGGTAGAGCTCCAGGACGATCACCGACAACACGTTATAGAGGGGGATGACAAAGGCCAGGGCCATGGAGGTCACGGCCCGGACCTCCTCCCCGTAGACGTTGATGACCAGCGGGAGCATGAACAGGACCGCGTTGCTGCGGTACAGAGCCTGGACCACCACCCCCCGGCGGGCGTCCTCCCGCACAAACCGGGGGACCAGGAGGAGGGCTGTGCCCATCACGGCCAGGACGGAGCCCACCGCCGCCAGGATGAGCTGCGGCTCCATGTGGGCGTTGGGGTCGATGCTGTACAGGTTGCAGAACATCATCAGGGGGAAAAAGCAGCGGAAGATCATCTGGTTGAGCTTTTTGAGGAAGGGCTCGTCCACCAGGCCCACGCTCCGGACCAGGCAGCCGAAGACCAGATACAGGAAAAAGGGGATGACCGCGTTCAGGGCGATGAGAAAGCTGTCCATCAGACCCCCTCCTTACAGCCGCTGGCCCAGCTCCCGGGCCAGGGCGGCAAATTCCGGGATGCCCAGCCGCTCGCCCCGGACGTCGGCGGGGAGCCCGGCGGCGGAAATGCAGGCCGCCAGCTCCTCCTTGGACAGGGGAAAGGCGCTGGACAGGGCGTTGAGAAGGGTCTTGCGCCGCTGGTTAAAGGCCCCCCGCACCGCCTGGAAGAAGAGGGCCTCGTCATGGACGCATTCCGGCGCGGGGCGGGGGGTGAGCCTCACCACCGCCGAGGTCACCTTGGGGGCGGGGAGGAAGCACTCCCGGGGCACCTCAAAGAGGAGCTCCGCGGCGGCTTTGTACTGGCAGTAGAGGGAGAAAGCGCCGTAGTCCTTGCTGCCGGGGACGGCGCAGATGCGCTGGGCCACTTCCCGCTGGATCATCACCGTGACGGCGGAAAACAGGCCACTGTCCAGCAGGCGGGTGAGCACCGGGGTGGTGATGTTATAGGGCAGGTTGGCGCAGACCATGGGGGTGAGGCCGGGAAACTGCTCGGCGACCAGAGCCCTCAGGTCCAGCTTCATCACGTCGCCGGGAATGACGGTGACGTTGGGGCACTCCGAGAGGGTCTCGCCCAGGATGGGCAGCAGGTCCCGGTCCAGCTCCACGGCGGCCACCTTCCCGGCAAGCCGGGAGAGCTCCACGGTGAGGGGGCCGATGCCGGGGCCGATCTCCAGCACGCCTGTGCCGGCGCCCGCTCCGGAGGCGGCGGCAATGTCCCGGGGGACCCAGCTCTCGATGAGGAAGTTCTGCCCCAGGGACTTGGAAAAGTGAAAGCCGTGCCGGGCCAAAAGGGCCCGGATCTCGCTGATATCGCACAGGTCCAAAGCGGGACCTCCTTTGGAAACAAATGTTGTGGATAGTATATCACGCCCCGGCTTTGGCTGCAAGGGCAGAGAAAAAGCGGACGCGTTATGCGTCCGCTTTTGCGTCGTCTTTCCGCTTTTTCTTCAACACCAGGAAATACCCGCCGCACAGGGCGATCTGCACGATTGAGGAACAGGGGGTGGCAAGGCCCACATGGAAGAGGGAAACCGGGGTGAGCCGGCTCATGGCGAAGGACACCGGGATGCGCACCCCGAAGGCGCCCACCAGGCCCTGGACCATGACGAAGCCGGTGCGGCCCATGCCGTTGAAGTAGCCGATAAAGGAGAAGAGGAAGGAGGTCAGCACCACGTCGATGGCGTAGGCCCGCAGGTAGTCCGCGGCGGCGGCGACGATCTCGGCGTCCTTGTTGAACAGCCCGGCCAGCACGTCGCCGTGGAAGAAGGAGAGATAGCTGATGACCACGCCTACGCAGAGGGAGGCCAGGATGCCCCGGAGAAGGGCCTTACCGGCCCGGTCCAGCCGCCCAGCTCCCACATTCTGGGCCACAAAGGAGGTGATGGCCTGGGCGAAGGCCGAGGGGACCAGCATGATGAAGCCGCACACCCGCTCCGCCACCCCCACCCCCGCCGAGGCCACCAGCCCCAGGGAGTTAACAATGGAGAGGATGACCAGGAAGGACACCGACACAAGGCCGTCCTGAAGGGCCACCGGCGCCCCCAGGCGGAGGGTCCGGGCCACGGGCCGGTCCCGGAAGCCGATGTCCCGCAGGGCGAAGGAAAAGGGGAGCCCCCGATGGAGGATCACCAGGAGGGAGACCGCCACGCTGATCCCCTGGGCCGCCACGGTGGCGATGGCCGCCCCCAGGGCGCCCAGACCGGCCACCCGCACCAGGAGATAGTCTCCGGCGATATTGGCTACACAGGCCACGAAAACGGTGAACAGAGGGGTCTCGGAGTCCCCCAGCCCCCGGAAGACGCTGCCCAGGACGTTGTAGGCGGCGATGAAGCACAGTCCCGCGCCGCAGGTGCGGATGTAGGCGACGGTGGGGGCGACGGCCTCCTCCGGGGCGTTGGTGAGGGAGGCCAGAGCCCCCGCGCCGGGGACCACCAGAAGGGTGATCAGGGCGGTGACCACCGCCAGGAGGGCCACCCCGCCGCCGATGACCCGGCCCGCCTCGTCCCTCCGGCCCTGGCCCAGGGTCTGCCCCAGCAGGACGGTGGTGCCCATGGTCAGGCCCACGATGACGCTGGTGATGGACTGCATGAGCTGGCTGCCGGTGGACACCGCCGAAACGTCGGCGGCGGTGGCGAACTTGCCCACCATCCACAGGTCCACCGCACCGTAGGCGGTCTGAAGGATGAGGGCGGCCAGGATGGGAAGGGAAAAGCGCAGCAGAGGCAGGAATACCCCGCCAGTGGTAAAGTCATTGGTCTTGGCCATAGGATGATACCCCCTGAAAAAAGCCGGATAAGAAGCGGACCTCTCGGTCCGCCATCTTATCCGGCCAACGGGTCTCTTGGCGCGCCATGGGACCCGCAACCTCCGATGAACAAAGGCTATTGTAGTGATTTTTCCCGGAAATGTCAAGGGGTCACTTCAGCTCGACCTCAATGGGCCGGTCCAGCTCTGCCATCCGGGTGTAGCTCAGCTTCATCTCCACCGTGGAGAAGGGGTAGTCCGGCAGCACGAACTCGTCGCACTTGACGGTGGTGCCGTCCTCCAGCTTCCGGGAGTAGTAGCTCCCCTCGTTCAGCCGGTACTCGGTCCCCTCCGGGTCCCGGTAGTCCCAGTTGAAGCCGGACTGCCCTACGTCGGGCACGGCCACGGTCAGGCGGACGTTTTCTCCCTCCCGCTGAGCTTCTACAAAGCGGAAGCCCTCGGGCAGATTTTCGGCGTCCCCCGTTTCCAGGTCAAATTTGACCCACTCTTTGCCCTTGTCCAGCCAGTTTGCCCCCATGATGTGGAGGGTATAGGGCCCCTTCCCGGAGAAGTAGGGGCTTTCCAGGTAGTAGTAGACCTGGCCGTTTTCCTCGTCCCCGCCGGTGGAGATGAGGATGCCGCTGCTGCCGCTGCGGCTGCCGTCCTCGTAGCGGCTGCCCTTGGCGTCGGTGAGGTAGAACTGCAGCCCCTTGCACCAGGCGGTGTTGTCGGGATCGAAGGACACCTTCAGCCGGGCGTGGGTGGGGTTGATCTCCAGGGTTTCCAGGCACAGCCGCTGGGAGTCCACCTCCACCCATTTGTTCAGCTCCAGGGTCTCACCGGGAGCGGTGAGGCGGGGGTCCAGGGTCAGATCGAAGGTGAATTCGGCCACGATATTCCTCGCTCCTTCAGGCTGAGGATCGCCTGTATGGCCCTCCACCGGGGCCTCGGCAGATTCGGCAAAGTCCTGTATCCCCTCCACCTGGCACCTTACCTGGAACCGCTCAGGGGCCTGGTAGCCCTCGTTGAAGTTGGCGTTGAAGTCGGCCATCTCCCCCGGCCGGGCGGTGCCGCTGGTGAGCCCGTAGCCGTGGAGCCCCTCCCCGTCCGGCCCGGACAGGTCCGCCGAGAGGAGATAGTGGTCAAAATCTCCGCCGGAGAGGGTGTAGAAAAAGTTGACCTGCATCTGGTCCAAGATCAGGTATTCCAGCTTCATGGTCACGCCGTTGGCGGTCTGCTCCTGGCCCACGTATTGGATATAGTCGTTCTCCACCGCGGCCTTCAGGCTGGGGGAGAGGGCCACGGCGGCGGCCAGGTCCTTCAGGAAGGGCACCCTCTTGCAGGCCATGGCGAAGGGGACCGACAGGTTGACCATCAGGGCGAAGGCGGCGGCCATCCCCCCCAGGGAGGCCAGAGCGGCGCCCCAGTCCCGGCGGCGGCTGTGGCGGCGGGCCCGCCTGGCGGCGCGCTCCACGCTGCCGTCCAGGGCGGCGGGGACACCTTGGGCGTCCAACTGAGCCAGCAGGGCGGTAAATTCTTCATTGCGGTTCATGGCTCCTCCTCCTTTTCTTCCAAGTCAAGGCGCAGCAGGGCGAGCGCCCTGCGCTGGCGGGTGGAGACCGTCCCGGGCGGGATGTCCAGGGTCCGGGCGGTCTCGGCCAGGGTCAGGCCGGTGAAATAGCGCAGGACGATGACGGTGCGCAGTTCCTCCGGGAGCCGCTCCACCGCGTCCCGGAGGGGGAGGGGATCAAAGTCCTCCCGGGCGGTCTCGGGCAGCTCCTCAGTGGCGGTCTCCCGCTTCTGCCGGCGCAGCTCCTGGTTGCAGACGTTCATCAGAATGCGGGTGAGCCAGGTGGTGAAATATTCCGGCTGCCGCAGCTTCTTTCGGGCCAGAAACCCCTTGTAGATGGCCTCGTCCACCGCGTCGATGGCCAGCGCCTCGCTGCCCAGATAGAGCAGGGCGGTGCGGTAGAGCTTGGGCTTCCACGCCTCGGCCCGCCGGGCGAATTCCAGTTCCTCCAAATTCCCCTCGCCTCCTTTCACCTGTTAGATATTTTGCGCCGCCCTTTTCATTTCTCTCCTGTAAAAAAATCGGAGACAGCAAGGGACGGGTCGGAGACCCGTCCCTTGCTGTGGGATACGTGTTATACTTTTCTGACCGGGGTCCGCAGCACCGTCTTCCGCCGCTGGGGAGCCACTCTCCGGGGGTCGGAGAGATAGATCTCGTGGTGGAACCGCTCAAGGCTTATGTCGGGCACACAGCCCGCCCCGGCGGCAAAGTCCTCCATGGCCCGGAGGGTGGCGGGCTCGTCATCGTAGGAGCCCAGGTGCATGCACTGGACGCACAGTCCCTCCTCATAGGGCAGAAGCTCCACCTGGGAGAAGTCCTGCTTTTTCTTGCGACCGGCCTCCTCCACCGCCCAGGCAAAGTCAGCCCCGGTGACGAAGTCGGGCAGGCGGAGCAGGGCGATCCACCGGAACCTCTCCTTGTGGGCGTAGTCCACGGCACCGCAGCCCTCCTGCCACCAGAAGCCCTCCAGCGGCGGGACCACATAGTCGAAGTAGCCCTCGATCCGGTGGTCCCCCAGCTTGCTCATCTTGATGGTGAAGGCCACACCGTAGAGCAGGCCAATGGCCCGTTGATACTCGCCCTCCGGGTCGTTGGGGTCGCCCTTCCCCCGGACAGCGAGGAAGTTCATGGCAGGCACCGTGACCAGCCCAGGCTTGGCGGGGGGCAGGTAGAACTCCTTGTACTCCTTCTTGAAATCAAAGGCCATGGATATCACTCCTTCACCGCGATCCAGAGGTAACAGTGGCATTTCCCGTCCTTGGCGTACTCCGCCGGGACGGTGCTCTCGTAGTCCTCCGTAAAAGCCCGCTTCAGGGAGCCGTCTCCCCACACCTGTTCCCAGGCCGCCCGGGTGCAGGCGGTGAGGTCTTCCCCGGCGGCCTCGAATTTCCGACAGTGCCCCTGGGCGGCCTGCTTGTCCAGGGCGGGGAAAAAGTCCGCCGTCACCGTCATCACGGTGAGGTCGTAGGCTCCCTCGGCGCCCTTTTCATAGTTGGAGTACCGGGAGATGGGGGAGAGCCCGGAACGGAAGGCCCCGGCGCTGTCAAAGAGCAGGGGGAGCTTGCCGCTCTGCACGTCCTCCCACAGCGCCGCAATGGCGGCCATCCCTTCCGGGGAGTTGTCCGCGCGCAGGGTGACGGCCGAGAGCCGGTAGCTCATTTCTTTTCCCTCCACCGCAGGAGCTGGGGGAAGAATTTCCGCATCTGCTCCTTGGCGTCGTCCTCGGTCATGCCGGGGTTTTCCTCGACCATCATGGGGGCGCAGAAGTCGATCATCTCCTCCATGGTCATCTCGCCGGTGAACTTGCCCTTATCATAGCAGTACTTGCAGTAGTGGGGGCTCGTAGAGCCGTCGGCCTCAGTGCCGCGGAGGGTGGGGTCGGTGAGGGGCATGCCGCAGGACTGGCAGAAGGGGGTGGTCTCGATGTTCATGGTTGGGGCCTCCTTTGTATGAGATGATCCTATGATAGCACCCAAACCCTGACACCCTATGTCAGGGTTTTCACAGCGGGCAATAATTTGCCGGGCCAGCTCGGCCACCGTTTTCCGCACCCGCTCCGGTTCCAAAATCTCCATCATCGGCCCGAAGGAGAGGAGATAGCCGTAGACCCAGTTGTCCTCGGGGAACTCGGTCTCCACCAGGAAAGAGCCGTCTGGAAGGGGGGTGACCTGCTCCGGCTCGAACTCGTCATAGGCCCGGAAGGCCAGGGCGGGGGAGAGGCGAAGCTTCAGCTTTACCGCGGGCCAGGAGGGGCGGCTTCCGCCATCAATGGGCGGCGGGGCCAGAGGGGTGACGAAGGTCCTCCCGGTCACCGCCAGGTCCCGGATACGGGAGAGCTTGAAGGTGCGGTAGCTCTGCCTGTCAAGGCAAAGAGCTTGCAGGTACCACGCCTGTCCCTTGAAAATGAGCTTGGCCGGAAGGGCTTGACGGGGGGCGGTTTCGCCGTAAGAGCCGGCATAGGTAAAGGTGATCACCTTGCGTCCCAGGATGGCCTCCCGCAAGGCGTCAAAGACGGCCCGGTCCCCCTTGCCGGCCCCCCAGCGGGACAGATCCACCTCCAGCCAGTGGGGTTCCGAGCGCCGGAACAGCCCGGAGAGCTTCTCCAGGGCCTCGTCGGCCCCTAAACCGGGGTTGCCCGCCAGGGAGCGCAACGCGGTAAGAAGGGCGGCCTGCTCGTCATCGGAGAAGACCGCCCGGTCCAGGGTGTAGTGGTCCAGAAGGGCCACCCCGCCGTTTCGCCCCGGCTCGGCATAGATGGGCACTCCGGCAGCGGAGAGGGCGTCCACGTCCCGGTAAATGGTCCGCACCGACACCTCAAACCGCTCCGAGAGTGCCCCCGCGGAGGTTTTGCCGTGCTCCAGAAGGTAGTAGACCAGCTCAAACAGCCGGGACTGGGACATGGCGAGCCCTCCCTTCAAAAAATGGGCGGGCAAAAGCCCGCCCAAAAGCATCACATTTCTCTTCTGCCCTCCAGCGCCCGAGTGAGGGTGGCGTCGTCGGCGTACTCCAACTGCCCGCCCACGGGCACGCCGTAGGCCAGCCGGGTGACCTTCACCCCGAAGGGTTTCAGCAGCCGGGACAGGTACATGGCGGTGGCCTCCCCCTCGGTGGTGGGGTTGGTGGCCATGATGACCTCCTGGATGCCCCCGGCGGAGACCCGCTCCACCAGCTCGGTGATGTGCAGGTCGTCGGGTCCCACGTGGTTCATGGGGGAGATGACCCCGTGGAGCACGTGATAGCGGCCGCTGTACTCCCGGGAGCGCTCCAGAGCCACCACGTCCTTGGGGTCGGCCACTACGCACACCATGGTCTCGTCCCGCTTGGAGCTGCGGCAGATGGGGCACAGCCCCTCCCCCTCGGTGAAGTTCTGGCACACCGGGCACAGGGCGATGTGGGCCTTGGCGTTGACGATGGCGTCGGCAAAGGCCTGGGCCTCCTCCTGGGGCAGGCCCAACACGAAGAAGGCCAGCCGCTGGGCGGACTTCTTGCCCACCCCGGGCAGCCGGGCAAACTGCTCCACTAAATTTTCCAGCGCCGGAGGAAAGTATTCCATGGGATCCGACCTCATTTCATAGGAGATGGGAAGTGCGAGCGGAGCTCTGCTGCCCTCACTCTCCCCGCAAGGCTGCGATGGCGGCCGCCGGGTCGCTTGCCCCGTACACCGCGCTGCCCGCCACCAGTACGTCGGCCCCGGCGTCTACGCACAGCTTGGCGGTCTCGGCGTTGACTCCGCCGTCTACCTCCAGGGCGCAGCCGGGACAATATTTTTCGATGTACTCCCGGATGGCGGCGATCTTGGGGAGCTGGTCGGCCATGAACTTCTGCCCCCCGAACCCCGGCTCCACCGTCATCACCAGGACAAGGTCAAGCCCTTCACACAGATAGGGGACCACAGCTTCCGCGGCGGTAATGGGCCGTAAAGCGATACCCCTTTTCACGCCAAGACCCTTCATCTCGTCCAGAGCGGCATGGATGGCGGGGGGCATGTCGGCCTCCAGGTGGACGGTGAGCAGGTCGGCCCCCGCGTCGGCAAAGGCTTTGACATATCTCCCCGGCTTCTCCACCATCAGGTGGGTGTCCAGGAACATGTCGGTATGCTGCCGGATGGACTTGACCACCGGCACGCCGATGGAGATGTTGGGCACGAACATGCCGTCCATCACGTCCACATGGAGCCAGTCGGCGGCGGCGACCCGCCCGATATCCTCTCCCAGCCGACAAAAATCGGCCGACAGGATGGAGGGAGCGATTTTGACCATACGGCTCACCCTTTCATAAGATACATCAGCGGCATCCCGACCCGTCCCTCCGCCGGCCTCCCGGCAAGGTTGCCCCCCGCGGCATCGGCAGAGGCGGAGGGTCCGGGCCGCGCCGCATCAGATAGCCCCCGGTCAAGCGACAGTTTGGCCGGGGGCAGTGGTTTTGTTGCAGTCAGTACACTTCGCCGGTCTGGATCTCGGCGGGGGCGTAGCCCGCCTTCTTCAAAGCGGCCATGATCTGGGCTTTGTGCTCGTGGCCGAAGGCCTCCAGGGTGACCTTCAGCTCCACCCCGGCCTGCCGGTTGATGTTGACGAACTGGTTGTGCTCCAGCTTGATGATGTTGCCGTTCTCCTTGGCCACCACGCCGGCCACGCGCAGCAGCTCGCCGGGCCGGTCGGGGAGCATCACCGAGAAGGTGAAGATCCGCCCCCGGCTCATCAGCCCGTGCTGGACCAGGGAGGAGACCGTAATGACGTCCATATTGCCTCCGGACAGGACGCTGACCACGTTCTTCCCCTCGGCCTTCAGGTGGCTCAGGGCGGCCACGGTGAGCAGTCCGGAGTTCTCCACGATCATCTTGTGCTTCTCCATCATGTCCAGGAAGGCGTCCACCAGCTCGGCGTCGTCGATGATCAGGATGTCGTCCACATTCTTCTGTACATAGGGGAAGACCAGGTCGCCGGGGGTCTTCACCGCCACGCCGTCGGCGATGGTGCTCACGCTGGGCAGGGTCACCACATGCCCGGCCTCCAGGCAGGCCGTCATGGAGGCCGCCCCGGCGGGCTCCACGCCGATGACCTTTACCGTGGGATTGAGGAGCTTGGCCAGGGTGGACACCCCCGCCGCCAGCCCGCCGCCCCCGATGGGTACCAGGATGATATCCACCTCGGGCAGGTCGGAGAAGATCTCGTAGGAGATGGTGCCCTGGCCGGTGGCCACGGTGAGGTCGTTGAAGGGGGGGATGTAGGTGTACCCCTTCTCCTTCACCAGCCGCTGGGCCTCGGCCGCCGCGTCGTCAAAGGTCTCGCCGTGGAGGACCACCTTGGCGCCGTAGTCCTTGGTGTTGTTCACCTTCACCAGGGGGGTGGTGGTGGGCATCACGATGGTGGCCTCCACCCCGGCGTGCTGGGCGGCGTAGGCCACCCCCTGGGCGTGGTTCCCCGCCGAGGCGGTGATGAGCCCCTTGGCCTTCTGCTCGTCGGTGAGGGTGGAGATCTTGAAGTAGGCGCCCCGGAGCTTGTAGGCCCCGGTGATCTGCATATTTTCCGGCTTGAGGTATACATTGTTGCCGGTGGCCTTGGAAAAGGCGGGGGAGGGGATGAGATGGGTGGGGGCCAGCACCCCATCCAGCACCTTTCTGGCGGCCTTGAAGTCCTCTAATGTCATCATGGGATCAGCTTCTTTCTATGGGTATCGCCCTTATGATACCGTTTTTTTCCCCGGAAGTCAACGGCGAAAGGTCATAAACCTTTTGTGAATTCCGCCGGGCTTTCCTTGACAGAAAGTGCCTGAGAGGGTAAAATGATGTGAAATGGGGAAGTTTACCCCTGGAAGGAGGAACCCCTGTGGCAAAGATAGTAAAGCGCTCTCCCGCACCCCTGTATTTCGCGGCGGCGGTGTGGCTGGCGTGGGGGCTGTTTGCCCCGCTCTACCGCCCGATCCACTTTGTGATAGCGGCTGTGGCGTCCTTCATCGCTGCCATGGTGGGCAGAGCGGTCTTCCCCGACAAGACCTTCGAGACCCCCGAGGCCAAGGCGGAAGAGCCCAAAAAGGAGGAGAAGAAGACCTCCACCGGCAACCCGGAGATCGACGCCCTGGTGGCCGAGAAGGACAAGGCCGTCTCCGAGATGCGCCGTCTCAACGCCTCCATCGAGGACCCCGCCATCTCCGCCCAGATCGACCGGCTGGAGAGCGACACCGCCAAGATCGTCTCCCTGGTGACGGAGCACCCGGAAAAGCTCCCCCAGATCCGCAAGTTCATGAACTACTACCTGCCCACCACCCTCAAGCTCCTCAACGCCTACGACCGTATGGACGACGTGGGTATTTCCGGGGAAAATATCGACTCCACCAAGGCCAAGGTGGAGAAGATGATGGACACCATCGTGGTGGCCTTTGACAAGCAGCTGGATGCCCTCTTCGGCGACGAGGCCCTGGATATCTCCACCGACATCACCGTCCTGGAGCAGCTCCTGGCCCGGGAGGGCCTGGCCGGCGAGACCATCACGGCTCAAAAGCCGGAGGACGGAGAGAACGTCACCCTCCAGATCTGAGAGGGCCCCATTCCCGCCATTGTGCCTGAAAAGCGTTTGGGCCCTGCCCCGGCGCTGAGAAAAATAGAATCGCAATATATTTGGGAGGAAAAAACCATGAGTGAAGAGCTGAACATGACCCCTGAGCTGACCCTGACCCCCGACCTGAATACCGCCACCGCCACCGCCGAGGTATCTGCCCCCCAGCTCACCCTGGAGCCCGTGCAGTCCGAGGCCGCCGTCCAGGCTGCCGACCAGGCCGCCCGGGACGCCAAGGCCGTGAAGCTGGACGAGTCCATGCTCTCCGAGGCCGAGCGGAAGATGGTGGACGACTTCGCCCAGAAGATCGACATCACCGACTCCAATCTGGTGCTCCAGTACGGCGCCGCCGCCCAGAAGAACATTGCCGGCTTCTCCGAGAGCGCCCTTTCCAAGGTCCGCACCAAGGACCTGGGGGAGGTGGGCGACGCCCTGGCCGGCCTGGTGGGGGAGCTCCAGAACTTCGGTCAGGAGGAGAAGAGCGGCATCTTCGGCTTCTTCCAGAAGAAAAAGAACGACATCGCCGCCATGAAGGCCCAGTATTCCAAGGCCGAGACCAACGTCAACAAGATCGTGGGGGTCCTGGAGGGCCACCAGGTCACCCTGATGAAGGACGTGGCCATGCTGGACCAGATGTATGAGCTCAACACCAAGTACTATAAGGAGCTGACCATGTACATCCTGGCGGGGAAGAAGCGCCTGGAGCAGGTCCGCGCCAACGACCTGGAGGCCCTGAAGCAGAAGGCCCAGCAGTCGGGCTCTCAGGAGGACGCCCAGGCCTATAACGACATGGCCAACATGTGCAACCGCTTTGAGAAGAAGCTCCACGACCTGGAGCTGACCCGGATGGTCTCCATCCAGATGGGCCCTCAGGTCCGGCTCATCCAGAATAACGACGCCCTGATGCTGGAGAAGATCCAGTCCTCCCTGGTGAACACCATCCCCCTGTGGAAGTCCCAGATGGTGCTGGCTCTGGGCATGGAGAACTCCCGCCAGGCCACGGCGGCCCAGACCGCGGTGACCAACATGACCAACGAGCTGCTCCGGAAGAACGCCGACGCCCTGAAGATGGGCACCATCGAGACCGCCAAGGAGGCCGAGAAGAGCGTGGTGAGCATCGAGACCCTCCAGCACACCAACCAGCAGCTCATCTCCACCCTGGACGAGATGATGAAGATCCAGACCGAGGGCGCCCAGAAGCGCAAGGAGGCCGAGGCCGAGCTGGGCCGCATCGAGGGCGAGCTGAAGCAGAAGCTCATGGAACTGCGGGGCTGACCTACTTTCTTTCGAGAAAGAAAGTAGGCAAAGAAAGCTTCCATAAGGGACCATCCCTTTGTTGGCAGAAAGAGCTATTCATAGGGGACTATCCTGTTTTGCACAGCGGTCTGTTGGAAAGGTGACGACATGAACAAAACCAAGAATACATCCTATGTCATCGGCTGGGTGGTGCTGGTCATCGCCATCATTGCCGCCGTTGTCCTGGGCCAGATCCGCAAGCCGGACGATGTCATGCCGGGGTCCAACTCTCCCGCCGCGGGCCTGGACACATCCCTGTCCACCTCCAAGTACGAAAAGTACCTGGTGGACAACGCCGGCGTGCTCTCCAACGCCCAGAAAAAAGACATCCTCACGTACAACGCC
The DNA here is from genome assembly GCA_947629795.1 of uncultured Oscillospiraceae bacterium. Lineage (GTDB taxonomy): Bacteria > Bacillota > Clostridia > Oscillospirales > Oscillospiraceae > Vermiculatibacterium. The sequence goes on from CANRFC010000006.1 coordinate 29,475, forward strand.
AACTGGGACCACCGGTACAACAGCGTGGTGGCCCTGGTCACCGGGGACGGGGGGGAGGACCTGGAGGAGGCCAGCCTGGACTGGGCCTATGACCTGGGCCTGGGGGAGGGGGACGCCATCCTCCTGATTTCCCTGGAGAATGGTTCCTATTTCTTCAATTACGGCAATGATTTTGCAACGATCATCACCAATTCGGTGGGAAATGAGCTGGACAAGACCCTGGCCCGGGAGGGAGAGGCCGGGGACGTGATCCTGGACTTTTACGGGGCCTTGGACGGGGTTTACCGGGAAAACTTCGGTCTCGGCAACGGCGAAACAAGCTCTGATGGAGGTCTCTACTACACCGTTTTGGGCCTCATGCCCCTCATTTTTGGCCTCATCCTTTTGTACCTGCTGCTCTCCTCCATCGACCGGGCCAGATACAACGCCTACCGGGCGCAATACTACGGCGTGGTGAATCCGCCGGTGGTCTTCCGGCCCATTTTCTTCTGGCACGGGCCCCGGTACAGCTGGTACCGCCGTCACTGGCACGCGCCGCCGCCTCCCCGGCCCGGCGGGCCCAGAGGTCCCTCGGGCGGCGGCTTCGGGGGCGGCAGCTCCACCGGCTTCGGCGGCCGGGGCGCCGGCACCCCCAGAGGGGGCGGCACCTTCGGCGGCCGGCCCTCCGGCGGCGGGATGCGGGGCGGTTTCGGCGGCTCCTTCGGGGGCAGCCGGGGCGGCTTTGGCGGATTCAGCGGCGGTTCCCGGGGCTCCTTCGGCGGCGGCCGCTCAGGCGGCTTCGGCGGCGGTTCCCGGGGCGGCGGCTTCGGCGGCCGGCGGTAAGTGTGGGAAGGGAGAGATAGAATGATGTTCAACCGGATCATAGCCAAGCAGCAGGCCAAGGAGAGCATGCGAAACGCCACCACCAGCCCGCTGCTGGTGACGGCGGCGTATTTCCTCATGACCTCCGTGGTGGCCACCCTGGTGGGCTTTTTCGTCTCCCAGCCCTTTGCCGGCGTGGTGTCCCGGCTCCAGGAGGCCTATTACTGGCATTACAGTGAGGAGGAGATCCTGGACTACCTGCTCAGCTCCATCCAGTTCGGCCCCGCCATGGTGGTCTTCTTCGCGGCGCAGTTTTTGCTGAGCCTTTACAACAGCGTGATGTCCTACGGCTACGACTCCTACACCCTCCGGCTGGCCCGGAATGAGGAGAATTGCGGCTTTGTCAATCTGCTGGATGGCTTTTTCAAGGTCGGCCGTGTGGTGTGGCTGGATGTGCTGACCTGGCTGTTCACCACCCTGTGGGAGCTGGCGGGCATGGTCCCCGGGATCCTTCTCCTGATCCTGGGCGTGGTCCAGGAGAGCTATGAGATGATCATGGGCTCCACCCTGGTGCTGGCGGTGGGCGCGGCGGTGATGGCGGTCTGGGCCGCCCTGCGGTATATCCTGGCCACCTACTTCCTTATCGACGACCCCGACTGCACCGCCCGGGACGCCCTCTCCCGGAGCAAGGAGGCCATGAGGGGGTGGAAGATGGAGTATTTCACCCTGACCCTCTCCTTCCTGGGCTGGATCCTTCTCTTCGGCCTGCTGATGGGCGGGGTGGACACCCTTCTGTCCGCCCTCTATATCCCGTCCTGGCTGGGAGATCTCATCACCCCCTTCGCCATGGTGTGGCTGAATCCCTATATGAGCTGCACCATCGCCAACTTCTATGACGCGGTGACCACCCGGGTCAATCCCCAGCCCTCCTCGGGGGGGAGCTACACCGGCTACTACGATTACCGGGGCACCGACGGCTCCGACGGTCCCCAACCCTTCTGAGAGCAAAAAAGGCATCCCCCTCCGCAAATCGCGGAGGGGGATGTTTTTAGCGCTCCAGATACCGTTCCAGGGCCTCTGCCAGGGCCTGACGGTCCAGGGCCTCATCCCCGTGCCAGTATACCCGGACCCAGGTCCGGCCCCGCCGCAGGAGCAGGTCCACCTGGTCCTCCCCCCAGTCCTGCCGCCAAAGGCCGGGGGCGGTCTCCTCCATGCCTTGCAGATCCTCCAGGGCGAAGGCCCAGTCGGCCGCGGCGTCGGAGGTCCAGGTCCACGCCTGTACACTGACCAGGCCCCAGGGGCCCTCCTCCTCGGTGGGGAGGATCTTCTCCCACCAGTTGGCGTGGCTGCCCAGGAGGCCGTCGGTGCGCTTGCCGGGGTCGTCATCCTCAAAGCCGGCCACGATGGGCCCCGGGGGCAGGCGGCCGGGGAAGAGGGCCCGGGCGGGGCCCCGGAAGAGCATACAGGCCAGGAGGATCACGGAGAAGACGGCGGCGGCCCTGGCCCGGCGCCTGTACTGGGGCAGGCCCTTGTAGCGGTCGCTGAAGACCAGTATTGCCGCCCCGATGAGCAGCCCCACCGGGAAGCCCCAGTTGACGACGCCGTTGAGCAGGCTGTCCAGGGGGAGCAGGAGGAAGTATCCCCCTATGAGCAGCAGGCACACCAGCTTGACTCCGCCCAGGACCCCGGCCTGCCGGGGGGAGGGGGCGGAGAGGGGAAGGCCGTCCTCCACGTCCCGCCGCCAAAGCCGCAGCCGGTGCCCCAGGACGATGAGATACACCAGGCCCCACAGGAGGAACAGGGGCAAGGCGGCCAGGATCAGGGGGAGGGAAAGGCTGGAGGAGAGCAGGCCCCGGAGAAGCTCCCCGGCGGTGGGGCTGTAGGGGCGGCCGAAGGCGGGGAGCATCAGCAGGGCGTAGACGGCCAGGATGGCTGCCACTATTGCCACCCCGATCCAGGACCGCCGGCCCACCTTTTTCCGGTAGCGCTGGTACTCCACCTCCGGGTCGGTCTGGATGGGGGCAGGGTCCCGGTCGGGGGCGGAGGCGTAGATGTTCCAGTAGGACATCTGCTCCACCCACTCCCAGCCGGCGTCGGCGCACAGCCGCAGATACTCGGACTCCTCGCAGGGGTCCTTGGGCTTGGGGTCGGTGAAGTCCACGAAGTAGCGCAGGTGCTTCCGGGAGGTGCGGCGGAACTTGGCCAGGCACTCGAAGCGGATCTTCTCCAGCTCCCAGCCCTGTTCGGCCATGGCGTTGAGCCGGTCCTGGGCGGCCTGGCGGTGGATGATGAGGTAGGAAAAGGGTCTCCAACAGGTTTTCACGGAGCGGTTCCTCCTTCCAGAATGTCCTGGCCGTCCTCCACCTGGCGCTTCAGGCGCTGGTACTCCTTGACAAGGGCCCGGCGGCCGGCGTCGGTGAGGACGTAGTATTTTCGCACGTCGTGGGCGGCGGCCTGGCGGATGAGGCCCTTGGTCTCGAAGCGGCCCAGCAGGGCGTAGAGGGTGCCGGCCCCCACGTTCACCCGGCCCTGGGTGCGCTCTGACACGGCCTGCATGATGCCGTAGCCGTGGCGGGGCGGGCCGGACAGGGCCAGAAGGACGTAATACATCTGCTCGGTGAGGGTCTCCAGCTTCTTTCGGGCCACGCTCCCACCTCCCTATATCGAATATCGCTATAGCCATTATATAGCGATATTCGATATATGTCAAGACAAAAAAGCCGCCGCCGGGGCCCCGGCGGCGGCATGTGAAGGGAATGAGCTTACTCCAGCACGGCCCCGCGGGCGGCGGAGGTGACCAGCTTGGCGTACCGGGCCAGGTAGCCGGTCTTGATCTTGGGCTCGGGGCAGGCCCAGGCGGCCTTCCGGGCGGCCAGGGTGGCGTCGTCCACCTTCAGCTCAATGGTGTGGCTGGGAATGTCGATGGAGATGAGGTCGCCCTCCTCCACGAAGGCGATGGGGCCGCCCAGGGCGGCTTCGGGGGAGACGTGGCCGATGGAGGCCCCCCGGGTGGCGCCGGAGAAGCGGCCGTCGGTGATGAGGGCCACCTCCTTGTCCAGACCCATGCCGGCGATGGCGCTGGTGGGGTTGAGCATCTCCCGCATGCCGGGGCCGCCCTTGGGGCCCTCATAGCGGATGACCACCACGTCCCCGGAGACGATCTTCCCGGCGTAGATGGCGGCGATGGCGTCGTCCTCGCTGTCGAAGACCCGGGCGGGGCCGGTGTGGGTCATCATCTCGGGGGCCACGGCGGACTGCTTCACCACGCAGCCTTCGGGGGCCAGATTGCCCTTGAGGACGGCGATGCCGCCCACGGGGGAGTAGGGGTGGTCGATGGGGCGGATGAGAGCGGGGTCCAGGTTCTCCACCCCCTCCAGGTTCTCGGCCACGGTCTTGCCGGTGACGGTGAGCAGGGAGGTGTCCAGGAGGTTTTTCCTGGTCAGCTCCTTCATCACGGCGTAGACGCCGCCGGCCCGGTCCAGATCCTCCATGTAGGTGTCTCCGGCGGGGGCCAGGTGGCAGAGGTTGGGGGTCTTGGCGGAGATCTCGTTGGCCATGTCGAAGCTTACCTCGATGCCGCACTCATGGGCGATGGCGGGGAGGTGGAGCATGGTGTTGGTGGAGCAGCCCAGGGCCATGTCGATGGTCTCGGCATTGTGGAAGGCGGCGGCGGTCATGATGTCCCGGGGGCGGATGTCCTTCTTCACCAGCTCCATGATCTGCATGCCGGTGTGCTTGGCCAGGCGCAGCCGGGCGGAGTAGACCGCGGGGATGGTGCCGTTGCCCCGGAGGGCCATGCCGATGGCCTCGGTGAGGCAGTTCATGGAGTTGGCGGTGTACATCCCGGAGCAGGAGCCGCAGGTGGGGCAGGCGTTCTCCTCGTATTCCTCCAGGCCGGCGTCGTCCAGCTTCCCCGCCTTGTAGGCGCCCACGGCTTCAAACATGTGGGACAGGCAGGTGCGGCGGCCGTCGGTCATGGTGCCGGCCATCATGGGGCCGCCGGAGACGAAGATGGTGGGGATGTTCAGCCGGGCGGCGGCCATGAGCAGCCCCGGCACGTTCTTGTCGCAGTTGGGGATCATCACCAGGCCGTCGAACTGGTGGGCCAGGGCCATGGCCTCGGTGGAGTCGGCGATGAGCTCCCGGGAGACCAGGGAGTACTTCATGCCCACGTGGCCCATGGCGATGCCGTCGCACACGGCGATGGCGGGGAACTCCACGGGGGTGCCGCCGGCCAGGCGGACGCCGGCCTTCACGGCCTCGCAGATCTTGTCCAGGTTCATGTGGCCGGGGACGATCTCGTTCTGGGAGCAGACCACGCCGATGAGGGGGCGGTCCAGCTCCTCCCTGGTGTAGCCCAGGGCGTAGAAAAGGGAGCGGTTGGGGGCGCGCTCGGCGCCTTTGGTCACGTTGTCGCTGCGCATGGGGCAGGACCTCCTTGGTATGTAGTGGGGGGTGGAATTGAGGGTATTCTACACCGTTTTGAGAAAAACCGCAAGGGGAGAGGGCAGAAAAAGCGCCGGAGCAGGCGGAGAAGGAGGGATTCCACTGCGGGTAGATTGACACCCGGGGCGCTTTCGGGTAGGATAGAGGCCAAAGGAGGCGAGGGTATGGCCGAGATCGACAAGGAGAGATTCGGAGAATTTGTGGCCCAGCTTCGCAAGGAAAAAGGCTTTACACAGCAGGAGCTGGCCGACAGGCTCTTTGTTTCCAACAAGGCGGTGAGCAAGTGGGAGAGAGGGCAAAGTCTCCCGGATATCGGGCTTTTGGAGCCCCTGGCGGACATTCTGGGGGTGACGGTCACCGAGCTGCTCCGGGGGGAGCGGCTGGGGGAGAAGTCCCTGGACAGCCGTGAAGTGGAAGAACTTGTCACCGCTGCCGCCCGGCTGTCGGCGGAGGAACAGGAGCGCCGGCGGGCATCCAAGAGCCGATGGCAGCGGCGGTGGGTCTTCATGACAGCGGCGGCTCTGGGGGCGGTGGGGCTGACCCTTGCTGCCGGGGCCACGGTGGAGGAGCTGACCCTCAGCGTGATGACGGTGGAGGTCCTGTGCCTGATCTTCGGCCTTTGGTCCTGCTTTTTTGCCAAGGAGGTCCTGCCCGCCTTTTATGACCGGGAGAAGCTGAACTTCTACTCCCAGGGGGCCTTCCGCATGAACATCCCCGGCGTGCGGTTCAACAACAGCAACTGGCCCCACATTCTGGAGGCCATGCGGTGGTGGTGTACCCTCACACCGGTGGTCTACCCCCTGGTCTGGCTGGCCCTGCGGGGCGTTATGGCCCCTGTTTTCGGCGCCATGTGGGAGCTCCCCCTGTGCCTTTTTGCCTGCCTGGGGCTGTTCATCCCCATCTACGCGGCGGGGAAGCGGTACGAGTGAGCGAGCGGGGACCGCCGTAAGGCGGTCCCCGCTGTTGTCGATGGAGAGAGGTCCGGGAAAGGTCTTTTCCAGTCCTCGGGGAGAGAAAGACCGGGCTGGCGGCAGGTCGCCGAAAAGGGAGGGGGGCTGAGGCACTACTCCGTTTCCCAATGCCGGGAGGTGGGGAGCCCTGCCTGACAAAAGGCAGAGACGATCGCATCGATCTGTTGGAAACAGGCGGGATCAGACAAGCTCTCATCATTGAGGATGTCCCTGATCTGGGCGATCAGGGCAAGAGCGTTTGACTCTGCCTGCCGAGATATGAGGTCCGGGGAGATATTTTCGCAGTATGCCATGACCAGATCGCCAACTGCCTTGGCGTAGAGGTCCCTTGTCTCCCGTTCGTCCATGCCCGTGCCTCCTGAGCTTGAAAATGAACACCAACGTTCGTTGGTATATGGATCATTGTATTCCCGTATACTGGCTGTGTCAAGAACGATTGTGGGTGTGATGTATGAGAGATATCTTGGCACAGCGCCTGCGTACGTGCAGGAAAGAAAAGGGCCTGACCCAGGGGCAGGTGGCCATATACTGCGATATCACGGAGAAGGCGTATCAGAATTACGAGCTGTCCACCCGGGAGCCCAAGCTGGGGATCCTGATCCGGATCGCCGAATTTTATCAGGTCTCCCTGGACTATCTGGTGGGGCGGAGCGACGAAAAGGAACTTCGGTAGAGCGGGAAGAGTCACACAAAACAGAAGAGGTCCTGCGGATGGTTTCCGCAGGACCTTTCGGTTTGCTTTGGCGCTTTTACGGCGGGTCGTTCAGCCCTCCCGGTCCCGGCGGGGCAGGGACAGGATGAGGAGGACCAGGGCGGCGGCCAGGAGGACCCAGACGGTGATCCGGTTGCCCAGCTGCTCCAGAGGAAAGGGGAGGGTGGGGAGGAAGTAGGCGGCGAAGAGGGGCCCATCAAACCGTCCGGTAAGGCCCCAGAGGGGGAGGACGTTGCCCAGGGGAATGGCCAGAGCGGAGAGCAGGCAGAGAAGAGCGGCCCGGAAATGGCCGCCGATGGGCAGACGGAGGATGAGCAGCGCCGCCCAGAGGAAGGCCAGGCACACTCCGGCGATGGGAAGGCCCAGCTGCCAGAGCCAGACCTCCCGGGTGAAGAGCTGGATGACCCCCAAAAGGACCACCAGCCACACGGAGAACAGGGCGGCGGCCCGGAAGGGGAAGGGCCGGGGGCAGTTTTTCCACAGGAGATATCCACCCCAGGGCAGGGCCAGGGACACGGCGGTGATGACCAGACCGCCCAGGACCCAGCGTCCGCCCACGAACCGCCAGCAGGCCAGAAGCAGGGCCAGCAGGGAGAGGGTGCCCCACACCATGGCGGAGAGGAGCCTGTGCCGTTCCAGCCAGAGGGGAAGGGTAGTCAGGGAGAAGAAGACGCCCAGGCCGGTGAGAACGATCCAGAACCAGTCCAGACTGTGATAGAGGAGCAGGTCGCACAAAAGGCAGACGCCCAGAGCGATGGCGCAGGCCACGGTGGAGGCCCACTTCCACGCCTGGAGGAAGATCTGCCGGCGAAGGGCGGCCCGGTCCCGGGCGGCCTGCTTTTCATCGTCGCAGGCACTGAAGAATTCGTGTTCGGTGATGTTCAGCTCCCGGCAGATGTCCGGGACCAGGGTCACGTCGGGGTAGCTCAGGGCCCGCTCCCACTTGCTCACGGCGGACTCCACCACGTGGAGCCGCTCCGCCAGGGCACGCTGGGTGAGCCCGGCCTGTTCCCGCTTGGCGCGGATATAGGCGCCGAAGGATGCCTTTTCCATAGGGGACCTCCTGGAATTTTGGATGGTCTCAGGATAGGACACACGGGGGAAAAAGTCAATGGAAAGCTCTCATTTTGCCCCTCGACCGGCAGTCGAGGGGCAAAAACCGCCCGGCGCCGGGGAGGGCCGGGCGGTCCCACAGGAGGGGGCCTCGGAGGGCTGCGTCACGGCAGGGAGGAGACGAACTCCCCGGAATAGGGGGGCATCTCGGTCCGCTGCTCCCACTGGGCCTGGGTGTAGTCGGGCCAGGTCTCATAGGACCCGCCGGGGAGGAAGATGAGGGTCACGTCTTCCGGGATGCCGTAAAACCAGCGGAAGTAGCAGGCGTATTCCGCGTCCGGGGGGTTCCGGGCCTGCCAGAATTTGTCGCCGTACCGGTCGGTGGGGAGGATCAGAGTATCCGCCCCCGCCGCCGCGGCCTGGCGGATCTCCTGGGCGCGGGCCAGGCTGCAGCCCGCCACTACGCCGGCACGGTGCCCCCACAGCAGGAAAAGGCAGGCCATGGCCGCGCCGGCCAGGACCGTTCCCGTCCGCCGGGTGAGCAGCGGGGCGGCCAGGTCTCCTGCCAGCAGGATCAGGACCAGCATGGGCAGGAAGTAGAACCGGTGGCCCAGGGTGGTGGTGGCCGCCAGGGGCAGCAGGTCCAGAGGGGCGACGAGGAACAGCAGGACCCGGCGGAGCTTCAGCTCCCGCCCGCTCCGGCAGACCAGCAGGGCCAGAAAGGTCAGTCCCCAGCTCAGGCAGCCGGCGGCGGCATGGGAATAGGTCAGGTAATCGTTGGTGCTCCAGATCAGGTAATGGGCCCACAGGGGGACGGCCGCGAGCAGGCTCAGAGGACGCAGGGAGCTGTTCCAGAAGCCCAGGGCGATGATGATGGCCATGGGGACGGCCATGTGGGGCCCCCGAAGCAGGGCGATGGGGAGCAGGCGGTGGAGGTACCACTTCAGAATGCCTGCCGCCATGCCGGGAAGGCCGGCCTGGGCGTCGAAGGTCAACTTCCGCAGGCCGTTGAGGGCCGCGCCGCTGGAGGCCAGGTCGGAGACGATGGCGTTGGAGAACATGATCGCCGCTGCCAGGACGGCCCCCGCGAAGGAGGCCCAGAAGGGGAGACGGAGGGGCTTGTCCCAGAGGGCGGCATAGAGTCCCAGTACCAGGGTCACGCCCAGGAACAGGAGAGCCTGGGTCTCCACAAACAGTCCCATGACCAGGGCCGCGGCGAACAGGGCTCCGGCGCGGAGCTTCAGGCGGTCCCGCCGCTGGTGGGTCTGCCGCACCAGGAGCAGGAAGGCGAGGAATACCGCCGCCGACACCCCGTAATTCCCAAAACCGGACACCCAGCCGTACATCTCGGTCCACATGATGTCGGGCATGAGCAGGATCAGAGCGTTGGACAGCAGGAAGACGGGGAGGAACCGCTCCCGGTCCCCTCTGGCCATCAGCACTGCCATCAGCATGGGGATGGCGAACATGCATCCGCCCATGATGAGGACCTTCAGCGGCTGAAAGTGGCACATGAGCAGGGTGACCAGGTTCCCCACATAACGCCCGTTCAGAAGGCCGTACCGCCACCAGCGCACGCCCTGCTCCATGCCCCACTGCAGATCGTCGGTGGTGGAGTAAGGTACCGCCCAGGCCAGGAACAGGTAAAACAGCAGGGTGACCGCCAGCACGGTGGGGACGACCCAGCCGGGCTGCCGGCCTGCCTGTGCCTGCCGTCTGCGGCCCGCATCCATGGCCGCACCGTCGTTGGGCATAGTGAGGACCTCCTTCGTCTGCATAGGGGTATTTTACTATAAGGCGGCGGGAAACGCAAGCGGGAGGGTCCGCCGGGGGCCAGGCCCCGGCGGATAAGAAGACCGCCCCGGGGAGAGCCCCGGAGCGGTCTGATGGAAAAGCAGCTCAGTTGGAGGCGGTGTCCATGTCCTGGTCGGAGCCCCAGATCATGTTCTTGCGCAGCTCGGCGCCCACGATCTCCATCTGGTGCTTGGCCAGAGCGGCCCGCTTGGAGTTGAAGAAGGTCCGGCCGTTCTTGTTCTCGGCGATCCACTTGCCGGCGAAGGTGCCGTCCTGGATGTCGTCCAGGACCTTGCGCATGTTCTTCTTGGTCTCCTCATAGGGCAGGACCCGGGGGCCGGAGACGTACTCGCCGAACTCGGCGGTGTCCGAGATGGAGAAGTTCATCATGCCGATGCCGCCCTTGTTGATCAGGTCCACGATGAGCTTCATCTCGTGGATGCACTCAAAGTAGGCGTTCTCGGGCTCGTAGCCGGCCTCCACCAGGGTCTCGAAGCCGCACTTCATCAGGTCCACCACGCCGCCGCAGAGCACGCACTGCTCGCCGAACAGGTCGGTCTCGGTCTCGTCGTGGAAGGTGGTCTCCATCACGCCGGCCCGGGCGCCGCCGATGCCGGCGATGTAGGCCAGGGCGATCTGATAGGCGCGGCCGGTGGCGTCCTGCTCCACGGCCACCAGGCAGGGCACGCCCTTGCCGTTGACGTAGGTGGAGCGGACGGTGTGGCCGGGACCCTTGGGGGCGGCCATGAACACGTCCACGCCGGCGGGGGGGACGATCTGGCCGTAGCGGATGTTGAAGCCGTGGGCGAAGGCCAGGGCCTTGCCCTCGGTCATGTAGGGGGCGATGGACTTCTTGTACACGTCGGCCTGGACCTCGTCGTTGATGAGGATCATCACGATGTCGCCCCACTTGGCGGCGTCCTCGACGGTCTTCACCGTCAGCCCGGCCTTCTCGGCCACGGCCCAGTTCTTGGAGCCCTCCCGCAGGCCCACGCACACGTCGCAGCCCGAGTCCTTCAGATTCAGAGCGTGGGCGTGGCCCTGGGAGCCGTAGCCGATGATGGCGATCTTCCTGCCGTCCAGGTAGGACAGGTCGCAGTCCTTCTCGTAGTACATCTTTGCCATTTTCATACACTCCTTTACAGTGGTTGGATTTCCGACCGATTGGGGTCAGTATGGCACAGAGCGGGGAAAAAGAATGTAACGCGCGATACAATTAAACGCTGAGCGGGTCAGCCTCCGGTATTCAGGGCAGTCGGGCCGGGCGCGTTATCCGAGGGCGAAGCCCAGCTCCACCTCATCCTCATCCGAGCGGCCGGTTTCCGTGAAGCCCAGCGCCTGGTAGAGGTGGTACGCGATGGAATTTTCGGGGTTTACCGTTAAGAGGACCCTGTCTGAGGGCCCAAAGGGCTTTGTGCGGATGTAGTTCATGGCCAGGGCCATGGCCGCTTTGCCGCAGCCTCTTCCCTGGTGCCGCGCGTCGATCATCAGGTGCCAGATATTGTAGGTTTTCTCGTCATAGTCATAGATGACCATGAGATACCCCACAACATCACCGTTACAGCAGACGGCAAAGGGGGTGCACTGCCGGGAATAGACATACGCCTGGGCCAGGCTGCGAATGGGGTGGGATACAAAATCCTCCTGCCAGGCGTTCAATTTTAAGGCAAAGCAGGCGAGGAAATTCGATTCATCCACTTTTTGCAGGGAAATATGATCCATACTTTCTCCTTCCTGTGGGGAGGGTCAGCACATGAGCACCCTCCGGGCGGTTGATGGGAATATCCTGCTGTGTATTTTTCATAGCTGATCTCCCCCTTTCCCTGGAAGAAATTGGATCATATATGGAAACACAGATATCTCTGTGGGGTTTTCCGCGGCTCAGAGCACGCTCTTGCCCAGATTGAACTCGGTGGTCTCCTTGCGCTCGTCGGAGATGGTGTAGGCGCCCCGCTCCAGGGCCACCATGCCGGTGCGGACCAGTTCCAGGATGCCGAAGGAGGCCAGGAGGTTCTGCATGGCCTCGGCCTTGGACTCGTCGCCGATGAGGGCGATGGTCAGGGACTTGATGGACACGTCGATGATGGAGGCACGGAAGATGTTGGCCACCTGGATGATCTCGTTGCGCACATCGGCGGTCTCGGCCTTCACCTTGAACATCACCAGCTCCCGGCGGATGGACCGCTCAGGCTTGAGCTCCTGGACCGAGTAGACCGAGAACTGCTTGCGCAGCTGGTTCATCAGCTGCTCCATCATGGCGTCGTCTCCCATGACCTCGATGGTGATACGGGAGGTGGAGGGGTCGTCGGTGGTGCCCACGGCCAGGGATTCGATGTTGTAGCCCTTCCGGGAGAAGAGCCGGGAGACCTGGGAGAGGACGCCGGCGGCGTTCTCCACCAGCACGGACAGGGTGTGGCGGGTATGTTCGGTTTTCATCTGCATCCCCTCCTTAATCCAGCAAAAAGTCGGTGACCGGGGTCCCCGCGGAGACCATGGGGTGGACCATGGCGTCCTTGTCGATGGCGCACTCGATGACCCAGGGTTCTCCGCTGTCCAGGGCCTTCTTCAGGATCTCACGGAACTCCGGCTGGGTGTCGGCCTGAGCTCCCTGGATGCCGTAGGCCCGGGCCAGCTTGGGGAAGTCGGGGCCCCGGTCCAGGTCGGTCTGGGAGTAGCGCTCGCCGTAGATGAGGTGCTGCCACTGGCGGACCATGCCCAGGGTGCGGTTGTTGAAAATGACCACGATGACGGGGATGTGGTAGTACTGGATGGTGGCAAGCTCATTGCAGTTCATGCGGAAGCCGCCGTCGCCGGTACACAGCACCACGGGCACATCGGGATTGCCCAGCTTGGCCCCCATGGCCGCCCCCATGCCGAAGCCCATGGAGCCGAAGCCGCCGGAGGTGATGAGCTGGCCCGGCCGGGAGAAGTGGTAGTACTGGGCCGACCACATCTGGTGCTGGCCCACGTCGGTGGCGATGATGGCCTTCCCGTCGGTGAGGTCCTGGATGGTCTCCAGCACCTCGTGGGGGTGGAGGATATCGTCCTTTTTCAGGGGGACCTCCTCGTGGGAGAACACCCACTTTTTCCACTGGGGATAGTCGTGGGCGGGAAGGGACTTGTTGAGCTGCTCCAGCACCTGCCGGGCGTCCCCGATGATGTGGTGGTGGGTCTTCACGTTCTTGTCGATCTCCGAGCGGTCGATGTCGATCTGGACCACCTTGGCCTGCTTGGCGAAGGTCTCGGGGTCGGTGGCCACCCGGTCGGAGAACCGGCAGCCGACGGCGATGAGCAGGTCGCACTCGCTGGAGGCCAGGTTGGAGGCGTGGGAGCCGTGCATGCCGATCATGCCGGTGAAGAGGGGGTGGTCGCCGGGGAGGGCGCCGCCGCCCATGATGGTGGAGGCCACCGGGGCGTTCAGGGTCTCCACGAACCTGCGGAACTCGGGCACCGCCCCCCGGGAGCGGATGACGCCGCCGCCCACCAGCACCAGGGGCTTCCGGGCCTCGGCGATCATGTCCAGCAGGCGTTGGATGTCCCCGGCGTCGGGCTCGGGAGTCTTCAGGTCGTGGCTGGAGCGGCGGAGCATGGCCGCCAGCCGGCCGTGGGCGGCGTGCTGCTCCACCGGCAGGTACTCGTAGTCGGCGGTGGCGGCGGTGACGTTCTTGGCAATGTCGATGAGCACCGGCCCGGGCCGGCCCGAGCGGGCGATGGCGAAGGCCTCCCGGATCACGTCGGCCAGCTGGTCGGGGTCCTTCACCAGGTAGTTGCACTTGGTGATGGGCATGGTGATGCCGGTGATGTCCACCTCCTGGAAGGAGTCCTTGCCGATGAGGTTTTCCGACACGTTGCAGGTGATGAAGACCACAGGGGAGGAGTCCATATAGGCGGTGGCGATGCCGGTGGTGAGGTTGGTGGCGCCGGGGCCGGAGGTGGCGAAGCACACCCCCACCTTGCCGGTGGAGCGGGCGTAGCCGTCGGCGGCGTGGGAGGCGCCCTGTTCGTGGGCGGTGAGGATGTGGCGGATCTTATTCTTATAGCCGTGGAGCTCCATCTCGTCATACACGTTGAGGATGGTGCCGCCGGGGTAGCCGAAGACGGTGTCCACCCCCTGCTCCAGCAGGCACTCCATGATGATCTGGGCGCATTTCATTTTCATGGGCTTTCCTCCGTTCCAAGGGCAGAAATTATCATTTATCTTACCGCCCAACGGCGTTTTTGTCAATCGAAAGCCCGGCGTTTCGTCAATTTTTTGCGCCTGCGGCGGCGGGGGAGGGCAGCGCTTGGAAAAAGTGCCATAAATTACGGCGCAGACGAAATTTATCCGGCTTTTTTGCGGGGGAGGACTGGACATTTTGCGGAAACTGTACTATGATATACTCGTTTTTAAAGCGCGCTCTTTGGGGAAAGAGAAGCGAAAAGATTGAGGTGAGGCTATGTTGCATCAGTTTTTCGGCGGAGTACACCCCGCCGAGCACAAGGACCTGACCGAGCATAAGGCCACAACGCCTCTGGCGGAGGCGCCGGCCCAGGTGGTCATTCCCATGGCTATGCACGTGGGAGCCCCCTGTAAGCCGGTGGTCGCCGTCGGCGACGAGGTGAAGGTAGGCACGCTCATCGGTGAGACCACCGGTCTGGGCGCGCCCATCCACGCCAGCGTGTCCGGCAGGGTGGCCGCCGTGGAGCCCAGGCCCTATGGCGGCGGCGGGATGATGATGTCCGTGGTCATCGACAACGATTTCCAGGACACCCCCGACCCCTGTGTGAAGCACCGGGACAACGTGGACGCGCTGACCGGAGCTGAGATCATCGAGATCGTGAAGAACGCCGGCATCACCGGTATGGGCGGCGCGGGTTTCCCCACCCACGTCAAACTCTCCGGCGCCGTCGGCAAGGTGGACACTCTGATCCTCAACGGCGCGGAGTGCGAGCCCTACATCACCTCCGACCACCGGCTCATGCTGGAGCGGGGCGAGGCCGTCATCGGCGGCGCCCGGCTCATGGCCAAGGCCTGCGGCCTTACGGAGGCCACCATCGGCATCGAGCTCAACAAGCCCGACGCCATCGAGCACCTCAAGACCCTGGCGGGCAGCGATGTGCACATCGAGGGCCTGAAGACCCGGTACCCCCAGGGCGCTGAGAAGCAGCTCATCCAGATGATCACCGGCCGCCAGGTGCCTCCCGGAGGGCTTCCCGCCCACGTGGGCTGCCTGGTGAGCAACGTGGCCACCGCCGCCGCCGTGTGGGACGCGGTGACCGAGGGCAAGCCCCTGACCCGCCGCGGCGTGACCCTCACCGGCGGCGCCATGGCCGAGCCCATGAACGTCCTGGCCCCCGTGGGCACCCCCGTGGGCTGGCTGGTGAAGATGGCCGGCGGCTTCAAGGAGACCCCCGACCGGCTCCTCTACGGCGGCCCCATGATGGGCAACCCCATCTACGACCTGGACGCGCCCATGATGAAGTCCACCAACTGCCTGCTGGCCCTGACCGCTGCCGAGGTGGCCGAGCAGGACCCCGCCCAGACCTGTATCCGCTGCGGCAAGTGCGTGGAGGCCTGCCCCATGCACCTGACCCCGCTGTTCATGCGCATGCGGGTGGACAAGCGCAAGTGGGATGAGGTGGAGGCGCTGCACGTGATGGACTGCATCGAGTGCGGCTCCTGCAACTACATCTGTCCCGCCCGGCTGCCCCTGGTGCAGTCCTTCCGGACGGCCAAGTTCGCCATCCGGGACAAGGCCGCCAAGGAGAAGGCGGCCCGGGAAGCCAAAGAGAAGGAGGCGGCGAAGGCATGAACGAGTATAAGGATCTGAAGCTGACCGTGGCCTCCTCCCCCCACGTGAACTCCCCGGTGAACACCCGGTCTCTCATGCTGGACGTGCTCATCGCCCTGGTCCCCGCCCTGTGCTTCGCGGTGTTTTTCCAGGGACCCAAGGCCCTGGCCCTGACCCTGGTCAGCGTGGCCGGCTGTGAGTTCTTCGAGTGGCTCTACCGCAAGCTCCTGAAGAAGCCCCAGACCATGGGCGACCTGTCCGCCGCCGTCACCGGCGTGCTGTTGGCCTTTGTCTGCCCGGTGACCCTGCCCTACTGGACCGTGCTCATCGGCGACTTCTTCGCCATGTTCGTGGTCAAGCAGCTCTTCGGCGGCCTGGGCAAGAACTTCCTCAACCCCGCCCTGGCGGGCCGTGCCTTCCTGATGCTCTCCTATCCCGTGCTCATGACCACCTGGGCCAAGCCGGGAGTGAGCAACTGGTTCGGCCTCACCGCTCAGTCGGCCGACGCCATCACCGCCGCCACCCCCATGGGCGTGATGCACGGCTCCACCGTGGCCGACCCCATGCTCCCCTGGAAGGCGGCGGAGAGCGCCGGCACCCTCCGGGACCTGTTCATGGGCAACGTGGGCGGCTGTATCGGCGAGGTCTCCGCCCTGGCCCTCATTATCGGCGGGATCTACCTCATCTGGCGGGGCGTCATCAACCCCCGCATCCCCGGGGCTTACATCGGTACCGTGGCGGTGCTCACCCTCATCTTCTCCCGGGGCAATCCCCACTTTGAGTGGATGCTCTCCCAGCTCTTCGGGGGCGGCCTGATGCTGGGCGCCTTCTTCATGGCCACCGACTATGTCACCAGCCCCTGCACCCCCAACGGCGAGCTCATCTACGGTGTGGGCTGCGGCCTGCTCACCGTGTTCATCCGCTACTTCGGCGGCTATCCCGAGGGGGTCTCCTACGCCATCCTGCTGATGAACGTGTGCACCCCCATCATTGAGAAGTACACCCATCCCAGCCGCTTTGGCGTGAGCAAAGAGGACATCAGGAAGGCCAAAGAGGCGGCCAAGGCCGCCAAGAAGGGGGGCGCTGAGGCATGAGCGAGGCAGTTGCTGCTGTGAAGACCAATGATTCCGGCATGGCGAAGCTCACCATCACCCTGGGCGCCATCTGTGCCGTCTGCGCCCTGGTGCTGGGCCTGGTCAACTTTGTCACCGCCGATCCCATCGCCGCCGTGCAGAAGGCCAAGAACGACGCCGCCATGGCCGAGGTCCTTCCCGCCGACAGCTATGAGAAGGTGGACTACACCGGCTCCGACGCCACCATCAAGTCGGTCAACAAGGCCGGCGACGTGGGCTACGTGGTGGAGGTCAGCCCCTCCGGCTCCTTCTCCGGCACCCTGACCATCATGGTGGGCGTCAACGCCGACGGCACCGTCTCCGGCGTGGCCGTCACCAAGTCCGGCGAGACCTCCGGCCTGGGTGACAACGCCAAGAAGCCTGAGTTCCGCAGCCAGTTCGCCGGCATGTCCGGCGAGGTCAAGGTCACCAAGGACGGCGGCCAGGTGGTCCCCATCACCGGCGCCACCATCACCTCCCGGGCGGTCTCCGCCGGAGTCACCTCCGCGCTGGCCGCCGTGGCCGAGCTGGGTTAAGGAGGGAATGACGTATGGATTTTAAGAAACAGCTCAAAGAGGGCCTGGTCTCCCAGAACCCGGTCACCGTCCAGCTCCTGGGCATGTGCTCCACCATGGCCATCACCACCAGCCTCTTCAACGGCATCGGTATGGGCCTGTCCGTGCTGGTGATCCTCACCCTCTCCAACATCTTCATCTCCGCTTTGCGGAAGGTGATCCCCGACAAGATCCGCATCGCCTGCTTCATCGTGGTCATTGCCACCTTCGTCACCGTGGTGGACCTGTGCCTCCAGGCCTATCTGCCCGACCTGGCCGAGAACCTGGGCGTGTTCATCCCCCTGATCGTGGTCAACTGCATCATCCTGGGCCGCGCCGAGTCCTTCTGCTATAAAAACGGCGTGGCCGCTTCGGCGGTGGACGGCGTCTGCCAGGGCCTGGGCTACACCTGGGTGCTCATCGTCATGTGCGTGGTCCGCGAGCTGCTGGGCAAGGGCACCTTCGGCGGCGGCATCCTGGGCGGCGGCGAGGGCGTGACCATCTTCCCGTCCCACTTCGCCGCCATGGGCGTCGCCCTTCCCGTGGGCGGCTTCCTGGTCCTGGCCTGCGTCATCGCGGCCATGCAGTACTTCCTCAACAAGCCCAAGAAGGCCGCCGAGGAGAAAGAGGAGGTGGCGAAGTAATGATTGCTGAGCTTATCACCGTCGCCCTGGGCGCCATTCTGATCAACAACTTTATCTTCTCCCAGTTCCTGGGCATCTGCCCCTTCATGGGCGTGTCCAAGTCCACCGACACCGCCACCGGCATGGGCCTGGCCGTGACCTTCGTCATGGGCCTTGCCTCCGCCGTGTGCTGGCCCATCAACCACTTCATCCTGGAGCCCAACAAGCTGGTCTTTATGCAGACCATCGTCTTCATCCTGGTCATCGCCTCCCTGGTGCAGTTCATCGAGATGTTCCTCCAGAAGGCCATGCCCGCCCTGTACACCGCTCTGGGCGTGTACCTGCCCCTCATCACCACCAACTGCGCGGTGCTGGGCGTGGTGCTCCAGAACACCCAGAACAGCTACGGCTTCATCACCAGCGTGGTCTACGGCGTCACCGGCGGCCTGGGCTTCCTGCTGGCCATCTACCTCTTCGCCAGCGTTCGGGAGAAGATGGAGTACTCCGAGTGCCCCAAGTCCTTCGAGGGCTTTCCCATCGCCCTGGTGGCCGCCGGCCTGCTGGCCCTGTGCTTCATGGGCTTCTCCGGGCTGAAGCTGCCCATTGGTTAAGGGGGTAGAAGAGAATGACAACAGTGATTTTCAGCGTCGTGCTCCTTCTGGTCATGGGAGCTGTCTTCGGCGCCATCCTGGCCTTCGCGGCCAAGGTCTTCGCCGTGGAGAAGGACCCCAAGGAGGAGGCCATCCTGGGCTGCCTGCCCGGCGCCAACTGCGGCGGCTGCGGCTTCCCCGGCTGCGCCGGCTACGCCGCCGCCGTGGCCTCCGGTAAGGCCGGCGTCAACAACTGCGCCGCCGGCGGCGAGGCCGTGGCGGCCCAGATCGCCCAGATCATGGGCGTGGCCGCCGGCGAGAGCGTGAAGATGGTGGCCGCCGTCCACTGCACCGGCTGCGGCGCCGACAAGACCAAGTACAACTACGTGGGCGTCCAGGACTGCCTGGCCGCCTCCCGGGTGGCCGGCGGCGGTGCCCTGTCCTGTGACTTCGGCTGCCTGGGCTTCGGCACCTGCCAGAAGGTCTGCCCCTTCGACGCCATCCACGTGAAAAACGGCGTGGCCGTGGTGGACGAGGACAAGTGCAAGGCTTGCTCCAAGTGCGTGGACGCCTGCCCCCGGCACATCATCTACCTGGAGCCCTACAAGACCAAGAAGCACGTGGCCATCCACTGCTCCTCCAAGGCCAAGGGCCCCGTGGTCACCAAGGTGTGCTCCAACGGCTGTATCGGCTGCTCCCTGTGCGCCAAGGCCTGCCCCAAGCAGGCCATCACCGTGGAGAACTTCCTGGCCAAGATCGACTACGACAAGTGTGTCGGCTGCGGCATCTGCGCCCAGAAGTGCCCCCGCGGCCTGATCACCGTGGACGGCGTGGTCCCCGAGAAGAAGCCCGTGCCGCCCAAGCCCGCCGCCCCCGCCGCTCCCAAGGCAGAGCCGGCGCCCAAGGCGGAGGAGGCTCCCAAGCCCGCCGAGCCCGCTGCCGAGGCCCCCAAGGCCGAGGAAAAGCCCGCCGAGACCAAGAGCGAGTGATCTTTTTCCGTCCCACCCCAGCCCACCCCACCTCGGGGTGGGCTGATTTTTTGCCCCGGTTTTGGTTGAATACCATCCAAAATTGTTATACAATAGAGCCATCAAAGATAAAGAGGGGAGGGAGAGCGTGAAGATATCTCAACTTCGATACTTCTGTGAGGTCTGCAAGCTGCAGAATGTCAGCAAGGCCGCAGAGGTCCTGTATGTCTCCCAGCCGGCTATCTCTGCCGCGATCCGGGCACTGGAATCAGAGCTGCAGGTCACGCTGTTCCTGCGCTCCCGCAACCGCCTGACTTTGACAGCTGAAGGCGTCGCACTGAATGAGATGGCAAAAGAGATACTCTCCCGTGTGGACAGCATTCCCGAGCAGATCCGCAGCATGACTCAGCGTCGAACGACCATCTCGGTGGGGCTTCCTCCACTCTCTTCCGCATTCTATATCCCCAAGCTGTTCAAAATCAAGCAGGAATATGAAAAGCTGCACCCCAACGTGGAAGTAGAAGTGGTCGAATTTCCCTCCTTTGCGGCTATGTGTGACCTGCTGGACAGCGGGAAGCTGGACTTGGCCCTCTCTGCCTTGGAAGAGAGCAGTTTTGCGGAGATGGACAAGTTGACGCTGTTCCAAACACCAATTATGCTGTGCGTGGGCCCCAACCATCCTCTGGTGAAGGAAAAACGTGTCAGCATCCACCAATTCTACCAAGAACCCCTGGCCCGGACCTATCACAGCGCGTCGGCCATGTACCGGGTCATCAACAGCTATTATTCCAAAAACTGCTATACACCAAATTATAAGTATTCCTTTACCCAGTCCAAGGCAGCGGAACTTCTGCTGCTGGAAAACCAGGCGGTATTGTTGGCTCGTCCGGAGATGGAGTATATTGACAGCAAGCTGGTGGCAATTCCTCTGGAGGAACCCCTGATGATCGACATCGGGGTGCTGTGGAGCAGCAAACAGCCCATTACCAGCGAGGTGGCGGCCTTTGTGGAGCGGCTGAAGCAGGTGAATTTCCGAAGTGTTCGGTAGGAAGGACAAACTTCTGCTTACCTTGCTCAGATGAACCGGTATTATAAATAAAAATTATCGCATTTTCAAACCATCAGATAGCGATATTATACAAAACGTTCTCTTTCTGCTATAATCAAGAACAGAAAGAGAACGTTCTTTTTTATCGCAAATTTTCCGGAAAACGCGCATTTCCAAGGCAAATTGGACAAACCATACAATAGAAAGAGGGGAAAAGTTATGTCTTTGATTGAACGGTTAGGCATGTCCGACTCGGTACAGGTAGTAGCGATTCTCGGCGTTATGTTTCTCGTTATCTATTTTGTAGTTTCGTATATTCATAAGATTCCGGTTGTGCGAAAGATTGGCGCGCCTTTGGTTTTGGTGTTTGTGGGTATCATTCTGACCAACTGTGGGATCCTTCCCGGCCCTACCTATCCACTGTATAGCACGATCAATTCCATTGGAATGCCCTTGGCCCTCTCTATGTTGCTCTTCTCAATAGATCTGCGTTCCATGAAAAAGATTTTAGGGGCAAAGCCGTTTCTGATTATGCTGCTCGGTGCGGTTGCAACATCTGTTGGCGGTTTGATTGTAGGCCTGGCCTGGGGCGCAATCGGCAATCCCTCACCGGACCAACTGAAGGGGCTTGCAATGATGATTGGTGCGGGAATTGGCGGTACGGAGAACTTCATTGCGGTGGGGCAGTCCCTGGAGGCCACCACTGAGGCTTTGGCCGGCTATTCCATTCCCATGGTATTTGCCTGTCAGGCAATTGTTGCCATCAACTATGTAATTGCCGGCGATCCATCACTGCAGGATAAGTTTAACGGCTGGATCAAGCCAAGCGAAAACATTGTTGATCGGATCCATGCCTATGGAGAAGATGAGGTGGTCAAGCGGCCCTTTGATGGACAGTCCAGCCTGCTGGTCTTTGCTATGGCCTGCCTGGCTACTGGCGTTTCCTTCTGGCTGGGTGGAATCATTCCTCCGATCCCTCTTCCCGGCGGCGGCGTGCTGACCATCCCTTCACTGCTGATTCTTACCACGATCTGCCTGCTGTGCGGCACATTTACAAAATTTGTGCGTATCGAAAAAATGCAGGAAATGGGCGGCGCTGCGCTGTATCTTGTCGTTTTGGCCTTATTCATGACCATGGACTTTTCTACCTTTGCGGACAACCTGGTGATTCTGCTGCCCTTCTTCATTCTGTGTGTCATTCATTGGATTTTGATCATGCTGTTTGCAAAGCTGTTCAAAGTTGACATTGTCTCCACGATTATTGCTTCCACTGCCAACATGGGCGGCAATGTGTCTTCTCCCATCTGCGCCACACTGACAGGCTATAAGCAGCTGGTTCCCGTTGCAGTCATGATGGCTGCCATCGGCACAGCGCTTGCCAACTATGGCGGCTTTGCCATCGGTCAGATCCTTCTTAAGGTCATCTGCGGGATAACAATTTGATATCGAGGTGCGCTCATATGAAGAAGAGAATCAAGGTTTTGCTTTTGGGTGGAACCATTGCCTACAGTGAAAAAAGCGGCCGGCCTGCCGTGGGAGATATCACATCTTTGGCGCTGGACATGCCGGAAGTGGCGGATTATGCTCAGCTTGAAGTGGAGCAGTTCCGCAGGATATCCAGCCCGGACTTTCAAGTCGAAGTTGCAGTGGAACTGGTGAATCGGATTGAGCAGATCCTAAGGGAAGAGCATCCCGATGGGATTGTTGTGGTCCAGGGGACTGACGTCATGGATGAAGTGGCCTTTTCCCTTCATCTGCTGATAGACACGGATGTCCCCATTGCCATTACCGGAGCGATGCGGAATCCCGACATGAAGGGAGCTGACGGTCCTGCAAACCTGTTGGCCGCCATCCAGGTAGCTGCATCAGACAATTGCAGGGGAATTGGCGTAGTTGTGGTTTTCAATGACGTCATTATGTCCGCCGGCACCGTTCGGAAAGCGCATCCCCAGAGTACAGGCGCCTTTGTGTCTGAATATCCTCTGGGCTATGTAGCTGAAGGGACGCCGTCTTTGCGGGTTTGGCCGATCAAGCGCAGGCTGCCTTGGCTGAAACTGAAAACGGACAAGGTCTGCACACTGCCTATCTACGCGGCCCCCCTTGGCGATGACGGACTTCTTCTGCCCAAGGTACGTGAACTGAGGTATCCCGGCCTTATCGTAGAAGGCACTGGTGGAGGACACTGCTCCAGCCGTATCGTCCCGGCCTTGGTGGACTTAGCAAAGGACCTGCCGGTGGTAATGACCTCCCGTGTGGCGGTTGGCGACCTTTTGACCAATACCTATGGAGACTGTCCAGGCACTGAGAAATATCTGTATGAGCGCGGTATCATATGCGGAGGGCTCCTCAATGCGAGACAGGCGCGGCTCCTGCTGATCTTCCTGCTGATGTCTGGTTGTGATCGGGAGCAGATTCGGGAGAGTTTTCGTATTTACTCGAAAGCCTTCGAAATCCCGGAGCAGTACAAGAAACTATAAAATGGTAGGTAACATTTGACAAGGAGGACCAGAAAATGTCTGTTTATCGAGGCGAAGGCGTGCGTCTGAAAAAAGAGACCAGCCAAAACCTGATCAATACATGCTATCCCGGCCCGGATGAGACCGTGATGGGGAAATATGCCCGGATGCGCCCTCAACTGCCCTACTTCCATGCCTTTGACAAGGCCCATCTGGTTATGCTGGTGGAACAGGGCCTGGTGCCGGTGGCGGATGCCCAGAAGATGTTCAAAGTCTTTCGCGAGGTGGAACAGGAGGGTGTGGAGGAAGCCAGGGCCGCCACCTGCGAACATATGCACTCCGGCGAGGCCATCCTTACCGCAAAACTGGGCAAGGAGATTGGCGGTGAGGTCCACCTTGGCCGCAGTTCCGGAGATCTGCTGACCGTCTCCTATCGGATGGCTATGCGGGAAAAAGTACTGACCCTCTGCGAGCAGTTCAATCAGATGCGCAAGGCCATCCTGAAACTGGCCGGTGAGAATCTGGAGACGGTGATCCCCGGCTACACCCATATGCAGCATGCTCAGCCTCAGACGCTGGCCCACTATCTGGGCTTCTGGGAGAGCTCCTTTGACCGGGACTTTGAGCGCTTCCGCGAGTATTATCGGCGGCTGAACATGAGCCCCGCTGGGGCCGCTGTGGTGGTGGGTTCGGACTTTCCCCTGGACCGCGAGCGTACCTGCCGGCTCCTGGGTTTTGACGAGATCAACCTCAACACACTGGATTCAATTTACAGCCGGGATGTGGAACTGGAGGCCCATACCATCCTGACCGTGATGACGGCTACTCTGGGTCGCATGTGTGAAGATCTGCTCCTGTGGTCTTCCTCCGAGTTCAACATGGTGGAGATCGACGATGGCCTGTGCGGGACCAGTTCTATCATGCCCCAGAAGAAGAACGCCTACGGAGTGGAGTACTTGAAGGGCCTGGTGGGAACCTGCCTGGGCTACCTGGTGGAGTCGGTGACCATTTACAAAAATCCGCCTACAGCCACCACCTTTGAGTGGATCCGCAATTTGACCGATGCCTGGCGGGGATATGATGAGGTCATCACTGCTCTGCCGCTGGTCACTGAGACCCTGGAGACCCTCACCATCCACAAGGACCGGATGCTGGAGCAAGCCGGCGCCTTCTGGGATACCGCCACCGACCTGGCCGGTGCCATTGTGCGGGAGGGCAAGCTTCCCTGGCGCTTTGGTCACCAGATCACCGGCGTGGTGGTACGTATGGCCATTGAGGAGGGCCGGCAGCCCAAGGAGGTGGACAGCGCCTTTGTGGACCGGGCGGCGCAGGTCATCCTGGGCAAGCCCCTGCATATGGACGAAGAGGTTATCCGCAAGGCCATGGATCCGACCCACTCGGTCCTGGCCCATAAGATGCCCGGCGGCCCCGCACCCGAGCGGATGCGGGAGGAACTGACGATCCATTCGGGCAAGCTGGAGGACGATATAGCCTGGGTCGCCCGGTGCCGGGAAAACCTCCGCCAGGCCAGCGGCCAGCTGGAGTCGGCCATCGACGGCATTTTGGAGCAGAAGGCGTAACAACATGCGGGCCGGGCAGGGGAGAGGTCCTGCCCGGCCAGTAAATACTATTCTAATATGGAGGAGCTGCCTTATGGCATTTTACCGAGGTGCAAATATCAGATTGACCAAGGAGACCAGCGAAAATCTTATGAAGACCTGCTATCCCGGCCCCGATGAGGAGACTCTGGGGCGGTATGCCCGCCTGCGCCCCCAATATATCGCCTTTCAGGCTTTTGATAAGGCGCATATCATTATGCTCTGTGAACAGGGCTGGCTGACCCGCCAGGAGGCCGCCGATATGCTGCGGGTCCTTCGCGAGCTGGAGCGCGGCGACGTGGAGGAGGCCCGGGCTGCCACCGGCGAGCACTGGCACGCCGGCGAGGCCATCCTTACCCAAGCCCTGGGGAAAGAAGTGGGCGGCAAAATGCACATTGGCCGCAGCTCCGGCGATCTGCTGAATGTGACCTATCGCTTCACCCTGCGGCGGAAACTGCTGGATTTGGGCCTCGCCCTGAACAAGTTCCGGGATGCGGTCCTCCGGGTCGCTCAGCTCCATCTGGACACCGTGATGCCAGCCTATACCCATATGCAGCATGCCCAGCCCCAGACCTTCGGCTACTACTTGGCAAGCTGGGCCACCGCTTATGACAGGGACTTTCAGCGCCTGCGCCAATTCTTTGAGCGCGCCAACGTCAGCCCCGCCGGCGCCGCCGTCACTGTGGGATCGGAGTTTGGCCTGGACCGTGAGCGCACCTGCCGGCTTTTGGGGTTCGACAGCGTCAGCGTCAACTGTTTTGACAGCATTTGGGGACGGGATGTGGAGATCGAGGCCATGTCCGTGCTTTCCCTTCTCTGCGGAGATGTGGGCCGCCTGGCGGAGGACCTGCTGTTGTGGTCCACGCCCGAATTCCGAATGGTGGAGTCGGATGACAGCCTGTGTGGGACCAGTTCCATCATGCCTCAGAAGAAAAACGCTTACGCTCTGGAATACTTGAAAGGCCTGCCCTGCATTGCCTCCGGCTTGTTTGTGGAGATGTCCATGGTCCACAAAAACCCCACCAGTGCTCCCGTCCTGGAGTGGATCCGCATGATGGGTGACACCTGGCGCAGTTACGATGAAGTTATTACCGCTTTGGCTCTGGCGGAGGAGGAGATCGCCACTCTGAAGGTGAACAAGGACCTGATGCGCTACCGGGCCGGTTATTACTGGGCTACCGCCACCGACCTGGCCGGCGTGATGGTCACGGCCTGTGGCATCCCCTGGCGTCGGGCTCACCAGATCACCGCTATCGTGGTCCGCCTGGGCATTGAGCGCGGGATCAAGCCGGAGGAAGTCCCTCTGGCCCTGGTGCAGGAAGCTTCCCGGCAGTATAACGGAGAAGAACTCCCACTGACACAGGAGCAGATCCGTGCTGCCATGGACCCGGCAGAGTCGGTGAAGCACCACGACATGCCCGGCGGCCCTGCCCCCCAGCGAGTGGCAGAGGAGCTGGCCCTGCATCGGGAAAACCTGAAGAAGGACGAGATGTGGCTGACAGAGCGTCAGGAGCGGGAGCGCCAGGCAGCCCGGCAAATGGAGGAAGCCATCGACAGGATTTTGGAGGCCTGATTCCGTCCCACCCCAGCCCACCCCACCTCGGGGTGGGCTGATTTTTTGCCCTCTCGCCCCATAAACCCCACTTTTTTCCAGAAAATGCAGCCATTTCTCTCTGTTTCTGCATATTTCACGCAAACTTCTACCAAATTTCCACAAATTGAAACTTTTTACTTGACTTGATTCATTCTTATGTTATCATAATTATAAAGTGTGTCCTTATACGCTGACCCGCCCTACGGCCTGCCGGGCCGCCGGCGGAGACTTACCCGATGTGTCCCCTGAAAGGAGATGACGGCCACGACCCAGCAGTCAGAAAAGCGCTCCGGCAGTGTGCTCTTCAACGTGATCGGGGTGCTCCTGTGCCTGATCTTCATCCCGGTCATCCTGGTGAACCTGGTGCTCATCGCCAAGACCTACACCGACCCCGACCACATCCCCAGCGTGGCCGGCTTCAGCCCGGTGATCTGTCTCTCCGGCTCCATGGAGCCCACCTTCTCGACAGGGGACATGATCCTCATCCGCCATGTGGCCGACCCCGCCGCCCTGGAAAAAGGCGACGTGATCTGCTACCTCACCGGGGAGGGCATCGCCGTGACCCACACCATCGTCCAGGTCACCGACCTGGACGGCCAGGTCCGCTACGTCACCCAGGGCGACGCCAACAACACCGCCGACCAGCTTGCGGTGAGCCCTGACCAGATCGAGGGGGTCTACACCGGGGTCCACATCCCCAAGCTGGGCTCCCTGGCCATGTTCATGCAGACCACCACCGGCATGCTCCTGTTCATCGTCTGTCCTCTCCTGCTTCTGGTGGGCTGGGACATCCTCCGCCGGAGGATGGACGCCAAGCGCGAGGCCCAGCACACCCGGGAACTGGAGGAGCGCCTGAAGGAGCTGGAATCCGCCGGCGGCACCGCCCCCGGGGAGGAGGCCAAGATCTCCCGGGAACCCCCGCAGTAAGCGGCCTTGCCCCCGCCGTTCACGCAGAAAAAGCTACCGTTCACGCAAGCCACCCCGCAGGCTCCCCTTTCATGGGAGTATAATGAAAATGAGAACAAGGACCTGTTTTTCCCAAAATGTCAACATAATAAAGGAGGAAATGAAATGAAAAAGAGAGGGTACATCGGAAGACTGGCCGCCCTGGCCCTGGTGCTGTGCATGGTCACCATGAGCCTCACCGCCGGCACCCTGGCCAAGTACGCCAGCGATGCCAGCGGCAAGGCGAGCGCCGTCGTGGCAAGGTGGGACGTTGATTTCAAAAATGGGACAGAGGATTACACTTCGAGCACCGTTATTACGCTGAAGCCGGACGCAGACAAATTCGTGGCTACCAAATTGGTGAAGGACGAAAGAATTGCTCCGGAGACCACGGGTAGTTTGGAGTTGAGCGTAGATGGCACAAACACAGAAGTGGCCTTTGACTATGCCATCACGCTGGATTTGAGCACCATTGAGCAGACAATTGGGGATTCGGCGGCCAACGGACTTGACACAACTGCACCGCTGAAATTCTACAAGAATGTGGAGTGCACGCAAGAGGCTGATATGATTGACGGCAAGCCTGGCGTGAAGGGCACGATTATGGCTGATGCCACTGGTGATGACAGAAAGGCTACCGCAACAATTTACTGGAAGTGGGATTCTTCTGGTATTAATATTGATTCCACAGCCGCGGGAGATGCCACTGATACAAAACTGGGCATTGAGGCCGACACATTCAAGATTCCTGTTACCATCAAGGCCGAGCAGAAAGTCGCTGCCAATCCCTAACCCTACCCCCGCCGGAGGCTTCGGCCTCCGGCGGAGGACGTTCAGGGAACGTCTTCCGCCGAGGGCCGAAACCACCTCACCCCGTGACCAATGGAGGAACCTGACTTGAATACCGTCTCAGACCCCGCCGGGCGAGAGGGGGAGAAGAGCAGGCGCAGGTCGCTGACCCCTCTGCTGCTTCTCTTGCTGTTTCTGCTGCTCGCCACCTCCTGTATCGTGGGCTTCCTCCTGGGCCGGACCACCGAGCCCGGGCGCTTCGGCGCGCTCATCGACACCATTGTCCTCTCCCCGGAGCAGGCCGACCCCACCCCTGTCCCCACCCCCGCGGAGACCCCCGGGGCCGCGGAGACCCCCGCCGTGGGCTCACCCGCCGCCCAGGCCACCCCGGCCGGAGAGCTCTCCCAGCTCATCTGTCTGCTGGGCCTGGTCCGCTATACCGACGGCGCCCCCTTCACCCAGGGCAGCGTGGAGCTGCGCAGTCAGCCCCGGTACTCCTCCCTGGACGAAGAGGGCCGCTTCCGCTTTGACGACGTGGAGCCGGGGGACCATCAGATCACCGTCCTGGACCTGGCGGGAAACCCTTTGGCCACCCGGACCATCCGGGTGGAGCGGGACGCCCTGGAACAGGCCTATATGGAATATGAGGCCGCGGTGTGCGTCATGCACATCCGGCTCCTCACCGTGGAGGTCAACGTGGAGCTCACCCTGGATGAGGACCCGGGCGCCCCCCTGGAGGTGGTCCTGGTGTCCACCCGGGAGGAGGGCGGGGAGACCCAGCCCGCGGGCCGGCCCTCCCCGGCGCCCACCGCCCTCCCTTCCGAAGAGCCCACCCCCCAGGCCAGCCCCGATATCTCTCCGGCGGTCACCCCCGCCGTCAGTCCCTCGGCGGCGCCCACTCCACTTCCCGACAATACCCCCGGCGTGACGCCCACGGCAACGCCCGCCGTCACCCCCAGTCCCACCCCAAGCCACAGCGGGGGAAATGACGGCCCCGCCCCTCAGCCCACGCCTGCTCCGACTCCCACGCCTCCTGTGGAGGAGGCCCTGGTCTACCACGGCAACAGCGATGTGACCTGGACCCAGCAGGCCCGGATCGACCTCTTCCGGACCCTTGCCGGCGGCCAGGCGAAGATCGCCCCCGGTTCCAGGGGCTACTACCTCTTCCGCCTGAAAAACGGCCAGCAGGAGGACGTCGCCTTCACCCTGGCCCTCCGGGAGGGGAGCTTCCACGTCCCCCTGGAGTACCGCATCACCACCGACGACCCCATCCCCAAGGCCCTCACCGCCTGGCAGACCGCCTCCACCGGTGCCGAGACCGTCAGCAGCCCGGTGCCCCTGAAGGCGGAGGGAGAGGGGTTCTATCAGATCCAGTGGCGCTGGCTCCCCGACAGGAATGACGCCGTGGATACCGCCCTGGGCGAGCAGGCCGGGGTGTATATTCTGGACCTCACCATCCGGGTGGAGGGCGGCGCAGGAGGGCCATCTTGCGGGTCTTCCGCGCCGCCGTTCTTATCCTGCTCTCGGCGGTGGTGCTCATAAACGGGGCCCTGCTCGTCTCCCGCTTCGTGCTGAAGCAGGAGCCGCCCCATGTGTTTGGATGCTACCCCATGCTGGTCGCCACCGGGAGCATGGAGCCCAACCTTCCCGCCGGGTCCCTGGTCATCGCCCGGGCCCGGGAGGACTATCAGGTGGGGGACGTGATCTCCTTCCGCCAGGGCGGGGCGGTGGTGACCCATCGCATCATCGGAGTGGACCCGGAGGGCTGCCGCACCGCCGGGGACGCCAATACCGCCCCGGACAGCGCCCCGGTGCCCTGGGACGCGGTGCTGGGCAAGGTGGTGCTCTGCCTGCCCTGGGCGGGCCGTCTGGCCCTGGCCCTGCGGGGCCCCATCGGAATTCTGGCTTTGGCGGCGGGAGGAGGACTTCTCCTCTTCCTGCCCGAGAGACGGGGGAAGGAGCGCTATGAGGACAAGGAGAAAAAAGCATAGCCGGCTCTGGGCCTACCTGCTCTACCTGGGCCTGGTGACCTCCCTTATCCTGTCGGTGACCCTGGCCCGGTACGCCTCCACCGCCGGGGGTACCGGCACCGCCACCGTGGCCGCCCTGGCCGGCGGGGTGGAGGACGCTGCGGAGGCCGCCCCCATCGAGCTGTCCCTGGGAGACCTCTCTCCCGGCGACACCAGAGTGCTGAAATTCAAGGTGGTCAACTATTCCGGCGATAAGCGCAGCGAGGTGGCCCTGGACTACACCCTCACCCTGGAATCCACCAACAATCTGCCCCTCACCTTCACCCTGGCCGCTCAGGCCGAAAATCAGGCCGACCTGGTGACCCTCCCCGCCGACGGGGCCGTCCTGGGGCCGGATACCCTCCAGACCGAAGGGGAGAAGATGGGGACCAGAATGGAGACCCTCTCCGGCGGCGCCTTCGACCTCACCGGGGAAGATCAGGAGCATACCTATACCCTCACGGTGACCTGGCCGGCGGGGGAGTATGATGGAAATTATTCCCAGGAAATCGACCTGGTGACCGTAAAAGTCAAGGCGATACAGAGACTCCAGACCGGGGGGTAGAGACCCAAAACCGGGGGGTCAGAGAGCCGCATGAGCCTACGAAAAGGGGGGAACGGGATGGCAAAATACCGGGGAAAACGGCTCTCCGCCGTTCCTGACCCGCCCCCGGAGGGCCGGGTGCCCAGCCGTCTGGACCCCTCCTTGGCCGTTCCGGAGGAAGCCCGCAAACCCAGGCGCCCCAAGCGTTTGGCCCCTCCCAGATTCCCCCTGGTGGTCCGCCTTCTCTTCCTGGCCGCCCTCCTGACCACCGCCGGGAGCCTGGGCCTCACCACCGCCCGCTACCTGAAGGACTGGTCCCAGGACTCCCTGGCCACCGCCGGGAGTTTTTACTTCGCCAGCGCCGAGCTCAATGGCGGCACCCACCGCCTGACCGGCGACAAGACGGTGGATCTCTCCTTCACACTGCGGAATTATCTGGTGGCCGGGTATCCCACGAAAAGCGCCATTTCCTACACCTGCCAGGTCACCGATAGCAAGGGAAAGCTGGTGTCCAACGTCAAATGGCTGAACAGCGACAACGCCGAGATCGGCACCGCCGCCACCGGGGACGGGGTCTCCGACAGCGCGGCCGGCGGGGTGTTTACCGGGAGCTTTGCCGCCAATGACGGCGGGGAAGCGGGAGGACAGACAAGGACACTGATCTGCCGTATTCCCAAAAACGCCTTCGGGGCCAAGGGGGACCAGGTCCTCACCCTCACGGCCCGGGCCACTTCGCCCTATTCCGCGACCCTGGAGGTCCGGCTTGCCCTGACCACCGGGGGCGTGCAGATGGTGGTCACCGACCCCGGCGCCAAGAACGGCGCGGTGAGCGTGGCCCTCTACAACACCGACGAGGAGGCCCACACGGTGGATCTGAAGTGGCCGGCGGGGAGCGAGATCACCCTGGTCTCCGACCCCACCTGGGATGTGGTCCCCACAGGCAGCGGGGACAAGACCACCGGGCGGGGGACGGTGACAGTTCCCGGAAAGGGCGCGGTCTCCATGGTATTCCTGAAAAAGGACACCACCCAGAACTTTACCGAGGAGAATTTCCCCTTCACGGTGACCGACGCCGCCAACTGATCCCAGGGCCCGGAAGAGGGAAAGGCCGCAGGGGCCCGGCGGAGTGACAAGATCGAGGCAAGGGGCCTTACTTGACAGGACTTGGAAGCGGGAAAGAGCGTGCAGGGCCGGTGGAGTGATAGCGAGCAAGGAATTTCACTTGCCAGGCTCCGGGAGCGGGAAAGACAACGGGGCCCGGGGAAGAGCCCGAAGACCACGGAGAAAGGAGGGCTGGAGGATGCAGAGATATACGCCGCTTCATCGGGTGACGTCGGTCCTGGTGGCCGCCGCCCTGCTCTCCAGCCTCCTGACGCTCTCCCTCACCCGGGCCCGGGCCGACAAGGCGCCGGAGCGTATCGACGTGGGGCCGGAGCTCACCGCCGTGCTCACCGCCGACGGGGTGCTGACCCTGGAGGGCACGGGGCGGAGCGACGACTTTACCCCGGAGACCGCCCCTCTGACGGCCTACGCGGATCAGATCAAGGCGGTGGTGATCCCCGAGGGGGTCACCGGGCTGGGGGACTGCCTGTTTTACGGTTGCTACGGTCTGACAGGGACCCTGGAGCTGCCGGGGACCCTGGTGGAGCTGGGGGACCGGGTGTTTTCCGGCCCTGACAGGGAGCACGCCCCCCGGTTCACCTACATTTTCAACGATTTTACCTCCTGTGAGGAGGTCCTTGCTCCGGAGAGCGTGGTGCCTACCGAGAGCGTGGTGCCTACCGAGAGCGTGGTGCCTGCTGAAAGTGTCATGCCCTCAGAGAGCGTTGTGCCCTCCGAAAGCGTCATGCCTTCGGAGAGTGCTGCACCTGCCGAAAGCGTTGTGCCCACTGAGAGCGTCAGCCCCTCGGAGAGTGCGGCGCCTGCGGAGACTCCCGAACCAACGGAAAGCGTCCTGCCTGGGGAGAGCGTGAAGCCCTCCGAGAGTGTGAAGCCCGGCGAGAGCGTCACACCCACGGAGAGCGCCATGCCCTCTGAAAGTGCTGCGCCCGCAGAGACGCCCAAGCCCGTGGAGACCCCCGTGCCGGAGGAGACGGACAGGGCGGAGGTGAGCGCCCCGCCTGCGGCCTCTGAGAAGCCCGCGGAGAGCGCTTTGCCGGCGGAGGAGCCCACCCCTGCCCAGGCGGAGAGCGCCGCTCCCGGGGCCGCGGAGGGGCTCACAGAGGACTCCCGGGGGGATGAGGTGACCATCGACGACCCGGAGCCGGCCCTGGCCCCCGAGCCCGGGGAGGAGGTCTCCGACGGGAGCTCCACCGAAGGAGTTGAGACCGCAGCAGGGGCTTCTGAGACCTCTGGGGAGGGGGAAAAGGCTCCCACGGAGGTGACGGCGCAGGACGAGACCCAGGGGGCCGGCGAAGAGCCGGGCCTGGATGAGAGCCAAAGCGCCGATGAAGAGCCGGGTCTGGACGAGACCCAGGGCACCGGCGAAGAGCCGGGCTTGGACGAGACCCAGGGCACTGGCGAAGAACCGGGCCTGGATGAACCCCAGGGGGCCGTGGAGACCCCCGCTTCCGGCGTGTCCGGGAGCGCCGGGGAGGAATACCGGGTGGAGACCCGGGACGCCCAGAGCGTGGGGGAGGAGATCTTCTATCCCGCCGCCCAGGGGGAGCGGACGGGGCTGTTTCTGTGCACCCTGGAGAACCTGAGCTTCCTCCAGGCCGCGGTGGAGGGGGGCTACGGCCTGGCCGACGGGGAGTTTTCCCTGTACCTCATCCCCGGGGAGGGCGAGGGGGAGCTGCTGACCATCCGGGCCCTGGCCCTGGATGGGCAGGCCATTGCACCGGCGTGCCCGGAGAGCTTTGGGCCCCCCGCGGAGGACCGCACGTTCCTGGGCTGGCTGACCATGGAGGGGGAGGAGGTCTGTGCCCCCGGCGAGAGCTTCCCCGTGGACCTGGAGACGGGGGAGGGGGCGCTGTGCGCCTATTGGGGGACGGCCACGCTGGAGATCGCGGCGGAGGGGGACTATCCCTACGCCCCCTGGCCCGAGGGGCTGACGGCGCCGCTGACGCTGGAGGGGGAGCCCACGGGCCTGCCCAATGGGTATGACACTGCCATCGTTTTTGACGGCTGGGCCGTGCTGGACGCGGCGGGCAACAAGACGGGAACGGTCGTTGACCCCGGCGACCGAATTGATCCCGGCACCAGGCTGGAGGCCCAGTGGGCCTGGGCGGTGGTGGGATATATGAGCAAGATGAACACCACATATTTGTCTGTGGCGATGGAGAATTTATCTAAGAATTCCGAGACTTCCACGGACAAATACCGCAATATTATCGTGGTGGACCGAAGCAACACCCAACTGTATAAAAATGGATGGTTGCTTAGTCCAGCAAACGACCAGTTGCCGTCCCTTGCCTGTACAGTTACGGGATTTGACCCGGTAGAGAAAAAGCAATACGATTACTTACTCAGCACGGATTCCTATGTTTTAAGCGATGAATATAAGTTTGCACGGTTAAGCAATTCGATGATTTTTCACGATATTTCTTTGAGCGCAAATCATGGCGATGCATTTAAGGATTTTGGCGTAGGTTACTATGATGGCCTTTATGCCTGCTCCAACAAGCTTGTTATGGGTTTTGGCGTCAATGTGACCGGGACCCTCAACCTGTTTGGCGGCGCGGGTGGCGGTGTAGGAGCTGAAACTCTAACAAAATCAGCTCAAATGAATATTTTCAGCGGCACCTATCAGCGGCTTTACGGCGGCAGCTTCCGGGTGGCCATGACCGGCTGTGACCGCACCTTGAATTTTCTGGGCGGAGAGACTAACTACCTCTTCGGCGGCGGATATCAGAAGGGAAGGACCACTTCTGGTACCAGCAACGTCTATATAGCTGGCGGTACGGTGAAAAACGATGTGTTCGCCTCCTCCGACCAGGGTACGGTCAACGGCAGTGCCAGCCTGGTCATCGCCGGGAGCACCGCGACCGTAACGGGCAACGTCTACGGTGGGGGAAATTCGGCCACCATGACCGGGGATACCTCCATCACCATGGCGGGAGGCATCGTGGACGGCAGCGTCTACGGCGGCGGGGACCTGGCCATCATGACCGGGAACACCTCCATCACCGTGGAGGGGGGCACCGTGAACGGCAGCGTCTTCGGCGGCAGCAACCAGGCCGCCCTGACGGGAAATACCACCATCGAGGTCAAGGGCGGTGAGGTCCTGGGCTCGGTGTTCGGCGGCGGAGACCAGTCCGGCGCTGTGGTCACCGGGGATACCACGGTCACGGTCTCGGGCGGCGTTGTGGGCACCAATGTCTACGGCGGCGGCGACCTGGCGCCGGTGGAAGCCAATGGCAGTACGGGCGGCTCCGCCACGGTGAACCTCTCCGCCGGGACGGTGAAGGGCAACATTTACGGCGCCGGGCGGGGCGGAGACAAGGTGGAGGATGTGGCCCCCGTGGCCCGGAAGACCACCGTCAACATCACCGGCGGCACGGTGGGCACCGCAGTGGGCGACGAGACGGCCTATGGGGACGTCTTCGGCGGCGGCGAAAAGGGTAACGTGGGTGAGACCGGCGGGACAGAAGCGGTCTCCACCCAGGTAAATCTCTCCAACGGCGTGGTCCTGGGCAGCGTCTACGGCGGCAGCGACCGGGGCCAGGTGGGCAAGGGCACTGTCAACGTGGAGGCCGCCACTGTGGCCGAACAGATGACAGTGAGCCTGAGGGGCTCCACCACAGTGAATATCTCCGGCGTGAGCGACGTGGGCGGCAGCGTCTTCGGCGGCGGAAAGGGCCTGGACGAGGGCGCCACCGGCGGCGGCCTGGGCGCGGTGTTCGGCGACGCCACGGTGAATATCACCGGCGGCACCGTGCGGCGGCACGTCTTCGGCGGCGGGAGTATGTCCCGGACGGCGGGGAGCACTGCGGTGGATGTGAATTCCAGCACCGGGGCGGTCACTGTCGAGGAGACCATCTACGCCGGCGGCAACGGCGCGGGCACCACGTTCGACGAGGGAAAGTTCCTGGTCTACGGGGATTCCACCGTCTATGTGGAAAAGACGGACCATGAACTGACCCTGAAGGGCAGCATCTTCGGCTCGGGCAACCTGACGAGAGTGCTGGGAAGGCGGAGCCTGACCATCAAGGGGCCGGAGGGGGAGAAGTGGGCCACCTCGGTGGACTCCCTCCAGCGGGCCCACACGGTGACCATCCAGAACTGCGACCTCACCCTCAACGGGGCGGGAGACAAGGTGGACGGCACCAACCAGCATTACTCCATGGCCCAGGTGAAGGACGCCCTGACCTCCGAGACCTCCGGCGGCACCATTCCGGCGGATGTGGGGGTCAGGCTCATCCACGCCAACCTCACCGCCATGACGGGGCTCAACGAGGTGGCAGCCTTCCGGAGCTATCAGGCCGACGGAGTCACCCCCGCGACGAAGGAGGATGGGAACGTGCTCACCATCCAGGCAGGGAAGCTGCTGGCCTTCGGCGTCACCAACGCCGACGGGACCTTCTTCTACGGCCCGGTGGAGGGGGTCACCACCCTGAGGTGGCAGGGAAAGGAAGGGGACATGAAAAACGGCGTGTTCGTCCACGCCGATACCGAAAGCAAGATCGGCGATCCCAGCGTTAAGGATGAAACCACCGGCGCGCAGGTGGATACCGGCGCCTTTGTGGCGGCGGAGGACCAGAAGATGCCCGAGGGCTATTCCCTCCGCTCCGGCCCGCCTGCGGGCGTGGCCTGCAGCTACCACTACTGGCAGTTGGGCGGCAACGCGGTCACCCACACCCAGACCCTGAAGCTGAAGGACACTACGCCGGATGCTGACGGCTATTACGAGGATACGCTGACCATCCGGCTGCACATAGAGGTGCCGGCGGGCACGGAGTTCGTGGCGATGGACCCCAACGTGGTGGAGTTTTCGCCCATCCTGACGGAGAACGGGGAGAACGTCTTCTCCCTCAACGTGCTCCAGGGGGAGACGGGGGACGCCGCCGCGGTCCAGTGGAAGGATACTTACCACAGCCTGAAGATCGTGAATACGGTCACAGGTGATGTGACCAGCTCGGACCAGGCAAATTTCGTGTACAGCGCCCACCCGGACGGTTCGGTCCACAACCCGGTGACCACCAGCGCGGGCGTGGCTCAGTTTACAGTCTCCCTGAAATACAAGGACCTGGAGATCTCGGGGGGCAAGGTCAGCTTTACTCTGGTGGCCCATCCGGAAGGAGCGGACAAGGCCGACGACAGCCTGGGCCGGTTCACCGTGGTGGTGGACGTCATCGGCCAGGGCAAGGGCCGCTCCACCGGCCGGGCTATGGCCGGGCGGCAGTATGACCGGTTCTACGCCGCCGACACCCCCACGCCCACCATTGCCGGCGACGACGTGGTCAGCGTCCAGGTGGTGCTGAACTATACCCCCCAGCTGGTACAGGGAGAGACGGACGAGGCCAAGTACCCCGTCATCTCAGTCTACGACAAGTCCACGGGAGCGCCGGTGAGCGGCAGCGTCCGGGTCCTGATGGCCGATCTGGCGTCTCCCTCGGCCCCCAAGTGGTACACGGGGACCATGGAACAGGGGAAGCTGATCGCCATGCATCTGACCAACGTCCGGCACGGAAACCTCTGGGTGCCCCCCACGGCGGGCCAGGAGGTGGTGGACAAGTCCCTCATCTTCCTGCTGGATTTCCAGGAGGGAGCGCTGGCCAACGGCGAGTATTACTTCTATCTGGAGTTCCCGCTGAAGAGCTGCGAGCCTTGCAGAGTGCCCTTTGAGGTGAGGGACTCGGGAGTGGGAACGCTGAGCTGGTCGGGGTCCTCCGATGCCGGGAAGGCCACCCTCACCGTCGGCTCCCCCGCCGACAACGCGGACTATGCCGACGGAGCCCTGGTGCGGCTCACCGGCCTGACCGGGGAGGAGGCGGGGAGAGTCACGGCTGCCGACGCCAGTGGCAGGCCTCTGGAGCTCATGGCCGGGAAGGGAGCCATCTTCCTCCGGCTGCCCGGCCTGGCCCAGGGAGGAACGGCAAAGGTGACATGGAGCTTCCCGGGTCTGCAGAGGGAGACTGTCGTCACCGCCGAGCTCTACCCTCTGCCCGTGTTCCAGACCGGCGGCGGGGAATCTTCCGCCGCCACAGCGCCGTTGACGCTGAGCAGCACCGGCGGGGGAGAGACGGTGATCTCCGACCGGGCCTTCGTGGTGGAGCTCACAAGTGATAACCGGGTGCTGGACAGCGCCGACACCGCCGGCGTCGGGCTGACCTTTGCCATCACCCCGGACCGGGCGCTTGGGGAGGGGGAGAGCATTGTGGTGACCCAACTCCTGAGAAAGACCGGGACTGCCCCCGGCAACGCCAGCTATACCCAGAAGGTCAGCGGCTGGACCTATGACGCCGCGGCCGGTAAGCTGACTCTGCCCGCACTGGAGGCGGGGACCTACCGGATCTGCTTCCAGCTCCAGCGGACCGAGAACGGCGGGACCACGGCCCTGGCCCAGTACCCCTTCAACATCATCGTGCACTGAGCGGGGCGGCACAGGGCCGGAAGGAGCGGGGATGCCCGAAAAATGGACGGATGACCTCCTGCCTTTGACAGACAGTCCTTCAAAGGCGGGAGGCCATTTTCCGTGAGAAGAGGACGGCGCTTTCAGGCGCTGTAAGACACAGAAGGGAAGCGGTGAATGCAGATGATCGGTGCGATCGTCGGGGATATCGTGGGCTCGGTCTACGAGTGGAACAATATCAAGACAAAGGAATTCCCCCTCTTTCAGGAGAGGTGCCGCTTTACGGACGACACGGTGATGACCGTCGCCGTGGCCGAGGCGCTGATGAATGGCGGCGAGCGGGATGACTTCATCGACGCCATGAAGAAGTACGGCAGGATGTATCCGGACGCCGGCTACGGCGGGCGTTTCAGCACGTGGCTGTTCTCGGACAGCAGGGAGCCGTACCATTCCTGGGGAAACGGCTCTGCCATGCGGGTGTCGCCGGTGGGCTTCTGGGTGGAGCCGAGCTGGGACGTGACCGCCACGGCATGCGCGGTAAGTGCCTATGCCGCGCGCTCCGCCGAGGTCACCCATGACCACCCTGAGGGGATCAAGGGCGCCCGGGCGGCCGCCGAGGCGATCCTGTTCATGCGCTATCGACGGAAAGGCGGCGATGGCCCGGAGGAGAGCAAGGCGGGGCTACGGCAATTCATGGAAGAAAAGTACGGCTATGATCTGAGTCCCACGCTGGACGAGATCCGGCCCGCGTATGAGTTTGACGTGAGCTGCCAGGGTACGGTGCCCCAGGCCATCACTGCGTTTTTGGAGAGCAGGGATTTTGAGGATGCCATCCGCAACGCCGTTTCTCTGGGCGGCGACAGCGACACCCTGGCCGCCATCACCGGTGGGATCGCAGAGGCGGCCTATGGAGTCCCGCAGTGGATCAAGGATAAGGCGTGGGGATATCTGGATGAGCCGCTGAGGGATGTGCTGCGCAGATGGAAGAGGGAGTTGGAAGCCAGGAAGCAGGGATCTTGAGCGGATATACAGGCAATTCATCTGCTGAAACAAAGACAGAGCAGGGGGATCTTCTATGATCCACCTGCTCTGTTGGCGGTGGGGGAAGGGTCAAAGTGTTGAATGGAAGGGAAAATGAGGCCATAACTGTTGAAGGGAATCTCAACAAGCGGTGAACGCGGGTAGAAGTTACAGTTGAGAAAAATGCCGCAACATGGTAAAATTTGTGCAGATGGTTGCGTGAATCCTTTTTCCCTGTAATGGATAATACCGTGATATGCTTGGGCTGTCTATCAATTCCGACTGAATGAGGGTAAGGTTTTGCAGGAGTATATGTTTACAAAGCAGGATTGGAAGCTTTTCCGGGCGAAAGTTGCTGATTGGCAGGAAAGTCATATGGATAAGCTGTGTCGCGAATACATTGAATTGCTCAGCAGGGAAGATAATCCGTCGGAAAAGTTTTGGCAGTTAGATAGGCGGATCAAGGAAGACAAGAGAAGTCCAGGCGTTCAGATACGGATGACTCGAACGAATTTCATCTATGACATTATTTTGCTTATAAGCGATGGCGTGATTACTGTTGGAGATCTTGAAGATTTCAGTGATGAGCTGAAGAAAACAGTAAACGCATTCCTTGAGCGGCAGAATTGTGACTTTTTGGATGAGGATAAGGAGTAGTGCCGGGCGGCAGTTTCAGAAGGCCGTTATCCGTTGGGAACACAGATTTGGATGTGGTTTTCAACAGAGAGTGTAACACAGCAAAATGTTTTATACTAAACAAAAGAGGAATCATTATGACAGAAGTCGTGGCTGCCCTTATTTGGGCGGGAGATAAATTCATGATTTGCCAGCGGCCGGCACACAAAGCAAGAGGGCTGCTTTGGGAATTCGTCGGTGGCAAGGTCGAGCCCGGCGAGACGAAGGAGCAGGCGCTGATCCGGGAGTGCCGAGAGGAACTTGCAATTGAGGTATCAGTGGGAGATACATATATGGAGGTTATCCACGAGTATCCGGATTTAACGGTGCATCTGACACTGTTTGAGGCGCGGATTGAAGGAGGAACGCCCCAAAAGTTGGAACATCGTGATATTCGCTGGATCACCACGGCAGAAATTCCACAATACCAGTTCTGCCCGGCGGACGAAGTGATTTTGAGCAAGCTGCAGGGTTGAGCAATTAAGTGACACAGAAAAAGAGGCGTGAGTATGCTGAAACCAGGACTGTATGAGCAGGTCATCAACGATAAAATCAGCCGGGAGTTGGCGGAGATTCCCGCAGCCCGGCAGGAAACTGCGCCCATCGATGCGGCGGAGGCGGCCCAGGTGCTGGCCCAGTATCTGGCCGGCGTGGTAAAAAAGGGCCTTGACAACGTCTTGGACAGGGGCGGGGATTTGTCGGACCAGGTTGACCTGGTCAATCAGGTGATCGGTGTGGTTCGAAATGCCACCCAGGAGGCGGATTTTGCCGCCCTGTCTGTGGATCAGCGGGCCGAGCAGCTCCTGGCTCTTTTGAAGGAGAATGACGCCCGCTTGGCCTTTGGAAAAACCGCGGCCGACATCACGCGCCCAGAGACATCCATCGCCCAGAGCAGCCTCTTTACAGGAGCCGTTCACGAGCCACAGATGTTCTCTGAGCTCAAAAAAGAAATCGGGACGGCAGACCGGATCGACATGCTGGTATCCTTCATTAAGTGGAGCGGCCTCCGGCTGATTATGGAGGACCTGCGGGAATTCACTCAAAATGGAGGGCACCTGCGGATCATCACCACCTCCTACATGGGTGCCACCGATCTTAAGGCCATCGAGGAGTTGCACCAGCTCCCCAACACGGAGATCAAGGTCAGCTATGACACCAAGCGTACGCGACTCCACGCAAAGACCTATGTGTTTTACCGGGATACCGGGTTCACCACCGCCTATGTGGGCTCATCAAACCTGTCAAACGCGGCAATATCCAGCGGTCTGGAGTGGAATGTGAAGGTGACCGCCAAGGATCTGCCGGACACCATTCAGAAAATTTCGGCCACCTTTGACAGCTACTGGAATTCCTCCGAGTTTGAAACTTACCGAGAGGAAGAGAAACAGCGACTTTCCCAAGCCCTTCGAGCCGAGCGCTTTGTGGGTGACGGCAGTGCCCGAACCTTTGTGTTTGATATTCGCCCCTATCCCTATCAGCAGGAGATACTGGACAAGCTCCAGGCTGAGCGGGAGGTGCGGAAACGGAACCGCAACTTGGTGGTGGCGGCAACCGGCA
Source organism: uncultured Oscillospiraceae bacterium (assembly GCA_947629795.1). Taxonomy (GTDB): domain Bacteria; phylum Bacillota; class Clostridia; order Oscillospirales; family Oscillospiraceae; genus Vermiculatibacterium. The sequence goes on from CANRFC010000006.1 coordinate 70,618, forward strand.
CAGGCAAGACGGTGATCTCCGCTTTCGACTATCAACGGTTCTGCAAGGCTCATCCTGGGGAGGCCAACCGGCTGCTGTTTGTGGCTCACCGGGAGGAGATTTTGCGCCAGAGCCGGGACACGTTTCAGGGCGTTTTGAAGGACCCCAATTTTGGCGAGCTCTTTGTGGGGAGTTACCGCCCGGAGAGTGTGGACCATCTCTTCATTTCAGTTCAGACCATGAATTCCCAGGCGCTCTATGACAAGCTGCCGGCGGACTATTACGACTACATAGTGGTGGACGAGTTCCACCATGCGGCGGCGCCTACCTATCAAAGGCTGCTGGGCCATTTTCGACCGAAGATTTTACTGGGCCTTACCGCTACGCCGGAGCGTATGGACGGCAAGAGTATTTTGGACTACTTTGGCGGCCGAATTGCGGCAGAAATCCGTCTGCCGGAGGCCATTGACCGCAAGCTCCTGTGCCCATTTCAGTATTTTGGCGTCACCGATACGGTGGATTTGTCGGAGCTGCGGTGGGTGCGAGGCGGCTATGACAAAAACGAGCTGTCCAATTTGTATTCCTTAAACCGGACCGTAGCAGAGCGCCGGGCGGATCATATCATCCAGTCCCTGGACCGCTATGTCACAGATATGGAAGCGGTAAAAGGGCTTGGCTTCTGTGTCTCCATTGAGCACGCCCAATTTATGGCAGAGTGGTTCAATGCCCGTGGGATTCCCTCCATCGCGCTGGTGGGAGGTTCTTCCGACGAGGAGCGACATACCGCTAAAAATCGCTTGGTCAACGGAGAAATCAAGTTCATTTTCGTTGTGGACATTTACAACGAGGGTGTGGATATCCCGGAAGTCAATACGGTACTGTTTCTACGCCCTACAGAGTCCCTGACCATCTTTTTGCAGCAGCTTGGCCGAGGCCTACGGTTGGCGGAGGGGAAAGAGTGCCTGACCGTTTTGGATTTCATCGGCCAGGCCAATCAAAAGTATAACTTTGAGGAAAAGTTTTCTGCGCTGTTATCCAACACCAAGCACAGTGTCCAATATGAACTGAAAAATGGCTTTACAGCTGCGCCAAAGGGGTGCTACATTCAACTGGAAAAGCTGGCTGCGAAGGCGATTCTGGATAACATCAAAAAGTCCTTCGGCGTGCGCGCTGGGCTGGTGGGACGGATCGCCACTTTTGAAGAGGACACGGGCCTGCCGCTGAATTTGGGCAACTTCCTGAGGCATTATCATCTTGATGTGCGAGCGATCTATGGGAAGTACAGTTTTTCACGCCTCTGCGTGGATGCGGGTGTGAGGGAGGACTACATAGAGCCGGCGGAGGAGGCCTTGACCAAGGCGTTCTCCCGGCTGTGTGCGGTGGATTCCCGCCGGTGGATCGGGTTCCTTTTGGACCTGTTGCCCCGCCTGGAAGGGGTCAACTTTTCTGCATTGGCTCCCGTTGAGCAGCGGATGCTGCAAATGTTCTATGTTACGGTCTGGGGCAAAGCCATTGAAAATATGGACGACGGAGAAGTGCAAAGCAACCTTCAAAGCCTTGCAGCCAGCCCCATCATGCTGGGAGAACTTTTGGAGCTGCTGCAGTACAACTACGACCACATCGATTTCATTGACCATCCGGTGGAGCTGGGCTTTGACTGCCCACTGGACGTGCACTGTACCTATACCCGCGACCAACTGCTTGTAGCGCTGGACTTTTTGAAGCCCGCCACCGTGCGCGAAGGAGTAAAGTGGCTGCCGGAGAAGAAGCTGGATGTGTTCTTCGTGACGCTGAACAAAGCTGACAAAGACTATTCCCCCACCACAATGTATCAAGATTACTCCATCAATGAGACCCTGTTCCACTGGCAGAGTCAAAGCACTACGGCAGAGACATCCACTACCGGACAGCGGTACATCCACCATCGGGAGCAGGGAAGTCAAGTGCTCCTCTTCGTTCGGGAATTCAAGACGGATTCCGTTGGGGCTGCCCCCTATACATTCCTTGGGATTGCGAACTACGTAGAGCACCAAGGCAGCCGGCCGATGAGCATCACATGGAAGTTGGATACGCCCATCCCGGCAAAGTATTTGAAGAAAACGAACAAGCTGGTGGGGTAAGAAACAGTAAACAATTTGGAGGGAATCATGGCCCCCAAATTCTTCAGAGATCCACATTATAAGGCGTTGACAGGTATCTTAGCGTTACACGCCGGAGAGAAGTGATCAAAATGCCCTTCACCATCGTCCGACAGGACATCACAAAAATGAAAGTCGATGCCATCGTCAACGCTGCCAACACCGATTTGCAGATGGGTGGGGGCGTGTGTGGGGCAATTTTTCAGGCGGCCGGACCGAAGCGGCTGCAGGAGGCCTGCAACAAGGTCGCCCCCATTCTGACGGGTGGTGCGGCCATTACGCCGGGGTTCGACCTGCCGGCAAAGTATGTGATCCACGCTGCCGGACCGGTATACAGCCATTGGAACAAGGAACAGAGCCGTGCGCTGCTCCGCTCGGCCTACATAGAGTCCATGAAACTGGCAGAGGAAAAAGGCTGCGAGAGCATCGCCTTCCCTCTGATCTCCAGCGGCATCTACGGCTACCCCAAGGACGAGGCCCTGGAGGTTGCCCGGCTGGCCATTGAGGAATATCTGCAAGACCATGATATGGAGGTCTATCTTGCCGTTTTTGACAAGTCCTCTTTTCTGATCAGCAAGGCCCTGTCGGGGGATGTTGAGAGCTACATTGACGAGCATTATGTGGACACCCGCCGGCGCTCCCGGCGGCAGCTTCTCGATGTGGAGGAGATGGCGCTGGGGCAGGCTGTAAAGCCTGACCTGAGCGCGTCGTGTCTGCCGGCGACGCCTGTCCACGGGCTGGATGACCTGATGGACAACCTGGATGAGCCCTTTTCAGACGCCCTCCTGAAACTCATTGACGCAAAGGGAAAGACCGATGTGGAGGTCTACAAGAAGGCCAATATCGACCGGAAACTCTTTTCCAAGATACGGACAGGGAAGGGTTACACGCCGAAAAAGCCCACCATTCTGGCCCTTGCCATCGCCCTGGAGCTGACCCTTCCCGAGACGGAGAAACTGCTGGCGCGAGCAGGTTATGCCCTGTCCCACGCCAGCAAGTTTGACGTGATCGTGGAATATTTTATCGTCAGCGGAAAATACGATATCTTCCAACTCAATGAGGTGCTGTTTTCCTATGACCAGCCCCTGCTTGGCTCGTAAAAAATGTCGCTTTCCAAGCGACCTCATGACCTCCTGCCTTTGGTAAGATAATACCATCAAAGAGCAGGAGGTCATTTTCAATGAAAAAAGGTTTTACAGAGTTGGTATTCATCCTGGACAAGAGCGGCTCCATGGCCGGATTGGAGAGCGACACCATCGGCGGGTTCAATGCCATGCTGCAAAAGCAAAAGGCGGTGGCAGGGGAGTGCCGGATCACCACCGTACTGTTCGACAACCGTTACGAGCTGCTCCATGACCGCCTGGATATCCAGGCGGTCAGCCCCATGACGGACAGGGAGTATTTTGTGGGGGGCTCCACGGCTCTCCTGGATGCCATCGGCAGAACGATCCACAAGATGGTGGCTGTCCAGAAGAATACGGCAGAGGAATATCGGGCCGAAAATGTGATGTTTGTCATCATCACGGACGGCGCAGAGAATGCCAGCCGGGAGTATTCCGTGTCCCAGGTCAAGGCCATGATCCAGCGGGAGAAGGAGAAGTACGGCTGGGAGTTCATCTTCCTGGGGGCAAATATGGATGCCGTGGAAACGGCGGGGTGGTTCGGCATTTCAGCGGATCATGCGGCGGATTATGTGCCCGACGGAGAGGGGACCGCCCTGAATTTCCAGATGATGAGCGAGACGGTGGCCGCCTTCCGGGAGACCAGCAAAATGCCCCGGGCTCCACTGGAAGCAATTCGTAGAGATAAGAAAAACCGAGGCCGGAAATAGAACGGCCTGCCTTTGGCTGATTCGTAGAGGCAGACATTTTCCGAAAACCTGCCTCTTCTTTTGGCGGATCTAAAGGTAACTTGAGTTCTCGACCTCTCGGATGCGAACTATGAGATAAAACTTTTTCGGCTAATTTCCGGGCATTTCTAATAGTTTTTGCTTTGTTTTACTTCTCTTCTAACCCTCTTTGACCGCATCCACTCCGTATGTTCCAACCGCAAATGTGGTGCCACATGTGGTCAGGGGTGTCCAGAGTGAATCGTACTTCGGATGAAAGAAATCCTAAAGTAGAATTAGGACCTTGATTCTGTTGCATTATTGCCCATTGGGTTAGACTCTTTATAGTAATATGGATTGAAACCGCTCTTTTTTTCAGAAACTAACTCAGTCGAACGGGCTGGGGTAATGGCCAAGTCGGCACTGGCTTCATCATCAAAAATAATAATTTGAAAATCATCTGGGGATATGTCATCGTATGCACCATGGATTACCTTTCCAATAGCCATTTTGTTTTTGAAATCAAATGGCTTAGAAATATGATCAATAATTAAAATGGGGATGAGGGGATACCGATCCTCTGCGATAAGCATTTTAAGAAAAGCCAAATAGCCACATAGTTGAATCAATGTGCGCCGGGCCATACTGCCTGTATAGTAATTTCGTTTTGATTTATCAGTGCTGTCAGTTGAGTCAATTTGAGGTTGAAGAACATTGCCGCTTTTGATATACGAAATCTGGAACCCCTGATTTTGGAAATCCTGATCCGATAGGTCAGATACATCGATGGATTTCTTATAAAGCCGAGTGATTTCATTTGATAGTAGGTTGATCTTTTGAGTGTCGTTGCTATTTTGTAAAGCCCGAAGTTCTTCTCGTATTCCTCTTAGTTTGCGGCGGATAATAGAAATATTATCGTCAGATTCTATATCATCCCGGTAATAGTCTAAATATTCTTTTATAAGCGTGATTGCACGAGCTTTATCTGAAACTGAATAGATTTTGTAGTATGACTTCATGGAGAGAATCTGTTCACGAATTTGCTCGCGCTGTTTCTTCAACTCTTTTATAGTGTTTTCCTGGATGAAATATTTATTGAAAGAAATACTGCGATTTAGCTCCTCTGTTAATTTAATAATTGGTTCCGCCAAATAGCTGTAAGAAACTTCAGATTCAATGATTGCATGCAATTTCTCCAAAAGCGCAATCTGCTTGCGACTATCACTTTCAAATGCGCGGTGATCATTCTCGATATTTTCTTGTCGCTTAATTTGCTCATCAAGACTGGTATATATTGCCTCCAATTCAGTAATTGTTAAACCTCTGTTGATAGTTTCCGATTTCTTAATTTCTGACTGAAAACTATCAATTAGAAGTCGGATATCAGTTGCGTTTTGCCCAGTAAAAACTTTCCTTATGCCAAGAATTTTTAGCTGGGTGTTAATTCGCAATCTGGTTTCGTTATTTTGTGCTGATATTTTTTCATGATTGTCTAACCGCTCTTTTAATTGAGCTTCTTGATCCGTCAATTCCTTAATTCGGGCTAAGTTTTTGTTAAACACATAGTTAATAATTGAAGGCAATTTTAGCGCATACTTAATATCAGTGGCTTTATCCCAAAAATCATTAAGGATACCTTGTCTGGTTTCACCTAAGAAGTTGAATAGAGTAAATACTCTGTAGCTTACATCTTCTTCGACGAAAGTTCGTAATTCTTTCAGGGCTTCTTGACTTTGGGAAAAAACTTGGTTCAGTCTTACCCGATACTCGCTGTTACGAATCGGCTCCCCTCGATTTTCATCAGCATAATAGAAATAGTTTTTGTTTGGCAATTCTATATAGCGTTCGAGTACATAAGTCAATTCGTCTTTTACAAATATCATTTTAGCGTGATCAAGGGAGCCTTGATACCATTCCTTGCTTTGTAGCTCCACATTTGCACCGAACATATAATCCAAAAACAAATAAAATTCTGTTTTGCCAGAATCGTTTTTTCCACGAAAATAATTGATTCCTGCACTGAAGTGATATGTATATGGATTGAGGTGCGTTTTAGTGGGATACAAAGTTAGGCTGATAATTCTAAACAATATTAAGCACCTCTTTCCAAAATTGACGATCGGTATAGTCTGTACTTTCTTCAATGGTAGCAATCGTGAAAGAACCATAGTCTTCGGCAGATACGCTGGCGGGGTGTTTACAAAGTAGTTCACTTTCATGCAATTCACAAAAACCGATTTTTATCAGTAGATCAAGTGACTCAAGAATATATGGCAGCTGTGAGCAAAACTCATCATAGCATCCAGATACTTGCGATAAAAATTTGAGGACAAGGTCTGAGCGATTTTTTCCAGTATAGCAGCCACTATGCAAATAGGTAACCTTTTTAATTGTATAACTAAAAGCGGCCAATTTTACAATGCTCATGCTCCGATGGTAGGCAAGAAGATTTTTGATTATATCACAGTACATACTAACTTGGACGACTTCGATTGCCTTTACAATTTTGGCGTTGTTAGGCATCATTTCCTTCATCCTTCCATGAAATTTGATTTGGATTGTCATCTCCTGTTAGATAGATATATGCTCCCCAGCGTGAAAACTCATTCTCAAGATAAGATATTGGCATTGTTTTAGTCTTAACTAAGCGCAATTTAGGGCTATCTTTTCCCATTACTTGAAGCTCTATAACAACCCCTTGGTGGTTGTTATAGGCAATCCCCTCTATTGATGCGATTGTATCACCATGAGCGTCCAATAAATAGTGCTGACGGAAGTTTTCGTAATATTGCTCCCATCTCATATGATTTAATATTTGCTCTACCGGTAAGCCGCAATATGCCAATTGTCGATACTCCCTACAGGCCATTAGTGATTCGTCCAGAACAAGAGGCTTGGTGGTTTTGATAAATGCTTGATAATCAGGATCATATCTGTCGGGTGAGATATCCCTGCAGATTTCTTCACACAATTGTTCAAACTCACTGTTTGTGCATATGTACGGGTTGTGCGCTAAAGCGCAATCTATGATGCGAGAGCATATGCGACTAAATAGTTCTTTAATTCTGCGTTCAAAAAACACGGGCCCGATAATTCCGGCAGTCGCATGAAATTCTCGCTGTACAACATTTGATAAGGCAGTGTCCACCGCTTCACACACAATTGACTTGTTATTAACAATAAAATTATAGTCCTTTTTGAAACGCTCAAAATCCCCGCTATAGAGTGTTTTAACTCGCGAAACCAATGCAAGAGGTGCCTCTGCAGATTCTGTAATTATTTTATATTCTTGTTCTGGACCACTGCGAAAGGCAGCCTGGGACACAGTGCGACCCTTTTCTGAATAAAGTATAAAACTGGTAATAGAAGGCTCTGCGTCGTATGCTAATAGCCAATTATATAGTATTTTTCGGCTGATTTCAGCGCTAACATTTGCCTTTTTAACCTGGACAGCTTTAACGCTTCCATCACTGGCCTTTATGCGTTTGAGACAGTGATCTTCCTGCTTGTCGCTGTTAATAATATCAGTAACGACAACATCATCTAAAGTTTCAAACTCTACTTGTTGCCCTTCATTAGTTTGAGAAAGAAGCAATAAAAACACTTTCATCTGATAAGCAAAGCCAGAAAGACTGACCAATCCAGAGTTAGTAATACTGCCGTGTGGAGACATATTAACACCACCCTTACCCAGATGAAAATATCTCAATTAAGAGGCCATGCAAATTTTTGTATAGACGACCTTATCGCTATGAGCCATATGCCTTATATTAAATTATATGATATCCTGAATATAATTTCAAGTTAATATATGTTGGAATGAAGTTTCCTGCCTGTTTTAGGTTGAGTCAACGGAAAAAGGAGCACCACCCCGGTCGGCCGCTTAAATACAACCGAGGCAACAAATGCTTGGCAATAAACAATGAGAAAGATACTAAAATGAGCCGCTTCCATGAAGATCCAGGATGTGGTCTTAATATAAAAGCGATTGCGAGGGAGTTGTACAGTTTATACTTGGGTTATTCGGAAGTGCTTCCAAATGCTTGCTTGGCGAGAAGGCTTCGTTGCAACAAAACACGCAGGATCAGAAGGCTGATCCTGCGTGTTTGAAAATTGGTTAAAAATTTTTGATTAAAAGCTCCTTAATATACCCACGGTCATTTGCGACGCTATTAATTTTGCGCTTTGCATCTATTCGCTGCACATCATAATCTGCGTATAATTCTTCAAAAAAATCGTCTTCTGGATCAACATTTTTGGGATCTGAATTACTCAAAATAATATATGCACCGCAGGCACCTATTTCCTCTATAAATCCAGCAAGTTCCTTTTGACAACTATCATCAAATTCGACTTCAGTGTAGGAAATAAAACTATCACGGCCCTTTAGGGGGCGGTAAGGAGGGTCAAGATAAACCAGCGTGTGGGCATCTATAAAACCTCGGGAGGCAGTATAGTCTCCGCAAACGATCTGAACATCTGAAAGAGCGGCTGAAACGGCTCTGATATTTTCTGCATGGCAAATTAGAGGATTAGCCTGATTCCCTTGTGGAACATTAAATAGGCCTTGACGATTTGCTCGATAAAGGCCATTGAAGCAAGTGCGGTTCAAGAAAATGAACAACGCTGCACTTTTGATGCCTTTTTTACTTTCTCCACTTTGGATAAGATGGTTAAAATCCGTTCGCCTTTCGTAGTAATACTTCTTGCGAGCATCGGCGTCAAGAGACAAGTATTCCTTTTGGTATGTACCCAGCATTGCAATGAGGGACTCTGGCTGATCTCGAACCATCAAATACATATTAATTAGTTCAGCGTTGACATCACTGATATACACTTCGTCTAATTCGTATTTAGAAAGAATGTCAAAAAGAACGGCGCCTCCGCCCACAAAGGGTTCTGCATATCGGCGTATAGTATTCCCAAAGCCCGGGGGATATGCATGGGAGATATCACCTAACAGCTGTGTCTTTCCTCCTGCCCATTTTAGAATAGGCTTTGGAACTTGCCGCTGCACATACGTCACCTCCCAGAATGGCGATATTTACTTAAGTGTAACACAAGTCGTCTGAAATTGGAACAGATTTTAAGAACTTTGTTTGGACATTGAGTTACATTGCGGCTGCAGCAGCTTGAAGATAATATAGGAAAAATATTTTAAAAAAATTACAAAAATACTTGACAAATATTTTGCTATATAGTATCGTATGGGTGACGGAGGTGTCGAATTATGGCTGTAGATAAAAAGGCAAATTTTATTAGGATCGCGGAGGCAAGAACAAATAGAATTATTGAAAGTATTGCGCAATTAGGGAATTTGTCTAACACGTCCTATTACGAATATACACCTGAGCAGATAGAGGCAATATTTGCGGCCATTCAAGCCGAACTGGATAACCAGAAAAAGCGGTTTTCTGAAAAAACATCTAAAAGAAAAAGATTTCGTCTGTGAGGAGGGTGAAATAAATGAGTGAAAAAATGTGGAGATTTCCCGATAATCGGTACACAAACGAGAACGGCCTTGATACCAGTGATATGGAGACATTTAAGAAGGATCCGGTATCTTCGCTGGCGAGAGAGATCTGCCAGAATTCAATTGATGCGGGTTTTCAGAAAAAGCCTGTTCGAGTGGTCTTTAGTCTGTTTCAGGTTGGACGGGAGGAAATTCCTGGTGTTGATGAGTTAGAAAAACAAATTACGGCTTGTTATGAGTATAAAAAAGGGTCTCCCAAAGAAGGGCCGGCACTGGCTGAACTGAAAAAATCCATTAAGAAATCAAAAATTACGTGTCTTCGGATTAGTGATTTTAATACGACAGGGGTTGAGGGAGCGACAACCAACAAGCGAGGGACTCCGTTTTATAATCTGACCAAAGGTTCGGGTGTCAGTGATAAAGGCGGAAGTATGGGTGGGTCCAAGGGTATTGGAAAATTCGCATCCTTTGTAGTAAGTAATACAAATACTGTTTTTTATTCCACGCGCGCAAAGGACGGTTCCTGCGCTCATATTGGAATAAGCAAACTTCGTTCGACTCCAATCCCTGGCGAGGATACCGACCTTCTTACTATGGGGATCGGATACTATGGGATTAGCGAGAAAAACCTTCCCATTATGGAAGAAATCCACCTTGATAGGGGATTTAGCCGCGGCGAGAAGGAATATGGCACAGATGTGTATATTATTGGATTTAATGCTTTCAGAGGATGGCAGAGTGACATCATAGCAAAAGTTTTGGAAAGTTTTATGGTTGCCATTGTTCGTGGAGATCTGGAAGTCGTTGTTAATAATATCTCCGTCAATGCAAATACTGTGAGAGAGATCATCTATGGGGATGAGTTTCAGAATGAGCGCACGCGGACAGAGGTGCGCGAGATTCGAGCGCAATACGAGTTGTTACAAGATGATGAGTCAGTAGCAGTACAGGAGATTCAAATTGATGAAGACAATTCCGCCACCGTTTACATAAAGCGATACGGGCAGACAGATGAGATGGCCGCCACGAGACACTGCGTGATGGTGAGATACCCATACATGAAAATCATGTATATACGGCCTGGGGCTTACCTTCCGTTTTCTGCGCTTTGTGTCATTCATGACAATGATCTCAATAAGAAGTTGCGGGCAATTGAAAACCCTCAGCATACTGATTGGGAAATTAAGCGACTGAATGATTTCCCTGATGAAAAAAGGGAGACCAGGAGAATGAAGAAAGAGTTAGAGCAAGCGGTTACTGAATTTATTCGGAGTACTCTTCGTGAGAGCTCCGGGGAGTCGACAGACATAGAAGGTGCTGGAGAGTTTTTGCCTTCACAGGATGAACTCGGAAGTGTCGCTGGGAGCGCAGTTACAGATGAACAGGTGCAACTCCGCCCAGTTTCCGCAGTGAAAGTGCAGACTCCCAAGACCGTAAAAGCAGGGGAACGCGGCGAAAGCTATGAATTCGCCGATGGTGATCTAACGGACAACGGGGAGGGCGGGAAAATGCTCAAGAAGAAAAAGAAGCCGGAACCGCAGCCAAATCCCGAGCCGAAGTCCGAGCCGAAAGGCAGTACCGAAGTAGAGCCAGGCAAGTCACCAGTGCTCAAAAAGGTTCCGCTTAGTGGTATGCGTTATCGTACGGTAGTTACAGACAAAACCAGTGGGAAGTATGATTGTATTTTTACTTCCCAATACGATGAGAGCGATTGCGAATTTGCCATTCGCCTTTGTGGAGAGGCGGCAGATAAGTATCCCATAGAGATCAAATCTGCCTCAATTGATGGCGTAGATTGTGAAGTTGTAAAAGGTAAAATTGTTGGAATGAAGATTGAGAAAGGAAAAACTTATAAGATATCATACTCCGTGAATAGTAGCGAAATGTTTGCGAGTGAGGTGATTTTAAGTGCAAATCGGTAATCGAATTTTTCCGTACCCTGTTTTGAATCGTGATGAGTTCCTCTCCGACTATGTAGCGGGGGCCATATTTAGGTTGGAGTTCGATGTGGGTGAAGACGGGATCCCATTTATTGAAAACGGAGAGGTGATATTTAAAAATCTCCATTACACACTCGAAGATGATTCGCTTGCTGAGTTGGTAAAGGAAGGAAAAGTAAGAGGCGCATTTATTGTGGAGTGTTCAGCCTCTGTGTATAGAAAGCGCTTTGACATCTCTAATATTCCAACGGATCTCCACATTTCTGCGTGCGAACTTAACGGGAATGTTGTAGCATCCTGCTATCTATATGCGGTAGAGAGCATTCCTGATTTTAAGAGTGCTGGGTTTGTCCCTGAATATACTGGGTATTCTTTTGAGATTGACAAGTTTGACATTCTTGCTGTAGATGATGGATTTAAGTTTAAAGTTGAACTTGACCCAACGGAGGATGATAAGGTAGCTTCTATCTTTACCGTGGTAAAAAAGGAAAACGAAGATGATGTGATGACGTATGCTAACAATGAGAAAAGTATTGTTATCCATCTTCCATCTGCAATCTATGAGGCTTATGATAATATTAAAATGAAAAAAGAGTACAATAATATTGCGTTTGCCATATTAGCGATTCCGGTTTTGGCAAGTTGCTTAGAAGAAGTTTATACCGAGTGCAGTAGTGACACAATGGAAGAACTCCTCGAAGCACACCCGTGGTTTCGTGCGGTATGTGTTAGCTATAAGAATAGAACTGGCAAAGAACTGCTTTATGAGGATTTTGTAAGTGCAAATAAGCTTGAACTTGCCCAGATGGTGTTAAATAGTGCATCCTGCAATGGCCTCAAAGATTTCGGCGATATGCTATTGGGAAGCGTGGAAGAAAGTGGTGATGATGATGAGTAAAATTCATATTAAATACATGACTGATGAGGCGCTGGAGACGTTGAAAGCTAATATCGATGTCATCACCGAAAAGCTGATCGAAAACCCTGACAGCTCTGCATGGTTAAGGAATTTTATTCCTTGTGAGCTATATGTTACCAAGAAGTATGAGATTGAAGAATTTGCTCTGCGCCAACCAAAGGATGACAAAGATCGAGAGACGGATATTTATAACTCCATTTTGTTATACGAGAGGCTCAAAGATCTTCCCCTCTATGTTTTGACAGATGAACGATTTTGGTGTTGGATGAACTTTGAAATGGGGTACTCGGTTGCGTTGAAGTATATGCCGGTCAAAAAGAATTCGTCTGTTTTTAAAGACCACTGGCTGCTCACGCAGGGCAAAAGACGCGGCTTGTTCTTTGGCGTTTTATCCCGTTGCTACTTTCGAGTTGCACTATCCATTGATTCAGAACTTGATGATCCATACGAATTAACTCGATTTGTTATTGAGAATCCCCTTCGCTTTAGAGAGTTAACATGGCGCTCGTTTTCCAGCGAGAAAATGATTGTCCTCGGGACATTGAAAGCGGAGAAGCGAGTCCAGGCGGAATTCCCTCAGATTGAGGAAAGCACAAAGCATTTTGCAGAGATTGCAAAGCACCTGTCAAAATTGGGGAGTGTTATGCTTCTTGACTGTATGACAGAAAGAGACATAGAAGAGTACATATATGCGAAATATAAGGCGATGATTGAGGAAGAACTTTCACACCAAGGAGTCTTTGACAAGATTAAAATGGCCTTTGCAAAGGCATATACTCATTAATGATTTGATGGAAATATCTACCTTGCAATAAACGAATGAAAAGGCCGGGAGCGGGTCGTGATCCGCTCCCGGCCTTGCTATATCCTCACAACTGATCCAGCTTCCGCGCCACTTCCTCGTCTGTCAGTTCGCCCCGTTCAGATTGAGCCACCAACTCCTGCGCCTGGGCTACGGCGGCGTTCCATTCGTCCACGCTGATCTTGCCTCTCTGCTTTCGGACTTTCAGGCGGTTGTAGGCCCGGTCGTACTCCCGCTGGGCTGGGGTGCGGTTGGCGCGGCCCTGGGCCTCCTTGCGGTGGGCGCCCACTTTGCGGCAGGTGCGCTCGGTCTCGCCGGGGGCGATGTTGTTGCAGTAGCAGGTGTTGTACCCGGCGGTCAGGAGAAAATAGCGTCCGCAGTTGTGACACCGCCTCGGAGCATTGCCTGCGGCCAGTCCCCGGTAAAACTCCGTGCGCAAAAAGTCTGTCAGACTGCTGAAGGTGGCCTTCTCCGCGATGAAGATCTTGCCCGCCTCGGTGGGGTGCATCATAGGCACAAAACTGACCTCCAAGGGGAAGCTCTGCTGGAAGTTCTCGTGAAATATATGGGCGCTGACCGAGAGCATATGGGCGTAGAAGTAGGAGTAAGCGCCGGCATAGGCGTGGGCGTTCCTCCGCTTCAGCGGCTCGAAGTACTGCTCCGTCATGAGGGCTATCTGCCCCCGCAGATCCCGGAGGTCGGTCGCGAAGCAGGTAAAGCCTGCAAGCATTCCCAGAAACATGGCGTAGCCCTCCGAGGTGGGATCCTGTACCTGCGCCCACTTCTCCTCATCTGCCATGAGCCGCTCAAAGGTGTGGAAATTGCGTAAGCGTCAAATCTAACAGCGTATAAAGACACCGTGCTCGGGGGTGAGCACGGTGTCCTTTTACGCGGATAGCTTTGACGCTTGCCATCATCGGCCATGTGTCCAGCAGCACCACGCTGAATATCTACGCCCACGTCACCGATGAGATGCGCCGGAGCGCGGCGGCGAAGATCGACCGGGGGATTGCCAAGGCGGAGGCGCAAGAAGCGGTGGGGGAGAAGGAGAAGCCTGAACCGCTGGAGTTTATCCCCTACAAGCCGCCCCGCCGCCGTCCGGGAACGGGCTGCGTCAGCCAGTTGGGCGACCATCTATGGGAGGGAAGATACTCCCCGGTCTGGCCCGACGGCAAAAAGCACGCCCGAAACGTCTATGCCAAGACGGAAGCCGAGTGCGAGGAGAAATTGAAAGTGCTGATCCGGGAGATGAAAAAGGAGATCGCTCAAGTGAGGGAGAAAACAATGGCGCGCTGATAAGTTGAAGACTATTCAATTGGCGGCATAACCTTAAACACGGGGGTGTCTCGATACCGCTGGAATCCGTCTTTACTTTCCCAATTTTTCCAGTTTTCCTCTATCGATTGGAGATAGTACCATGTGCTGTCATCCCAATCCTCTAAGGATTCTTCCAGATCCATATGGGCTTCGCTCCACGCAAAGTATGCATCCATAAGCGGCATAATATCTTCTTTTGCACCGTTGTCCCAATAAAACTTTGAAACGAAGACACAGCTTTCCTCCACCGCAAACCATTCCACTTCGTGGGATAGCTCCAGCGCCTTCAGGATTGCTTGAATGGGATATTCCCACCGGGTACAAAATTTGACCTCATATCGCCCATCATCTCGTTTTGCCCAGGAGAAGTCAAAGCCGTAATAGATGTGTACACCAATCTTTTCCTGATATTCGCTTAAAGACCGAAGGCCAAACAACTTGTTGAATGAAATATATGGTTCGCTCATGGGGTTATCTGGCCCACAAGGAAAGAAATCGAAGAGGTATGTATCCAGGAAATCCTTGCTGCAAACCACTTTGTTTGAAACATAGTTCGCCATGTGTGATGTTTCAGCTCCTTCCATATAATCTTATCGGTTGGGTTAATTATACCACCGCCACCGGTTTTCCGAAACCCTGTCTGTGGTATATATGTGGTCAAACGAAAAACCACCGCAGAATGATCTGCGGTGGTTTTCATTTTGGTGGACCTGAAGGGACTTGAACCCTCGACCTCTCGGATGCGAACCGAACGCTCTCCCAACTGAGCTACAGGCCCTCATGGCTGACCACGATATTATAGCAATTTTCTTCGTCGGTGTAAAGAGCTTTTTCAAAAAACTTTTCCGTTTCCCATTGAACGAAGGGAAAAAGTATTGTATAATAACAAGGTATCCGCCTGTCTCGGCCAAGGCTTGTCCCCGGCCTGAGGCAAGGCCGCGCTAATCGGGGAGATAGCGGTGCCCTGTACCCGCAATCCGCTATAGCGGGGATGAATCCCGGCCCCCGGAAGCGCGCTGTATCGTCTGACCCCGATAAGCAGTGATGATGGGTCGGTCCCACGCAACGTTCTCCCGTGAACCGTGTCAGGCGGGGAACCGAGCAGCACTAAGCGGGCTCGAGCGTGTGCCGTGGGGACGCCGTCCCTGAGCCGGCTGTCCGGGTAACGGGTATAGCGTGTCTTTCAAAGGCCGGTGCGCGGTCTTGCCACAGGCCGGAGCGGGGAAGAGGGGGTGAGCCCTTCTTCCCCCTTTCCTTCTTTTCGTGAGGTGAAACTATGTATCAGGCTCTCTACCGCAAATGGCGGCCCCGCACCTTTGACGATGTGGTGGGCCAGAGCCATATCACCGAGACCCTCAAGCGCCAGGTGGCCGAGGGCCGGCTCTCCCACGCCTACCTCTTCACCGGCACCCGGGGCACCGGCAAGACCACCTGCGCCAAGATCCTGGCCAAGGCGGTGAACTGCGAGCACCCGGTGGACGGCAGCCCCTGCAATCAGTGTCCGGCCTGCCTGGGCATCGACAGCGGCGCCGTCATGGACGTGCTGGAGTTGGACGCCGCTTCCAACAACGGCGTGGACCAGGTCCGTGCCCTTCGGGACGAGGCGGTCTACACCCCGGCGGCGGTGAAAAAGCGGGTCTACATCGTGGACGAGGTCCATATGCTCTCCACCGCGGCCTTCAATGCCCTGCTGAAGATCCTGGAGGAGCCTCCCGAGCATCTTATGTTCATCCTGGCCACCACCGAGCTCCACAAGGTGCCGGCCACCATCAAATCCCGCTGCCAGCAGTTTGCCTTCAAGCGCATCTCCCCCCTGGACATCGCCCAGCGGTTGAAGTTCGTGGCGGGGGAGGAGAAGATCCCTCTCACCGACCGGGGCGCCGCCCTCCTGGCCCGCCTGGCCGACGGCGGCCTGCGGGACGCCCTCTCTCTGCTGGACCAGTGCGCCTCGGGAGAGGGCTCCGGCGAGCTGGGGGAGGGGGAGATCCTGGACACCCTGGGTCTGGCGGGGAACGTGGAGACCGCCGCCCTCATGGGAGAGATCGCCCGGGGCGACGCCGGAGCCGCCCTGGAACGGCTGGACCGGCTCTACGCCGCCGGCAAGGACGTGGGGAGCCTGCTGGGCGAGTTCTCCGCCCTGGCCCGGGACCTGCTCATCCGCAAAACGGCCCCCAAGGGGGGCGCGGGGCTCCTCACCGGGGGCTATGACGAGACCACCCTCCGGGGGCTCTCCGAGCTCCTGGGAACGGCCCGGCTGGTCCAGCTCCTGGGCGGCCTCCAGCAGACCGCCTCGGGCCTGGACCGCAGCGCCAACCGCCGGGTGGACGCCGAACTGTGCCTTATCAAGCTGTGCGACGAGACCCTGGACGCCTCTCCGGCGGGGCTCAACGCCCGCCTGGCCCGGGTGGAGGAGATGGTCATCAGAGGTGCCCTGTCAGCCCCGCAAAGGGCTACCCCTTTACAGACCACGGGAAATGTGGCGGCCCCGGCCGCTCCCAAGGCAGAAAATGCCCCTTCAAGGGCTGCCCAGCCCGTGAAAACGCCCGCCCCGGTGGCGGACGACGAAGCGCCCCCCTGGGACATGGAGCCGCCCCCTCTGGGGGACGAGGACGCACCCCCTTGGGCGGACGAACCCTCCGAGCCCCCGGTCCGGCCGGCTCCCCAGCCCAGGCAGTCCGCCCCGGCGGCCCGGCCCGCAGCCCCCACTCCCACGGCGGCGCCTGGAGAGAGCGGCGGGGAGAAACCCCAGCCCGCGGCCCCGACAGCTTCCCAAGCCACGCCCCCGGGCAATTTCTGGCCCGGACTGGTGGCGGGGCTCAAGGGGAAGATCCCCATGGGGGAGTACAGCTTCCTGTCCAATCCCGAGGCCGTCCAGGGCACGGCGGAGGGCGGGGTGCTCACCCTCTGGGTCAAGGACGAATTTACCCGGAAAATGCTGAACAAGCCCGGCATCCTGGCCGCCATTCAGAAGGGGGCCAACCTGCTTCCCGGCGCCCCCTACCGGGCGGCGGTGACGGTGGGACAGGCCCCCAAGGCCCCGGCGGCGGGCGCCGCTCCGGCGGAGGATGCCCCGGCGGCAGACGGCCACGACAAGCTGGATGACCTGCGGGCCCTGGGCCGGCAGTTCGGCGACATATTCCATGAAAGCTGAGGAGGAAGAAAAATGGCGAAGGGATTCAACCGCGGCGGCTTCGGAATGGGCGGAGGCGGCGGCATGAACATGAACATGATCAAGCAGGCCCAGAAGATGCAGCAGGACATGATGAAGATGCAGGAGGAACTGGCCTCCAAGACCTACACCGCCGCCGCCGGCGGAGGCGTGGTCTCCGCCGAGGTCAACGGTCAGCATCAGCTCCTCAGCGTGACCATTGACCCCGAGGCGGTGGACCCCGAGGACGTGGAGATGCTCCAGGATCTGGTGGTGGCCGCCGTCAACGAGGCCATGCGCCAGGCCGAGAGCGACGCCGCCAACTCCATGAAGAGTCTCACCGGCGGCCTGAACCTGCCATTCTAACGGGGTGGCGAAGTCCAAAAGAGGGGAGTAGAAGACTGAAAATGACGCCTTCAAAAGTGTATTTTACCGATTTTCGGGTGCCCATCGGCACCAGCCAGCTCACCAAGCTCCGCAGGCTCATGGAGCGGGCCGGGGCGGGGGAGATCGACTTCGAGGGCAAGCTGGTGTGCATCAAAATGCACTTCGGCGAGCCGGGCAACCTCACCTTCCTGCGGCCCAACTGGGCCAAGGTGGTGGCCGACTTCGTGAAGGACCACGGCGGGGTGCCCTTCCTGTCCGACTGCAACACCCTGTACGCAGGCCGGCGGAAGAACGCCCTGGAGCACCTGGACGCCGCCATGGAGAACGGCTTCTCGCCTCTGTCTACCGGGTGCCAGATCATCATCGGCGACGGGCTCAGGGGCACCGACGACATTGAGGTCCCCGTGATGGGGGGCGAGTACGTCAAGGCCGCCAAGATCGGCCGGGCCATCATGGACGCCGACGTGTTCATCTCCCTGAGCCACTTCAAGGGCCATGAGCAGGCCGGTTTCGGCGGGGCCATCAAGAACATCGGCATGGGCTGCGGCTCCCGGGCGGGGAAGATGGAGCAGCACAACTGCGGCAAGCCCGTGGTCCATCCCGAGAAGTGCCGCTCCTGCCACCGCTGCGCCCGGGAGTGCGGCCAGGACGCCATCTCTTACAGCCCCGCCGACGGCAAGGCCGTCATCGATCACGACAGGTGCGTGGGCTGCGGCCGCTGCATCGGCGCGTGCAACTTCGACGCCATCGAGAATCCCTCCTGGGATACGGTGCAGATGCTCAACCGCAAGATGGCCGAGTACGCCAAGGCGGTGGTGGACGGCCGGCCCTGCTTCCACATCAGCCTGGTGCGGGATATCTCTCCCAACTGCGACTGCCACGGGGAAAACGACATCCCCATCCTGCCCGACATCGGCATGTTCGCCTCCTTCGACCCGGTGGCCCTGGACCAGGCCTGCGCCGACGCCTGCATGGCTCAGGAGCCTTTGCCCGGCAGCCAGTTGGCCCGGCGGATGGCCTTGCCCGACTTCATCGACCACGGCGACCACTTTGAAAACGCCACCGAGGGGTCCGAGTGGAAGTCCTGCCTGGAGCACGCCGAGAAGATCGGTCTGGGGACCCGGAGCTACGAATTGGTGAAATGTTGAAAAACATCTGGTAATTTCCCCCGGTCTGTGGTAGAATACACACTGTTCGGAAAATAACAAGAGAGAAAGGACGGCTCCGCTATGGAAATGCGCGAGATCCTGAGCCACTGTGACCACACCCTGCTCAAGCAGGAGAGCACCTGGGAGCAGATCAAGGAGATCTGTGACGACGGCGTGAAGTACGGCTGCGCCAGCGTGTGCATCCCCGCCTGCTATGTGAAGAGAGCTGACGAATATCTGGAGGGCAAGCTGAAGGTCTGCACCGTCATCGGCTTCCCCAACGGCTATTCCACCACCGCCGTCAAGGTATTTGAGACCGAGAACGCCATCCGCCACGGCGCCGACGAGATCGACATGGTCATCAACATCGGCTGGGTGAAGGACCAGCGCTGGGACCGGATCCTGGAGGAGATCAAGGCGGTGAAGCTGGCCTGCGGCGGCCATATCCTGAAGGTCATCGTGGAGACCTGCCTGCTCACCGAGGAAGAGAAGATCAAGATGTGCGAGATCGTCACCGAGTCGGGGGCCGACTATATCAAGACCTCCACCGGCTTCTCCACCGGAGGGGCCACCCGGGAGGACGTGAAGCTCTTTGCCGAGCACGTGGGCCCCGGGGTGAAGATCAAGGCCGCCGGCGGCATCGCCAGCTGGAAGGACGCCGAGGACTTCATCGCCCTGGGCGCCGACCGTCTGGGCACCTCCCGCCTGGTCAAGCTGGCCAAGGGCCAGCAGGGCACGGGGTATTGAGGAGCGGTTTCTATGTTTTCTATGGAGGCGGGAGAAGACCCGCCTCCATTTTTTGTGTAACATTTTTGTAAAAATTTGTTGCGATTTGTAGCCATACAAGCTATAATGGACTTGCTTAGTTCGGTCGGCTCCGGCGCTCCGCCGGAGGGGCCGGGCAAAAATGAAAGGAAGGTATGATCAGGAATGAACAAGACCAGTAAGCTCCTTGCACTGCTCCTGTCCGGCGCCATGATGCTGGGCCTCGCCTCTTGCGGCGGCGGCGCTGCCGAGAGCAAGGCTCCCGAGGAGAGCAAGGCCCCCGTGGAGAGCCAGGCTCCCGCTGAGAGCCAGGCCCCTGCCGAGAGCCAGGCTCCCGAGGAGACCCCCGCTCCCGCTGCCAAGTCCGCTGAGGACATCCCCGACAGCATGACCTCCGCCGACGGCAAGTATCAGGTGGCCTTCATCACCGACGTGGGCCAGCTCAAGGACAAGTCCTTCAACCAGGGCACCTTCGACGGCGTGAAGCTCTTTGCTGACGCCAACGGCAAGTCCTACAAGTACTATCAGCCCGCCAACGGCGACCAGGCCACTGACGACGACCGCTACGACGCCATGAAGGCCGCCGTGGACGGTGGCGCCGAGGTGGTGGTGTGCGCCGGCTTCATGCAGGGCACCGCTCTGGAGAAGGCCGCCACGGAGTTCCCCGACACCAAGTTCATCTTCATTGATGGCTGGTCCCTGGGTCTGGACAACGAGGTGGGCGTCACCTTCAAGGAAGAGCAGTGCGGCTACATGGCCGGCTACGCCGTGGTCAAGGAAGGCTACACCAAGCTGGGCTTCTCCGGCGGCGGCGGTGGCGACAACCCTGCCTGCTGCCGTTACGGCTATGGCTACGTCCAGGGCGCCAACGCGGCTGCTGCTGAGATGGGCGCGGATGTGGAGATCAACTACTCCTGGCAGTACGGCGCCTCCTTCTCCGCTTCTCCCGAGCTGCAGACCATGATCTCCGGCTGGTACGCCAACGGCACTGAGGTGGTCTTCGCCGCCGGCGGCTCCATGTTCCAGTCCATCACCGCCGCTGCCGCCGCCAACGACGGCCTGGTGGTCGGCGTGGACGTGGACCAGTCCAGCCAGTCCGACACCGTCATCACCTCCGCTCTGAAGGGCCTGTCCGACGCCACTGTGTGGGCCTGCGGCAAGGCTTATGACGGCACTTGGGCCGAAATGGGCGGCGCTGCCGACCTGGGCGCTGACACCGGCGCCACCGGCCTGCCTGTGGACACCTGGATGCTGGAGAACTACTCCGTGGAGGAGTACCAGGCTCAGCTGGCTGACATCGTCTCCGGCAAGCTGGTCATCGACAATGACTACTCCAACCTGGAGCAGGATTGGTCCAACGTGAAGCTGAACATTATCTAATTCCCTTTCCCTTTCAAAAAACGGGCGGAGCGCAGTGCGCTCCGCTCGTTTTTGTATATTTCATATCAAAATTTCTTGTCTTTTGTTGGTGGCTACGCTATAATAAGCTTAGCATGAACAGCCGCAGGCAGGCTTTCAAAATTCAATGGAAGGAAGCGGGATGAGGACTATGGAAGCTGAGAACATCATCGAAATGCTCCACATCACCAAAGAGTTCCCGGGTATCATCGCCAACGATGATATCACCCTGCAGCTCCGGCACGGGGAGATCCACGCCCTGCTGGGGGAGAACGGCGCGGGGAAGTCCACGCTGATGAGCGTGCTTTTCGGCCTCTATCAGCCGGAAAAGGGGGAGATCCGCAAAAACGGCCAGGTGGTCAAGATCAACAACCCCAACGACGCCACCGCCCTGGGCATCGGCATGGTCCACCAACACTTCAAGCTGGTGGATGTGTTCACCGTCCTGGACAACATCATTCTGGGGGCCGAGACCACCAAGATGGGCTTCCTCCAGAAGAAGGAGGCAAGGGCCAAGGTAGAGGCCCTGTCTGAGCGCTACGGCCTGAAGGTGGACCTGGACGCCAGGGTGGAGGACATCACCGTGGGCATGCAGCAGCGGGTGGAGATCCTGAAGATGCTCTACCGGGACAATGAGATCCTGATCTTTGACGAGCCCACCGCCGTGCTCACCCCCCAGGAGATCGAGGAGCTCATGGCCACCATGCGGGAGTTTGCCAAGGAGGGCAAGTCCATCCTCTTCATCTCCCACAAGCTCAACGAGATCATGGAGGTCTCCGACCGGGTGACGGTGCTGCGCAAGGGCAAGTACATCGGCACGGTGGACACCAAGGACACCGACAAGCAGTCCCTTTCCAACATGATGGTGGGCCGTCCGGTGCAGCTGGAGGTCCAGAAGGATCCCGCCAAGCCCGGCGAGGTGGTGCTGGACCTGAAGGACTTCAGCGTCAAGGGGCACCACAAGAAGGACGCCGTCCACAACGTGTCCCTCCAGGCCAGGGCCGGCGAGATCCTGTGCATCGCGGGCATCGACGGCAACGGCCAGACCGAGTTCATCCACGGCCTCACCGGCCTGGAAAAGTCCACCGGCACAGTGACGCTGTGCGGCAAGGACATCTCCCACGCCACCATCAAGGGCAGGGGAGAGAACATGAGCCACATTCCCGAGGACCGGCACAAGCACGGCCTGGTCCTGGACTTCACCCTGGAGCAGAACATGGTGCTCCAGCGCTTCCAGGAGCCGGAGTTCCAGCATATGGGCTTTATCAAGCAGGGCGCGGTGCGGCAGTACGCCGAGAAGCTCATCGCCCAGTACGATGTGCGCTCGGGCCAGGGGCCCATCACTACCGCCCGGAGCATGTCGGGCGGCAACCAGCAGAAGGCCATCATCGCCCGGGAACTGGACCGGAACAAGGAACTGGTGGTGGCGGTGCAGCCCACCCGCGGCCTGGACGTGGGCGCCATCGAGTACATCCACGGCCAGTTGGTCAAGGAGCGGGACGAGGGCAAGGCCATCCTCCTGGTCTCCCTGGAGCTGGATGAGGTCATGAGCCTGTCCGACCGCATCCTGGTCATGTACGAGGGCGAGATCGTGGGCGAGCTGGACCCGAAGAAGACCACCGTGCAGGAGCTGGGCCTTTACATGGCTGGCGCCAAGCGGCAGAAGGAGGGTGAGGGAGCATGAAACACAGCCTGTTAGAGAAAGAGGGGACCCGTTCGGTCCTGGCTTCCATCATCTCCATCCTCTGCGGATTGCTGGTGGGTGCCGTCCTGATCCTCATCATGGGCCTGAGCAACGATACGCTGGGCCCCACCAGCGCCTGGGAGGGGATCCGGCTGATCTTCGGCGGCCTCTTCGCCACCGGGCGGAACGGCGCCGGCGCCCTGACCTTCGGATTCAACCCCTCCAACTTCGGCAACATGTTCTTCCGAGCCACCCCCCTGATCCTGGTGGGCCTTTCGGTGGCTGTGGCCTATAAGACGGGCCTGTTCAACATCGGCGCGCCGGGCCAGTACCTCCTGGGTACCGCCGCCTCTCTGGTCATTGCCCTGGGCATCCCCACCACCAGCGTGCCCGCCCCGGTGGTGTGGCTGCTGTCCTTCCTGGGCGGCGTGGCAGCCGGCGCCCTGTGGGGCTGTATCCCCGGCCTGGTGAAGGCCTTCCTCAACATCAACGAGGTGCTGGCCTGCATCATGACCAACTGGATCGCCGCCAATGTGGTGACCTGGATCTTTGACGGCTCGGTGTTCCGCAATACCACCGAGGGTACCAAGACCGCCTATGTCTACAAGACTTCGGTCAACGGTGTGCAGACCGCCAAGATGGGCCTGGACAAGCTCTTCCCAGGCTCCCAGATCAACGGCGGCATCCTCATCGCCGTGGTCATTGCCATCGGCGTGTATGTCCTTATGAGCAAGACCACCCTGGGCTATCAGCTCAAGGCCTGCGGCTCCAACCGTCACGCCGCCCGGTATGCCGGCATCAACGACAAGCGGAACATCGTGCTGTCCATGGCCATCGCCGGTGCCCTCTCCGGCGCTGCCGCCTCTCTCTACTGGCTCTCCGGCAACACCGAGTTCTATTGGAGCACTTACCAGGCCCTGCCCGCCATCGGTTTCAACGGCATCCCCGTGGCCCTGCTGGCGTCCAGCAATCCCATTGCCGTCATCTTTACCGGGATCTTCATGTCCATGCTGGACATCATCGGCCAGCAGGTGACCACCCTCACCGCATACAACGAATACATCACCGACGTGATCATCTCGGTCATCGTCTACATGGCCGCCTTCTCTCTGCTGATCAAGACCTTCCTTGCCGGCAGGGCGAAGAACAAGGTGGGGATCAACGTCAATGCCGAGCCTGCCCCTGCGGCGCCCCCGGTCTCGCCTGAGCCGGGCGGAGAACCGCCGGTCCAAGCAAGTCCGGAGAAAGGAGGCGAGGAGAAATGACATTCCTCATTCAGCAGACGCTCCTCTACGCGGTGCCCCTGATGATCGTGGCTCTGGCCGGCGTCTTTGCCGAGCGCAGCGGTATCATCAACCTGGCTCTGGAAGGTATTATGATCTTCGGCGCCTTCGTGGGCGTGCTCTTCGTGAACCTGACCCAGACCTTGCCCGTCTTCGCCGACGCCAAGGCCGCGGGGAACTGGGTGGCCCTTCAGGGCTATGAGATCCTGGCCATGGTGGTGGCGGCCCTCTTCGGCGCCATCTTCTCCCTGCTGCTCTCCTTCGCCTCGGTGAATCTGAAGGCGGACCAGACCATCGGCGGTACCGCTCTGAACCTGATGGCCCCCGCCCTGGTCCTCTTCCTCATCCGGATCATCGCCAACCAGAACACCCTCCAGATGAACGGCGACGCCGCCAGCTGGTTCATGCTGAAGAACAGCCTCTTCGGCATGAAGCGCACCGAGAAGGGCAACTTCCTCTGGGAGACCTTCGTGAACAAGTCCTACATCGCCACCTACGTGTGCATCCTGCTGTTCATCCTCCTGTCCATCCTGCTCTACAAGACCCGGTTCGGCCTGCGGCTGCGCTCCTGCGGCGAAAATCCCCAGGCGTCTGACTCCCTGGGCATCAACGTCTACAAGATGCGCTACGCCGGCACCACCATCTCCGGCGCCCTGGCGGGCATGGGCGGCTTCGTCTACGCCCTGACCACCGCCAACTGCGCCTCCACCGGCGACGTGGCCGGCTTCGGCTTCCTGGCCCTGGCCGTCATGATCTTCGGCAACTGGAAGCCCCTGAACATCGCCGGCGCGTCTCTGCTCTTCGGCCTGTTCAAGTGCATCGCCGCCGCCTATACTTCCATCGACATCAACGGCGACGGGGTCTACCTGCTGACCGAGATCGGCGTGAGCCAGCACGTGTACCGGATGCTGCCCTATATCATCACCCTGGTGGTCCTGGCCTTCACCTCCAAGAAGTCCCGGGCTCCCAAGGCCGAGGGCATCCCCTACGACAAGGGGCAGAGGTAAGCTCGCCTGAGGCTTGTACCCAGAGGTTCTCAAAACACGCATATCGGTGCGCATTGCGCACCCGGAACATGGGGGCCCGTTCTTTCCGCAGGAAAGAACGGGCCTCCGAATTCTCAGAGGAGGAGAAGGCCAGGCCCTCAGACCGGACGAGCGCCGCCGGGCGCCTGCCATTTTTTACACCTGCCCCTCCGAGATATAAAAAGCAAGAGACAGCCCACCTCAGCGGGCTGTCTCTTGCCTTTTTCGGGGTAAGAAAATGCGCTTCCGGCCAAAGGACCTGTCAAAGGCCAAACCGAGGTCCGGGCGCACCGCGTTTCAGCCTAAGCACGGCCCAGGATGCTCCGCAAGGTGGCAAACAGCTTGCCTGTGTCAACGGGTTTGCCCAGATGGCCGTCCATGCCGGCGGCGAAGATCCTCTGGCGGTCCTCTTCAAAGGTGTTGGCAGTCATCGCCACGATGGGCAGCCGGGCCAGCTTCGGGTCCTCCATGGCGCGAATGGTTTCGGTCGCTTCGAGCCCATTCATCACAGGCATTTGGATGTCCATCAGGATCAGGTCATAGGGGGCGTCGGCAGAACGGCGGACCTTCTCCACCGCCTCGGCCCCGTCTGCAGCCACGTCCACAGTGCAGCCGGCCTCCTCCAGGATGGTCACAGCGATCTCCTGATTCAATAGGTTGTCCTCTGCCAACAGGATGCGGCAGCCGGTGAACTGCTGCGGCTCAGAGGGCTCCGGCGCCTCCTGTTCGTCGAAGGTTTCGCTCAGGCGGAAGGGAAATGTGAGGGTAAATGTGCTGCCGACATCCTTCTGACTCTCCACGGTGATCTGCCCGTTCATGAGCTCCACCAGGTTCTTGGTGATGGACATGCCCAGGCCCGTGCCCTGGATGCCGCTGACGGTGGAGGTCCGCTCCCGCTCAAAGGGTTCGAAGATGTGGGCAAGGAACTCCGGGGCCATGCCGATGCCGGTATCACGGACACGGAATTCGTAGATGGCGGTGCCCTCAGTGTCACCGGGCCGCTCGGCGGCGGAGACGGAGATGTCTCCGCCTGCGGGCGTGAATTTCAGCGCGTTGCTCAGCGTATTCAGCAGAGCCTGGTTCAGCCGCAGCCGGTCACAGAACACATAGGGGTGGATCAGAGCACTGTCGTCCATACGGAAGTTCAGCTTTTTGGTCTCCAGGTCGACCTGGATCATGGTCTGGAGATTCTGCAGGATCTGGGGCAGGCTGCAGGGCGTCTCCTCGATGATCACATTGCCGCTCTCGATGCGGCTCATGTCCAGCACGTCATTGATCAGGCTGAGGAGATGGTCGGATGCGGTGGTGATCTTGCTCAGGTAGTCCTGTACCAGCTCCCGGTCATCCAGGTGGGCGGCGGCCAGATTCGTAAAGCCGATGATGGCGTTCATCGGGGTGCGGATATCGTGGGACATGTTGTTCAGGAACGTGGTTTTGGCGCGGGATGCCCGCTGGGCCTTGTCCAGGGCCTCCTCCAGGAGCCTGTGCTGCTCCTGGAGCTTTTCGGCAGTCTCCTTCCGCTCCGTGATATCCACAAACATGCCCACATAGGTGATGGGCGTGCCGTCCTCCTGCCGGGAGAGCTTTCCTGTGGCCCGGAACCAGCGGTAGCCCCGGTCCTTCGTCAGAAGGCGATACTCCACGTTGTAGAGGCTTTTGCCGGTATAATCGTTGATGGTATCATAGTATTGCTTCAGGACCCGGTCGCGGTCCTCGGGATGGAGAAGGTCCGACCAGGAGGAGAGGACATTGGGGAAATCCTCCTCATCATGGTAGCCGATCATGGCGCGGAACTCCTGGCTCCAGGAAACACTGATCATCTGCCCCTGCCGGTCGAATTCCATGGTCCACATGCCGGAGCGCAGGATCTCATGTACCAGCTTCAGCGCCGTGGTCTCGTGCTCCAGTGCCTCCAGAGCTTCCAGCCGCTCCTGGGCCAGCTGGGCCGTGCGGGCGTCGTCCATGGCCTTGAGGTACTTCTCCGTGGCATCCTCCACAAAGACGTAGAAGAGATCACCGTAGAGGTCCGAGTGGACAAAGTGCCCGTAATCTTCGATCCACCGGATCGTACCGTCCTTGCGTACGATCCGGTATTCTACATAGTCCAGATCATTGTCGTGGGCGCCGATCTGCTGTTTGATGCTCCCTTCGACCCGCTCTACGTCCTCCGGATAGATCAATCCGGGAAAGGTGTAGCCGGTGTATTCCCGGAACTCCTCCAAGCTCTCGCAGCCATATATCCGGAAAAGGGCCTGATTGGCATAGATCAGCTGCTTATCCCCATCGGCGTGGTAAATAAAGAACCCTCCGGGCATCCCTGTAGTGATCTGCTCGATGATCGGAAAAGTCTGCTCACTGAGGACCAGGTTGTTTCGGTCAGTTTGCCCGTGCATTTGCATAAAAGCCCATCTGCCCTTCTGCAATATCCGAATCTTCAAGTGGATTTTATCACTTTTTGGTTCTCTGTCAAGTCCACCGATATTTCGGCGCTGTCCAGCGTCATGTGACGCTTTCCGAGTGTGGCGCAGAAGGAGGGAGGGTCGTACGATGGGCTTTGCCTATTGTGAACCAATTGAAATAGTGAGGGTTCAAATCCCTCCTTTTTTCGCAAAAGAAAGACCTTAAGGAACAATATCTGTCCCTTAAGGTCTTCTGGCGCAGAAGGAGGGATTTGAACCCTCGCACGGTTTTACCCGCCTACTCCCTTAGCAGGGGAGCCCCTTCGGCCACTTGGGTACTTCTGCATGCCGAAAAAATAAGAAGTATTCGATTGATGTTGCCGCCCTGCTTCGCGTTCTCAAGCCCTTTCGGGGTCCCCCAAAAGCGCCCCTCAGCTTTTTTTGGGAAAGGAGAAAGGAGCCTGCAAAAGAGGAATGGTCCTGAATGGAAGCTTTCTTAGCTTACTTTCTTTTTCAAAAGAAAGTAAGTGGCGGAGAGAGTGGGATTCGAACCCACGGTCCCTTGCGGGATCACCAGTTTTCAAGACTGGCTCCTTAAACCACTCGGACATCTCTCCGTATTCCCGAGGCAAGCCAGATGCAACCAGTATACTAACACATTTTTCCCCTTCTGTCAACCACGAAATATCCGTATGTTCCTCCATAAATTGGGCAAGCTACCGCCAGATCAAGAAAGGAGTTGTTCCCTCATGGCAAATCTCAGCGCCAAGGAGCTCACCGCCCTCAGCGACCAGCTGAACTTTGAACGGGTGGTCTGCGCCAAGTACCAGGCTGCCGTCCAGGAGTGTGAGGACGCCCAGCTCAAGACCTGCTTCCAGAAGTACGCCGACCAGCACCGGCAGAATTTCAACTGCCTGCTGGGCTATCTGCAGTAAGAAGGAGGAACCGACATGAACGACCAGGAGCGCATCACAGACCTGATCCTCAGCGAAAAAAAGATGACCACCAACTACAACATCTTCGCCGCTGAATGCACCAACGTCCAGCTTCGGGACGAGTTCCTGAAGATCCTGGACCAGAGCCACAAGACCTCCACCGACCTGTTCCAGACCGCCCAGAGCAAGGGCTGGTATCAGGTGGAGCCCGCCCCCGCCAGCAAGATCAGCGAGACCTACAACAAGTTCAGCGCGCAAAAGCCCTGACGATCCGGGCGGGAAAGGTCTTTGCCTTTCCCGCCTCCATTTTTCTTCCGGTTTTTTGCCTTTTGTGTGAAAAGCCCTTGCAAAACGGGAGAACATAGAGTAAAATATTGATGCCTAATTTTGCTACTACGTTTGGAGGATGAGACCAATGGCTACTATTACCGCTGGCGAGTTCCGCAACGGCGTGACCTTCGAGATGGACGGCAAGGTCATGCAGGTGATCGAGTTCCAGCACGTCAAGCCCGGCAAGGGCGCAGCGTTCGTGCGCACCAAGATGAAGGACGTCCTGGGCGGCGGCGTGACCGAGACCTCGTTCAACCCCACCGCCAAGTTTGAAAGCGCCTACATCGAGCGCAAGGACGCCGAGTACAGCTACAATGACGGCGACCTGTACTACTTCATGGACCAGGAGACCTTCGACATGGTCCCCGTGTCCAAGGGCGACCTGCCCACCGGCTTTGACTTCGTCAAAGAGAACACCATGTGCAAGCTGATGATCTACAAGGAGAAGGTGGTGGGCGTGGAGGCCCCCAACTTCGTGGAGCTGGAGATCACCGAGACCGACCCCGGCTTCAAGGGCGACACCGCCACCAACGTCACCAAGCCCGCCACCGTGGAGACCGGCGCCGAGATCAAGGTGCCCCTGTTCATCAACATCGGCGACAGGATCAAGATCGACACCCGTACCGGCGAGTATCTGGAGCGCTGCAAGGGCTGAGAGCCCGAAAGGAGGAGCCACATGACCATTTCTGAAAAGGTCGCTTACCTCAAAGGTCTGGCCGAAGGGCTGGACCTGGACACCGCCAAATCCAAGGAGGGCAAGCTCATCTCCGTGATGATCGGCATCCTGGAGGAGATCGGCATCGAGCTGGACAGCATCGGCGAGAACGTGGACGCCCTGGGCGAAGAGCTGGACGCCGTCTCCGACGACCTGTCCGACGTGGAGGAGATCGTCTACGGCGACGACGAGGACGAGGAGGACGACGGCGAGGACGATTACGACCCCGACGAGGACTTCTTTGAGGTGGAGTGCCCCACCTGCGGCGAGGATCTGGTCATCGACGCCTCGGTGCTGGACGCCGGCGTGGTGGAGTGTCCCAGCTGCCACGAAAAGTTCGCCCTGGACCTCTCCGACGAGGAGGAGGAAACCGCTCCCGAAGAGGAGTAAATTGCGCAAAACAAAGGGACCGCGCTCGGGAGGCACTTCGTAAGGAAGTGCCTCCCGAACTTTTACATGAAGTCAGCCGAGTGTAATTGAATTGCAGGGATTTCAACACATAGGAGGGCTTAAGCATGGAAAAGACATTATTTGAGCAAATGGGCGGAACCTACCGCCATGAGGGAGATTATTTACTTCCAAACCTTACCGCTCCCCAAAGCGTCGCGCACATCGGCATTTGGGGGCAGCGGAGGCGAGACTATCTGAAGCAGCATAAGGAGCCGATTTATACTGGCCTGTTGCTTTCGGGAAAACTGGACGCCCATCTCGTCGAGGTAGACCGCTCAGCAACGCAAATGTATGAGCGACTTGTGGCGCAGATGACCCAGGCGGAGGGAATCAGTGAAGAACTTAAAGTTGCAGATCCAATGGCCTGGGTTGGACGGATGAACAATATTCGGGCAGTGGCAGAAGAAGTGGTAAGGCACGAAATTATTTTTAACTAAAGTAGTAAGCGGCGGGAGCAATCCACTCCCGCCGCTTCGTCTCATTGCATCTATTCTGTTTTGCTGTTCCAAAATGTCAGATACATTTGAGATACCGATTCGAGCAGTACAAGCAAAATGTGAACGATAAAGAAGATGCATAGGGCAACTATATATTTTAGGTATGCAGTTGGTAAAGCTGCTTGAATGAGTGATAGCGAAATCAAGCCAATAAGATAACTGATTTCTACAACAACATTATAAGCAATACTTGACAGCAATATTTGGAAAAGAGACAACTGCTTTTTATTTACCGGCTTATAGTGTTTTTCGCTGGAAGGCGTTTTCTTGAGACTTTGAAGATTGGGATTATCGGCCGACACCATAATAGTGATAATTGCAACGGAAAATGAGCTCAGAATTGCTACAACACTAATTTGCACTTCAACAAAGCTGGTGAAAATAGATATGATCTTTTCTGAATCACCCACATTAACAGTCAAGGCAATGATGAGACTAACCACTGCGGCAATTAATGGCATTGTGAATTTGGATATAACCCATTTTCTTGATAGAAAATAGTCTTTCACTGGCACAAATATTATGCTTTTCATTGTTGCTGCCCCGTTTCACTAATAAATGACTGTGCTTTGTCAAAGAAGTCCTCGCTATCCACTTCATTTGTAACTGACTCCGCTCTTACAGTTAGACAATGTTTCATCTTGATTAAATCTGTATCCGCTTCAAACTTTCCTGATGCACTCATTCCTGAAATGGAGATTCTTTTAATTTTACTATTGCTTTGCATATCTTCATAATATGCCTTGATAAGATTTTCTGGAAACTTTTTTGCACCCTTAGGTCGCTTGAAGCAAATTTCGACATCATCGCTAATCTCTGAGCGGCCTGCAAAATCCATAAAGTCATCCTTAATATCGTCCCTGCTGACAGTAAGGCGCAACGATGATATTGTCCTTGCTTTTTTCAGCGATGTCAAAAAGTCATCGCCAGGCATAATTTCATAAGATAACTCATAGTGGTATTTATCATCTGTCTCTTCGTTATAACGGGAAAATTGGGCATTAAGATAATCGATCATACATTTAATTGATATGCCGTAGTGATTGCTCTCGTGAACCGCAAGAAAGCGCTGCTGCCCATTAGCAAGACGGATACAGAGATGAGTCTTTTCTTCGTCTCCATCCTGCCAGCGCTTACGAGTCCCTAATTCCCGCATCGTCTCTGTATCAATTTCATGACGAACATGATTATACTTGGCCGACTTAAAAATGATGTTGTAATTGCCATCCTTTAAATCTTCAAAAGAGTCCAGCCACACAACTTTCTCCGAAGATTTCATATCCATCTTTCGTTCAGTCAGCTCTTTTGCGACAACAAACGGAAGAAGTGCCGAAAATGACGATACGATTTGCTTTATATCATATGCAGAAGTGTCTTTACTGTCCTTTTGCTTGGAGATTGCTATGTAGTAGAAATAAATCGGGACATTTTTCTTTTGATTCTGCTGCTTCACAAGACTACCTCCTCTGCTCACAGAATGTCAGATAATAGAATCCAACTTTCACTTTTGATATCCTCAGAGTAGGAGTCTATGCAAATACATAACTCCCCACTTTGCTTGTCCTGACGCACTATCCCGCCTTGAAGTTCATATTTACCGAGATATCTCTTTAAGACTTCAAACTTTTTGGCGGTATATTTATCTATATCCTCACTATCCCCAGTTCTGGTAAATCCGCCCTTTGTCTCAATAATCCACACTTTCCCATCAACAGTACCAACTACATAGTCGGGATAAAACGACTTCTGCTTTCCCAGATTATCTTCATAAACAACGGAAAAATATTCAACACCTTTATCTCCGTTTTTATAGAACCAGCTAATTTTATCACTGCTTTGACAATACCGTTCAAACAACTTCTCCGGCAGAGATCGCTTTTCGGCTGAAGATAAGTATCCCTTATAAACGCTTTTATCCATTTCTGCCTGCGATTTCGCGGTTCCATCATAAGTAAACAACAATTCAAGCGGAAAAGAAACAGGTCGTTCCGTAATACTGTTTGCTGGTAAATTTAGCTGTGCGCTTTCTTCTGCCATCGCAGCTCGAATATCTTGTATCAGCTTGTCCTTATTGTTAATAACAAAGGAATACAATTCTCGAATGCTGATTGAAGTGATTTTCGACTCACATTTAAGTTCGTCCAAAAACAGTCTGCGAATAATAGTGTTGGTGCTGCTGTAGTCAAGACTTACCTTAAACCCAATCTCGGCAACACAGTGGTGATATTCTTTGCCATGTTTATGCGTACTTAGAATTTCATGCACGGAAATATTATTAAGACCAGCAATACTGTCCTTAGTCAACATGGCAACTGCGCCAGATTTAGTATAATCAACAATATCCTGTGTGAACGAATAACCACTTGCTTCGAGAGCGGCCCGGTTCTTAGCCATATCTTTTCCCGTGCGGTACTTTGTTTCAAAAAATTTACTTATTACTTTGAATGCCAGCTTTGCGTCACGAGGAAAAGGAATATCGGTTTTATATTCGCTGATTAGCGTAAAGGAACGAAATTCCGGCTTCAAAAAAATGCGGCAGGCATCAAGCGCATCTTTTCCCCAGCTCTGTTTAACACTTTCTGTGAATTTTTCGTCCAATGTATAGAGGTAACAGCAATCCAGTAAATCGCTCTCATAGTGCTTGGCCTCTGGCATACGGCGAATACGACCAACTGTTTGAATTTCAAAGGTTTCACTCATGTTGTCACGAAGCTTTACCAAAATATGCGCGCGAGGACAGTCCCAGCCAGTAGCAACCGCTTGCTTGATTATTACAGCAACCGGTGAGGCATTTGGCTCGGAGATTTCCTCTAAGTTTTGCTTTTTATCAGATAACCATACTGCTAACTGGTTATTTTCATAAGTAATCCCTTTGCTTTCAAGATATTCCTCAACACGTTCAAGTAACGCATCGGACTTGTTGGGAAGTTGTACGATTATTAGAGGGTTGACTTCTACTTTCCGGCGCAAGAATTCACTATGCAGTTCCTGCTGCTTGGTAATTGCTTTATCAATCAAATAGGTAATTTGATCGTCAACGCTGATATGTTGTTCAAAGTTTTCATTGATAATGAGCAGTTTTTTAATCAGCCCTTCAGCAATAACATCTTCTTCGGGGATATTAATTAAAATAGCATCTTTATAGCTTTTTGGCGTAGCAGAACAGCGGATGATTTTATCAGAATGAAACAATTCGATAATGTCATCCGCCTTTATGGTATCATTTTGGTGCGACTCATCAACAATAATTTTAAAACTCAACCCACTGTCAAGAGCGTTTTGGATATGTTCAATAAAGTTTGTGCGTTCGCTGTCCTTTAGAGCATTATTGCCCTTTTTAGTCAACTTCTCCCAGTTGATAAAACAGGCGTCATTTTCTTCGAAGCCGGCGGCCATTACATCTGACAACAACTTTGTATTACTCCCGTGGATGTAGCGATCCATTTTTGCTTTGCTTTGTTCTTCAAGGTTTCCTTTGCCGGGAGTAAGCCAAACAAAGACCACTTTAGAATTGCTCTTACAGAACTCATCCATAAAATGCGTCAAGATAATGGTTTTCCCACTGCCCGTACAGCTTTTCAACACGATTTCTCGATTAGACTTCATCATAGCTTCCATCAAATCAGATATGGCTCTGATTTGAAAATTAGCAAGCGTAATGTCCATTGTCAGCCCTCCAACTCTTTATAGTAATAGTCAGGGATAATATGAACTGCAATCTTCTTGCTTTTTAGGATTTCTGCCTGTTTGCCATCCATCAAAACATCATGACCCATATAAATTTTTCGGCATGGCATATTTTCTGAAAGCTGATTAATAAAATTGGCTAATTCCTCATCGGTAAGGATAATGGCAATCTCTGCGTTGCCAATAAAGTTAACACCGTTCTCCAATTCCACTAATTCTCGGATATGTATCAACAACTCATTGGCATACTCATAGTAAAGACGTTCGCTGATTGGGACATAGTCGATGCGATAGTATTTCAAACTGGCCGCATATCCGTCCCGCTCAATTACCCGCTTGATGCGCTCATAGGTCACATTTCGGCAGATGTTGTTCTCATTATTAGTGCAGAGAATAAACTGACGATGCCCGCCGTCCTCTGCATTGATTTTCATAACGGCATGTCCCGTTGTGCCAGATCCCGCAAAAAAATCAAGAACGCAAGCAGACCTATCACCTATTTCGAGGCATCGCTTAATTAGGTCAACAGGTTTTGGATTATCAAAAGTGTTTGCT
This sequence comes from uncultured Oscillospiraceae bacterium, assembly GCA_947629795.1. Taxonomy (GTDB): domain Bacteria; phylum Bacillota; class Clostridia; order Oscillospirales; family Oscillospiraceae; genus Vermiculatibacterium. Next base: position 105,420 of record CANRFC010000006.1, read on the forward strand.
GCTCCCATGATTGTTTCAAGCTCACTACTACCAGCGGTATTTTGCGGTAAATCATTCCACAAAGTGTCAATCCGCTTTCCTTCGTTCTCTCGCTCATTCCAGTAATCCTTTACTCTAAGACTTTTTCCTGTCAGGACCAGTCTATTGTCGTTTTCTAATGCCTTTATTTTTTCATAGCACATTCTCCACCCTTTAGGTGGGCAGTGCCAAACTCTTCCTGTATTGTCAACGTAATCATATGTTGTTTCTGGCCCTGGATCACGCGGCTTTTGAAGGCTAACAGTTTGATATTTTCCCCGCCCATCACCATCATCAAACTTAAACAATTTCTGTGAAGCTACGGATAATGGCTTGTAAGCTGGATTCAATTTATAGTCCTTGGTTTTAGCATAGAGCAAAACATATTCTGTATTAACAGTAAATTTACCTTTTTCCGTTTTAGCACTTGAATTGCGTTGCCAAACAAACAAGTTAATGAAGCATTCTTCACTAAATATCTGATCGCACAGTAATTTTAAGGAGGCGATTTCGTTATCATCAATGGAGAGAAAAATAAGCCCAGAATTAGATAGTAACGATTTACTAATTTCCAAGCGAGCTTTCATAAAAGAGGCCCACTTACTATGTCTAAACGTATCTTCTTTTGATATATAATTATCATCATATATGAAGTCTGTCTTTCCGCGATTATACGGTGGATCAATGTAAATGAGGTCGATCCTACCTTTGTGGGTCTTTTCCAACAATCGCAAAGCAGCCAGATTGTCCCCCTCCAGAAGGAAGTTCATCTCGCCGCCGCTATCAATTAGTAACTCCGGTGCCTCGGTCAGCACCGGGGTATGGGTTTCCAGTATCTCATCAATTGATTCACGATGCTCCTCATAAACCAGGCCATACTTCTTGCCACGAACATCTTTTTCAAGTTCACTCAAGTATGTAAGCAAATTTCCAGTATTTTTATCTTGTGGAGCCGTAGCAATGAAAGTGCGTATCTGCTCAATTTTTTTTAGCAAATCATTGCGCTTTTCCTTTGAAACATTAGTACTCATATATCTCACTTCTCTTTTTTATAATATCGTTTCTTTACTTAAATTACCTTCCCTATATTAGTATTTTATAATGATTGGTGATCTATTTTTCTATCAACCAATCAGCTATATCAACAATGTAAACTCCTTCGTGCTGATAGGCTTCCTGCCTTGTCCGGGTGAGGATCATCTTGGGATAGGCATCCTTGATTTTAAGCAGGGGGTCAACTTCCCGCTGAAAGGTATCTGGATCGTCGATGCTGTTTGCCACTTGAATATAAAGTTTTTCGCCCCGCCGAAGAGCCACAAAGTCGATTTCTTTTTTGTAGAGGACCCCGGCATAGAGCTCATAGCCCCGGCGCAAAAGCTCGATGGCCACAATATTCTCCATGCTCCGTCCATAGTCGGCGTTCTTTGTTCCCAGTTTAGCATACTTGAAGGAATGGTCACAGAGATAATACTTATCATTGGACGCAAGGTAACGTTTGCCCTGAATGTCGTACCGTCTGATACGGTAGAAGGCAAAGGCGTTGCATAGATATTTCAAATACGCGCTGATGGTCCTGTCGTTTGTCTTTATCTGGGCCGCGGTAAAGCTTTTGGCGACGCTTCGGGCCGAGGTGAGATTAGAGATATTGTCGATCAGGAAATCGCACAGCTGCTCCATCAGCGGCATATTGCGAATTCCGTATTTCTTCTGAATGTCGCGCACGACCAGGGTGTCGAATACGTCCGCGATATAGTCGTATTTCGCCTCCGGCGTTTGATAGAGATACGAACCAGACATCCCGCCCTCTTGGATATACCGGTTCAAGGCGGCATACTGATCCGTCAGTTCAAAATACTGCATAAACTCCCGGAATGAGAAGGGAAAAACCTCGATCTCAAAGGTGCGCCCCGTAAACAGTGTCGCAAGGTCACTGCTCAAAAGGAACGCATTGGAGCCGGTGATATAAATATCAAATTTTTCGGATGCGTGCAGGCTGTTGATCGCCCGCTCAAAGCCCTTGCACATCTGGACCTCGTCAATGAGGACATAGTTGCTTTTGCCTGGGACATACGCTTGCTCAATATGAGCATTCAGAGCGTGATACTCCAGGAGGTTTTCAAACTCGCTCAAGTTGAAATTGATATGGATCATATTCGCGTTGCGGTCTGTCTCCAGAAGGTAGTCCCGAAAGGCTTCCAGCAGCTTGGACTTTCCGCTGCGGCGGATGCCGGTGATCACCTTGATGTCAGGTGTGCCAATGACGTCTTTTAGTTTGTCAAGATAAAAATTGCGCTCAATCAACTTCATCGCACTTCACCTCAACGCTATTATACCAGTTCTATTTCGCAAAATCAAGAACAAACTATTTTTGCGAAATATACTTGGACACACTATTGACAGGCGCTTAACTCTTGTGATAAACTTCATCCAACAAGTAAACTGAACATATCATTTCAGCCGGTACATAGGCATTTCACCAGCGGAGAAATCCTCCTGTTGGTGTTTGCCTGTGTACCGGCTTTTTTCGTGCCCGAGTACGGGGTCACAGGGGGGGGCATTCTCCCTGTCAAGCTGAATCTGTACGGACAGATTCGTTGCTTGTTAAGACAACAGCGCGCCTGCTCAAAACATTTACCCTCCAAGTTTTACTTTTCCATTTCCGAACTGCAATGGGGTAGTGAAAAACGGCGCTGTCTTAACAAGCAACGAATTGTGGGGCCAAACTCCACAATTCACTTGCCAGGGGGTGCCCCTGAAACCCCAAATTTCAGAAGGGATGATACAAATGAAAGCAAGCCAAACCAGGGACCATCGTGCTAAAACCCACTTCGCAGAAAAAGGGCTCCAATTACATCCGAGACACCCACAAGGAGGGCTGACCCATGCCTACGATTGAACTGACCAAGCGGGAAAAGATAGTTTTTGACCAAGTGGTGGAGCAGATCCATGAAACGGCAGCCTTCCTCGTTACTCTGTCCCATGAGGAACGTCTGGACTGGCTGAAAGAGCACCAGCACCCCTACCCCATTAGCTTTGAGCGGGAGATTGGCGGGACTGTCTACACCGTCAACGCCCATTTCAGCGATACCGCCGCCGAGAGTCCGGAGCAGAAAACCATGCGTATCCTCACAAAAATATAACACGCTAAAGTGTTGAAGTACTGTGCCGAGTGTGGTATGATACCAGTACCCTGCAATTCATATCACACCCGGCTGCGGAAAGGAGTATGTTTTGAGAAAAAAGCAGCCAAACGAACAGAGGATCACAGCCCTATACGCCCGTCTGTCCCGCGATGACGAGAAAGAGGGCGTCTCCGGCAGTATCCAAAACCAAAAGGCCATCCTGGAGAAGTACGCCAAGGACAATCATCTGCCAAACCCCCGATTTTTCTTCGACGACGGCTATTCGGGCGTAACCTTTGCTGGGGTTAGATAGCGATACTTTTTACATCTACCATGTTGCGGCGGTCATGGTTGACAACTTGCGTCGGC
>CANRFC010000007.1 GCA_947629795.1 uncultured Oscillospiraceae bacterium
CTTTGTGGGGAAAGGAGGAAGGAACCTGCGGATATGGAGCTTTCGCCGCAGGCGGAAGCGGAATGGAGCAGGTTTCTCAATCGGGGCCCCCACAAAGCGCCCCTCAGCTTTGTGGGGAAAGGAGGAAGGAACCTGCGGATATGGAGCTTTCGCCGCAGGCGGAAGCGGAATGGAGCAGGTTTCTTCCGACGTTGTTCCACGTGGAACAATTTCGAAGGAGGTCCACATGAAAAAGCGGCTGATCGGCCTTGCGCTCTCGGCGGCCCTGGGGGCCGGACTTCCGGTCTCCCCCTCCCTGGCCCTGGAGCCCCTTCACACTATGTTTGACGACGTGCCGGTGGGGGAATGGTACACCACCGGAGTGACTACCTGCGCCAATGAGGGGATCATGATCGGAGACGGCAACGGCCTGTTCCGCCCGGAGGACGGGCTGACCAAGGCAGAGTGCGGTATGCTGGCCCTGCGGCTCCATGAGCTGCTGCACTGGGGCGATGGGATCCTGGAAAAGGCCCCGGAGGACTGGGGCGAGCTCACCCTCACCCTGGCAGACGGCACGGTGCTCACCAGCTTCGGTCGGGAGGCGGCCCCCTTGCCCGGCGTGGCAGGCGGCTCCTTTGCCTTCGACTGGTGGAGCTGGGGCATGATGGGCCACGTCACCGCCAACAACCTGCAGGTGGCGCTGCGGCCCGACCCGGCGCTGGACCGGGAGGGCGAGGGATATTCCGCCGCCCAGGAGGCCCTTTCCCAGTGGGGCAAGGCCCACGAGGGGGCAGCCACGGTGACCGTAGGGGATGTGACCATCCCCGGCACCGTCAACTGCTGGAGGCCTACGGGGACATGGGCTCTGGCCTTTCACCCCGACGAGGAGACGGATGGCGCGGAGGAGATCCTGCGCGCCTCCCTCTACGCCCCGGACCGGGACTGCTGGTGGCGGGACGCCGATCATTACCGGTTCCAACAGGGTCTGGACATCCACTTTTTTGACGGCCAGGAGGTCTCTACCCGGGCTTATTTCGCCCGATGCCTGGCCCTGGCGGCGGGTGAGCTGCCGGCCGCCGTTGCGGTGGACGACATTCCCGATGTGGACCGAGAGTCCGACCCGGAGATCTATATGCTCTATGAGACGGGGGTGCTCAACGGCATGGACGGAAAGGGCACCTTTGCCGGGGAGAGCTCCCTGACCCGGGCTCAGGCCGCCACCATGGCGGCCCGGGTGCTGGACCCGGACCAGCGGGTGGCGGGGGACATCCCCACTCCCCTGCCCGCCGATGGGTGACCCCCTCTGCCTGATAGGCGTGCCCCGTGGGGCTGGACCGGCCGGGCGTGAGTGCGGGGACATTCCCGCTTTCCCGCTTCTCTGCTTTCCGGATGATGGCCCTGCTCTGCTTGACGGGTAGGACCCTGTGCGCCGGGCCGGCCGGAAGGGCGGGAGGCGGTCTGTGCTCCCTGACCCGGCGGGCGGGACCTGCGGGGGCGTTTTGCCGGGGCCTGCCCTGTACGTGGATAGAAAAAGCGTGAATCTTGCAAAAATATACGTAAAGGAGAGTTCGACATGGCTGAAAAGAAAGGATTTATGGGAGAATTCAAGGAGTTCATTGCCCGGGGGAATGTGATGGACATGGCGGTAGGCGTCATCATCGGCGGCGCCTTCGGCAAGATCAGCACGTCCTTGGTCAATGACATCATCATGCCCCTGGTCTCCATGCTCACCGGCGGGGTGGACTTCTCCGCCTGGAAGTGGGTGCTCAAGGAGGCGGTGGTGGACGCCGCCGGGACTGAGGTCTCCCCCGCCGTCAGCGTGAATTTCGGCACCTTCCTGGCCACCATTCTGGACTTTATCATCATCGCCTTTGCCATCTTCTGCCTCATCAAGGCCCTGAACAAGCTCCACCGCAAGAAGGAAGAGGAGCCCGCTCCCGAGCCCCCCGCGCCTCCCGAGCCCTCCAACGAGGAGAAGCTCCTCACCGAGATCCGGGACCTGCTGAAGAAGGATTAAGGCGTGGACGAGCAGAACAAACCCGAGCAGAAGGAGCCTGTGACCTACGCCTCGCCGGTGAAGCGGCTGTGGGCCTGGGTGGGGGTGGTCTACATGGTCATCCTGGTGCTGGTGAACACCTACGCTCTGGCCACCGCCCGCTACCTCACCGGCATCGGGGCCCTGGCCCTCATCCCCGCCCTGTGCGGGCTGGGGGGCACCGTCATCCTCCGCTACCGCGCCGGCCAGGGCAAGGGCGGACTTCCCGCCTGCGTGGTCCTGGCCGGGGCCTGCTTCGCCCTGGCGGTGTGGAATCTCATCCGGGGGCTCCCTGCCCTTTTGGCTCAGCTCTGAGGGGGTGTTCGGATTGAGAGATATCCTCACTGCCGGACTGGCTGAAATGGGCGTGACGGCCCCGCCAGGGGCCTTAGAGCGGCTGGAGGAGTATGCCGCCCTCCTGCTGGAGAAAAACCAGGTGATGAACCTCACCGCCATCACCCAGCCCCGGGACGTGGCCCGGCTGCACTTCCTGGACTCGGCGGCGGTGCTGGCCTACGGCGGGCAGCGCCGGGAGGGCGGGAGCTGGCTGGCGGGCAAGTCGGTGATCGATGTGGGCACCGGGGCCGGGTTCCCCGGCCTGGTGCTGAAGATCCTGGAGCCCTCCCTCCGGCTCACCCTGTTGGACTCCCTGGGGAAACGGGTGGATTGGCTGGGAGAAGTGTGTAAAGCACTTTCGCTTGACGGCGTGGACTGCCTTCACGCCCGGGCCGAGGAGCAGGCAAATATTTCCAGCTTCCGGGACTCCTTTGACGTGGCTGTCTCCCGGGCAGTGGCGGCCCTGCCCGCCCTCACCGAGCTGTGCCTGCCCTTTGTGCGGCCCGGCGGGGTCTTTCTCGCCATGAAGAGCGTGGGCTCCGACGTCGAGATCGCGCAAGCCCAAAATGCCGTGAAACGCCTGGGGGGCAAGGGGTTGGAGGTCATCGACTACCCCGTTCCCGGCGCAGGGACGGACCACCGGCTGGTGCGCATTCCCAAGGCGGGGGGCACTCCCAAGGGCTATCCCCGGCGGTGGGCGGCCATCAAAAAGAGCCCCCTGTGAAGGGAAAATGTGCTTTTGGGCAATTTGTTTGACCGGAAACCTTTCCAGACAAAAATTTTGCCGCTAAATGACCACTTTTTTGCAAAAGTACGTTGAAAGAAGCAGGCAGTTTGTGGTACAATAGCCCCGTACTGTGGGCCCGGCAAGGTGCGGGCCCGTCAGATCGCGCCGCGTTTGGAAAAAAGGGGGGAGACCTGTGGCCGTCATCGCTGTCGCCTCCGGCAAGGGAGGCACCGGCAAGACCTCCCTCACCGGGGCTGTGGGCTCCTGCCTGGCCGCGCTGGACCACCCCACCCTGTGCATCGACATGGACGTGGGCCTGCGGAACCTGGACCTGTCCCTGGGTCTGGGGGACCGGGCCCTGATGGACTTCACCGACGTGATCCAGGGCCGCTGCCCCTTGTCCAAGGCGGCGGTGGAGCACCCCAACATCGAGGGGCTGTTCCTCCTCACCGCTCCGGTGTCCCTCCCTCAGGGGCTCACCGAGAAGGGCATGAAGGCCCTGCTGGACGAGGCCAGGGCGCGGTTCGACTACATCCTCCTGGACGCCCCGGCGGGGCTGGGAGAGGGGTTCCGGCTCTCGGTGTGCGGCTGCGACCGGGCCATCGTGGTGTCCACCTCGGACGCCTCAGCCCTTCGGGACGCCCAGCGCACGGTGCAGGAGCTGAGCAAAACGGTGGACGCCATCCATCTGGTGGTCAACCGGGTCCAGCCCAAGCTCCTCAAGCGGCTCCACGCCACCATCGACGACGCCATGGACGCCGCGGGGCTGCCCCTGCTGGGCATCGTGCCCGAGGATGAGCGGGTGATGCTCGCCGCCAACCAGGGCAGGCCCCTGATCCTCACCGCCAACGGCGGCGCCGCCACCGCCTATCTCAACATCGCCAGGCGCATCGACGGGAAGAAAGTCCCTTTGATGAAGCTGCGGTAACTCATATCACTTCCGCACAGTGTGAAGAAAGAGGTAAATCATGAATATCGCTCTTTTAAGTCACGACAGGAAAAAAGAATTGATGGTCCAGTTCTGCATCGCCTATTCGGGCATCCTGGCCCGGCACAGCGTGTGCGCCACCAGCACCACCGGCAAGCTGGTGAGTGAGGCCACGGGTCTGCCTGTGACCCTCTATCTCTCCCATCAGCATGGAGGCATCCAGCAGATCGGGGCGCGGATCGCCTACAACGAGGTGGACATGGTCCTCTTCTTCACCGATCCTCAGTCCGACTCCCTGGATGACGACATGCGCTACATCCGCAAGCTCTGCGACCAGTACAGCATCCCACTGGCCACCAACGTGGCCACTGCCGAGATGCTCATTCTGGGCCTGGCCCGGGGCGATCTGGACTGGCGGGACGTGCTCAAGCCCGGCCCCTTGGCCCCCTTTACCGCCTGAGCGCCTGAGACACTGCTGTTTCGAGGGCCTGGTCCCCTCCTTTGGGACAAGGCCCTCTCTCTTTTTGGAAAGGAACGATGGATATGGAAAAGGTCAAGGCCCGGACCCTGTCGGGCTTTATGGAGCTGCTGCCCCGGCAGCAGGAGCAGTTCGAGCGGCTGAAGGCCGTGCTGGAGGAGACCTACCGGCTTTACGGCTTCTCCCCCCTGGACACCCCGGTGATCGAGGCCAGCGAGGTGCTGCTGGCCAAGGCCGGCGGGGAGACCGAGAAGCAGATCTACCGCTTTCAGAAGGGGGACAGCGACCTGTCCCTCCGCTTTGATCTGACGGTGCCCCTGGCCAAGTATGTGGCCCTCCACCAGGGCGAGCTCTCCTTCCCCTTCCGCCGGTATCAGATCGGCAAGGTCTACCGGGGGGAGCGGGCCCAGCGGGGCCGGTTCCGGGAGTTCTACCAGGCCGACATCGACGTCATCGGCGACGGGAAGCTGGACATCATCAACGAGGCCGAGATCCCCGCCATCATCTACCGGACCTTCACCCAGCTGGGGCTGGAGCGGTTCCTCATCCGCATCAACAACCGGAAGATCCTCAACGGCTTCTACGCCATGCTGGGCCTGGCCGATCACGCCCCCGAGGTCATGCGCCTGGTGGACAAGCTGGACAAGATCGGCGCCGAGAAGCTGGGGCTGCTGCTGTGCGAGGAGCCCTACCTCAGCCAGGATGCCGCCGACGAGATCCTCTCCTTCATCCTCATCAAGGGCTCCAACGCCCAGGTTCTGGAACGCCTGGAGGAGTACCGGGGCCGGAACGAGGTCTTCGACCAGGGTCTGGACGAGCTCCACACCGTGGCAAAGTACCTGGGCTCCTTCGGGGTCCCCGAGGACCACTTCGCCATCGACCTGACCATCGCCCGGGGGCTGGACTACTACACCGGCACGGTGTACGAGACCACCCTGCTGGACCACCCGGAGATCGGCAGCGTGTGTTCCGGGGGCAGATATGATAACTTGGCGGAATATTATACCGATAAACAACTCCCGGGAGTGGGGATTTCCATCGGGCTCACCCGGTTCTTCTACGTGCTCCAGGAGCAGGGGCTCCTCAACGAGGACCTGCCCACCGCCCCCTGCGACGTGCTGGTGCTGCCCATGACCGAGGACCTCTCCCCCGCCGTGGCCTTCGCCACCGCCTGCCGGGAGGGCGGGGTGCGGACCCAGCTCTACACCGAGCCCAAAAAGTTCAAGGCCAAGATGAACTACGCCGACCGCATCGCCGTGCCCTATGTGGCCTTCCTGGGGGAGGACGAGGTGCTGAACGGCGTGGTGTCCCTGAAGGACATGGTCACCGGGGACCAGGAGAAGGTGCCCCTGGCCGACGCGCCGGCGTGGCTCAAGGCCAGGCTGGCTGCCGGGGCCGGCGGGAAGGTCATCCGGGGATAAAAGGCAGCATGAGAGGACTGATCCGGGACCTGCTCTGCGGCCCCGCCCTGTGGGGCGGACTGCTGAAATGGAAAAAGACCATTGAGCCCCGCCGGGTGCCCTACGGCCGGGATAAGGCCCAGTATTTCCTGGACTTTGTCCCCCACGTGCCCCACGGAGACACTGTGGTGGTCTACATCCACGGGGGCGGCTGGGACAAGGGAAGTCCCGCCTTTTTCTCCTTCATCGGGGAGTGGTTTGCCCGGGAGGGCTACCGCTGCGTCATGCCGGGGTACCGGCTGGTCCCGAAGCACCCCTTTCCCGCCCAGCTCCAGGACGTGACCGCCGGGACCAGGGCCGCGCTGGCCTATCTGGAAGGCCGGGGGGTGGACACGGACCGGGTGGTCGTGGTGGGTTCCTCCGCCGGGGGACAGCTGGGGGCGCTGCTGTGCTATACCGGGGAGCTGGCCGGGCGGTTCGCCGGATTTATCGGTCTGGGCGGGGCTTACCGGTTCGATCTGGACGCCCCCCTGTCCTTGCGGCTCCTTGTGAAACGACTTCTGGGAAACGGCGATCCCCGGGCCGCCCAGCCCGGCCTTCTGCTGGACGAGGGCAGCCCCAAGACCCCCATGCTCCTGATCCACGGTCTGAGGGACGGGGTGGTGGGCTTTGCCTGCGGGCAGGACTTCTGCCGCCGGGCCCTGGCCCTGGGCATCCCCGCCAAGCTCTGCCTGCCCGAGGCCGGGAAGGACAGCCACTCCGACTATGTGGTGGGGTGCTTCCTGGAGGGGACGAAAAACCGGACCCTGGCCACCCTCCTGGACTGGATGAGGGAGCGGGAGGGGGAACTTTCTCCTTCCGGGCACGTCTAAAAGCGAGGGAGTTTTTCTCCTCTGAGAGCGCCAAAGAAGGAAAATGTGGTTCGACTGCACCGTGAAAGGAGCGCCCCATGAAACTGACCAAAAAGCTCGCCGCCCTGGCTCTGGCCGCCGCCCTGTGCGTCCCGGCAGCGGCCGCCGGGACCGAGGACAAATTCCCCGCCGTCAACGTCTACCCCGGCTACGCCGACGTACAGGAGACCGACTGGTTCTACGACAACGCCAAGCTGTGCTACGAGATCGGCATCATCACCGGGACCGACAAGGGCTTTGAGCCCTTCAGCACCCTCACCGTGGCCCAGTGTACCGCCATCGCCGCCCGGATGCGGGAGACCCTCACCGGGGAGGCCATCCCCACTCCGGTGCCTGATCCCAGTATCCCCTGGTATCAGCACTATGTGGACTATATGCGGGCCGCGGACCCCTCCCTCACCGGCCTGACCGCTCACCCCTCTGACGACATCAGCCGATATCAGTTCCTGCTGTTGCTGAACGCCGCCATTCCCGAGGACCAGGATATTCTGTCCGCCATCAATACCATCACCGCCCTGCCTGACACCGATGACGGGATGGTATTGGCCTTCTACAACGCGGGCATCCTCACCGGGGTGGATCCCTACGGCACCTTCGCCCCGGACAGGACCCTGAACCGGGCCGAGGCCGCCGCCATGATCAGCCGCATTGCCCGGAGCGGGCTGCGGAAGACCTTTGTGCCCGAGGAGGCGCCGGCAGACATCACCGCCCTGTCCCTGAAGGCGGCCTATCTGCCCTCCGGCGCGGTGGTGCTGGTGGGGGTCACCTCCGAGGAGTTCGTCACCGCCGTCAACGCCGCCATCGCCAGGTACGAGGCGGCCCTGGGGGAGAACTTCAACTGGCACGCCGACGTGGGCGGCAAGACCGTGTTGGAGGCTGTAAAGGATGAAACCTTGACGGCCCTGGGGGTCACCGCCGACCAGGGCGGAGAACTGTACAAGGATTTTGACTACCAGGTCTACTACTCCCGGCTCATCGACCTGACGGGAGAGACCCTGTAACGAGAAAAGAGGGGTTCCCATGAGACAGTGGAGGACGCGGGCTCTGGCGCTGGCCCTTTGCGGCGTGATGAGCCTCTCCCCCGCCCTGGCGGCGGGGTCCGGCTATGCCGGGTTTTCCGATGTGGCCGAGACCGACTGGTTCAGCCAGGGGGTCAGGACCTGCTATGAGCACGGGGTGATGAACGGCACCGGGAACGGGAACTTTCTCCCCCTATACCGTGATGACCCTGGCCCAGGCCGCCGCCATCGCCGCCCGGCTGGGGGCCTCCTTTGCCGGGGAGACCATCCCCGCGGCGAAGGATGGGGCAGCCTGGTACGGCCCCAGCTTCGACTATCTCTCCGGGGTGCTGGAGGCCACTGGGGACGGGGTCCTCTACGCCACCCTCGCCGCAGAGCCGGGCCGACAGGCCACCCGGGCTGAGTTTTTTGCCTTGCTGACGGCCGTGACGCCCGCGGAGCAGCTTCCCGCCATCAACGCCATCACCTCCCTCCCCGACACCGAGGACGCCGGGGTGCTGGCCCTCTACAACGCCGGCATCCTCACCGGCGTGGACGCCTACGGCACCTTCGCCGGGGAGAAGACCCTCCAGCGCAGCGAGGTGGCCGTCACCGTGGCCCGGCTCCTGGAGCCCGGGCAGCGGAAACAGTTCGTCCCCCTGGAGGTGCCCGCCCAGCCCGACCCCAGCCAGTACGGCGGCGATGTGATGACCGTCAACGGCGTGGGGGTGCTCAGGCTCCTGGTGGTCAACTGCATGAACGATCTGGTCTACTACAACGACTACAACCTCTACCGGCAGACCGGGCAGCGGCTGGACTGGAGCGCCGACTACGGCGTGGGGGACCTGAAGACCTTCTTCAAAAACGCCGCCATCGCCCGGGCCGTGCGCATCACTGTGCAGATCTCCAAGGAAAAGGAGCTGGGCTGCCTGGCCGAGGAGATGCCCGAAAAGCTGGTGCCCGCCCCGGAACGTGCCGTTCTGGAGCAGTACGCCCTGGACAACGACCTGCTGTGCGCCAAGCACATCCTGGTCCCCGATGAACAGTCGGCCCAGGCGGTGCTGGACGGCCTGGCGGCCTCCCCCACCCTGGGGCAGTTCAACGCTCTGCTCTCCATCTTCAACACCGACCCGGGCATGGACACCAACCCCGACGGCTATCTCTTCACCGCCGGCGAGATGGTGCCCGAGTTCGAGGCGGGGGTCCGCTCCCTGGCCTTCGGGACCTATTCCACCCAGCCGGTGCAGTCGGACTACGGCTACCACATCATCTGGCGGCTGGACCCGGCGGACTGCCCCGAACTGCTGGAGCGCTACCGGGAGGGGGTCTACTCCGCCATTGTGGATGGCTGGGTGGAGACGGCGGAGATCGTGATCACCGACCAGGCCGCCCTGGACGCCATCGACCCCCAGGCGTGCTATGAGGACTACCTGGCCTCCTTTGTCACTGACGGCGCGGGCTAAATACATTTTGTATTTTGATATATCAATATTACAGTATGGAGATGGTTTCAATGGATCAATGCAAGACCGCCTACCGCACCCATTCCTGTGGGGCGCTGCGTCTGGCCGACGCGGGGAAGACCGTGACCCTGTCCGGCTTCCTGGAGAACTTCCGGGAGGTGGGCGCGGGCCTGGGCTTCGCCGTGCTCCGGGACTTCTACGGCACCACCCAGGTGGTGTGCGAGACCGAGGAGATGGTGAAGACCTTCAAGGCCATCAACAAGGAGAGCACCGTGCAGGTCACCGGCACCGTCCGGGAGCGGGATTCCAAGAACCCCAAGCTCCCCACCGGCGACATCGAGGTGGTGCCCAGCCAGGTGAAGGTCCTGGGCCGCTGCCGCCACAACGAGCTGCCCTTCCAGGTCACCCGCTCCCGGGAGGCCGATGAGACTGCCCGGCTGAAGTACCGCTATCTGGACCTGCGCAACCCCGAGGTCAAGCAGAACATCATCCTGCGCTGCAACGTCATCGCCGCTTTGCGCAAGGCCATGCTGGAACACGGCTTCCTGGACATCACCACCCCCATCCTCACCGCATCTTCTCCGGAAGGCGCCAGAGACTATCTGGTGCCCAGCAGAAAGCACCCCGGCAAGTTCTACGCCCTGCCCCAGGCCCCCCAGCAGTTCAAGCAGCTGCTCATGGCCTCGGGCTTTGACAAGTACTTCCAGATCGCCCCCTGCTTCCGGGACGAGGACGCCCGGGGGGACCGCTCCCCCGGCGAGTTCTATCAGCTGGATATGGAGATGTCCTTTGCCGGCCAGGACGACGTGTTTGCCGTCATCGAGGACGTGCTGCCCCCCATCTTCGCCCAGTACGGCAAGTATGACGCCGCCTCCTCCGCCCCCTTCCTGCGCATCCCCTACAACGAGGCCATGGAGAAGTACGGCACCGACAAGCCCGACCTGCGCATCGACCTCACCGTCACCGACGCCACCTCCCTGCTGTGGAAGTGCGGCCTGCCCGTCTTCGAGTCGGAGGGCGGCTGCATCAAGGCCATCGTGGTCAGCGACTTCACCGCCACCCGGAAGCAGATCGACAAGCTCTGTGCCGATGTGGAGGTCCAGTCCGGCCGGAAGCCCTTCTGGTTCCGCTATGACGAGAACAAGGAGATCGTGGGCGGCATCGCCAAGTTCATCCAGCCGTACAAGGATGAGGTGGTGGAGAAGCTGGGCCTCACCCCCGGCTGCTTCGTGGGTGTGTCCGCCAACACCAGCAAGGCCCAGGCCCAGAAGACCGCCGGCGTGATGCTGAAAATGCTGGGCGAGTTGTGCCCCAACCACTTCAAAAAGGAGCAGTACGCCTTCTGCTGGATCGTGGATTTCCCCATGTACGAGATCGGGGAGGAGTCCGGCGCGCTGGAGTTCTGCCACAACCCCTTCTCCATGCCCGCCGGCGGCCTGGAGGTCCTCCAGAAGGCCGCCAACGGGGAGCTCGACCCCCTCACCATCACCGCCGACCAGTACGACCTGGTGTGCAACGGCGTGGAGCTCTCCTCCGGCGCGGTGCGGAACCACGACCCGGAGATCATGGTGGAGGCCTTCCAGCTGGTGGGCCTGGGGGAGGAGGACGTGAAGTCCAAGTTCCCCGCCATGTACAACGCCTTCACCTACGGCGCGCCCCCCCACGCGGGCATCGCCCCCGGCGTGGACCGCATGGTCATGCTCCTGGCCGGGGAGGAGTCCATCCGGGAGATCATCCCCTTCCCCATGAACAAGAACGCCCAGGACCTGATGATGGGGGCGCCGTCCTTCGTCACCCAGGCCCAGCTGGACGAGCTGAACATCGCCGTCACCGCCCGGGAGGAGGACTGACCTCCTCCGGGGAGCCAAACCACTCCATTCTGACCCGCTGCCCACAAACGGCCGCTCCTTTCTTCGAAAGGGAGCGGCCGTTTTGCGCCCCGGATGCCTTGCACATTGGGCAGGAAACGGCAAACTGCCCAAAAACAGCGGCCCCCGGCGCCCGGTATTTTGGGGCGGGGAGCGGAGTTTTCCCCTCATCTTGCGGTTGACAGCAATTGTAAAAAGTGGCATAATGACGCTAATACCTTTTCCTCGGTAAAGTAGTGATGCGCTAAATTGTAAAATCAAAAGGAGGAACAAAACGAATGGACGATCTGAAGAACAAGATCCTGGGCGAGGCCAAGGCGCTGGAGGGAGAGCTCCAGGCCTGGCGCCGGGAGCTCCATCAGCACCCCGAACTGGGCCTGGACCTGGACTGGACCCGCCAGTTCGTGTGGGACAAGCTGGTCTCCTTCGGCTGCCAGCCCCAGAAGTGCGGCGAGGGCATCGTGGTGGTCCTGGGGAAGCCCGGGGGAAAGACCATCCTCCTCCGGGGCGATATGGACGCCCTGCCGGTGCCCGAGGAGGCCGACGTGCCCTACAAGTCCACCAACGGCAGGATGCACGCCTGCGGCCACGACATGCACACCTCCATGATGCTGGGCGCCGCCAAGGTCCTCAAGGCCAACGAGGCTCTGCTGGAGGGCCAGGTCAAGCTCATGTACCAGCCCGGCGAAGAGACTCTCCAGGGCGCCAAGAACATGGTGGACAGCGGCGTGCTGGACGACCCCAAGGTGGACGCCGCCGTGATGATCCACGTGATGACCGGCCTTCCCATCCCCGTGGGCATGCTCATGATCCCCGAGGGCAACACCGGCGCCGCCTCCTCCGACGAGTTCCATATCGTGGTCAAGGGCAAGGGCGGCCACGGGGCCATGCCCCACCTGTCCATCGACCCCATCAACGCCATGGCCCACATCCACACCGCCCTCCAGGAGATCCACGCCCGGGAGATCGTCCCCGGTGAGTTCCTGGTGATCACCCCCGGCATCTTCCGGGCCGGCAATGCCAGCAACGTCATCGCCGACAGCGGCGAGATCGTGGGGACCATCCGCACCGGCGCCTCCGAGATGGTGGCCTTCGCCAAGAAGCGCATCACCGAGATCTCCGAGTCCATTGCCGCCGCCTTCCGCTGCACCGCCGAGGTCAGCTTCTGCAAGTCCTGCCCCCCCATGATCGCCGACGTGGCCATGTCCGACAGCGCCCGGAAGTACATGACCGAGCTGCTGGGCCAGCTGGTCCTGCCCCCCATGGGCAACGGCAGCAAGCTGGGCGGCGGCAGCGAGGACTTCGCCTTCGTCAGCGAGCGGGTGCCCACCATCGGCATGTTCCTGGGGGTGGGCAACTCCAAGGAGGGCTGCACCTATCCCCAGCACCACCCCAAGGCCGTCTTTGACGACTCGGTCCTCTTCGAGGGCACCGCGGCCTACTGCTACCTGGCTCTGCGGTGGCTCCAGGAAAATAAGTGATCCCAATCCATTGAGAGAGAAAAGAGGTATGTGATATGACCGGCGCAGTTATTGCCAACAGTCCCCTTCTGTACATCCTGATCGCCGTGGGCCTTGCCGCCATCGTGATCTTCGCGTTTTTCTGCTTCCTCCGGGCCCGGAAGCGCTGCATCGAGCTGGGCATCAGCCCCGAGACCATCAGCAACGTGGTCAAATCCACCGCCACCGCCGCCATCGTCCCCAGCCTGGCCATCCTGCTGGGCCTGCTGACCCTGTCGGTCTCCCTGGGCGCCGCCTGGCCCTGGTGGCGGCTGTCCGTGATCGGCTCCCTGTCCTATGAGATCATGGCCGCCGACTACACCGCCAAGGGCATGAACGTGGCCCTGTCCAGCATCCTCTCCTCCGACCCGTCGGTCTTCTCCGCCGTCATGCTGGTCATGACCGCCGGCGTCATCGCCGGGCCCATCATGGTCTCCATCGTGGCCGAGAAGTACTCCACCGGCATCATGAAGACCAAGAGCAGCAAGGGCGACTGGGGCACCATCTTTGCCGGGGTGTTCTACCTGGCCATGTTCGCCGTGTACCTGCCCATCCTCATCTTCAGCGACCTGCCCAGCGCCCTGACCCTGGGCACCAGCCTGGTGCTCACCATCCTGCTGGGCATCGCCGCCAAGAAGGTCCCGGTGCTCAACAACTTCATCATGGCCATCGTACTCATCGCCAGCATGTGCTCCAGTGTCCTCTGGGCCGGCCTGTTTTAAGAGAGGAGAGAAGAAATCATGAGCAAGAATACCGATACCGGCGTGCGCATCGACCCCTTCACCCACTGGGCTCACAAGGCCGGGCGCATCTTCCTGCTGGCCTTTATCGCCTACACCTGTGTCATCCCCATCGTCATGTGCGCGGTGTACGGCTCCTGGCCCACCGCCGGCCAGCTCATTCCCGGCCTGGTGTCCATCCTGGCCCTCATGGTCCCCACCAGTGTGGCCGAGATCGCCAGCTACACCCCCATCCTGGGCTCCTCGTCCTACCTGACCTTTGCCACCGGCAACCTGATGAACCTGAAGGTCCCCTGTGCCATTGAGGCCCAAAAGGTGGCCAAGGTGGAGCAGGGCACCACCGAGGGCGACGCCATCTCCCTCATCTCCACCTGCGTCTCCTCCATCGTCACCATCATCATCCTGGCCGTGGGCATGCTCCTCATCCTCCCCCTCCAGGGCCTTCTGCAGAACGAGTTCGTCTCCACCGCCTCCAACTACATCCTGCCCTCCCTGTTCGGCTGCATGGCCCTGGGCATCCTGGGCAAGGGCAGCAGCCCGGTGTACGTGAAGAACAAGCTGCTGGTCATCGTGGTCCCCGCCATCCTGGTGTCCATCCTGGCCATCCTGGGCATCGCCTCCAGCGGCCTGGCGGGCTTCCTGCTCATCGTGGTCATCCCCATGTGCGTGGGCATCGCCCGCCTGCTCTACAACAAGGGGGTCCTCCAGGTCCTGCCCAACCCCAACTACGTCTCCGACGCCCCCAAGGACAAGGAGTAAGCTCCCGCTCGTGTTCCCATCCTCTGCCGCCCGGAGAGGCCTTGCCCTCCGGGCGGCTTTTTGCGCCCCGCACCTCAGTCTCCGGTTTCCTGCAAAAATTTTTATGTTTTCTTTCTATCTTCCAGGCGCATTCTATGGTATCATGGGAAGACTAACAGCAAAGGAGCGATGAAATGAAAAAGCGGCTTTTCCGACTGTTCTCCGGCGCCCTGGCCCTGGCTCTGGCTGCCGGCCTCACCTGCCCCGCCCTGGCTGTGGAGGGGGACGCCCTCCCGGCGGCCGTCCCCCAGGGGGAGGAGGTCCTCTCCCGGCTGTGGGCCCGGGAGCTCCTGCTCACCGCCGCCCGGGACTACAACCCCGGCGTCACCGCCGAGGACGTGATGCGCGGCGACGAGAACGGCGAGCTCTGGCCCGACCGGGCGGTGACCCGGGCCGAGGCCCTGGTCATGCTGGAGCGGGCCTTCGGCGGCCTGCCCGCCCCCGTGGGAGACAACGCCCGGGCCGCCTTCCCCGCCGAGACCTTCACCGACGTGCCCCCCTGGGCCCGGGAGGAGCTGGCCGGGGTGTTCGCCACCGGCATCGTGGCGGGGACCGGGGAGGGGACCTTCTCCCCCGATCGGCCGGTGACCGCCGGGGAGCTGGAGACCTTCATCCGCCGGGTGTACGCCCTGGAGGGGACCGACCTGAAGGATGACTTCTACGCCGCCGCCAACAAGCAGTGGCTGGACTCCTCCACCATCCCTCCCGGGCAGAGCATCAACGGCGCCCTGTACGGCCTGTCCTTTACCGTCAACGACCAGGTGGCCGGCCTTATCACCGATATTGCCGCCGATCCCCAGGAGAAGGGCACCGCCGGGTATAAGATCGCCGCCCTCTACCATTGCGTCACGGACATGGAGAGCCGGGAGAAGGCCGGCGCGGAGCCCATCCGGCCCTATCTGGACGCCATCGACGCCGCCGGGACCCTGGATGAGCTCATGGAGGCCGACTGCCGCATCCGCCGGGAGCTGGGCTTCTCCACTCTGCTGGGCTACGGCCTGACCGCCGATCTGGTGGACTCCACCCGGTACACCGTGTTTTTCTCCCCCTTCTCCGCCGCGCTGAGCAAGGACTTCTACCTGGGAGGTACCCAGGCCCAGACCGACGCCTACCTCACCTATATGTCCACCCTGTTCACCCTCAGCGGCATGGAGGAGGGCGCGGCCCAGGCCGAGGCCCGGCGGCTCTATGAGACCGAGAAGGTCGTTGCCGCCGCCTCTCTGGACCCCCAGGACCAGGCCGACGTGGACAAGATCTACAACCTCTACACCCCCGGGGAGCTCCAGGCCCTCTTCCCCGACGTGGACCTGGATGCGGTCTACGCCGCCACCCGGCTCCAGGAGACCGGGAGCGTCCTGGTCATGGACGTGGGGGCCCTGGAGGCCGCCGCGGCCTACTTCACCGACGGGCATCTCCCCGAGCTGAAGGCCGTGGCCCGCCAGGGGCTCATCCTCAGCGTGTGCGGCTGCTTCGGTCAGGCCTTCCAGGAGGCCAGCTATGACTTCAGCGAGGCGTATTACGGCATCGAGGGCCGCCAGACCGAGGAGCAGATAGCCGCCGCCCAGGTCCAGTCCCTTCTGGCCGACTACCTGGGCCGGGCCTACGCCGAGACCTATTTCTCCCCCCAGGCCAAGGCCGACGTGGAGGAGATGATCGGCGAATTCATCGCCATCTACAAAGAGCGCATCCTGGCCCAGGACTGGATGAGCGATGAGACAAAGGCCATGGCGGTGAAGAAGCTGGACGCCATGGGGGTGAAGGTGGGCTACCCCGACACCTGGGAGACCTACCTGGACAGCGCCGACATCAGGTCTCCCCAGGAGGGGGGCACCTTCTTCTCCAACGTCATCGCCATCCAGAAGGCCGCCGAGGCCGAGACCCTCTCCTTCCAGGGTACCACGGTGGACAAGAGCCGGTGGCTCTGCCCCACCTATACGGTCAACGCCTTCTATGACCCCTCCGCCAACGACATCACCTTCCCCGCCGCCATCCTCCAGGCCCCCATGTACGATGTGAATGCCAGCCGGGAGGAGAACCTGGGGGCCATCGGCTATGTCATCGCCCACGAGATCACCCACGCCTTTGACAACAACGGCGCCAAGTTCGACGAAAAGGGCAACGCCGCCAACTGGTGGTCCGACGCCGACTACGCCGCCTTCCAGGAGAAATGTCAGACGGTGGTGGAATGGTACGACGGTCAGGAGGCCGCCCCCGGCATCCCCTGTTCCGGGGCGCTGACCCTCTCGGAGAACGTGGCCGACCTGGGGGCGGTGAAGTGCGTGGTGGAGGCCGCCTCCCGCCAGGAGGACCCGGACTATGAGGCCCTCTTCCTGGCCATGGCCCACGCCTGGGCCTCCACCTCCCCCCGGCAGATGCGGGAGTATCTGTCCGTCGCCGACGTCCACGCCCCGGATAAGCTCCGGGTCAACCGGGCGCTCCAGACCGTCCCTGAGTTCTACGAGACCTTCGGCATCCGGCCCGGGGACGGCATGTGGGTCGCCCCGGAAGACCGGGTCTCTATCTGGTAAGCATTTTCCCTTTACAGCTTTCGACAAAATTTTTTCTCCCTATGCCCCTCCGTGCTCCTCCGCACAGACCGGGCATAGGGAGCTTTTTTGCCGGTGGGCCCTTCGCCCCTCCCCCGATGCAAAAGGGAGCGGCCGGTCTCCCGGCCGCTCCCCAAACTGTTCTCCCGTCCTATTCCACATAGGAATACCGGAAGTTCTTCCTGCTGTAATACTGAAGGCATTGGTACTCCCGCACCAGGGCCTCTCCGGCGGGGGAGAGCTCCCGGCCCCCCTCGCCTCCGGTGAGAACGCCGTCCTCCAGATACCGCCCGGTGGGCACGTTGATCACAGGGACCTGCTCCTTCACCGCCCGGGTGGCCTGCATATAGGCCGGGCCTTCCCAGCCGCACAGGTCGAACAGCTCGGTCATCAGGAAATTGGGGCTGAGGGCGGGGCCCTCCCCCGTCAGATCCCGGCCCAGGACCTCCTTGGCCGCGTCGTTGGCCCAGATGATGTACCGGGTGGCGTAGTAGTTGTAAAAGCCGGTCTCCCCGTCCAGGTCCAGGTCGATCCCCAGGTCGTGGTACAGCCGGTTCCCGTCCCCCAGCCAGGGGTCGTGGTCCCCGAAGAGGATGAGCACCACCGGGGCGTCGTCCTCCCGCAAAAAGTCGGTGAACGCCTTCAACTGCTGGTTGGTGTTGGCGATGGAGCCAAAGTAGTTGTCCAGGATGTACTGATCCGCCTCGCTGCGTCCCGGGGCCTCCTTCACGAAGTCCCCCTTCTCCCCCCACCAGCAGGTGTAGTCGGTATAGGGGCCGTGGCCCTGATAGGTCACGGAGAAGGAGAAAAAGGGCTCCCCCGCCGCCGTCTTCTCCTGATAGTCCTTCAGGAGCTCGCGGAAAAACACGTCGTCCAGAGCCACGCCGCCGTTGGTGAACTGGCCGAAGTAGTCCTCCACAAACTTGTAATCCTGAAAACCCAGGTACTCATTGACGTTCACCCGGTTGTAGAACCACTCGTAGCTGGGGTGCATCCCCTCCACGGTGTACCCCTGGCTCCGGAAATACCAGGCATAGGAGTTGGTCCGGCCCCGGAAGTTGGGCAGCTCGGTATACCCCGTGAGGAAGCCCCGCTCGGTCTCCACGGTCCCGCCGCCGAAGATATTGGTCACCAGGTCCCCGGAATAGCCCTCCCGCTCCAACTGGTGCCAGACGGCGTACACATCCTGGGCCAGCTCTGGAGAGCCGAACTTGGTGAAGTCGTTGTAGGCCTCCAGCATGATCCCCATCACGTTGACCTTCTGGTCCTGGGGGATCTCCGCATCGGTATACTGATCCAGCACCTTGGCGGCCTCGCCGGCCTTGTATCCCTCCGGCGGCGTCTCCACCGCGCCCTTCGCGCTGTGGAGGAAGGGGTAGAGAAAGCCGTGGGCGATGTACTGCTCGGTGGAGGACCACAGATCCTCGATCCGCACATAGTAAGCGGCGGCGCCGTTGTAGACCTTATCGCTCATCAGCGCGGGGATGCATCCTCCCAGCAGGAGAGCCCCCGCCAGGACAGCGCTCCACCGCTCCCGGCCCCGGCCCGGCCGGCCCCGGCAGCAGAGGCGGAGGACCGCATATCCCGCCGCCACGCACACTCCGGCCAGGATCAGCTTCTTTCCCACCGACAGATGGTACCGCCCCGCCATGTTCCCCGCCTCTTTCAGCAGCATCAGGTCGGCGAACATAAGGGGGTCGTCCCGGAGGGCCAGCTTGAAGTAGTTGCCCACCGACAGCCCCAGCACCACCCCCGCCGTCACCAGGAAGGCGGCGCCGCTGCGGCGGGTGAGCCCGTAGAGCAAAAGGATCAGGGCCAGGACCGGGAGGATGTTGAGCAGGGCAATGACGGGCCGCTCGAAATAGCCCTGAGCCACCGTGGGGGAGTAGGGCCCCGTGGCCAGCATCAGGGAGACCAGGCCGATCCCCAGCCCGGACAGGAGCACCAGCCCGAACTGCCAGCACCAGTAGCCGAGCCGCTGTCTCTTGCTCCACCCGGGGTCGGGCTCCCTTTGAAAAAGAAAAATGTTTTTCATGAAAAAAGTCTCTTTTCGTAAAATAAGAGGAGCGGACTTCGTCCGCTCCCCTATTGTATCAACATTTTTCTCCCTTTTCAAGCGCTCAGGCCGAGCTGTCAGAAAAAATCAAAACTTCACCTTTTCGGCAAGGTAGGCCTTCAGCTCGCTGATGGGGATGCGGACCTGCTCCATGGAGTCCCGCTCCCGGACGGTGACGCAGCCATCGGCGGGGGTGTTCTCGTCCCCGATGGTCTGGAAGTCCACGGTGACGCAGAAGGGGGTGCCGATCTCGTCCTGGCGGCGGTAGCGCTTGCCGATGCTGCCGGCGTCGTCAAAGTCGATCATGAAATCCTTGCACAGGTCGTCGTAGACCTTCCGGGCGCTCTCGGAGAGCTTCTTGGACAGGGGCAGGATAGCCGCCTTGAAGGGGGCCAGGGCGGGATGGAGGTGGAGCACGGTGCGGATGTCGTCCTGGCCGTTCTTGTCCTGACCCACCACTTCCTCGTCATAGGCCTCGCACAGGAAGGCCAGGGCCACCCGGTCGCAGCCCAGGGAGGGCTCGATGACGTAGGGGATATAGTGCTCGTTCTTCTCCTGGTCGAAGTAGCTCAGGTCCTTGCCGCTGGCCTCGGCGTGGCGGCTCAGGTCATAGTCGGTGCGGTCGGCGATGCCCCACAGCTCCCCCCAGTCGGTGAAGGGGAAGGCGTACTCGATGTCGGTGGTGGCCCGGGAGTAGAAGGCCAGCTCGGCCGGCTCGTGGTCCCGGAGCCGCAGGTGCTCCTCCTTGATGCCCAGGGAGAGCAGCCAGTTCTTGCAGAAGTCCTTCCAGTAGGCGAACCACTCCAGGTCGGTGCCCGGCTGGCAGAAGAACTCGCACTCCATCTGCTCGAACTCCCGGGTGCGGAAGGTGAAGTTGCCCGGGGTGATCTCGTTCCGGAAGGCCTTGCCCACCTGGCACACGCCGAAGGGCAGCTTCTTCCGGGTGGTCCGCTGGATGTTGGGGAAGTTCACAAAGATGCCCTGGGCGGTCTCGGGCCGGAGGTAGCAGGTGGAGCTGGAGTCCTCGGTGACACCCATCTGGGTCTTGAACATCAGGTTGAACTTCCGGATGGGGGTAAAGTCGTGCTTGCCGCACACGGGGCAGAGGACGTCGTCATGCTCGGCGATGAAGGCGTCCATCTGGTCGAAGTCCATGGCGTCGGTGTTCACCTCGGGGTGGGCGTCCCCGATGAGCTTGTCGGCCCGGTGGCGGGCCTTGCAGGCCCGGCAGTCCAGCAGGGGGTCGGAGAAGGAGCTGACGTGCCCGGTGGTGATCCAGGTCTGGGGGTTCATGAGGATGGCGGCGTCCAGCCCCACGTTGTAGGGGGACTCCTGGACGAATTTCTTGAGCCAGGCCTTTTTCACATTGTTCTTGAACTCCACCCCCAGGGGGCCGTAGTCCCAGGAGTTGGCCAGGCCGCCGTAGATCTCGCTGCCGGGGTAGACGAAGCCCCGGTTCTTGCACAGGGCCACGATCTTGTCCATGGTCTTGTCGCTGTGTTGCATGGGAAAACACTCCTTACCTATGATGAATTTGGTTTGCGCTCTGCCTCTTCGGGGAAAACAAAAACGCCCCGAGCCAGCGGCTCGGGGCGAACGATGTGTCCGTGTTTCCACCCGAATTCGGGACGCTCGTCCCGCTCTCGATGCCGGTAACGGCGGCCTCCGGCGCTCCATTTCCGGAGCGCGGCTCCCGGGCGCCTTGGGCGTGTCCCAGGGGGCCTTGCACCGTCCGGCCCCTCTCTTGTGCTGGGAGAAACGCTTACTCTTCCCGGTCATCGCTGATGTCGAGGGGTATTCTATCACCTTTTTCCCCCGCCGTCAAGTAAAATCACGCCCGCCGCTCCCGCTCCTCCAGGGCCCTGGCCCGCTTGTGGCTGTACCACACCCGGTTGACGATGTTGCCCAGGATGACGATGGTGCCGCAGAGGTAGAGCCACACCAGCAGGATGATCACCGAGGTCAGGGACCCGTAGACCAGGGAGTACCGGGAGGACATGCCGATGAAGATGGAGAAGATGGCCGAGGCCCCCACCAGAGCCGCCGAGGCCAGCAGGGCCCCGGTGAACACCGGGGCGTGGGGCCTGCCCCGGGGAGCGGTGCCCTTGTAGAGGAGCATCATGAACATCAGCAGGAAGCAGAAGAGAATGAGAAAGCGCATCCACTGCCAATCCCAGGGCAGCTTCACGTGCTGGAGCTGGGGGATGCGCCGCAGCCAGTCCTCCAGCAGGTGGAAGAACCAGTTCCCCGTGAGCACCACCACCAGGGACAGGTAGATGGTCAGCAGGAAGAGCACCGAGATGACCACGCTGGCCACGATCTGCCAGATGCCCACGTAGCTCTTCCGGCCGTAGATGTCGTCCATGATGTTCATCAGGCTGCGGATGGCCGCCGAGGCCGAGAAGAGCAGCATGCCGATGCCGGCGGCCAGCATGGCGGCCGACTGGTTGTCGGTGATGTAGCGGACGTACTCGATGAGCACCCCCAGGGCCCCCGCGGGGATGATGCCGTCCAGAGAGGCCAACATGGCGTCGGTGCTCAGGTGGAGAGCGCCGATGACGGCGTTGATACAGATGAGAGCCGGGAAAAAGGAGAGGATGAGGAAATAGGCCAGCTCGGCCGCCGAGCGGGAGACCCGCTTGGAAAAGTAGAGGTCCACCACCTCCACCACAAACTGGACCGCCCGGTTGTGCCGCATCCTCTCGCCCCCTTTCCCCCAAATTCGCCCCGAATAGAAAAAACCGCCTGCTGGCGCAGGCGGTCGTTTTCGGACTCTGAAAACAGGCGGCCTCAGGCCAGCTTGTTGAGCTTCAGGGTCATGCCGCTCTTCTTGTGCGCGGCATTGTTCTTGTGCAGGATCCCGTGGACCACAGCCTTGTCCACCGCCTTGACGGCGACCTTGTACGCGCCCTCGGCCTCGCTGCGGCTGCCTTCTGCCACCGCGGCCTCGAACTTCTTGATGTCGGTCTTCAGCGCAGACCGAGCGGCCTTGTTCTCAGCGGCCTTGGACTTGTTCACCAGAACGCGCTTCTTGGCAGACTTAATGTTCGGCAAACCAAACACCTCCTCCGAATGACTTCGGGCGACTGGCGCCCGTTGGTAGTCGAGACATAATATGCCCGTTGCGAGTATCTATTGTAGCAGATGCGGGAGTAAAATGCAAGAATTATTTTGAATTTTTCCGCGTTTTTCGCATGATGCGGAACTTTCCGCAAAGAATAGTATGAGAAATCCACAAAAAACACCATATCTTGGGCCCATCGCCGCTCCAGCGGGACAGAGGAAGGCGTCTCAGCGGGTCCGAAGGGCAAAAACCCGGTCAAAACCGGGCGGAAAGCCGCCCCGGAGGGAGGCGGGTTTCCGGGGCGGATTTTGGAAAAATATAGAAATGCGGAGGGGAAACTATGCTGCAAAGACGGACCGACCTGGCCCTGGAGGCCAGAGAATTGCAGGAAAAAGAAGGTCTCTGCGGGGTCTCCGACCAGGGGGTCTTGGAATCCTACCCCCTGTTTTCGGTACGCATCGAGAGTGAAAAAGACGCGGAAAAATTGGGCAAGCCGGTGGGGACCTATCACACCCTGGACCTCACCGGTCTGACCCGGCGGGAGGAGGACGCCTTCCCCCGGGCGGTGCGGGCGCTGGCCCGGCTTCTGGCCCCGCTGCTGCCGGAAGGGCCCGTTCTGGTGGCCGGGCTGGGCAACCGGGCCATCACTCCCGACGCCGTGGGGCCCCTGGCCGCCGACCGGGTGCTGGTGACCCGGCACCTCATCCAGATGGCCCCCCAGCATTTTCAGGGCTTCCGGCCGGTGGCCGCCCTGGCGGCGGGGGTGCTGGGCACCACCGGGGTGGAGAGCGGAGAGCTGGTGAAGGCGGTGGCGGAAAAGGTCTCCCCCGCCGCCGTCATCGCCATCGACGCCCTGGCCGCCCGGCGGCTGGAGCGGCTGTGCGCCACGGTGCAGGTCTCGGACACCGGCATCACCCCCGGCTCGGGGGTGGGCAACCACCGCTTCGCCCTGGACAGAGACAGCCTGGGGGTGCCGGTGATCGCCGTGGGGGTACCTACGGTGGTGGATGGGGCCACCCTGGCGGCCGACCTGCTGGAGGAGGCGGGACAGGGGGAGCTGGAGCCCCAGGGGCTCCGGGAGTTCCCCGGCGGGACCCTGATGGTGACCCCCAAGGACATCGACCAGCGGGTGAGCGACATGGCCAAGGTCATCGGGTACGCCGTAAGTCTGGCCCTCCAGCCTCAGCTCACCCTGGAGGAGCTGGAGGGACTGGTGGAGTGAGGGCGGCTCACCACCCGGGCTCCAGACAGGTCAGGGCCCGGCGGCGGGCCTCGGGGGTGTCGAAGGGCTTGTCGGTATCCTCCGCCACGCCGAAGACCTTTTCCAGCAGGGCCGCCAGGGTATCCATGTCCTCCTCCGCGGTCTCGCCCCCCCGGCGGATGCGCTCTGCCAGCAGGCGGACATCCCGGGGGAAGAGCTTCCTGTCCGGGCAGTAGAGCATCTCCCACACGGCGCTGTAGGCGTAGTCGCAGCTCTCCACCCGGTATCCCTCCACCTTCCGGAGGCGCTTGTGGGTCCTGTTGTATTCCTCCAGGGGGCCATGGTCCCCCATGCAATCGGCCGCGACGGCCTTGATGTATTCCTCCTGGTCCGGCTCCAGCAGCCCCGGTACGTCCTCCGTCTCCCTGTCGAAGAAGGCCGTGAATGTCTGATCGCCGTCCCGGAGGTTGTCACACAGGAGCTCGATGCACCGCTCCATCCGGGCGGGGGTCAGCTCGTTCCACCGTTCGGCGCTCCAGCGTATTTCGATGGTGCGCAGCAGAGCGGCCAGGACCTTGAAGCGCTCCTCCGGCTGCACCATCTGGGCCTTGCCCTTGGCCCAATCGGAGGCGGCGCCCATCTCCAGGACCCGCTCCAGGGTCTGCCATTTGCGCACCGGGAAGGGAAGGCCGTCCCGCACCGCCAGCCACTGCTCTTGGATGCTGCCGGTCTCCTCCTTGGGCAGACAGTTGGTGAGCGTCTCCTCCTCCAGCAGGGAACAGTGGAAGAACCGCCGCACCAGGGTCCGGACCCGGTCGGTCTCCAGGTCGCTGAGGCCCGCCAGACCCAGGCTTTGGGCCACGGCGGCTTGCCGGGTCTGTAACCGCTCCCAATCCTCGTCGAAGTGGAACCAGCGGTAAAACTCCCCCAGCTCCACCCCGTTGTGGCACACGGCCATAAGCCGGTCATAGACCTTGGGGTAGGCCGAGCGCAGGGCGGCCACGCCGAAGAGCAGGACCCACTGGGCATGGGTCACCTCCCTGCGGCCGAAGGTCTTCTCTTCAAAGTCCCGGACCACCCGGACGGTGAGGGTGAAGGCGTTGAACAGGCGCTTCAGGCTCCGGGGATTGTGCCCCGCCGCCAAAAGGGCCATGTCCCGCACATAGGTCCGGTCCTCCGGGTGGCTGCTCTCCATGACGTCGTCCTTCACCTCATGGATCTCCGCCGTTCCCCCTGTGGCGGACCTCCCCAGCAGGGCGGCCACGCAGTCCGGGTCCCCGATGCTCCGGACCTGCTCCTCCAGGAAGTCCTCCATGCGGTACTGCTCCACGGGGAGGTCAAAGGGGAGCTGGATCATTTTATCGAAGAAACTGCGGCCCTTTTCCGCGCCGAAGTCGGCGCCGTACTTATCCCGGACGCCCCGGAGGACCACCTCGTAGTCGATGGCCAGGACGAAGACGCAGTTTTCACACTCCACGGCGGTCTTCAGGACCTCCATCAGCTCCACGGCCCGGGCCGGGGGCAGGCGGTCCAGGTCGTCGATGAAGAACACCGCCCGCTCCTTGCCCTCCTGGTCACAGCGGGCGTTGACCAGCTCCTGAAAGCTCTCCCGCAGGCCCTCCACCGCATCGGTTAGGGTGGCCGGGGCCGGCTTTTCGGGCGACCGGTCCTCCCCCTTCCAGGCGGCGCGGACGTCTTTGGCGGCGGCCACCGCCGCCTCGGCCACGTCATCCACCCCCGCCCGCCGGGCGGCCACCCAGCCCAGCCGGGTCAGGCCCTTTTTCAGAGCCTGGGCCAGGCGTTGGTCCTTGCTCTCCTGCTTCTCCGCCGTCTGAGACGGCGCGCCCAGCTTTTCGATGAGGCTCTGGTAAAACAGCAGGGGGAGCCGGGGACCCAGGTCAAACTGGGAGTACTGCCAGGTGTTGAAGGTGATGCACACCGCCGAGCCGGACAGGCCCTTTTCCAGCAGGTTCATCATGGAGCTCTTGCCGCTGCCCCAGCTCCCCTGGAGGGAGATGGCCATGGGGGTCCGGCAGGTCCGGATGAATTCGGTCAGACCGGTGATGTAGGCGTCCAGATGCAGTTCGTCCCGCCGGGCGGGCTGATCCGCGCCGGGAAAGCGGGTGATCTTTCCGTTTTCTTCCATGGCGATCCCTCCTCATTTTCCCAGATTATAATCCATCTGTCGGGGAAAGCGCAACTGCTTTTTCCCTTTCTTTCCCAAACGGAGTGAAAAAAGGAGCGGCGCCGCTTCTGCGGCGCCGCTCCGGAGCTGTGCTCGTTTTCTGTAAAGGGTTTTCCCTTACCTGTGGGAACCGGGCTCGTAGGCCACCACGGTGCGGCGGTTGGGCTCGGTGCCCACCGAGTAGGTGGTGATATCCGCCCGCTCCTGGAGGGCGGTGTGGATCACGTGCCGCTCGTAGGCGTTCATGGGCTCCAGGGTGAAGTTCCGGCGGGTGCGCAGGACCTTGTCAGCCACCCGGTTGGCCATGCGGACCAGGCTGTCCTCCCGCTTGGAGCGGTAGCCCTCGGCGTCCACCCGGACCCGGACCCGGTGGGTCTCCCCCCTGTTCACGGCGTATCCGGTGAGCTGCTGGATGGCGTCCAGGGTCTCCCCCCGGCGGCCGATGACGCTGCCCAGGTCCTGGCCAATGAGCTCCACCAGGTAGTTGCCCTCCTCGTCCACCTGGATGGAGGGCTGGGCCTCCACCCCCATGCGCTGGAGCAGGCCGGTGAGGAAGTCGGCGATCCTGGCCGCCTTCTCGTCCCCCTCGGGGGCGGCGGCGTAGACCCGCTGGGGCCCGGCCGGGGCAGCAGCATTCTCCTCGGCAGGCTCGGAGCTGCCGCTCTCAGGGGCCTGGGGCGGGGTGTAGACGATCTTTTCCTGGGGGGCGGGGGTTTCCTCGGGGGCGGACTTGGGGGGCTCCGGGGCGGCCTGGGGCTCGTCAGGGGCCTCGTAGGTCACCTTGACCTTGGCGGGGGTACCGCCGATGCCCAGGAAGCCGGCCTTGGCCAGCTGGAGGACCTCCACCGAGACCTCCTCCCGGGAGAGATGAAGGGATTCCAGGGCGGCGGCGATGGCCGCCTCTTCATTTTTTCCGGTAAATTCCACGGATTTCTGCATGGTTTGCTTCTCCTTCCCTTGGGATGGTATCAGTCTTCCTTGGGCTCGTCGGGGGTCCCGGGCTCCTCCGCGGGGGCCTCGGACTCCGGGACAGGTTCGTCCTGCGGGGCGATGTCTCCATCGGCCCCTGCGGTGCTGTCGTCCGCGGGAGCCTCGGTCACGGGGACCTCGGCCTCGGCGGCCTTGCGCTCCTCGGCGGCCTGGATGGCCTTTTCGGCGGCGATCTCGGCGGCGGAGGGCTCGGGCACGGGCTGGGCGTCCTCCGGGGGCTTTTTGGCCGCCACGTCCTCGTGGTAGGGGGTGACGCCGCCGAAGCGGTCGGGGTCGTAGGCCCGGCCCCGGGCGTACTGGCGGATGCCCACCCGGCTGGCCTCCCGCTGTTCGGGGGTCATCTTGGGCTCGTCGTCCTCTTCCTTGGGTTTCTTCTTGCCCTTGTTCTTCCGGGCCTCCTCGGCCTGGCGGGCCCGCTCCTCGGCCTTCTCCCGGCGCAGGCGCTTCTCCTCTTCCTTCTCCTCGATCTCCCGCTGTTTGGCGATCTCGGCGGCCTTCTCATAGTCCTTCTTGAGCAGCTTGGCCGAGAGGACCTCCTGGGCCAGGCCCAGGACGTTGTTGGCGATCCAGTAGATGGACAGGGCGGCGGTCATGGAGAAGCCGATCCAGAGGGACATGAGGGGGGTGATGAGCATCATGGTGCGGTTGGTCTTCTGGGTCTGGTCGTTCTGGGCCTGGTTGTTCATCTGGTTGGTGCGCATGCTGATGATGGAGAAGAGGATGCCGGTGGCGGCCGAGACTACGGGGATGAGGAACAGGCCGACGGTCCCCCAGCTCAGGCCGTTGGCCCAGAACTTCAGATGGGGGATCTGGCTGAGATCCACGCCCAGGAACTGGAAGTTGATGGAGAAGACCTCCCGGGCGGTCTCGCCCACGGCGGACTGCACGGCGGAGATCTTGTCCGGGGTGATGAGGCTGGAGAGGTAGAGCTGATTATAGCCCATGTCGGCAAAGTCGGCGGCCTCCTTGATCCAGCCGTTGCGCACCGCCTCGGCGCTCCAGTTCAGAGCCTTGGCGGCGGCGGCGATCTGCTCGCCGGTCATGCCCATCATGTACTTCATGGGCTGGCGGATGATGGCGTACAGGGGAAGCAGGATGAACAGAGGGATCATGGACCACAGGCATCCGCCCATGGGGGAGACCCCCTCCTTCTCATAGAGCTTCTGGACCTCCGCCTGATAGCGCTGCTGGTCCTTGCCGTACTGCTTCTGGAGCTTCTGCATCTTCCCGGAGAGCATGTTCATCTGGATCATGCTCCGCTTGCCTTTGAGGGACAGGGGGAAGAGGATGAGCTTTACCACCAGGGCAAAGAGGATCAGGGCGATGCCGTAGCTGTTGAAAAACTGGCAGAAGACCGACAGCAGCCAGGAGAAGGGCAGCAGGATGTAATAGGCTACTCCCATAGGTTCTCAGACCTCCAATATCTTTGGTTTTTTCAGGGCACCGGGTCGTACTCGATGCTTGTCTGCCGATGAAAGGGATGGCAGCGCAGGATCCGCCGGAGCGCCAGCCACCCGCCCTTCCCGACGCCGTAGCGCTCGATGGCGGTGAGGGCGTACTCCGAGCAGGTGGGGATGAACCGGCAGCAGGGGGGCCGGGTGGGGGAGATATTCCGCCGGTAGAAGCGGATGAGGGACAGAAGAAGCTGCTTCACGGCTTTTTCCGCACCCCCAGCCTGTCCAACTGGTGGAGAAGGTCCCGCTCCAACTGGCCGTAGGGGGCGAAGGCCGCCCGCTGCCGGGCCACCACCACGATGTCCCAGCCGGGGGCCATCTGCCCCTCGTGGATGCGGTAAGCCTCCCGGATGCGGCGGCGGACCCGGTTGCGGACCACCGCCTTGCCCACCTTGGTGCCCACGGTGAGGCCCAGACGGCTGCGGCGGAGGCGGTTGGGCCGGACGTAGACCGCCACGGTGGCCCCCGCCGAGGACTTCCCCTTGGCATACAGACGGCGGAAGAGGTGATTTTCCTTCATGGACACGGTAAACTTCACCCCTGGCGCCTCCCTTTTTCCTGATGCACGCTGAGGGCGGCAGAAACAAGTCTACCGCCCTGACCCATATGCCCTATTTGATTTCCCGGCCCACCTTAGTGGGACAGACGGACCCGGCCGGCGCGACGGCGGCGGGAGAGGACCTTCCGGCCGTTGGCAGTGGCCATGCGCTTGCGGAAGCCGTGGACCTTGGAGCGCTGACGCTTCTTGGGCTGATAGGTACGAACCATGTTGGGACACCTCCTAAAGTGTTCTTGAACCTCGCATAACGGACCCGGTGGGGCCCGATACCACAACGCCGGAGAAGTTCCGGCGCGGTTGCTGAAAATCATGCATCCTCATTTCGATGCGAATTGTATTATACTTGAAAACAAATTACAATGTCAACCTCCTTTTTGCTTTTTTTACGCCCTTTTTTCGGGAGACCCCACATCTTGTGGAGGTCAAAATTTTCTCCACAATTTTCTTCGGTTTTGTGGAAAATTTTCTTTCCAGAACGTGGTTTTGCGTTGCGTTCAATGCGTTTGTTTGGTATAATATTAAGGAGTGACCGAACAAAGAGATAAAGGGGAACGACACCTATGAATTACGCCGCAGAGGTCTGGACCAAGGTCCTCTCCCTCATGGCTGGAGACGGGGAGGGCAAGCTCTCCCAGACCACCATCAACGCCTGGTTCGACGACGCCAAGCCGGTGAGCCTGGACGAGAAGAGCTTTGTGCTGTGCTCGCCCACGCCCTTCAAGCGGGACCTCATCGCCAAGCGCTATCTGCCCCATATCGCCGCCGCCCTGAAGGAGCTCTTCTCCGCCGAGATGGAGGTACGCATCATCGGGGAGGAGGAGCTGGAACAGGCGGAGACCGGCGGGGACGATTTTCTCCCCGGCACCGAGGAGTACACCTTTGACAAGTTCGTGGTGGGCTCCTCCAATAAGTATGCCTATACCGCCGCTCAGGCGGTGGCCGAGAACCCGGGGACCAAGGGATATAACCCCCTGTTCATCTACGGCGCCTCGGGCCTGGGAAAGACCCACCTGCTCTACGCCATCGCCCACGCCGTACACAGGAAGTTCCCCCAGCACCGCATCGTCTACATCAAGGGGGACGCCTTCACCAACGAGCTGGTCAACGCCATCCAGCGCCGGCAGAACCAGGAGTTCCGGGACAAGTACCGCTCGGCCGACGTACTGCTCATGGACGACGTGCAGTTCATCGCCGGCAAGGATTACAGCCAGGAGGAGATGTTCCACACCTTCAACTCCCTCTACGAGGCGGGCCACCAGATCGTCTTCACCGCCGACCGGCCCCCCAAGGAGATGTCCCGTCTGGACGAGCGGCTCCAGACCCGGTTCAGCTGGGGCCTGCCCGTGGATATCCAGCCCCCGGACTACGAGACCCGGATGGCCATCATCAAGAACAAGGCCATCCGCCGGGGAGTGGACCTGCCCGACCCGGTGCTGCGGTATATCGCCGACAACATCACCTCCAACGTCCGGCAGATCGAGGGCACGGTGAACAAGATCCTGGCCTTCCATGAGCTCATGGGGGAGGAGATCGACGTGGACACGGTCTCCCGGGCGGTGCGGGACATGTTCAAGGAAAAGAGCGAGTTCCTCCCCACGGTGGACGAGATCATCGAAGAGGTGGCCAAGTTCTACAACATCGACCCCAAGGACATCCGGGGCCAGGCCCGGACCCGGAACATCATGCGGGCGAGACAGGTGGCCATGTACGAGATCCGGCGGATGACCAACCTCTCCCAGGACTCCATCGGCAAGGAGTTCGGCGGGAGGGACCACACCACGGTGAAGCACTCCATCGAGCAGGTGGAAAAGCTCATCAAGACCGACCCCGGCATGGCCGAGGTCATCAAGGACATCAACGCCAACATCAACGCCCGGTACGAGTGAGGCTCTGTCACCCCCTTTTTCCACCGTTTCCCGTGGAAAGAGGAAAACAGACGGTGGAAAACTTTCCTTCCCTTTTTTGACTTGGGGAAAACCTCCTTTTTTTCCACCCCTTTCCCACCCTCCCTTTTCCCGCTCCTTCCGGCGTTTTTTTGATTTTTCCCCCCTTTCCCCCTTGCTATAACGAGAACTAAAAATAAAAACCTTCCTCCCCTGTGGAGAAAAAGAAAGGACGGTCAGCCATATGAAATTTTCCTGCGAGAAGGCCCTGCTCCAGGCGGCCATCGCCACCTCGTCCCGGGCGGCCTCCCCCAAGAGCACCATCCCCGCCCTGGAGGGCATCCTTCTGGAGGCCGACACCCAGCTCCGGCTCACCGGCTACAACCTGGAGACCGGGATCCGCACGGTGGTGCCCGCCCAGATCGAAGAGGGGGGCGCCCTGGTCATGTCCTCCCGGCTCTTCGGGGACATCGTGCGCAAGCTCCCCGACGACATGGTGACCTTCTCGGCCCAGGGGCTCACGGTCCACATCGAGTGCGGCATGAGCCAGTTCAACATCCAGGGCATCGATCCTGACGACTTCCCCGAGCTGCCCACGGTGGACGAGGAGGCCAGCCTGGAGCTCAAGCAGTCCACCCTGGGGGACATGATCTCCCGGACCCTCTTCGCCATCAGCGACAACGAGGCCCGGCCTGTGCTCACCGGCTCCCTCTTCGAGGTGCGCCAGGGGACGCTGGCGGTGGTGTCGGTGGACGGCCAGCGCCTGGCCATCCGCCGGGAGAAGCTGGAAAAGGCGCCGGCGAAGGACTTCTCCTTCGTGGTCCCCGGCGCCGCCCTCAATGAGGTGCGGGGCATCTGTTCCGACACCGACGAGGCGGTGGAGATCGACGCCGGCGCCCGGCACATCCTGTTCCAGGTGGGCTCCACCATTTTGGTGACCCGGCGGCTGGAGGGGGAGTTCCTGGACTACCGCCAGGCCATCTCCCGGAAGAGCTCGGTGGAGCTCACCGCGGACATCCGCGCCCTCATGTCCTCCATCGACCGGGTGAGTCCCATCATCAGTGAGAAATTCAAGAGCCCCCTGCGCTGCCTGGTGGGGGACGGGTTCATCCACTTCACCACCCGCACCGCCATCGGCGACGCCGAGGACCGCTGCCCGGTCTCCGGGAACGGCGGGGATCTGATGATTGGCTTCAACCACCGGCTGCTCATGGACGCACTGAAGGTGGTGCCCTGTGAGCAGGCCCTTCTGAGACTGGGGACCCCCTCCTCGCCCTGTATCATCGTCCCCCAGGACGCCCCCGAGGGGGAGGAGGACTTCCTCTTCATGGTGCTGCCGGTGCGGCTGAGCGCGGGGTAAGGCCATGGAGGAGAAGACCATTCCCATCACCACGGAGTACATTAAGCTCCAGGACCTTCTGAAATTCGCCGGGGTCTCCGACACCGGGGGCGAGGCCAAGGTGGACATCCAGGAGGGCCGGGTGAAGGTCAACGGAGAGGTGTGCACCATGCGGGGGAAAAAGCTCCGGCCCGGCGACACCGCCGAGCTTTCCGGCGTGAGGCTCCGGGTCCGATGATCCTTCAGCGCTTGGAGCTGGATTTCTTCCGCAACTACGTTCATGCCCAGGCGGAGCTCTCCGCCGGGGTCAACGTGATCTGCGGGGAGAATGCCCAGGGAAAGACCAACCTTCTGGAGGCGGTGAGCTTCCTCTCGGCCGCCAGGAGCCACCGGGCCCGGTACGACAGGGAGCTGATCCAGTTCGGGGTGGACCACGCCTTTCTGAAGGGAGAGGTCCTCTCCCGGGAGCGGAACTTCACCCAGGAGATCCGCCTTCACCGGGGGGAGCGGCGGCAGCTCTTTTCTAACGGGGTTAAGCTCAAGGCCGCCAGCGAGCTCTCCCAGGTGCTCAACACCATCCTCTTCTGCCCCGAGGACCTGAGCCTCATCAAGGATGCCGCCGCCCAGCGCCGCCGGTTCCTGGATGACGCCATCTGTCAGCTCCGGCCCAAGTACGCCGCCGCCCTGGCGGAGTACCGGCGGCTCTACGACCAGAAATCCCGGATCCTGAAGGACTGGGAGGAAAAGCCCTCCCTTCTGGACACCCTGGACGACTTCAACCTCCGCATGGCCCAGGTGGGCGCGGTGCTCATCCACTACCGGGCCCACTTCGTGCGGCGGCTGGCCCAGCTGGCCCCCGCCATCCAGACCGACTTCTCCGGCGGTCGGGAGCGGCTGGAGCTGCAATATGCCACCGTCAGCACCGTAAGGGACCCCCTGGCCGCCCCAAAGGAGCTTCTGGAGGCCTTGCTGGAGCACCAGCAGACCCACAGGAGAGCCGAGCTGGAGTCCGGACTGTGCCTGTCCGGGCCCCACAAGGACGACCTGGAGGTCCTCATCGATGGCCAGAGTGCCAGGCAGTTCGCCTCCCAGGGCCAGACCCGCACCGCCTGCCTGTCCCTGAAGCTGGCCTGCCGGGAGATCTTCCGGGGGGACACCGGGGAGTGGCCGGTGCTGCTGCTGGACGACGTGCTCTCCGAGCTGGACGCCCGGCGGCAGAGCTTTGTGCTGGAGCGGATCACCGGGGGACAGGTCATCCTCACCTGCTGTGAGGACGACAAGCAGATCGCCCGGAACGGGAAACGTTTTACCGTGGAAAACGGCGTTTTAAAGGAATAGAGACAGAAAATCCGCATATTTGCGGAAGGTGGAGAAATCGGAAGAACAGATGCTTCTGTGAAGCGAGGATAGGAAAAGCGTATGTTTTTGGGGCTTTTTTTGCTGCCGCTTTTGCTCAGTTTGGCCTTGGAATACGGCGTTTGCAGGCTTCCCAAGAGGCGGTTTTGGCGCTTCATCCCCCCGGTTTTGAGCGCGGTGGCCGCCTTTTCGGTCGCCTGGTTTCGCTGGCACGGCTGGTCGGACACCGGGGAGAAGGCGCCCGTGGAGACCCTCCTCTTCGTGCCGGGGATCACCGCCCTGGGGGTGTTTTTGGGTCTCTTCCTGGGCTGGCGGCTCTATAAGCGGCTGTGGGACCCCAGGATCGTGAAAGGGGATAGATAGATTGTTTCATGTGCTGTTGGTACTGCCCATCCTGGCCCCCTTTCTGGCCCTGTACGGGGCCGTCGCGGCGGTGCTGCTGGGCGCCCCCTTCTGGGTGGGGGTGACCTTGCAGGTCATCGTCACCGCGGTGACCGAAAAGCGGTTCCCCCTGTGCCTTCCCGCCGTCTTGGGCGGGGTGTGCGCCGTGGGGTACTTCTTCCTCTTCCGTGGGGTGATCCCCCTGTGGTTCCAGGGCATCTACTGGGCGGTGTTCTACCTGTGCCTGTGGCTGGCCTGGCTGGTGGTGGGAAAGCTCCGCGCCGCCGTGCTGCGCTGGCTGGGGAGGCGGTAGGATGTACCTGCACCTGGGCCTGTCGGTGGTGGTCCCCTACCGGGATATCATCGGCATCTTCGATCTGGACAACGCCTCCTGGTCCCACCGCACCAGGGCCTTCCTGGAGAAGGCGGAGCGGGAGGAGAGAGTCATCAGCGCCACGGCCAACATCCCCACCTCCTTCGTGGTGTGCCACAGGAGAGGGGAGGAGCCCGTGGTCTACCTCTCCCAGTTCTCCTCCGCCACCCTGAAGAGCAGGATGGAGAGCGGAAAGCCGGAGTAGGCGCGGGGGACCGGGGGTTTGCGGGAGAGAGCGAAATATCATAAAATACACCGGGAAGCGGGGGAAAGTCTCTTTTTCCAAGGGACTTTCCCGTGCTTCCCAGGAAGAATCAGCAGGAGGTAACTATGAGCGACGAGACAATGCAGGAAGAACTGAAAAAAGAACAGGAGTGGGAGGACAGCGTCACCCAGACCGAGCATGAGTACGGCGGGTCGGAGATCCAGGTCCTGGAAGGGCTGGAAGCCGTCCGGAAGCGGCCGGGCATGTACATCGGTTCCACCTCCTCCTCCGGATTGCACCACCTGGTCTACGAGATCGTGGACAACGCCATCGACGAGGCCCTGGCGGGCTACTGCAAGCACATCACCGTGGACATCCTCCCCGGGGACGTCATCAAGGTCACCGACGACGGCCGGGGCGTGCCCGTGGACATCCAGCCCCAGACCGGCCGGCCCGCCCTGGAGGTGGTGTACACCGTCCTCCACGCCGGCGGCAAGTTCGGCGGCGGCGGCTACAAGGTCTCCGGCGGCCTCCACGGCGTGGGCGGCAGCGTGGTCAACGCCCTTTCCGAGTGGATGGAGGTCCGGGTCCACAAAAACGGCAGCATCTACGAGGTCAAGTTCTCCCGGGGCAATATGACCCAGGAAATGACCGTGGTGGGCAAGACCGACAGGACGGGCACCGAGGTGGTCTTCAAGCCCGACCCCGAGATGTTTACCGACACCACGGTCTACGACTACGACATCCTCCACACCCGGATGCGGGAGGAGGCCTTCCTCAACGCCGGGCTCCACATCACCATCACCGATCAGCGGGGGGAGGAGCCGGTGTCCGACGCCATGTGCTATGAGGGGGGCATCCGGGAGTTCGTGACCTACCTGAACACCAA
Organism: uncultured Oscillospiraceae bacterium; assembly: GCA_947629795.1. Lineage (GTDB taxonomy): Bacteria > Bacillota > Clostridia > Oscillospirales > Oscillospiraceae > Vermiculatibacterium. The sequence goes on from CANRFC010000007.1 coordinate 34,642, forward strand.
CAAGACCCCGCTCCACGAGCAGGTCATCTACATGGCCGGCCAGAAGGACGACGCCATGGCCGAGGTGGCCTTCCAGTACAATGACAGCTACAACGAGACCATCCTCTCCTTCGCCAACAACGTCCACACCCCCGAGGGTGGCATGCACGAGGACGGCTTCAAGCGGGCCCTGACCAACGTGCTCAACGCCTACGGCAAGAAGATGAAGCTCCTCAAGGACGACGACAAGGTCTCCGGCGAGGACTGCCGGGAGGGCCTGTGCTGCATCATCTCGGTGAAGCTCACCGAGGCCCAGTTCGAGGGGCAGACCAAGGCCAAGCTGGGCAACAGCGAGATCCGGACGCTGGTCAATGCCGTGGTCACCGACAAGCTCACCGAGTTTTTGGAGGAGAATCCCGCCATCGGCAAGGCCATCCTGGACAAGGCCCTCACCGCCTCCCGGGCCCGGGAGGCCGCCCGGAAGGCCCGGGAGAGCGTGCGCCGGAAGACCGGCCTGGAGGGGGGCCAGATGCCCGAAAAGCTCCAGGACTGCAACGAGCGGGACCCCAGCCTGTGCGAGATCTACATCGTGGAGGGCGACTCCGCCGGCGGTTCGGCCATCCAGGGCCGGGACTCCCGGTTCCAGGCCATTTTGTCCATGTGGGGAAAGATGCTCAACGTGGAGAAGGCCCGGGCGGACAAAATTTACGGCAACGATAAGCTCTACCCCATGATCGTGGCCCTGGGGGCCGGCATTGGGGACGAGTTTGACATTGAGAAGCTGCGCTACCACAAGATCATCATTATGGCCGATGCCGATGTGGACGGCGCCCACATCCGCACCCTGCTGCTCACCTTCTTCTTCCGCTATATGCGGCCCCTCATTGAGAAGGGGTATGTCTACTCCGCCGTGCCGCCCCTCTACAAGCTCACCCGGGGCAAGACGGTGCGGGTGGCCTATTCGGACCCGGAGCGGGACGCCATCTCCGCCGAGATGCGGGGGGACAACCCCAGCGTGAAGATCGACATCTCCCGCTTTAAGGGCCTGGGCGAGATGGACCCCCATGAGCTGTGGGAGACCACCATGGACCCGGAGCGGCGGACCCTCCGGCGGATCACCCTGGACGACGCTGTCAAGGCCGACCAGATCTTCACCGTCCTCATGGGCGAGGAAGTGGAGCCCCGGAAGGAATGGATCGAGAAGAACGCCCAGTATGCCGTCAATATTGACATTTAAGGAGGTGACGTATCATGGGTCACAACAGAGATTATAAGCCGGAGGACATCGCCTTCCCCGACCAGGTCATCACCGAATCCGAACTGGTGGGGGAGATGGAAAAGAGCTATATCGAATACGCCATGAGCGTCATCGTGGGCCGGGCCCTGCCCGACGTGCGGGACGGTCTGAAGCCGGTCCACCGCCGCATTTTGTACACCATGTACGAGGGCGGGCTGACCAGCGACAAGCCCTTCAAGAAGTCGGCCACCTGCGTGGGCGACGTGCTGGGCCACTACCACCCCCACGGCGACGCATCGGTCTACGACGCCATGGTCCGCCTGGCCCAGGACTTCTCCATGCGCTATATGCTGGTGGACGGCCACGGCAACTTCGGCTCGGTGGACGGAGACCCCCCCGCCGCTTACCGGTACACCGAGGCAAGGCTGTCCAAGATCTCCAACGAGATGCTCCGGGACATCGACAAGGACACGGTGGACTGGGACCCCAACTTCGACGAGTCCCGGAAGGAGCCCCGGGTGCTCCCCGCCCGGTTCCCCAACCTGCTGGTCAACGGCTCCTCCGGCATCGCCGTGGGCATGGCCACCAACATCCCGCCCCACAACCTGCGGGAGGTCATCGGGGCCTGCATCAAGGTGCTGGACGACCCCGAGGCCACCCTGGCCGACCTGATGGAGTACGTCAAGGGCCCCGACTTCCCCACCAAGGGCATCATCATGGGCCGCTCCGGCATCCGCTCGGCCTACGCCACCGGCCGGGGCAAGGTCATCATCCGGGCCCGCACCGAGTTTGAGGAGTACGGCAAGGATAGGGAGCGCATCGTGGTCACCGAGCTGCCCTACCAGGTCAACAAGCGCCAGCTCATCAAGAACATCGCCGAGCAGGTGAAGGACAAGCGGCTGGAGGGCATCTCCGACCTGCGGGACGAGACCGACCGCAACGGCATGCGCATCGTCATCGAGCTCAAGCGGGACGCCAATGCCCAGGTGGTCCTGAACCGGCTCTTTTCCCAGACCGCGCTGCAGTCCTCCTTCGCCATCAATATGCTGGCCCTGGTGGACAACCAGAAGCAGCCCAAGATCCTCTCCCTGCGGCACATCATCGACGAGTACCTGGCCTTCCAGGAGGAGATCATCGTCCGGCGGACCCGGTACGACCTGAAAAAGGCCCAGGAGCGGGCCCATCTGCTGGAGGGCCTGCTCATTGCCCAGGACAACATCGACGAGGTCATCAAGATCATCCGCTCCTCCTACGACAACGCCAAGGAGAACCTGATGGCGCGCTTTGGTCTGGACGACATCCAGGCCCAGGCTATCTGCGATATGCGCCTCATCGCCCTCCAGGGCCTGAACCGGGAGAAGCTGGAGAACGAGTACAAGGAGCTGGAGGCCAAGATCGCCTACTATAACCAGGTCCTCTCTGACGACGGCCTGGTGCGCAGCATCCTGAAGGAGGAGCTCCAGGCCATCGCCGACAAGTACGGCGACGAGCGCAAGACTGAGATCCAGGACGTGGTGGACGAGATCGACGTGGAGGACCTCATTGAGGAGGAGAACTGCGTGTTCACCCTCACCGCCGGGGGCTACATCAAGCGGGTGAGCGCCGACACCTACAAGGCCCAGAAGCGGGGCGGCAAGGGCATCACCGCCATGGCCACCAAGGAGACCGACTACGTGGACACGGTGTTCACCGCCTCCACCCACGACTTCATCCTCTTCTTCACCAACAAGGGCAAGGTCCACCGGAAGAAGGGCTATCAGATCCCCGAGGCCGGAAGGACCGCCAAGGGCACCGCCATGGTCAACGTCCTGCCCCTGGAGAGCGACGAGAAGGTCACCGCCATGATCCACCTCATGGACCGGGAGGCCCCCGATGAGGGCCGCTACCTCACCATGGTCACCAAGAAGGGCACCGTGAAGCGCATTGAGCTCTCCTCCATCTTCACCAACCGGAAGGCGGGCATCCGCTGCATCACCCTCACCCCCGACGACGAGCTCATCGCCGTGCGGGAGACCGACGGGAACCAGGCCATCCTCCTGGTGACCCGGAAGGGCATGAGCATCTGCTTCCGGGAGGAGGACGTGCGGTGCATGGGCCGGGACGCCTATGGCGTCATGGGCATCCGCCTGCGCCACGACGACTATGTCATCGGCGCGGCCCGGGCCAAGCGGGGCAAGTATGTGCTCATCGTCACCGAGAACGGCTACGGCAAGCGCACCGAGATGGACGAGTACATCCGGGGCGACGGCCCCCAGAAGCGGGGCGGCACCGGCATGAAGGGCTATAACATCACCGAAAAGACCGGCGAGCTGGTGGGCGTCAAGGTGGTGGACGATGACGACGACCTGCTGGTCATCAACGACGCCGGCGTCATCATCCGCATGGAGTGCAAGGGCGTCAACTGTTACAGCCGGGGCGCCCAGGGCGTGAAGCTCATGAACCTGCCCGAGGGGACCAAGGTCATCTCCATCGCCCGCACCGAGCACGAGGAGGAGAGCGAGGAGACCGCCGCAGAGCCCGAAGAGGTCTCCGGGGAGACCCGGGAGGGGGAGCCGGCGTCCGAAGCTCCCACCCATGAGGAGGGATAACCATGGCCTTTCTGGATTCCCGGGAGACCGACACCGAGGAGAAGCTGGATGAGCTGACGGCCCAGGCCGCCCAGGCCCTGGAGAAGGGGGAGATCGACAAGGCGGAGTACGAAAGCCGCATCCTACAGCTGGAGGCCCGGCGGGCTCTGCTCCTGGTGGCCCCCGCCATGGACGCCAACGCCGACGCCCAGCTCAAGGACCTGGACTACCTCCACTCCAAGGGCTGGATCACCGATGAGGAGTATCAAGCCCGGCGGAAGGAGATCACAGGCGCGTGAAGGGAGGCCGCCCATGAGACGGAAAAACATCAACTATAAGCCCAGCAGGCCCCAGGCCGCCATGGGCCTGGCCATCGGCGCGGTGTTCATTTTTCTGGGCCTGGGGATGGTCATTCCCATGGCCTTTGCCTCCGGGTCGCCCTTTATCGGCCTGTTCGGCGTGGCCTGGACGGGCATCGCCGTGTACAATACCGTCATCAACGCCAAATACCTGTTCGGCTCCAAGGGCGGGAAGAGCGAGAACCTCTTCGGGGGCTACGAGGTCACCGAGGACCCCGCCGACGGGCAGATGCCCTCTTTCCAGCCCGACGCCCCCGACCACCAGCACATCACCGGCGCGGGACTGAGCCCCAAGGCCCGCCTGGAGCAGCTGGAGACCCTGAAGGGCGCCGGTCTGCTCACCCCGGAGGAGTACGCCGAGAAGCGGAGGGAGATCCTGCGGGGGCTATGAAAACAGTCATCATCTATACCGACGGGGCCTGCTCGGGGAATCCCGGTCCCGGGGGATGGGGGGCCATCCTCCGGTACGGCAGGTACAAAAAGGAGCTCTCCGGCGGGGAAGCCCAGACCACCAACAACCGCATGGAGCTCACCGGGGTCATCGCCGCCCTGGAGGCCCTCACCGAGCCCTGTGAGGTGGAGCTGTGGTCCGACTCCCGGTACGTCATCGACGGCCTGGGCAAGGGCTGGGCCAAGAGCTGGCGCGCCAAGGGCTGGGTCAAGGCCGACAAGAAGCCCGCCCTCAACCCCGACCTGTGGGGCCGCCTGCTGGACCTGTGCGAGATCCACACCGTCAAGCTCCACTGGGTCAAAGGGCATGCGGACAATGAATACAACAACCGCTGCGACGAGCTGGCGGTGATGGAGAGCCGGAAGTTTCAGAAATGACGGACAGAAAAAAGGAACGCTTTCTCACCGGGAAAGCGTTCCTTTTTCACAATTGTGGGAAAAATCAGGCTTGGGGGGCGTCGGGGTCGGAGGTCTCGGGGGCCTTGGGAGCCTCGGGCTCATCGTCCACACCGGTCTCCACCTTGAACTCGAAGAGGGTCTCGGCGTCGGGCGCCTCCCCCTTCTCTACCTTCAGGTCCACCAGGGGCTCCCCCGCCTCCTTGAGCTCATCCAGGTACTTGGTGACCAGGGGCAGGGCCAGGCCGGCGGAGAGGAAGGCACAGGCGGTGCCGGCCAGCCGGCGGGCGAACTTGCCCTTCAGAGCCAGGCCGCCCAGGATGCCGGTGGAGAGAAGGCACAGCTTCAGGGCGAGAAGGTCATCCTTGTCCATGTTCTGGACGGTGTGCTGGGCGGTGTCGGTCAATTTTTCCACATTGATCTCCATGGCAGGATCCTCCTTTTCAAGAAAAGCGGAAGGGACAGCCCCCGGCGGGGGCCCGGGGCTCAGTAGCGGCGGATGACGGCCACCACCCGTCCCAGGAGGGCGCAGCCCTCGCCGTCGATGGGCTCGTAGTCGGGGTTCTCGGGCATGAGCCAGAGATGGCCGTCCTTCATATTGTAGGTCTTGACGGTGGCCTCGTCCTCAAAGAGGGCCACCACGATGTCCCCGTTGCGGAAGCTCTCCTGGCGGTGGACGATGACCAGGTCGTCGGGGAGGATGCCGGCGTAGAGCATGGACTCGCCCCGGACCCGGAGGGCAAAGTGCTCCCCCACCCGTCCGCCGGTGTCGAATTTCAGGTACTCCTCCACATTCTCCTCAGCCAGTATGGGAGAACCGGCGGCCACGTCGCCCACCAGGGGCACCCGGTCGGCCGAGCCGTCCATCTCCTCGGCCACGGCGTGGGGGATAGTGATGGCCCGGGTCTTCCCGTCGGCCTTGAGGATATAGCCCTCCTGCTCCAGCTTCTTCATGTGAAAGTGGACGGTGGACGGGCTTTTGAGCTTTACGGCAGCGCCGATCTCCCGCACCGAGGGCGGATAGCCGTGCTTCCGGGTGAACACCTGGATGAAGTCGTAGATCTCGGCCTGCTTGGGCGTCAAGGGCGCGGACATAGGGACCCCTCCTTTACCATTGATGGTTGTATCATATCATACAATTTTCCGTTTGTCAAACAACAGTTCTAAAAAGAAAGGATTTTATTTACAAATTGTACTTGATTTCCCCGCATGGGGAGCGTATACTACGGTAGCATGCGAATCGTAAGGAGGCGAACGAATTTTTGTGAAACCACAACTGTACTGCGCCAATGAGCCCAGCGCTCTGTTCCACAGTCTGCATCAGGCCCACCGCCGGCAGGTGGCCAGGGCCCAGGCGGACCAGGGGCTGGAGGGATTGGGGTCCCCCATGCTCCTGCTGGTGCTGTTTCGGGCGGAGGAAGAGGGCCGGGTCTGCTCCCAGAGGGAGGTGGCCAAGGTCCTCCGCCTGGCCCCGGCCACGGTGGCGGTGTCTCTTAAGACCCTGGAGCGGGAGGGCTATGTCCGGCGGCGCACCGATGAGCGGGACGCCCGCCGCAACCGGGTCAGTCTCACAGACAAGGGCCGGCAGGCAGTGGAGCTGTGCGGCCGGGCCTTCCGCCAGGTGGACGAGCGGATGCTCGCCGGCTTCTCCCCGGAGGAGCGGCAGGCGCTCTCCGGCTTTCTGCGCAGAATGATCGAAAACCTGGGCGGGCCGCCCGAGCTCCTCTCCCCGCCCCCCGCATTTTCCCCTGGACCCCGAAAGGAGGGACCCTGATTTGCTCAAGCTGTTTCTGACCCATCTGGAGGGCTACAAAAAGGTGGCCGCCCGGTCCCCGGTGGTCATGTTTCTGGAGACCATCTGTCAGCTCCTGCTCCCCCTGGTCATGGCCGATATCGTGGATGTGGCCATCCCCAGCGGAGACGTGAGCCTGATCTTTCAATACGGCGCGAGGATGCTTCTCCTGGCCGCCTGCGCCATCCTGCTGGGCGTGTTGGGGGCGAGATACGCCACCTTCGCCAGCCAGGGCTTCGGCGCCAATCTGCGCCAGGCTCTCTTTGACAAGATCCAGACCTTCTCCTTCGCGGATATCGACCGCTTTTCCTCCGCCAGCCTCATCACCCGGATGACCAATGACGTCAACACCCTGACCATGATGCTGGCCATGAGCCTGCGGATGCTCATCCGGGCGCCGGTGATGCTTGTGGCGGCCCTCATCATCGCCATCCGGCTCAACGCCCGGCTGGCCATGATCCTGCTGGCCATCATCCCCCTGATGGTGGTGGCGGTGGGCGTCATTATGAAAGTCTGCTCCCGGCTGTTCGGTATCGTCCAGCAGAAGATCGACGCCGTCAACGGCGTGCTCCAGGAGAACCTGGTGGGCATCCGGGTGGTGAAGGCTTTTGTCCGGGAGGACTATGAGAAGCAGAAGTTCGGGAAGGCCACCGACGAGCTGCGGGACGCCTTCCTCAACGTGGGCATGAAGATCGTGGCCATCATGCCGGTGATGATGCTGGCCATGAACGCCGCCACCGTGCTGGTGTTCTACAACGGCGGCCGGATGGTCATGGGCGGCACCTTCCTGCTGGGGGACCTGAACGCCTTCATCGACTACATCGCCCAAATCCTGATGAGCGTGATGATGGTGTCCATGGCCCTGCTCCAGGTCACCCGGAGCCAGGCCTGCGCCCGGCGGATCAACGAGGTGCTCAGCGCCCAGCCCGATATCGAGGATAAGCCCGGCGCCGGGACCGCCGCCCTCCCCGCCCCCAAGGGCAAGGTGGAGTTCCGCAACGTGTCCTTCAAGTATGTCCAGACCGGCACCGGGGACGACGTGCTGAAGGACATCTCCTTCACCGTGGAGCCCGGGCAGTTCGTGGCCATCGTGGGTGGCACCGGCACGGGCAAGTCCTCCCTGGTGAACCTCATCCCCCGGTTCTACGACGTCACCGGCGGCGCGGTGCTCCTGGACGGAGTGGACGTGCGGGACTATCCCATCGAGGAGCTGCGCTCCCGTATCGGTATGGTGCTGCAGAACAACGTGCTCTTCTCGGGCACCATCCGGGAGAACCTGCTCTGGGGCGACCCGGACGCCACCGAGGAGGAGATGATCCAGGCCGCCAAGGACGCCCAGGCCTATGACTTCATCATGTCCTTCCCCGACGGCTTTGACACCCGCATTGACCAGGGAGGCGTCAACGTCTCCGGCGGGCAGAAGCAGCGGCTGTGCATCGCCCGGGCCATGCTCCGCAAGCCGGCGGTGCTCATCCTGGACGACTCCACCTCCGCCGTGGACTCGGCCACCGAGGCCGCCATCCGGGAGTCCTTCGAGAAAAATCTGGCGGACACCACCGTCATCATCATCGCCCAGCGCATCTCCTCGGTGCAGTACGCCGACGAGATCCTGATCCTGGACGACGACCACATCGTGGGCCAGGGCACCCACGACGAATTGTTGGCTTCCAACGCCATTTACCAGGAGATCTACCAATCTCAGCAGGAAGGGGTGAGCCAGTAATGCCGGGACCCAAGGGAGCCCCCCGGGGGGGCTATCAGAAACCGAAAAACATCGGAAAGACCGTCAGACGGCTGCTGGGCTACCTCACCCGCTCGCCCTGGCCCCTGGTGCTGGTGGCGGTGTGCCTCGTCGCCTCGGTGGCCGCCAACCTGGGCGGGACCTACATGATGCGGGGCATCATCAACAAGTTCATCTGGTCGGGCTGCACCGACTTTGCCGGCCTGGGCCGGGCCATCCTGGCCCTGGTGGGGGTGTACCTCCTGGGGTGCCTGGCCTCCTACGGCCGCTCCGCCATCATGGTCCAGCTGGCCCAGCGGGGGGTCAACCGCCTGCGCAAGGACCTCTTCGACGCCCTCCAGGGCCTGCCCCTGAGCTACTTTGACCGCCATCCCCACGGGGAGCTGATGAGCCGCTTCACCAACGACGCCGACAACGTGCAGATGGCCCTGGAGCAGAGCCTGGTGAGCATGTTCTCCAGCGCCCTGATGTTTGTGGGCCTTGTATGCATGATGCTGTTCATCAACTGGCGGCTGTTCCTGGTCACCGCCCTGATCCTGGGCGTCACCATGCTCTTCTTCAAGGTCATCGGCGGCCGCTCCCGGCGGTACTACCAGGCCCAGCAGGCCGCCCTGGGCGCCGTCAACGGCGACATCCAGGAGATGATCGAGGGTCTGAAGGTGGTCAAGGCCTTCACCTATGAGGAGCGGGCAAAGGCCGACTTCAAGGGCCTGAACGAGACCTACCGGGACGCCGCCCAGAAGGCCAACTTCTACTCGGGCATCATGGGCCCGGTCACCGGCAACCTGATGAACATCGGCTATGCCCTCACCGCCGCCTTCGGCGGCCTTCTGTCAATTCTCCAGGGCTTCGACCTGGGGGGCCTGGTCACCTACCTGAAGCTGTGCAAGCAGGTGGGTCAGCCCCTGGAGGAGGTCTCCCAGCAGATGACCGCCCTCCTCTCCGCCCTGGCGGGCGCCGAGCGCATCTTTGACGTGATGGACACCCGGCCCGAGACCGATGAGGGCGCCATCACCCTGGTCCCCGCCCACAAGGACGCCAACGGCGCCCTCAGAGAGCGCACCGAGGGCGAGCGGGAGACCACCTGGGCCTGGAAGACCCCCAAGAACGCCGGCTTCGCCCTGGTGCCCGTCCTCCGGGAGGGAGAGACCCTCACGGAGCTTGCCCAGGCCGAGAAGTCGGAGAAGGGCTGGCGCATCGTCCCCCCCGACGAGGCTGCGGAGAGCCCGGTGTGGGGGACCCTCGCCCCCGACGGGACCTTCGCCCCGGCGGAGGACGTGTCCCTGCTGGCAAGCCACGGCTGGGCCTGGAAGTACCCCGGCCCGGACGGTAAGGTCTCCCTCCACCTCATCCGGGGCAGAGTCCGCAACGTCCCCGGGGAGGACTACACCCTCACCGAACTGCGGGGGGCGGTGCGCTTCCAGCACGTGGACTTCTCCTACGTCCCCGGCAAACGGGTGCTCCACGACGTGTCGGTGTACGCCAACCCCGGCCAGAAGATCGCCTTCGTGGGCTCCACCGGCGCGGGCAAGACCACCATCACCAACCTCATCAACCGCTTCTACGAGATCGAGGGCGGCATGATCACCTTTGACGGCCTGAACGTCCGGTCCATCGCCAAGGACTCCCTCCGCCGGGCCCTGGGGGCCGTCCTCCAGGACACCCACCTCTTCACCGGCACCGTGATGGAGAACATCCGCTACGGCCGCCTGGACGCCACCGACGAGGAGTGCATCGCCGCGGCCAAGACGGCGGGGGCCCACTCCTTCATCCGCCGTCTCCCCGACGGCTACCAGACCATGGTCACCGGGGACGGGGCCAACCTGTCCCAGGGCCAGCGGCAGCTTTTGGCCATCGCCCGGGCCGCCGTGGCCGACCCCCCGGTAATGATCCTGGACGAGGCCACCTCCTCCATCGACACCCGCACCGAGGCCCTCATCCAGAAGGGCATGGACGCCCTGATGGAGGACCGCACGGTCTTCGTCATCGCCCACCGGCTCTCCACCGTCCGCAACGCCGACTGCATCGTGGTCATCGAGCACGGGCAGATCCAGGAGAAGGGCTCCCACGCCGAGCTCCTGGAGGAACAGGGCCGCTACTACCAGCTCTACACCGGCCAGTTCCAGCTGGACTGACTTACTTTCTTTTGAAAAAGAAAGTAAGCAAAGAAAACTTTTATGGGCTCCGCCTCCGGTACCTTTCGTACCGGAGGCGGAGCCTTTTTTGTCCTCAGTGGGTCTGCCAGAGCAGTTTGGTGTCGCACAGCACCAGGGTGGCGAAGCTCTCCCCCGGCGCGGGCAGGTCCCGGATGGGGGACGCCGCCGGGGCGGGCAGCCCCGCCCGCTCCACCTCATAGAGGGCCCGGGCCAGCGCCTGGGCGGCGCGCTCCATGCCGTCGGTGAGGGTCCTGCCCGAGGCGGCGCAGTCCACATCGGGAAAGCGGAAGGAATAGCCCCCCTTCTCCGGGGTAACGATGGCGGGATAGACGTATTTTGCCATGGCCTCGGCCTCCTGTGTCCGCGGGAACCCCTTCCGGGGCGCCGTTTTGACAAAATTATATCACGAACACGAAAAAAAGCAACGCCACCCCCTCTCCTCCCCTTGCAATTGCAGATAGAGTGTGTTACTATTTTCACGATATCAAGCCCCACAAAACAAAGGAGGAGATCCCCATGAACGCAGATTTCGTCAAGGGTAAGACCGTCATCATCACCGGCGGGGGCCGGGCCGTCCTCTCCGACGGCAAGAGCTGCGGCTCCATCGGCTACGGCATCGCCACCGCCTACGCCAAGGAGGGCGCCAACATCGTCATCACCGGCCGGAACGTGAAGAAGCTGGAGGACGCCAAGGAGGAGCTGGAGCGGCTCTACGGCGTGAAGGTCCTCCCCGTCCAGGCCGACGTGGCCGCCGGCCAGGACAACGAAGCCACCGTCAAGCATGTGGTGGATGAGGCCATCAAGGCCTTCGGCCGCATCGACGTGCTCATCAACAACGCCCAGGCCAGCGCCTCCGGCGTGCCCCTGGCCGACCACACCACCGAGAACTTCGACCTGGCCGTCTACTCCGGGCTGTACGCCGCCTTCTACTACATGAAGGCCTGCTACCCCTACCTGAAGGAGACCAAGGGCACCGTCATCAACTTCGCCTCGGGCGCCGGCCTGTTCGGCAACTTCGGCCAGTGCTCCTACGCCGCTGCCAAGGAGGGCATCCGCGGCCTGAGCCGCGTGGCCGCCACCGAGTGGGGCAAGGACGGCATCAACGTCAACGTGGTCTGCCCCATCGCCTGGACCAGCCAACTGGAGAACTTTGAGAAGGCCTACCCCGACGCCTTCAAGGCCAACGTGAAGATGCCCCCCATGGGCCACTACGGCGACCCCGAGACCGAGATCGGCCGGGTGTGCGTCCAGCTGGCCAACCCCGACTTCAAGTACCTCACCGGCGAGACCCTCACCCTGGAGGGCGGCATGGGCCTGCGTCCCTGAGCCCCCGGAACAAGCATCAAAAAAGGACTTCCGCTCCGGCGGAAGTCCTTTTTTGATGGGCGGCGGGCCCTTACAGGCCAAAGACGGTCCAGGCTCCGGCAATACCCACGGCCAGGGCGGCGGCCGAGGCGCACAGCTCCAGCGCCCAGGGCATGACCGCCCGGTGGTCCCGGCGGCGGGGCTTCTCCGCCGGCTGAGGGGCCTGGACGGGCTCCTCCAGCTCCCGGAGGGCGGCCTTGCGCTCCAGCTTCCGGCAGCAGCGGGCAAAGTCCAGCATCTCGCAGGGCTCCTCCCCCGCGGGAGCCTCCATGGGGGCGGGGGTGAGCCGGACCAGATCGGCGCCGCCGCTGACCTTCAGCCGGCGGGCGTTGAGGGCGATGTACATGGTGTCCATGAGGAAGGACCTCCTTTTCTGAGTTGACCCCAGTATAGCAGGACTTCAGTCCCATAAAACGGACTGAGCCCGGGAAGTTTCAAAACATCTGTTCCTTAGAACGCTTGTTCTGAATTTAAAATACAACATCTGTTCGAAAAAGTCAAGGGGTTTTGCAAAATTTTTTTGAAGGGGAGGGAACCTTTTCCTCTGCCCCTTCGTCTAAAGGACAAAAGGGGTGGTTTTCTGCCCGAAAAAGGAGGATGCACCATGAAACTGAAACGGATCGTGACCTCGGCCCTGGCCCTGACCCTGGGGTTCACCCTGGCCTCTCCGGCCCTGGCCGCCGAGACCGCCGATCAGCGTCTTACCAAGGTCACCCAGCAGGTGAAGGCCACCCTGGGCATCGGGGACGAGTATACCGAGTTTTTCGGAGAGCCCAACGAGACCCTGCTGGGCACCAAGTGGTCTTTGAACTGGACCGGCGAGGACAAGAGCCTCAGCGTCTCGGCCACCGAGGCGGGCAAGGTGCTGAGCATGAACCTGGGGGTGGCCACCCCCGATACCCGGGAGGACAAGTACGGCCCCGCCTTCCCTGCCATGACCCAGGCCCAGGCCAAGGAGAAGGCCAAGGCCTTCCTGAGCAAGGTCCTCACCGAGGGGGAGAGCGCCGTCTTTGACGACAGCTGGGACAGCGGCGAGCGCCTGGGGGCCACCCAGTACGGCTTCGGCGGCACCATTTACCTCAACGGTTTGCCCACCCCCATGTCCTTCCGGGCGTGGGTCAGCGTGGCCCAGGGGGACGTGACCTCCTTCTGGCGGGACGATGAGAGCCAGTATGTGGGCGGCATCCCCGCTCCCGACAGCACCACCACTGCCGACGCCGCCCGCGCCCTCCTCCGGGACACCCTGGACTTTGAGCTCATCTACGTCCAGGACGGCGCCGGCGACAAGGCCGTGCTGCGCTACGTGCCCAAGTCCGGCGACGACTACTACGTGGACGCCAGGACCGGCAAGCTGGTGGACCTCACCGAGCTGCGTAAGGGCATGCTGGAGAATGCCAGCGGCGGTGCCGCTGCCGCCGACAAGGCGGAGGAGGAGAACGGCGTGCGCTTTGAGAGCGCCGTCGCCGCCCCGGAGCTCTCCACCGCCGAGCTGGAGGGCATCGCCAAGCTGGAGGGGGTGCTCACCAAGGAGGAGCTGGACGCCAAGGTCCGCGCCTGGAGCGCCCTGAAGCTGTCCGGCTTCGAGCTGTCCGGCGTGAGCTATTCCGTGGCCGACAAGAAGGCCCTGACCGCCGTGGAGAACGGGGAGGGACCCCAGGAGAACACCGTCACCGCCCGGCTTTCCTACAACAAGCTGGTGGACAAGAGCGTCTCCCGCCGCACTGTGGTGGTGGATGCCTTCACCGGGGAGCTTCAGAGCATGAGCGGCTATAACCCCTACGACGAGACCGACGGAAAGACCTCCAAGGCCGCCGCCCAGCAGAAGGGGGAGGACGTCCTCAAGACCCTGTGGCCGGAGCAGTTCGGCAAGTGCGCCCTCTACACCTCCACCGACGCCGAGGAGCGGAAGGCCTCCGAGGCCTGGGTGTTCACCTTCGCCCAGAAGGTCAACGGCTACTTCTTCCCCTCCAACACCATTACCGTCCGGGTCTCGGCTGACGACGGGGCCATCATGGGCTTCTCCAAGGGCTTTGACGACACCGTGACCTTCGACAGCGCCGACGGGCTCATCACCCTGGACGCCGCCAAGACCGCCTGGGTCAACCTCTACCCCGTGGAGCTCTCCTACATCGCCGTGCCTGTGCGCCTGGACCTGATGGGCGCCGACGTCCGGCCCCTCATCCACGCCGGCTACACCTACTATAACGCCCTCAAGCCCGGCTACGAGCTGGGCCAGACCGACACCTGGTACTCCGGCGTGGACGCCAAGACCGGCGAGCCGGTGCAGGAGAAGGGCTATGAGCCCGAGAAGATCGCCTATACCGATATCGACGGCCATTGGGCCCAGGCAGCCCTCGCCGAGCTGGCCCTGTACGGCGTGGGCTGGTATGAGGAGAAGGCCCAGCCCAACGCCCCCCTCACCCAGATCGCCTACGTGGCCCTCCTCTGCTCTGCCGACGGCTACCGCTACATCCCCGGGGAGAGCAGCGCCGACGACCTCTATGACTACGCCGTCCGCCGGGGCCTGCTCACCAAGGAGCAGCGCCAGGACGACAAGGCCCTCACCCGGGGGGAGATGGTCCAGATGATGCTGGACTCCCTGGGCTACGGCTCGGTGGCCGGCCTGAAGGGCATCTTCCGCTGCGACTTTACCGACGCTGCCGAGATCCCCGCCGATTTCATGGGCTACGCCGCCCTGGCCCAGGGCCTGGGGCTGGTGAAGGGGGATGCGGCCGGCAACTTCGCTGCCGGCCGGACCTCCACCCGTGCCGAGGCTGCCACCATGCTCTGGCAGTACATGAAGCGCTGAGTTCCGACCGGGATATAAAAATAGGAATAATTGGAAAATTAAGGGAAGAAAACGCGAAAATTTGCCGTCTCTACCCCCTCAAAAAAGCCCCCGACGAGGTCTCGTCGGGGGCTTTTTGGGTCTCTGCGCACGTTCCTGAAGCCTCAAGAAAAATCTGTCCGTCTCCGGGGCGAAGATGGGGGGCGTTTTGGGGTCTCTGCCCGGCCTCTTGAAGTCTTAAAACTTTTTGCCTGTCTCCCGGGCGAAGGTTTTGGGGGCCGCTATTCGGTCTCTTCCAGCCCCAGGAACACGCTGCCTGCCGCCCGGGCGAAGAGCCGGGCGCCCGCCAGGGCCTCCTGGAGGGTGTTGCCGTGGCTTCCAACTTCTACCAGGAGCATGCCGGGGGAGAGGTCCTGGTTATAGCCCAGCTTCCGCAGGGTCATGGGCCTGGCCAGGGTGGGAAAGAGGGAGTCCATGCTCCGCTGGAGCCTGCAGGCCAGGGCCAGATTGTCCCGCCAGCCCACGTGGCCCCCGCCCCCCATGTCGGTGCCCACCACCAGCATGACCTGGGCGGCCTTTACCCCGTCGATGGTGGCGCAGGTCTTGTAAATGGACCCGTCGGTCCCCACCAGGGCGTCCCGGTGGACGTCCAGCACCAGCCGGATGGTGGGATACTGCTTCAGATACTCTGCCACCGAGGTGCGGGAGTTGTCGTAGGAGGCGGTGTAGCTGGGGTAGTCGTGGAGGGAGCGGTCGTGGAGGACCGACAGGCCCAGCTCGGTGAAGACCCGCTCCATCTCGTCCCCCACCCGGAGCATATTCCGGTCCTCGGCCAGGGTGCGGCTGTAATCGCTCTCGGTGTAGGTGTCCTCCCCGTCGGGGTAGTAGGCCTCGGTGGCGTGGGTGTGGACGATGAGGATCTGGGGGCCCTCCTCCGCCGGGGCGAGGGCGAAGGTCAGAGGCAGGGCCAGCTCGGCGGCCAGGTCCAGGTCAGGGGCCTGGGCCCGGTTGTAGAGGTAGAGCCCCGCCCCGGTGACGTAGCCCTGGGAGGAGGTGGGCACCAGGGTCCGCTCCACCACCGTCTCCTGCCGGGTGGCGGGTTCGGGGAGCGCCTCGGTAAGGTCGTCCCGGTCGGGGGCGGGCTGGGCCTGGGGCAGGTCCTGGGGCGGCTGCTGGGCCGGGAGCGTGGGGGCGGGCTCCGGCGTGGCCTGGGGGGCCGGGGAGGTCAAGGTTTGAGGAAGGTTGGCGGCCAGAAGGGAGCTCTCCCCGGCCAGGAGCCGGACGGCCAGGGGGGCGTCCCCGGGGACAGGGCCCAGCTCGGCGGTGAGGGCGGCCTGGACGAAGGCGGCGCTGGAGCCCAGGCTGCCGGCGGCCCGGTCCACCGCTCCGGCCCCCGCGCCCATGAGGAGCAGCCACAGGCCCACTGTGGCCAGAAACAGGGCGAAAAAACGACGGAGAAGTCTTCCCCAGTTTCCCTTCACAGCTCGTCCCTCCCCTTTCGCTCGTTGTTTTCATCCTATGAGAGGGAGGGAGGGGATATTCCAATATTGGCGCACCCTAATTTTCAAGATATCCCTTGGGGTTCTCTACATATTTGCATATGGGTGCACTCAGTGCACCGGGGTGCGAGAGGCCATTCTTTTCTGCGAAAAGAACGGTCTCTCGCGCTCTCCCAAGAAAAGGCTAAGGTCAAGACCGGGCGCACGAACGGGCGGCTCGCTCGTCTTTGCGCCCCATGGTCCCTCTTGCCCCGCGCCCGCGCGTCCCATTGCGGAACACTTCCACATGTTCGTTAAAACCCACCGCCGCCGACCTACACAGCTTGGAGGGTGGGAAGCTTGCCCGCTGCCGCTGACTGGGTGCGGGACCTGCGGGAGATTGCGTAGGGGCCGCTGTCCCCAGCGGCCCGGCCCTCACCTGCCGGCTCGGTCGTGCGGTATCGCCCGCCACCGGAGCCCGGTCCTATCCCTCCTCGTCCTTTGGGACGGGCGGGGCGAAGGTCAGGGGCGGAAGCTCGGGGGAGTTGATGTAGATCTCCTCGCACTCCCGCTGGGCGGCGATGAGGGTATTGATGGCCTGCTCGGTGGCGCGGAACAATTTTTGATACATTTCCTGATAATCCGGCATCTTTCTCACTCCTCCCGCCCATTTTAGGACATATAGTCCAAAATGTCAACAGGACAAATTGTACTATTGTATAGTTTTCCTGGTGATAGACATGAAGTTGCGAATCAGAGATATGCGGGAGGACGCTGATTTGACCCAACAGCAGATCGCCGCGTTCCTGCGATGTGACCAGTCTCTATATTCCAAATATGAGCGGGGCGAGCGTGTGGTCCCGCTGGATGTGGTGATCAAGCTGGCGGGGTTCTATCACACCAGTGTTGATTACTTGGTGGGCCTGACCAACCAACGAAAACCCTACCCATAAAAACTCCCCCCAACCATCGGCTGCGGGGAGCTTTTTCAGCGCGGGGCGGCGAAGGGTTGACAAATGGAGGGGAGCTGGGTATAATAAGCATAGAGAGGGCGCCGCGCGGAACGGTTTGGCCCTGAGAAAACGCTTTTCAAAAAGAAAACCGTCACCCTGGTCCGGTGGCGGTTTTCACTTTATCTTATCCGGATCGTAACGGTACGTCCGAAGATATGAAACGTAATGACAATCGGCATTACGTATCACCTCCTTTCGGAGGAAGTGACCAAACCGCCCCGCTCGTTTGCGGCGCCCTGCCCTCTTTTCAGAGGGCATTTTTATTGTAGCGTATCGGTCTGAATTTGTCAAACCGTTTGGAATAAGAGCGAGACCCTGGCAATCTTTTCACCGGGGGCAAAAAAACGCCCGATATCCGTGGGGGGATACCGGGCGTTTACCATTATGATCTCAATGGGGCGATTTTTACCAGCCCCAGTTGAAGGGCCAGCCGAAGGAGTAGCCGTTGGAGCTCTGCTGCTGGGGCTGCTGGGCCTCCTGGTAGTCCTCCTGGAGCTTGGCCATGGCCTCGTCCCGCTTCTGGTCCTGCTCGTCCAGGGTGACGGTGACCGTCAGGGTCTCCCCGTCCCGATAGAGAGTGAACTCCACGGTCTCGCCGGCCTTGTGGGTCTTCACGGCGGCCTTCAGGCCCTCCCGGGTGGTGACCGCCTCGTCCCCGATGGCGGTGATGATGTCCCCTTCCTGGATGCCGGCCTTCTGGGCGCAGGAGCCCTCCAACACGGCGGCGATATAGGCCCCGTCGGGGATGCCGTAGCGCTTTATGGCCTCGTCGGAGACCTCCTCCATGATGATGCCCACGTTGGGCTTGCCGGTGACGTAGCCCTTCTCAATGATGTCGGTGACCATGTCCATCACGTCGTGGATGGGGATGGCGAAGCCGATGCCCTCAATGGAGGCCTGGGAGGAGCCGTTGTTGGAGTACTTGGCGTTGGTGATGCCGATGCACTCGCCGTAGATGTTGAACAGGGGGCCGCCGGAGTTGCCCGAGTTGATGGCGGCGTCGGTCTGGAGGACGTTGATGGTGTTGCCGTCGGACATCTTGATGTTCCGGTCCAGGGCGGAGACGTAGCCGGCGGTGAGGGTGAAGGTCAGCTCACCCAGGGGGTTGCCGATGGCCACCACCTGCTCCCCCACCCGGACCTGCTGATCCCCGTTGGAGATGAGCACGGGCTGGAGGCCGGTGGCGTCGATCTTCAGCACGGCGATGTCATTGGCCTCCTCGCCCCCCACCAGGGTGGCGTCGTAGCTGGAGCCGTCGGCAAAGGAGACCTTCAGGTCGCTGACCCCGTCGATGACGTGGTAGTTGGTGATGATATAGCCGTCCTCGCTGATGACGAAGCCCGAGCCGGCCACGGCGTTGGAGACCGTCTGGCCCCAGTAGTTGGTCTTCACGTCGCCGTTGACGCCCACCACGCTGCCCAGGTTGGCGGCGTAGACCTGGTCCACCGTCATGGCGGTGCGGCCGTCCACCTTGGTCACGTCCACCACCGTGGGGGCCCGGCCGCTCTCATAGATGGTGGTGCGCTGGGGGAAGAGGGTCCCCGAGCTCAGGGCAATGGCGCCGCCGCCCACGATGCCGCCCACCAGGGCGCACACCAGGCACAGGGCCGCGATCTTCAGGCCGCGGTGGGATTTCTTCTCCGCCCGGGGGGTCTGGCCGTCCGCCTGGAAGTTCTCGGTGACCATGGGCTCGGACTGGGGGAGACGGTTATAATCGTTGTAATACATATCAGTCGCTCCTTCGCTTGCATTTCTCTTGGAACAGGATACAGGATACCCCGGAAATGTGACCAGAAAATGAAGAAAAATCGTGGCTTTTTTGAATTCAGAAAACCTTAAGGTTCCCCCCGGGGCCGGAGGATGGCCGAGATGTCCCCCGCCGCCAGGCGCAGGTCGGCCAGGATGTTGTCAAAGACCCCGGCCCGGGCGATGTTCAGCACCACCAGGCACAGCACCGGGCCCAGGACCATGCCCAGCACCCCGGCCAGCTTCATGCCCACGTAGACGCTGACCAGGGAGAGGATGGGGGACAGGCCGGTCTGGTTGCCCAGGACTTTGGGCTCCCCCACCCGGCGGAAGAGGGCCACCACTCCCCACACCACCATGAGGCCCACGGCGTGGCGGAACCGGCCCAGGAAGAGGTCGATGAAGGCCCAGGGCACCAGCACCGTCCCAGAGCCCAGGATGGGCACGAAGTCCAGCACCGCCAGGAGGAAGGCCAGGAGGATGGCGTAGGGCTGCCGGATGAGCAGGAAGCCCGCCAGAAGGATGAAGAACACCCCAATGGACAGGATGACCTCGGCCCGGACATAGCCTCCGAAGCCCGCCGAGGCCGCCCGCTTGACCTGGGTGAGGAAGAACAGGGGGCCGTCGGGGAGGGAGCCGGTGAACCGGGAGCGGAGAGAGGGGTAGTCGGCGGTGATGAAGTAGGCCGCCATGACGAAGACGATGGTGGACACGGCGAAGGAGGGCAGGGCCTTCACCCCCTCGGCCAGGCCGTCGGCCGCGGCGGAGAGGAGCCGGGGAATGACGGTCTCCAGCCACTGGAAGAGCCGGGCGGTGAGGTTTTCCACCGTCTGCTCCGCCGCCGCCGGGAGCAGGTCCATTCCCCGGGAAAAGGCGGCGGCCAGGTCGTCCATGGCGCCCTGGAGGGAGACCATCAGGTCCTCCCAGTTCCCGGCCAGGGAGAGCACCTCGCCGGCGATCCCCGCCCCCAGGGCCCAGAGAAGGCCGAACAGGGCGGCGAAGACCAGCAGGATGAGGAGGAGGGTCAGGGCCTTCCGGGGCAGGCCCAGCTTCTGGTTGAGCCATTTCACCGCCGGGGAGAGGATCCAGGCGGCCACAAAGGCCAGCAGGAAGGGGGCAAAGAGGGAGACCAGGGTGGGGCACAGGGCGAAAAGGGCCCAGAGGACCAGCAGGACCAGGACCAGACGAACTCCCAGGCGGAGCCACAGCCGGCCCCGCTCATGCCAGGAAAGCTCCTTCACGCGGTACGCCCCCTTTTGTAAGATCAGTGTGGAAAGATTCGTGGAACAGTATACCACAGGCGAGGGAAAAGGAACGTGAATTTTTTGTAAAAGGGCGGCGGGAAGTCCCGCCGCCCTGCGTTTTTCTTATGCCTGGGCGCCCTGGCCGCCGCCGGAACGGCCCCGGCCGCCCCGGTGCTTCCGGCGGCGGTTGGTCCGGTTCTGGCCGCCCTCCTTCTTCTCTCCGGAGGGCTTGGGGGCGGAGGGCTGCTGGGCCTTGTTCTCCCGCCGGGGCTGGCTCTGCCGCTGGGCGCGGGGCTCGGTGCGGCGCTGGCTCTGCCGCCGGTCGGACCGGCCGCCCAGCTCGCCGCCCAGAACGGCGTCGATGCGGCCGTCCAGGCTCCGCCGGGGGTCCACGGGAGCCGCCGGGGGCGGGGTGGTCTTGCGCAGCTTCTCCAGCTCCTCCCGGGGGGGCGCCACGTATCCCTCGGGCCGGCGGCCCTTGCCGTTTCGGATGACGTTGAGCTCGTCGGGGGCGTAGGCCTGGGGGGGCACGTCGGGCTGGTCCTCCAGCCGGACCTTTACCTTCTCCCGGAGGAAGTCCACCCCGGCCACGGTGCCGGCGCCGTCGGGGGTCTCCACAAAGGATTCATTCTTGGGGAGGCGCTTCACCGCGTCCTCATAGGCCCCCTGTTCGTACTTCAGGCAGCACATCAGCCGGCCGCAGGCGCCGGAGATCTTGGTGGGGTTCAGGCTCAGGCCCTGGGTCTTGGCCATCTTGATGGACACGGGCTGGAACTGCTCCAGGAAGGCGTTGCAGCAGAAGGGCCGGCCGCAGATGCCCAGGCCCCCCAGGAGCTTGGACTCGTCCCGGACGCCGATCTGCCGCAGCTCGATGCGGGAGTGGAAGGTGGCGGCCAGGTCCTTCACCAAGGAGCGGAAGTCCACCCGCCCCTCGCTGGTGAAGAAGAAGAGGAGCTTGGTGCCGTCAAAGGAGCACTCGCAGCGCACCAGCTTCATGTCCAGGCCGTGCTCCACGATCTTCCCGGCGCATACCGCCATGGCCTTGGCCTCCCGCTCCCGGTTGGCCTTCAGGGTCTCCCGGTCCTTGTCGGTGGCCAGGCGGAGCATGGGCCGCAGGGGGGGCACCACAGTCTGGTCCTCCACCAGGGCGTTGGCCCGGGAGCACACCCCGAACTCGGGGCCCTTGGCGGTCTCGGTGATGACCTCGTCCCCCACGTGGACCTGGACGCCCTTGGGGTCGAAGTAGTATTCCTTTCCGCCGCTTTTAAAACGCACGCCGATGATCTCGGTCATATCTTTCCCTCCGTCAGCTTGGCGCACAGCGCCCCGCACAAATGTCCGGCGCCCACGTTGAAGTCCAGGGCCCGGTCCAGCTTTTGCAACTCCTCCGCCGCCCCCAGCAGCGCTCCGGCCGGCAGCCCGGCGGCGGCGCGCACCGCCTCCAGGTCCCCCTCGTCCGGGGGGCCGGCCTGGGCCCCGGTCTGAAGGGCCAGGGCGTGGCGGAGCAGCTCGGTGCTCCGCCGCAGCACGTCGGACAGGGCGGAGCGGTCCCACTTTTCCAGGCCTACGCAGAACACCGCCAGGTCCAGCTCGCTGCCGGAGGCAAAGACCTGTACCAGCTCCCGGGCGGCCTGGGCCCCTTGGGGGGAGAGGGCTCCCTCCAGCTCCTGCACCGCCGTGCCCAGGATGCCTCCGCAGCGCACCGCGGCGGCCCGGATCTGGGCGTCGGACTTGTCCGGGAAGCGCGCCCGCAGGAAGCCCTCGGCCTCCTCCCGGCTCACCGGGGAGAGGGAGAGCCCCTCGCACCGGGAGCGGATGGTGGTGAGCATCCCGGCGGGGTTATCGGTGAGGAGGAGGAAGGCGGCGTAGGCCGGCCCCTCCTCCAGGAGCTTGAGAATGGAGTTCTGGGCGTAGCCGTTCATGGCATCGGCGTGGTGGACGACGTACACCTTCCGGGGGGCCTCGTTGGGGCGGATGAAGGCGTCGGCGCGCATCCGCCGGGCCTGCTCGATGACGATCTCCCGCTTGCCCTCGGGCAGGTCCACGTGGATGACATCGGGGTGGATGTCCCCCAGAGCCTTCTTACAGCCGGGGCAGACGCCGCAGGGCTTTTCTCCCTGACCGGTGCACACCATGGCGGCGGCCATCAGCCGGGCCAGGGTGCTCTTCCCCGACCCACGGGGGCCCGAGATGAGGTAGGCGTGGCTCAGCCCCCGGCCCTTTTCCTGGGCGGAGAGCTGCCGTTTCAGGGCCTGGTTGCCCGCCAGCGCGTCAAACAGCATACCGGGGCCCCTCCTTTAAAAAATGGTGTAGAAATTTATTATATCCGAAAATCCGGTTTTTTGCAAATGCGGGTTATTTCCAGAATGGAGAGAAAACCCTTAATTCTCTTCATCCAGCTTGAGCACCGCCATAAAGGCCTCGGTGGGAATTTGGACCGTGCCCAGGGAGCGCATCTTCTTTTTGCCCTCCTTCTGCTTTTCCAGCAGCTTCTTCTTCCGGGTGATGTCGCCGCCGTAGCACTTGGCCAGCACGTCCTTGCGCATGGCCTTGATGGTCTCCCGGGCGATGATCTTGCCGCCGATGGCGGCCTGGATGGGCACCTCGAAGAGCTGGCGGGGGATGTTGTCCTTCAGCTTCTCGCACAGCTTCCGGGCCCGGGGATAGGCCTTCTCCCGGTGGGCAATGAAGCTCAGGGCGTCCACCTGGTCTCCGTTGAGGAGCAGGTCCACCTTCACCAGCTCGCTGGGGCGGTACTCGCTCATCTCATAGTCCAGGGAGGCGTAGCCCTTGGTCCGGGCCTTGAGGATGTCAAAGAAATCGTAGATGATCTCCCCCAGGGGCATCTGGTAGTGGATCTCCACCAGGTTGGTGTCCAGGTACTGCATGTCCTTGAACTCCCCCCGGCGGTCCTGGCACAGGGGCATGATGTTGCCCACGTAGTCCGGGGGCGTGATGATGGAGACCTTGGCGAAGGGCTCCTCGGCCATCTGGATGCTCCCCACGTCCGGGTAGTTGTGGGGGTTGTCCACCATGACCACAGTCCCGTCGGTCTTGGTGATGCGGTAGATGACGCTGGGGAGGGTGGTGATGAGGTCCAGGTCGAACTCCCGCTCCAGCCGCTCCTGGATGATCTCCATGTGGAGCATCCCCAGAAAGCCGCAGCGGAAGCCGAAGCCCAGGGCCGCCGAGGACTCCGGCTCAAAGGAGAGGGAGGCGTCGTTGAGCTGGAGCTTTTCCAGGGCGTCCCGCAGGTCGGGGAACTTGGAGCCGTCCTCGGTGTAGATGCCGCAGTAGACCATGGACTGGGCCGCCCGGTAGCCGGGCAGAGCGGTCTCGGCGGGGCGCTCGGCCCCGGTGATGGTGTCCCCCACCCGGGTGTCCTTCACGTTCTTGATGGAGGCGGTGAGGTAGCCCACCTCCCCGGCGATGAGCTCGTCACAGGGCTCCAGGCCCAGGGGGAGCAGATGGCCGCACTCCAGCACGTCGTACTCCGCCCCCGAGGCGAACATGCGCACCTTCATGCCCTTCTTCACCGTGCCCTCCATCACCCGGAACAGCACGATGACCCCCCGGTAGGCGTCATATTGGGAGTCGAAGATCAGGGCCCGGAGGGGGGCCTTGGGGTCGCCGGTGGGGGCGGGGATGTTGTGGACGATGTCCTCCAGCACGGCGGGGATGTTGATGCCCATTTTGGCCGAGATCTCCGGGGCGTCCATGGCGGGCAGGCCGATGACGTCCTCAATCTCGTGCTTGACCTTCTGGGGGTCGGCGGCGGGCAGGTCGATCTTGTTCACCACCGGCCGGATCTCCAGGTCGTGTTCCAGGGCCAGGAAGGTGTTGGCCAGGGTCTGGGCCTCGATGCCCTGGGCGGCGTCCACCACCAGCACCGCCCCCTCGCAGGCCGCCAGGGAGCGGGAGACCTCGTAGTTGAAGTCCACGTGGCCCGGGGTGTCGATGAGGTTGAGCTCGTAGGTCTCCCCGTCGGCGGCCTGGTAGGAGAGGCGGACGGCACGGGCCTTGATGGTGATGCCCCGCTCCCGCTCCAGGTCCATGTTGTCCAGGAGCTGGGACTCCATCTCCCGCTGCTCCACGGCGTTGCACGCCTCGATGAGCCGGTCGGACAGGGTGGACTTGCCGTGGTCGATGTGGGCGATAATGCTGAAATTGCGGATCTTGCTTTGGTCAGTCATAAGGAAAAACCTCACAGTAAAAAATGGGGCCCCCAAAAAGGCGGCCATCAGCCTTTTTGGGGAGAGGAAGAAGGAGCCTGCGGATATGGAGTTTCCGGCAAGCCCCACATGCCGGAAACGGAATGGAGCGGGCTTCTTCTGACGAGGTCAGTCATAGAGATGACCTCTCAGCGCAAAGATAAAAACAGATATATCTTATTTTTTCCCGCTCCACCGGTTGGTCATATTGTAGTTGACCCGCTCGCCGGTGGTGTGGATGATCTGCAGCAGGGACTGGTAGGGGCCCGGATAGTTTTTGGCCAGGGCGTCGTTGCCCATCGCGGGGAAGGAGTCGGCCCCCTTCTCCCTGACCTGCTCGGCCAGGGCGTCTACGTAGTCGGCCTCGGAGAAGATCATGTCGGCGTTGATGCACCCAGTGGAGAAGTGGGGGGTGGGAATGGAGAAGAAGTTCTCGTTCTGGGTGCCCGAGGAGCGGTAGAGGTAGCGGAACATCTTGTAGATGGCCGAGGAGAGGTAGTCCGAGGCCGCCTGCACCGCCTTCTTGCTCCCGGTCTTGCCCAGCAGGTCGAAGAGCACGCTTACCGAGTTCACCAGCAGCTTCCGGTTAAGGGTGGCCATGATGGAGCCGTGGAGCACGTTGTCCCGCTGGGCCCCCTCGTCATAGAGCTCCTCCGCCCCGATGGTGACCCCCTCCCGGATCATGGACCGGCCCAGCAGAAAGTCGGCGGAGACCCGGTAGTAGTCGCAGGCCCGGCGCACAAAGGCCAGGCCGGGCTCCCGCACCCCGTTTTCATAGTGGGACAGCAGGGCCTGGGAGATGCCCAGGTCCTTGGCGGCAGAGCGCTGGCTGACCCCCTTTTCCCGGCGCAGAAGGGAGAGGGATCTGGCGAAATCGTTGTTGGTTTCCATAGACTCACACCCCGATTAAAAACTGTACGTATAGTATAGACAAAACAATACAACTTGTAAAGGAAAATTTTTCGGAAAATTCGCCGCCCTCCGTTGTCTTTTTCGGTGCAGGTGGTGTATAATGGAAACAATCCGAAATTTCGGCAAGGAAAAACAACTTTTTTGGAGGGTAAAAATATGTTCGGATTCGGCACCATGATCGAAAAGCTCAAACGCGACCCCAAGACCATCGTCTTCACTGAGGGCACCGACCCCCGTATCCTGGAGGCCAGCGCCCGGCTCCTCTCCGGCACCTGGCTGACTCCCATCCTGGTGGGCAACCCCGACGAGGTGAAGGCCGCCGCCGAGAATGCCGGCTACAACATCCGGGGCGCCAAGATCGTCGATCCCAACAACTACGAGAAGATGGACGAGATGGTGGCCAAGATGGTGGAGCTGCGCAAGGGCAAGATGACCGAGGAGGAGTGCCGCAAGAAGCTCCTCCAGGCCAACTACTTCGGCACCATGCTGGTGGCCATGAAGGAGGCCGACTGCCTGCTGGGCGGCGCCACCTACTCCACCGCCGACACGGTCCGTCCCGCACTCCAGCTCATCAAGACCAAGCCGGGCAACAAGATCGTCTCCTCCTGCTTCATCCTGGTGCGCGAGTCCGCCACCGGTGACAACGAGGTCCTGGCCATGGGCGACTGCGCCATCAACATCAAGCCCGACGAGGACCAGCTGGTGGAGATCGCCCAGGAGACCGCCCTGTGCGCCCGCACCTTCGGCATCGACCCCAAGGTGGCCTTCCTGAGCTACTCCACCCACGGCTCCGGCTCCGGCGAGGACGTGGACAAGATGCGCAACGCCTACCAGAAGCTCCGGGCCATGAACCCCGACTTCGACGTGGACGGCGAGCTCCAGTTCGACGCCGCCGTCTCCCCCCGGGTGGCCCAGACCAAGTGCGCCGACTCCAAGGTGGCCGGCTACGCCAACACCTTCATCTTCCCCGACATCAACGCCGGCAACATCGGCTACAAGATCGCCCAGCGCCTGGGCAATTTCGACGCCTACGGCCCCATCCTCCTGGGCCTCAACGCTCCGGTGAACGACCTCTCCCGGGGCTGCAACGCCATCGAGGTCTACTCCATGGCCATCATCACCGCCGCCCTGAGCTAAAGGCGCGGTACAAAGGCGGGAAAGGTTACATATCCGATGACAGGGCGGAAACAGCCCTGTAATCTCTGATTACAAACCGGTATCGCCGCGAAAACAAGAAAAAGTGGGACTGCCGACATCGGCAGCCCCACTTTTTTACTGGAACAAAAGGACCCCCCTTAACTTGTGAAGGATTTTCCCTTGTGACCCCCAAATATGGACCGGGCAAAAATCTCTATGGTAAAAAAGCCGAAAAAATGGAAACCTCTTGCGCCGGAGAAAAAAACATGGTATGATTCACCTTGTAACCAAATTGTAATAATTCGTTGCCCCCTTGTTACCGTTTGGGGGCGGCGAGTACCTTTGCTTAGAGAAAGAGGGTCCTCTCCATGGTCGATCTCACCTCCCGGCTCCGCCGGGCCCGGCCCCTGGTCCAGCGCTTCGCCTTCCTGGCTCTGTCCATCACGGTGGGCGCCGGCTCCATCCTGGGCTGCTTTTACACCCCCAGCTACGCCGTGAGCGTAGACGGCGTGGAACTGGCCCGGGTGAGCACCAAGGAGGAGGTGGCCGAGGCCATCGGCCGGGTGGAGCAGCGGGCCGGGTCCATCCTGGGCCGGCCCTATACCCTGGACGCCTCGGTGGACTTCGGCTTCGGCCTGAGCGAGAAGGAGTCCCTTACCACCACCGCCAAGGTGGAGAGCTACCTGTTCAACCACATCAACGAGGTGGTCAAGGCCTCCATCCTCACCGTGGACGGCAAGACCGTAGGGGCCGTGGCAAATCCTGCCGACCTGGCCGATCTGCTGGACGACCTGAAGGCCCCCTACCTGACCGATGACACCGTCTCCTCCGACTTTGTGGAGGATGTGAAGGTGAGCCGGGACTATGTCTCGACTGACGAGCTCACCGACCTGGCCGACCTGCGCGCCGCCCTCACCCAGCTCCGGGAGGAGCGGGTGGAGTACACCGTGGAGGCCGGCGACACCCTCATCGGCATCGCCAAGACCCACGACCTCACCCTGGACGGGCTGCTGGAGCTCAACCCCCAGCAGGATGTGAACAGCCTCTTCCCCGGGGATGTGCTCACCATCTCCCTGGAGGTGCCCTATCTGTCGGTGGAGACCGTGGAGCACAAGGTCTACGACGACGTGCTTCCCTTCGATACCCAGGAGGTCCCCGACGACACCCTCTATGAGGGGGACAGCAAGGTCCTCACCGAGGGCGTGGACGGCACCGCCACCTATGATGTGACCATCACCAGCGTCAACGGCGCCGAGGTGGAGCGGGTGGTCAACTCCACCACGCCCATCGTCCAGCCCACCACCCAGGTCCTGGCCGTGGGTACCAAGGAGCGGCCCAAGACCATGGCCACCGGCAGCTTCCAGTGGCCTCTCCGGGGCACCATTACCTCCCAGTACGGCTACCGCCGGATCTTCGGCAGCTCCAGCTTCCACTCCGGCCTGGACATCGCCGCCCCCTACGGCACCAAGATCGCCGCCGCCGACGGCGGCAAGGTGACCTTCGCCGGCACCGGCACGGGCAAGAACTGGAGCTACGGCAACTTCGTGATGATCGACCACGAGAACGGCTATGTCACCATCTACGCCCACTGCTCCAGCCTGGACGTGAAGGCGGGGGAGCGGGTCTACAAGGGCCAGACCATCGCCCGGGTGGGCTCCACCGGCCGCTCCACCGGCAACCACTGCCACTTCACCGTGAAGGTCAATGGCTCCACCGCCAATCCCCTGAACTATCTGCCCTGAAAAAGCGGAGGCTCCCCTGCCCTTTTGAGCAAGCCCCCCGATATTTCAACAAGGCGACCCCCCATGCAGGCTTGTTTCCTGCATGGGGGGTCTTTTGCTGCAGCGTATCCTGTTTGCACTTGTGCATTAGGGATCGAAAATACCGAATTGTCGCAGATTTCCGGCTTCTGCAGAAAATCATACTATCTGCATGGACAAATGCTCTTACAGCTTCTCCGCCACCTCGGTGAGGTAGTTGGGGGCGGCCTCGATGCGCCCGGCATCCACGGCGGCGGCCAGGGCGGGGTCAATGGGCAGCTTGGCCAGCACCGGCAGGGCGTGGCGCTGGGCGATGTCGTCGATGTGGCTCTCCCCGAACACCGAGTGGCGCTTGCCGCAGTCGGGGCACTGGAAGTAGCTGTAATTCTCGATGAGGCCCAGGATGGGGATCTTCATCATCTCGGCCATCTTCACGGCCTTCTCCACGATCATGCTCACCAGCTCCTGGGGAGAGGTGACCACGATGATGCCGTCCACCGGCAGGGACTGGAAGACGGTGAGGGGCACGTCTCCCGTTCCGGGAGGCATGTCCACGAACATGTAGTCCACGTCCCCCCACTGCACGTCGGTCCAGAATTGCTTCACCGCTCCGGCGATGAGGCTGCCCCGCCAGACCACCGGGTCGGACTCGTTGTCCACCAGGAGGTTGAGGGACATGAGCTTCACTCCCAGGATGCTCTCCACCGGGAGGATGCCCAGCTCGTTGCCCTCGGCCCGCTGATGGACGCCGAAGGCCTTGGGGATGGAGGGGCCGGTGATGTCGGCGTCCAGCACGGCGGCCTGCTTGCCGCTGCCCTGGACGGCGGCGGCCAGGGCGGCGGTGACCAGGCTTTTGCCCACTCCACCCTTGCCGGACATGACGGCGATGACCTTCTTCACATGGGAGTTGGGGTTGGCCTTGGCCTTGAAGTCGAACTCCTCGGTGCGCTCGCCGCAGCTCTCGGCGCAGGAGGAGCAGTCGTGATTGCAATCTGCCATAGTGTTCCGGATCTCCTTTTTGAATTGATTATTTGTATTTATAGCTCCCGCCGCCGATGAATTCCCGGAGCAGGGAGTTTTTCGCCACCAGGGCGGGGTCGATGGCCTCAAACTCGTCAAAGGCGGCGATGAGGTCCAGCAGCTCGGAGCGGCGGGCGTTTTCCTGGGGCACCGCCTTGAGCAGGGGCATGGCGTAGTTCTTCATCACCGAGACCTCATAGGGCAGAGAGGAGTCGATGATGACGTGGGCGGTGTCCTTGTAGGGGGAGATGTAGAGCTTCTCCCCCCGGCGCACATTGGCCCACATGGACAGGGTGCTGGAGACCTCGCTGCCCCGGAAGCGGTAGTCCCGCACCGCCCTTCGCGTCAGGCGCATCCAGGTGCCCTTGAAGGCCAGCTTTCCCTGGTCCATCACGTTGGAGCGGGCCGAGATGTAGAGCCGGGTGGCCTCGGGGTGGGGGCCGGCGATGCCGGGGCCCAGGGCGTGGATGCCCTCAAAAATGGCGATCTCGCTATCTCCCAGGCGGAGGGGCCGGCCCTTGGAGGTGTCCCGCATCTGCCGGGAGAAGTCGAAGTGGGGGACCATGACCTCCTCCCCCCGGCTCAGAAGGGTGAAGGTCTCGTCCAGAAGCTCCATGTCCAGGCACAGGGGGGACTCCAGGTCGTAGTCCCCGTCGGGGGTCCGGGGGGCGGTGGCGGGGTCCCGGGTCTTGAAGTAGTTGTCCAGGGAGATGGTGTGGGTCTCTACCCCCCGGCGCTCCAGCTCCTCCTCCAGCTTCAGGGCGGTGGTGGTCTTCCCCGAGCCCGAGGGGCCGGAGAGCAGGACGATGGGGCTGAGCCTGGTCCGCTCCAGGATCTTGTCGGCGGCGTCGTCGATGCGCTGCTGATAGCTCTCGTCACAGCGCGCCAGGAAGCCGGCGGTATCGGTGCGGATGGCGGCGTTGATCTCGCTTAACTGAT
The DNA here is from genome assembly GCA_947629795.1 of uncultured Oscillospiraceae bacterium. Taxonomy (GTDB): domain Bacteria; phylum Bacillota; class Clostridia; order Oscillospirales; family Oscillospiraceae; genus Vermiculatibacterium. Next base: position 64,932 of record CANRFC010000007.1, read on the forward strand.
AGGCCATGTGGCGGGCTCCTTTCTTCTTGCTTCTATTATGCCGGGTGAGCGGGGAAAATACAAGCCCCTTTTTACAGCCCGGCCTTTTCCCCGCAGAGCTTGTCGATGTCCCGCAGGTACTCCTGGGGGTACTTGGGGTTGGCGCTCCGGGTGAGCTTGCCGGTCAGGGGGTCGATGAACTTGCTCACCCCGCCTCCTCCCAGGGCCAGGATGGTGTGCAGCTCCTCCATCATGGCGATGTTGTAGAGGCTCCCGGTCCCCGGCCTGGCCCAGCCCACGTTCTCAAAGGAGCCGGACATGTACTTCTGGCGGTAGAGGTAATAGGGCTCGTACCCCGCCGCCCGGAGGGTCTCCCAGGCGGCATCCAGGGTCTCCCCCACCGCCCGGGCCCCGTCGGAAAGGGCGCCGGGATGGGAGCCGAAGCCCGTCTCCTCCATGAGCCTGGCCCCCTTCTTCAGGGCCAGGGTGTGGACGGTGATGTTCTCGGGAGCCAGGGCGATGACCTCCGCCAGGGACCGGGCGAAGCCCGCCGGGGAGTCCCCCGGCAGACCGGCGATGAGGTCCATATTCACCTGAAAGTCCCCGGCGGCCCGGACCTGGCCGTAGGCCCGGCGGATATCGGCGGCGGTGTGGGGGCGGGCCATTGCTTCGAGAACGGAATCGTCCATGGACTGGGGGTTCACCGAGATCCGGTCTACCCGGTGGCGGGAGAGGACGGCGAGCTTTTCGGGGGTGATGGTGTCGGGCCGGCCCGCCTCCACCGTCCATTCTGAGCACCGGTCCAGGGGCAGATGGGCCTCCATGGCGGCGAAAATCCGCTCCAACTGGTCCGCATCCAGGGTGGTGGGGGTGCCGCCGCCCACATAGACCGAGCGGACGGCCCGGCCGGAGCGGCGCAGGCCCTCTCCGGCGGCGGCGATCTCCCGGAGGAGGGCGTCCACAAAGGGCTCCACCAGGGGCAGACACTTGTCCACCGCCGCCGAGATGAAGGAGCAGTAGACGCACCGGCTGGGGCAGAAGGGGATGCCCACGTAGAGGGAGACCTCATCGGGGAGAAGGCTCTTCTTCACCGCCACGCTGTGACGGGCGCAGTCCACCGCCAGCTGGGCGCGGAGGGGAGAGACCCGGTAGGTCTTCTCCAGCTCCTTTTTGGCCTGGGCGGGCGTGGCGCCGGCCCAGAGGGCCCTGGTGGGGATCTTGGTGGGCCGCACCCCGGTGAGGGAGCCCCAGGGCAGGTCGTGGCCCAAAAAGGCGGTCCCGGCGCTGTAAAACGCCTGCTTCACCGCCCTTTGGACGGTGTGGTAGACCTGCTCCGGATCAGCGTCCAGTTCCTCGCTGGGGAAGCGCACCACTCCGTTGTGCCAGGTACCCTCCCGCAGGAGCAGAGCGCTCATGTTGGTGAGCTTTTTCCCCCGGTGGAGGGTGAAGATGACGGCATTGGGCTCGGCGGCCAGAGAGGTGGGCACGGGGGTGTCCGGGTACTCCGGGCGCTCGCCGGGAAAGAGGGTGAGCATCATCTGCTCGGCGGCGTAGTGGTAGCGCCCGGTGTCCCAGTCCACGTTGTCCGAGGTGAGCCAGAGCTTCATCGCCCACCCTCCATGGCCATGCGGAGGTAGGGGTTGGTCTGCCGCTCGGCCTCCAGGGTGGTGGGCCGGTCGTGGCCGGGGAGAACGTTAAGGTCATCCTCCAGCTTTCCCAGGCGGTTCAGGGAGACCATCATCTCATCATAGTCCCCGCCGGGGAGGTCGGTGCGGCCGCAGGAGCCCCGGAAGAGGGTGTCCCCCGAAAAGAGGGTGTCCCCGCACTTCAGACACACCGAGCCCTTGGTGTGGCCGGGGGTGTGGAGGACGGTGACGTCCAGGTCTCCCACCGGGATGTGGTCCCCCTCGCCGTAGAACTCCACCCCGGTGAAGTGGGAGCTGTCCAGCTGTCCCTTCAGGGGGAAGAACCGGGGGTCCTCCCCCTGGAAGTCGGCCCGGTGGAGATACACCGCCGGGCGATAGCGCCTGCACAGCTCCCCCACGCCCCCCACGTGGTCGTAGTGGCCGTGGGTGAGCAGGATGTGGGTGAGGGTATACCCCCCGTCGGCGAGGAAATGGCCGACGGTGTCAAGAGTCCGCTCGTCGGCGGCGCCGGGATCGATGAGAGCGGCCTTCCCGGTGCTCTCGTCCCCCAGAAAGTAGCAGTTTTCAAATACAGAGGGGATATAAATTGCCTTAATATCCATTTTGTTATACCTCATCCGTGTCCAGCAAAATCGTCACCGGGCCGTCGTTCTGGGAGAAGACCTGCATGTCCGCCCCGAACTCCCCGTGCTCCACGTGGAAGCCCCGTGCCTCGCACTGGGCCAGAAACCGCTGGTAGAGAGGGATGGCCGTGTCGGGCCGGGCGGCCCCGGTGAAGCCGGGGCGGCGGGACTTGCAGTCGGCAAAGAGGGTGAACTGGCTGATGACCAGCAGAGAGCCCCCCACCTGCTCTAAATTGAGGTTCATCTTCCCGTTCTCATCCTCAAAGATGCGCAGCCCGCAGACCTTGTCCGCCAGGTGGTCGCACTCCTTTTCGGTGTCGGCGGGGGCCACCCCCAGCAGGACCAGGAAGCCCCCGTCGGTCCTGCCCACGGTCTTGCCCTCAATGTCTACGTGGGCCTCCCTGACCCGCATGACCACAGCGCGCATGGTATCACTCCTGAGCACAATATATTTCCATTGTACCACAAAAGGGAAAAATTTCAATCCATTTCATGGGGACCGGGGGAGAAAACCGTTGCGAATCTTCCGGCGGTCAGATATAATAGGCATACCGAAAAATCAGAGAGAGGGGGCATCCCTATGTTCTGCCGCTACTGCGGAGCCCACATCCCCGACGATTCCCGCTTCTGCCCCAAGTGCGGGCAGACGCTGGAGCAGCCCGGCCCCACGCCTGCGCAGGACCCCGTGCCGGAGCCGCCCAAGGCCGGGTCTGCGCCCGGGGCCCGGGAGGCGGCGCCCAAGGCGGAGCCCGCCCCTAAGCGGACGCTCCCCAAGCTCCCCTTCCCCCCGGCCGCCGTGGGCGCGGTGGCCGCCGCCCTGGTGGTAGTACTGGTCCTGGGCTTTGTCCTGGACGGCACCGGGAGCAGGCCCGCCGCCGGGAGCGGGGAGACTTCCGCTCCGGTCTCCACTTCCAGGGTCACCCCCAAGCTCACCGCCGCGCCCACCTCTGCGCCCGGGGAGACCTCTGCCCCCACTCCGGAGCCCAGCCAGGAGAGCCTTTATAAGACCGAGACCATCCGGTATGACAACGGCCGGGTCTATGAGGGACAGACTCTGGCCGGCGTGCCCTGGGGCCAGGGGAAGATCACCTACCCCGCCGACGACAGCGTGAACCGCCTCTACTACGAGGGAGAATGGAACAACGGCGTGAAGAAGGGCCGGGGCACCATGGCCTGGTCCAGCGGCGCCGTGTATGAGGGACAGTGGGACGACGACCTGAGGGACGGGCCGGGGACCTATACCGACGGGGACGGCAACGTGTACATCGGCACCTATGACGAGGGCAAGCGGGACGGGGAATTTACCAAGATCGACGTCTCGGGCACCATCTACGACCTGGTCTATGATCAGGGAGAGGTGGTCTCCAAGGCGGAGCGGAACAGCTCCTCCTCGGGGAGTTCCTCCGGCGCCGCCTCGGGGAGCTCTTCCGGCGGCTCTTCCGGGAGCAGCTCCGGCAGCACCTCCGGCAGTTCCTCGGGAAGCAGTTCGGGAAGTTCCTCGGGTAGTTCCTTCAGCATCTCTACCCCCAAGCCCCGGGAGCCCGTGAAGGTGAAGTGCTACAAGTGCGGCGGCGACGGGAAGATCACCTGCACTCAGTGCAACGGCAAGGGCTACCAGGTCACCTACGTCAGCTCCCCCAACTACACCGGCAAGCAAAAGACCAGTAAGGAGTCCCGCTCCACCTGCCTCAAGTGCCACGGCGCCAAGGAGATCACATGCACCAGGTGTAACGGAGAGGGAAAGAGCTGATGGGCCGGGAGACTTGCCTTTTCCCCCCGATTCCGCTATAATAGCCCTTACAGGCTATTATATTGATTGGAATAATTATAGTTACCGCGGCGCTTCGCGCCTTGTGCGATAAAGAGAAAACCAAATCCGAAAGAGGGCTTTTGAACTATGAAATTAGGCATCGTGGGACTGCCCAACGTGGGCAAGTCCACCCTGTTCAACGCCATCACCAACGCCGGCGCCGAGAGCGCCAACTATCCCTTCTGCACCATCGACCCCAACGTGGGGGTGGTGGCCGTCCCCGACGCGCGGCTGGACTGGCTCTCCGCCTTCTACCAGCCCAAGAAGACCACCCCCGCCGTCATCGAGTTCGTGGACATCGCCGGCCTGGTGAAGGGGGCCAGCCAAGGGGCCGGCCTGGGCAACAAGTTCCTGGCCAACATCCGGGAGTGCTCGGCCATCGTCCACGTGGTGCGCTGCTTTGACGACGAGAACATCATGCACGTGGTGGAAAACGCCAGCGTCAACGTCCCCGTGGACCCGGTGGGGGACATTGCCACCATCGACCTGGAGCTCATCATGGCCGACGTGGAGATGGTGGAGCGGCGGATCAAGAAGGCCGAGTCGGCCGCCAAGGGGGACAAGAAGTTCCTCCACGAGGTGGAGGTCTTCACCGCCCTGCGGGACTGGCTCAATGACGGCAACTCCGCCCGGAGCTACGTGTGCGATGATGACGACGACAAGGCCCTCATCGCCACCGCCGAGCTGCTCTCCCTCAAGCCCATCATCTACGCCGCCAACCTGGATGAGGAGGGTTTTGCCGACTACGAGAACGTGGGGTATTACAAGCTGGTCTCTGAGCTGGCGGCCAAGGAGGGGGCCCAGGTCATCCCCGTGTGCGCCAAGCTGGAGGCCGAGATCGCCGAGCTCCCCCCCGAGGACAAGGCCGCCTTCCTGGAGGACCTGGGAGTCAGCGAGTCCGGCCTGGACCGGCTCATCAAGGCCAGCTACACTCTGCTGGGGCTCATCTCCTTCCTCACCGGCGGCGAGGACGAGTGCCGGGCCTGGACCATCACCAACGGCACCAAGGCCCCCCAGGCGGCGGGCAAGATCCACACCGACTTCGAGCGGGGCTTCATCCGGGCCGAGGTCATCGCCTTCGCCGACCTGCAGCGCCTGGGGAGTATGACCGCCGCCAAGGAGAAGGGCCTGGTCCGCTCGGAAGGCAAGGAATATGTTATGAAAGATGGGGACGTGGTCCTCTTTAGGTTCAACGTGTAATAGGGAGGATTTTTTGATGAAGATCGCCATTGGCAACGACCACGCGGCGGTGGAGCTGAAGTGGGCCGTGAAGGAGCACCTGGAGAGCCGGGGGATCGAGGTGGTCAACGTGGGCACCGACACCGCGGACAGCTTCCCCTACGCCGTCAGCGGCTTCAAAGTGGGAAAGCTGGTGGCCTCGGGAGAGGTGGACGGCGGCGTGCTCATCTGCGGCACCGGCGTGGGCATCTCCCTGGCCGCCAACAAGGTCAAGGGGGTCCGGGCCTGCGTGTGCAGCGAGCCGGTGACCGCCGCCCTCACCAAGCGGCACAACAACGCCAATATCATCGCCTTCGGCGCCCGGATCGTGGGTGTAGAGACCGCCAAGGCCATCGTAGACGCCTGGCTGGACGCCCGTTTTGAGGGCGGCCGGCACGAGGCCCGGGTGGCCATGCTCACCGAGATCGAGGAGACCGGAGGGCTGAAAGCGGCGGAATAACGGGCAAACCCCACGGGGCGCGCTGTCCAAAGGACGGCGCGCCCTTTCCTTTTTTCATATTTTCCCCTCTGCGCTCATATACCAGTTTCAGGAACGCATTGGGGAGTGTTGCGCGTGAAAGGGAACATGGAAGAGCGGGCCGTCAAGCTCGCCCAGTACATCATAGAAAACCGGGCCACCGTCCGCTCGGCCGCGGCCAAGTTCGGGGTCTCCAAGAGCACGGTCCACAAGGACATCCGGGAGCGGCTGCCCGCCTTCAACCGCCCCCTCTATCTCCAGGCCAAGGCGGTGCTGGACGAGAACAAGGCCCAGCGGCACATCCGGGGGGGCATCGCCACCCGGCGGAAGTACAAGGGAAAATGACCCCCAACAGGGGAAAATGCGCGGGGGCGGTCCACCTTTGGGCCGCCCCCTTTCCGTTTCCCGGGAAATTCCCCCGCCGCCTTGAAATTTGACGAAAAAAATGCTATCATTTATCAGTTAGACTATACCCCAAAGGGAGGGCTCCCCATGGACGTGAAAACCACCCGCATCTCCCCCGCCGACATCGAGCGCCAGCGGGAGTTCTGCGAGAAAATACACGAGCGCTCCGCCGCCCTGCCCGCAGCCCCCCTGGCCTACGTGGACACCTACGGCTGCCAGCAGAACGAGGCCGACTCCGAGCGCATCCGGGGCTACCTCCGGGAGATGGGCTACGGCTTTACCCAGGACGAGAACGCCGCCGACGTCATCGTCATCAACACCTGCGCCATCCGGGAGCACGCCGAGGACCGGGTCTTCGGCAACATCGGCGCCCTGGTCCACGCCAAGCGGCGCCACCCGGGGCAGATCATCTGCCTGTGCGGCTGCATGGCCCAGGAGCCCCGGGTGGCCGAGAAGATCCGGGCGTCCTACCGCCATGTGGACATGGTCTTCGGCCCCCACGCCCTGTGGAAATTCCCCGAGCTTTTGTACCGGGTGGTCACCAGAAGGGGCCGGGTGTTTGAAAACACCGATGAGCCCGGAAACATCGCCGAGGGCATCCCCACCGTCCGGCAGGACGCCGTGAAGGGCTGGGTGTCCATCATGTACGGCTGCAACAACTTCTGCTCCTACTGCATCGTGCCCCACGTCCGGGGCCGGGAGCGCTCCCGCCTGCCTGAGGACGTGCTTGCCGAGTGCCGGGAGATGGTGGAGGCCGGGTACAAGGACATCACCCTCCTGGGCCAGAACGTGAACTCCTACGGGAAGGACCTGGGCCTGGACATGGACTTTGCCGACCTCCTGGAGGCCGTCAACGCCATCCCCGGGGACTTCCTCATCCGCTTTATGACCTCCCACCCCAAGGACGCCTCCCAGAAGCTCTTTGAGACCATGGCCCGGTGCGAGAAGGTGGCCCCGGTGTTCCATCTCCCCTTCCAGTCGGGCAACGACCGGGTGCTGAAGGAGATGAACCGCCACTATGACCGCTCGGGCTACCTGGACAAGGTCCGCCGGCTCCGGGAGCAGATCCCCGACGTGGTCATCACCTCCGACGTGATCGTGGGCTTCCCCGGGGAGACCACCGCCGAGTTTGAGGACACCCTTTCCCTGGTGGAGGAGGTCCGTTTCGACGCCCTCTTTACCTTCATCTTCTCCCCCCGGGAGGGCACCCCGGCGGCAAAAATGGACGACCCCATGCCCATGGAAGAGAAGAAGGCCAACTTCCAGCGGCTGGTGGACGCCCAGAACGCCATCTCAGCGGAAAAGCACGCCGCCTACATCGGAAAGACGGTGCGCTGCCTGGTGGACGGGGTGTGCGGCGAGGAGGGCTTTGCTCTCACCGCCCGGACCCCCGGCAACCGCCTGGTGCGCCTGGAGCGCGGGGACGAGAGCCTCATCGGCACGTTCCAAAACGTAGCCATCACCGGCTCCAACACCTGGTCCCTGTGGGGAAGGCTGGCTACCTGACCGTGTCCGCCCCTGGCCCCTTGACCTTTCCCCACGGGCGGATGAGGACATCCGCCTCTACGATTTGAACGGACCCGCCCCCGTAGGGGCCGATGTCCTCATCGGCCCGCTCCCCACGATGCGCCGCAGGAGCGTATGGATAGAAACAGACAAACAAAAAGGCAGGTGGCCGACCATGGCCGAAGGCACTCCCATGATGCTCCAATATGAGAAGATCAAGGCAGACCATCCGGACTGCCTGCTCTTCTACCGCCTGGGCGACTTCTACGAGATGTTCAACGAGGACGCCAAGATCGCCTCCAAGGAGCTGGAGCTCACCCTCACCACCCGGGACCGCTCCCGCCCCCCCGAGGAGCAGACCCCCATGTGCGGGGTGCCCTATCACGCCGTGGACGCCTACCTCTCCCGGCTCATCGCCAAGGGCTACAAGGTGGCCATCTGCGAGCAGATGGAGGACCCCGCCACCACCAAGGGCCTGGTGGACCGGGACGTCATCCGCATCGTCACCCCCGGCACGGTCATCGAGGAGACCATGCTGGAGGAGGGAAAGAACAACTTCCTGTGTGCCGTGTGCCTGGAGGGGGAGTCGGTGGGCCTGGGCTTTGCTGACCTGTCCACCGGTGAGGTCTCCTGCACCGGTTTTTCCGGCCCCGGCTGGCGGGAGCACATGGAAAACGAGCTGGGCCGCTTTGCCCCCCGGGAGGTCCTCCTCTCCCCCGCGGCCTGGGAGGACCAGGCCCTCCAGGACTTTCTGAAGCAGCGGCTGGAGTGCAGCGTCCAGCGGGGGGAAAAGGCCCTCTTTGACCCCGACGCCGCCCGCCGCATGGCGGACAAGCAGTTCCGCCGGGGGGGCGACACCCTCCCCGAGGGGCTGGTGTCCCAGGCGGTGGGCGGGCTCATGGCCTACCTCTACGAGACCCAGAAGACCGACCTGTCCTACATGGCCGAGGTGGTCTATTACACCACGGGAGACTTCATGGAGCTGGACCTCACGGCCCGGCGGAACCTGGAGCTCACCGAGACCCTCCGGGGAGGCGAGAAGAAGGGCAGCCTCCTCTGGGTGCTGGACAAGACGGGCACCCCCATGGGCCACCGGCTCATCCGCGCCTGGCTGGAAAAGCCCCTGCTCTCCCCGGTGACCATCGGCAAGCGCCAGGGGGCGGTCTCCGACCTGGTGGGGGACGCCGTGGCCCGCCAGGAGCTGGGCCGGGCCCTGCGGCAGGTCACTGACCTGGAGCGGCTCATCAGCCGGGTGGTCTACGGCACCGCCGGCGCCCGGGACCTGGTGGCCATCTCCCACGGCCTGGGGGCTCTGCCCGAGATCAGGAGCCTGCTCACCCCCTTCCCATCTTCCCTCCTGGGGGTCCTGCGGGAGAACCTGGACGACCTCACCGAGCTGAGAAGCCTCATCGACGCCGCCTTTGACGACGCCCCGCCCTTCTCGGTGCGGGAGGGGGGCTTCATCCGGGAGGGCTATGACCCCGAGGTGGACCGCCTGCGCTCCATCCTGAAGGGGGGCAAGGGCCTCATGGCCGAGCTGGAGGCCCAGGAGAAGGAGCGCACCGGCATTTCCCGGCTGAAGGTGGGCTACAACAAGGTCTTCGGCTACTACATCGAGGTCTCCAAGGCCAACACGGTACCCATCCCCGACAACTACATCCGCAAGCAGACCCTGGTGGGGGCCGAGCGGTACATCACCCCCGAGCTCAAGGAGATGGAGAACACCATCCTCACCGCCCAGGACCAGGTGGTGGCCCTGGAGTACCAGCTCTTCTGCCAGGTCCGCCAGGCCGCCGCCGAGAAGGTCTCCGAGATCCAGACCGCCGCGGCCGCGGTGGCCCAGGTGGACGTGCTGTGCTCCTTTGCCCGGGTGGCCGCCGAGAATAGCTACTGCCGGCCCCAGGTGGACCTGTCCGACGTCATCGACATCACCGAGGGCCGCCACCCCGTGGTGGAGAGGATGGGCACCGCCCTCTTCGTTCCCAACGATACCCACATGGACGGCAAGACCGAGCGGGTCCACATCATCACCGGCCCCAACATGGCGGGCAAATCCACCTACATGCGCCAGGTGGCCCTCATCGTCCTCATGGCCCAGATGGGCTCCTTTGTCCCGGCCAAGTCCGCCCGGGTGGGCATCGTGGACCGGGTCTTCACCCGCATCGGCGCCAGCGACGACCTCTCTGCCGGCCAGTCCACCTTCATGGTGGAGATGACCGAGGTCTCCGAGCTGCTGAAAAACGCCACCGCCAAGAGCCTGCTCATCCTCGACGAGATCGGCCGGGGCACCTCCACCTACGACGGCATGGCCATCGCCCGCTCGGTGCTGGAGTACTGCGCGGACAAGAAGCGCCTGGGGTGCAAGACCCTCTTCGCCACCCACTACCACGAGATCACCGCCCTGGAGGGGGAGATCGAGGGGGTGCGCAACTACAACATCGCCGCCAAGAAGAAAAAGGACGACATCCTCTTCCTGCGCAAGATCACCCCCGGCCCCGCCCAGGCCAGCTACGGCATCGAGGTGGCCAAGCTGGCCGGGGTGCCCGAGCGGGTCATCACCCGGGCCCGGGCCATCCTCGCCGAGCTGGAGGGCCAGGACTGGCGCCCCAGCTTCGGCGCCGCCCCCGCCGCCGGGGACCAGATCTCCCTGGAGGACGTCTCCGCCCAGGCCGTGGCCGGCAAGCTCCGGCAGACCGACGTGGACACCCTCACCCCCATCGAGGCCATGAATCTGCTCTACGAGCTGAAAAAGCAGCTTTAACCATTGGGAAAGGAGGCGGTGAACATGCCCAATATCCAGGTCCTGGCCCCCCACGTGGCCGACCTCATTGCCGCCGGCGAGGTGGTGGAGCGGCCCGCCAGCGTGGTCAAGGAGCTGTGCGAGAACGCCGTGGACGCCGGGGCCCACGCGGTGACGGTGGAGATCCAGAACGGCGGCATGAGCCTCATCCGGGTCACCGATGACGGCTGCGGCATCGCCCCCGACCAGGCCGAGACCGCCTTCCTCCGTCACGCCACCAGCAAGCTCCGCAGCGAATACGACCTGGAGGCCATCGGCACCCTGGGCTTCCGGGGAGAGGCCCTGGCCGCCATCGCCGCCGTGGCCCGGGTGGAGCTTCTCACCCGCCGCCAGGAGGACTCCCTGGGGGTCTCCCTCACCCTGGAGGGGGGCGTGGTCACCGGCAAGGAGGAGGCGGGCTGCCCCCAGGGCACCACCCTTCTGGTCCGGGACCTCTTCTATAACACCCCCGCAAGGCTCAAATTCATGAAAAAGGACGCCGCCGAGGGCGCGGCCTGCCTGGCCGCCCTCCAGCGGCAGGCCCTGGCCCACCCCGAGGTCTCCTTCAAGTTCCTCCGGGACGGAAAGCAGGAGCTCCTCACCCCCGGCGACGGCCAGCTCCGCAGCGCCATGTACGCCGTACTGGGCCGGGACTTGGCCCTGGGCTTCAAGGCGGTGGAGGGCACGGGGGAGGGCATCACGGTCTCCGGCTTCACCTCCCTGCCCACCTGCTGCCGGGGGACCCGGGGCTACCAGTTCTTCTTTGTCAACGGGCGGTATATCCGCAGCAAGACTCTGGCCGCCGCCGTGGAGCAGGCCTACGCCAACCAGAAGATGGTGGGCAAGTTCCCCGGCTGCGTCCTCCACCTCACCGTCAAGCTCAACGCCGTGGACGTGAACGTCCACCCCACCAAACAGGAGGTGAAGTTCGGCAGGGAGCGGGAGGTCTTCTCGGCGGTGTACTACGCCGTCCTCTCTGCCCTGGACGCCGACCACACCCGCCCCCAGGCGGTGGTGGCCACCCACGACACGGTGACCCGGGAGCAGCTGAGCCTGCCCCTCCATGATATCTCCCACGCCGCCGCGGTCCAGACCGCCCCGCCCCCGGCGTGGCCCGAAAAACCGGCCTTCACCCGCCCCACCGGGACCTCCCGCCCCGCGGGAGCCCCCACTTCCGCAGCGGCCCGGAGACCCGCGTCCGCCCCGGAGAAAAAGGGCCCGGAGCAGTCTGCGGCCTTTGTGTGGGAGCCGCGGAGGGAACCTGCCGCCCCGCCCGCTCCGGGGAGAGAGCCCCGGCCCGCCCCGGCCCAGAGCCGGGAAGAGGTCCCCGTCCCCCCGCCTGCGGAGCCCGAGACCGTTCCCGAGGCCGGGCCCCAAACCGAAACCGAACCCTGGCGCATCGTGGGGGAGCTCTTCCGCACCTACATCGTGGTGGAGCAGGGGGACAAGGCTCTGCTCATCGACAAGCACGCCGCCCATGAGCGGATGAACTTCGACAAAATGCGGCAGCAGGACTACCGGCCCATGTCCCAGGAGCTCCTGACCCCGGTGATCTTCACCCCCCAGCCCGAGGAGGGCCAGGCCCTCCTGGAGCACCTGGGGGAGCTGGACGCGCTGGGCTTTGCCGTGGAGGATTTCGGCGGCGGGGCCCTGGCGGTGCGCCGGATCCCCGACTATGTGGACCCCGGGGATACCGAGGCCACCCTCACCGAGGTCGCCGGCAAGCTCCTGCAAAACCGCACCGCCGACGACCAGAAGCGCCGGGACGAGCTGCTCCACACCGTGGCCTGCAAGGCGGCCATCAAGGGGGGCTGGAAGTCCGCCCCCCAGGAGCTGGAGCGGGCGGTGGAGGCCGTCATGTCGGGGCAGGTGAAGTACTGTCCCCACGGCCGCCCGGTGTGCATCGAGCTGACAAAGAAGCAGCTGGAGAAGTCCTTCAAAAGAAGTTGAGGTTTCGACGGGCTTCGACGGCCTTCCCCCAGGAAATGGTATATTATGGAAACATTCTAAGACAGAGAGGAATGTTCTCCATGACAAATACCCTGACAAGCACTCTTGAAAAGACCGCCGGGCTCCAGGACCTGTTTCTGGCCCGGGCCTGCCAGGCCCGGGAAAACGTGACCATGTTCCTGATGAACGGCTTCCAGATGCGGGGCCGCATCACCGGCTTCGACCCCGCCGTGGTGGTGCTGATGACCGAGCAGAAGCAGCAGGTCATCTACAAGCACGCCATCTCCACCATCGTGCCCGAGCACGCCCTGGACCTGCGGGGGGATACATAGGGCGGGACAACGCGACAAGAAAGAGAGAGTTCCCATGAAACAAGGCGCCGCCATCAACCGAATCGTCATGCTCCTGCTGGCCGGGGCCCTGGTGCTCTACCTGGCCGGGGCGGCCTACCGGGCCTTCCGGGACCCCTACTCCACCGTCCAGGCCTATGAATACGCCGTGGACGACACGGTGGAGGCCACCGGCTACCTGGTCCGGCAGGAGCAGGTCCTGCTCAATGCCTCCCAGGCGGGGGGCATCGTGCGGGTCCTTCCCGGCGAGGGGGAGAAGGTGGCGGTGGGGGCCACGGTGGCCCTCCACTATGCCGACCAGGCCGCCCTGGAGCGTTCCAACCGCCTGGACCTTCTGGAGACCCAGGCCGGGCAGCTCCGGGACGCCATCGCCGCCGTGGACAGCGGGAGCGAGGACCGCTCGGGCCAGGGGGTCCTGGACGCCCTCACCGAGCTGCGTACCGCCGTGGCCTCGGGGGACTTCACGACCCTGGAGGACCGGACCTCGGAGTTCAAAAGCGCCGTCTACCAGCAGGCCCAGCGCCACGGGGAGGCGGGAGACCTGGCCGCCGCCCTGGCCACCCTCCAGGCGGAGATGGACCGGCTGAGCGCCTCCACCAGCGATGTGGGCCGTACCGCCGTGGCCCAGAGCGGCATCTTCTCCGGCCAGGCCGACGGCTATGAGGCCATCCTCACCCCCGAGAGCCTGGAGAGCCTGACCCTGGCCGACCTGGACGCCCTGGCCGACAGGAATATCACCCCCCCGGCCAACGCCGTGGGCAAGCTCATCACCGACAGCAAGTGGTACTTCGTCTGCCCCCTGTCCTGGTCCGACGCCCAGCGCCTCACCGAGGGGGGCACCGTCACCGCCCGGTTCTCCCGGGACTGGTCGGGAGAGGTGGATATGACCGTGGAGCGCATCGGCGCCCCCCAGAATGACCGGTGCGCCGTCATCCTCTCCTCCACCCGGTACCTCTCCCAGGTCACCCTGCTCCGGCGGCAGACGGTGGAGCTCATCTTCTCCACCAAGACTGGCCTGCGGGTCCCCACCGCCGCCGTGCGGGTGGAGGAGGGCCAGAGCGTGGTCTACGTCCAGGTGGGAGCCTTTGCCGAGCGCAAGACGGTCACCGTCCTGGCCCAGGGGGAGGACTACACCCTGGTCAAGCCCCTCCTCCCCGAGGACGCCGCCGAGAAGGAGGAGAAGAAGATCCTCCGCTCGGGAGACGCCGTGGTCATCGCCGGCGAGGAGATCTGGGACGGCAAGGTCATCGAATAGCCCGCCCCCGCCGGGAAACCGGGTCCCCGGGGGCCAAAGGCGGGCCGGAGAGGGCCGGAAGCAAGCCCCGGAAAGCCGAGACCGGGCCCGTGCGGGGCCGGAAACAGGCTGGAAAAGACCGATCAGAACGGGGCCGGCGCCCACAGGGGCACCGGTCGGAGATACAGATATAGAGAGGGGATCGCCATGTCTCTGGAAGAGAACATCCGTAAAGCCAAAGAAGCCATTGCCGCCGCCGCCCGGGAGGTGGGCCGGGACCCCGCAGAGATCACCCTGGTGGCCGCCACCAAGACCCAGAGCGACGACACCGTCCGCGCTGCCATCGCCGCCGGGATCACGGTGTGCGGGGAGAACCGGGTCCAGGAGATGACCGCCCACCTGGATGCCGACGCCTACGCCGGCGCCGGGCTCCATTTCATCGGCCACCTGCAGACCAACAAGGTCCGCCAGGTGGTGGGTCGGGTGGACCTCATCGAGTCGGTGAGCTCGGAGCACCTCCTCCTGGCCATCGAGAAGGAGGCCGCCAAGCTCAACCTGGTCCAGGACGTGCTCCTGGAGGTCAATATCGGGGGGGAAGAGACCAAAAGCGGGGTGCTTCCGGACCAGGTAGAGACCCTGTTTTTCCGCTCTCTGGAGCTCCCTCACGTGCGTCTTCGGGGCCTGATGGCCATCCCCCCCGTGGCGGGCGCAGACGGGAATCGTGCATTTTTTCACGAAATGTATGAAATTTTTGTTGACATAAAACAGAAAATGACCGATAATAAGACTGATATTGACTGTCTCTCCATGGGAATGAGCGGCGACTACGAAAACGCTGTCCGGGAAGGGGCCACCCTGGTCCGCCTGGGCACCGCCCTGTTTGGCCCCCGCCCTCCCATGCCCCGGACGATGTGAGGATAGAAATACAAAGGAGGAACCCCAAGATGGGATTTTTGGATGAATTGAAGCGGATCGCCCGCCCCTACGAGGACGAAGAGGAGGACGATTTTGACGATTTCGACACCATGGGCACCGGCCGCCTGGACCGCACCGCGGTGAAGGAGAAGCCGGCGGCCAAGGCTGAGCCTGCCGCCCCCACGGCCTACGACGCCGCCCGGGAGAGCCGCCGGAGCAACAAGGTGGTGAACATCAACACCACCACCCAGCTCCAGGTGGTGCTGGTCAAGCCCGACCGGTTTGAGAACGCCGCCGAGATCGCCGACCATCTGCGGGAGAAGCGCACCGTGGTCCTCAACCTGGAGCAGACCAACAAGGACGTGGCCCGCCGCATCCTGGACTTCCTCTCCGGCGTGGCCTACGCTCTGGAGGGCAAGGTGAAGAAGGTGGCCATCTCCACCTACATCATCACCCCCTATAACGTGGACATCCTGGGCGACCTCATCGACGAGCTGGAGAACAACGGGCTGTACTTTTAAATAAAGAGAGGAAGATACTATGCTGACACCCCAGGAAGTGGCGGAGCACGCCTTTGCCAAGGCCTCTTTCGGCGGCTACAACATGGCCATGGTGGACGAGTTCCTGGACCTGCTCACCGCCGATTATACCGCCCTCTATAAGGAGAACGCCGCCCTCAAGACCAAGATGAAGGTCCTGGCCGACAAGGTGGAGGAGTACCGCTCCACCGACGATGCCATGCGCAAGGCCCTCCTCTCGGCCCAGAAGTACGCCGACCAGGTGATGGCCGAGGCCGACGAGAAGAAGACTGCCCTCATGGCCGACGCCGAGCGGGAGGCCATCCAGCGCAAGGGCGAACTGCGCGCCGAGCTGGAGAATGAGGAGATGCGGCTCGCCGCCGCCCAGAGCGCCACCGCCGCCTACGTGACCAAGCTAAAGGAGCTCTACCAGCACGAGCTGGAGTATCTCAGCGGCCTTTCCAAGCTCACCGCCCAGCCCAAGCAGGCCGACCCAGTGGCCCAGGCCGCCGACGACACCGCCCAGGCGGTGGAAAAGGCCATGGAGGAGGAGCTTCCCTCCGCTGAGCCTGAGGCGCCCAAGGCGCCCGAAGAGCCCAAGGCCGAGAGCCTTTACGAGACCCTGAAGAAGGACCCGGCCCCCGCCCAGGAGGAGACGCCTCCGGAGGAGGAAGAAGAGGAGCCCACCCGCCGCATCGACTTCTCCGATCTGAAGTTCGGCAAGGACTATCGCATCGACTAAGAAGCTCGCCCGGCCCCGGAGACCCCCGCGGCCGGGCGTTTTTTCCCGGTGGGGGCGGCGCGCCCCCGGAAAGAAACAGAACAAAGGGGAAATTGCTTTGGATATCCTGGATCACTACATCAAGCTGGTGGAGTTCCTGGGCCAGGTGCTGGGGGACAACGCCGAGGTGGTGCTGCGGGACTGCCGCAAGCCCAAGCACGACATCGTGGCCATCGCCAACGGCCACGTCAGCGGCCGGACCGTCGGGGCCCCCATCACCGACTTCACCCTCTCCATCCTGGCCAACGAGGCCTGGAAGGAGAAGGACTACGTGGCCAACTACGTGGGCAAGGCGGCGCCCAACAAGCGCCTGCGGGCCTCCACCTACTTCATTCGGGAGAACGGCCGGCTGGTGGGCCAGCTGTGCATCAACATCGACATGGGCCCCTACGAGCAGATCATGGACGCGGTGCGGGCCCTCAGCGGCCTGGACCAGATCCACGGCCTGGACGCCGAGGGCGTGGTGTGCGAGGCCCCGGTGGAGAACTTCTCCGGCGACGTGGTGGAGGACATGATGAGCAGGGCGGTGGTCCAGGTCATCGGCTCCAGCGAGGAGCTGGTCCGGCAGCGGCTGACCCAGGATGACCGGGTCAAGATCGTGGAGGAGCTCAGCCGGGCCGGCCTGTTCCAGATGAAGGGGGCGGTGGCGGCGGTGGCCAAATACCTCTACTGCTCCGAGGCCAGCGTCTACCGCTATCAGGCCAAACTGCAAAAGGGCTGACATTTCGGACAAAATGACGAAAAAGAGCCCCTTTTCCTCCTGTTCCCGTCCGGAAAAGCAGAAAATATTGTGGTCCTTCTTCCGAAGGACCACAATTTTTTATCGCGATAAAAAATTATCGGGATAAGGATTGACAAACGAGTAACGATGTATTAAAATGCCCTTGAAAAAATCCGGCGCCGGGGAGCAGAGACCGGGCGCCAGAGGGAAAGGGGCGGCGTATTGATGGATATTTTGACATTCCTGGGCGTGCCCCAGGGGGGCGTGCTGGGCCTGGTGGGCGTGGTGCTGTTCTTCGTTTTGCTCTACGGCCTGGGCCATCTGCCCAAGAAGAAATACAGCTTTGCCGTGCGGGTGCTCATGGGCACCGCTGCCGGCACCGCGGTGGGCCTTCTGGTCCACTACGTTTTCCCCCAGGAGCTGGTGAGCGAGCTGGGGGCCTGGTTCTCCTTCGTGACCCGGGGCTACATACTGCTCTTCGTGGCGCTCATCCTGCCCATGGTCTTCCTGGCCTCGGCCCGGCTGGTCCTCCACGACAAGGTGGACAGAGAAAACCCCGGCAAGACCAAGTGGAAGAAGTGGGTCAACACCCTGATGGTGGCCCTCAGCGCCTCCATCGCCGCCGCCCTGGGCATGTACTTCCGGGTGGGCCGGCTGTCTGACGCCGTGCTGGCGCCCCTGGGAGAGAGCGCCACCCTCACCGGGCTGGTCTCGGGGCTCTTCCCCGCCGGCCTGGGCCGGGACCTGGTGCTGTGCAACGTCATCGGCATCTTCGTCTTCGGCGTCTATGTGGGCAAGGCCACCCTGCGCATGTCCGGCAAGCACATGGACACGGTGAAGCCCGTGATGGACCTCATCGAGGGGGCCTTCTCGGTGGGGGTCAGCGTGTGCAAGACCGTCATCGCCTACAAGCCCATGGGGGCCGCCGCCATCATGGCCGCCCTCACCGTGGAGCACGGGGTGGAGATCGTCCTGGTCATCGTGAAGATGCTGCTGGTGCTCTGCCTGGGCGCTCTCATCATGCTGTGCATCCAGCTCGTGCTGTGCGCCCTCTCCGGGGTGGGCCCCGTGCGCTTCCTCCGGGAGAGCAAGGGCGTGATGCTCAAGGCCATCAAGACCCGCACCGGCTCGGCCTGCCTGGCCGACGCCCAGCAGGTCCTCTCCGAGGGCCTGGGCCTGAATAAGGAGGTCACCGACGAGGTGGCGGCCTACACCATTGTCTCCGGGATGCAGGGCTGCGGCGCCCTCTTCCCCGCCACCGCCACCATCTTCGCTCTGGCCGTCTCGGGCTACGAGATGACCGCTCCCGTGGCGGTGCTGATGGTGCTGGTCATCACCCTGGTCTCCTACGGCATCACCGACCTGCCCGGCACCGCCACCATGTCGGAGTTCGCCTCGGTCATCGGCATCGGCATGTTCGAGGCTGCCCCCGGCCTGGGCGCCATGATCGCCATCGATCCCATCGGCGACGTGCCCCGGACCCTGATCAATGTCACCGGCTGCATGACAAACGCCATCATTGTGGAAAGAAGGGTGAGAAAGTGAAAGTCATCATCATCGGCGGCGTGGCCGCCGGCATGTCCGCCGCCTCCAAGCTCAAGCGCCTGGGGAAGGACAGCGTGGACATCGTGGTCTATGAGAAGGGTGACGAGATCTCCTACGGCGCCTGCGGCATCCCGTTCTACATCTCCGACCACATCAAGCACGGCCAGGAGCTCATCGCCCGCACCGTGGAGGAGTTCGCCCAGAGCGGCATCCCCATCAAGACCTTCCACGAGGTCACGGCGGTGGACACCGACAAGAAGACCGTCACCGTGAAAAACCTCAAGACCGGCGAGGAGTTCACCGATACCTACGACAAGCTGGTCATCGGCTCGGGCGCCGGGGTGCGGCACTTCCCCCCCTTCGATGTGCCCCGGGACAACCTCTTTGAGATCCGGGCGGTGGCCGACGGCACCAAGGTCAAGGAGAGCCTCCTGGACCAGAAGGTGAAGCACGTAGTCATCGTGGGCGGCGGCTTCATCGGTCTGGAAGTGGCCGAGGCCTGCAAGCGCTACGGCAAGGAGGTCACCGTGGTGGAGCTGGCCCCCCACGTCCTGGCCGCCTTCGACCCCGAGCTCAGCGAAGCCCTGGAGGCCGAGATGGAGGCCAACGGCGTCCATGTCCGCACCAACACCAAGGTCACCAGCCTGAAGTGCGACGGAGACCACATCACCGCCGCCGTGGTGGAGTGCGACGGCCAGAGCGCGGAGATCCCGGTGGATATGCTCATCAACAGCGCCGGCATCGCCCCGGCCACCGGCTTCATCACCAACGTGGAAAAGGAGCGCAACGGCGCCATCCGGGTCAACGAGCGGATGGAGACCAGCGTCCCCGACGTCTACGCCGCCGGCGACTGCAGCATCATGCGCTCGGCCATCACCGGCGCGTACAGCTACGCCCCCCTGGGCACCAACGCCAACAAGCAGGGCCGCATCATCGGTGAGATCCTGGGCGGCGCTCAGCCCAGCCCCTTCAAGCTCATCGGCTCCTCCGCCCTGCGGCTGTTCGGCCTGGACGCCGCCAAGGTGGGCCTGTCCGAGAAGGACGCCAAGGCCGCCGGCCTGGACTACAAGGCCCACACCATCACCGGCAACAGCTATGCCTCCTACTATGGCAAGGAGAAGCTGAACATCAAGATCATCTACGACGCCAAGACCCGGAAGATCCTGGGCTGTGAGACCTGGGGCCAGGGCATCGTGGTCCCCCGGGCCAATTACTACTCTATCGCCATCTACGCCGGCCTCACCGTGGACGAGATGGGCTTCATGGACCTGTGCTACTCCCCGCCCTTCTCCGGGGTGTGGGATGCCGCGCTGATCGCGTCCAATTCTGCCAAATAAGGCAGAGGGGATATAGGGTCCGCCGGGAGAGCGCAGTTTTCCGTCGGGGGCACGGCGGAGGGCGGCCCTGTCGGAGGACCCAGAGGGAAAAAATCAAAAACGAGAGGAGAAATTTCAATGAAAGAGACCGTAGAGACCAAAAAGCGTTCTGGCCTGCTTCGCTTCCTGGATAAGATCGAAGTCGCCGGCAACAAGCTCCCCGCGCCCCTGACCATCTTCTTCTTCCTGTCCGTGTTTGTTGTCATCCTGTCCGGGATCGGCGCGGCCCTGGGTTGGAGCGCCACCGGCGAGATGTACAACACCGCCACCGGCGCCGTGGAAGAGACCACCATCACGGTCACCAGCCTGTTCAGCATCTCCGGTTTGCAGTACATCCTCACCTCCGCCGTGAGCAACTTCACCAGCTACAACCCCCTGGGCATGACCATCGTCATCATGCTGGGCATCGGCGTGGCCGAGGGCTCGGGCTACCTGGACGGCCTGATCAAGAAGGTCGTGAAGGTCACCCCCGCCTGGCTGGTCACCCCCATGGTGGTGTTCATCGGCGTCATGACCAACGTGGCTGAGAACGCCGGCTACCTGGTGTTCATCCCCCTGGCGGCCATGATCTTCAAGGCCTACGGCAAGCACCCCCTGGCCGGTGTTGCGGCCGGTTTCGCCGGCGTGTCCGGCGGCTTCTCCGCCAACCTGGCCATCGGTTCCACCGACGCCATCCTCTCCGGCTTCTCCACCGCCGCTGCCCAGACCCTGGACCCCAACTATTCCGTGAACGCCCTGGGCAACTGGTACTTCATGATCGTGTCCACCTTCCTCATCACCCTCATCGGCACCCTGGTCACCGAGAAGATCATCATTCCCCGCCTTGGGCCCTACAAGGAGAATGGTGACGGCACCCTGGTGGAGAACACCGGGGAGATGACCGCCCAGGAGGAGAAGGCTCTGAAGGTCGCCAACTGGGTCTTCCTGGGCATCATCGTGTTCTACGTGATCTGCTGCATCCCCAGCAACTCCTTCATGCGCAACCCCGAGACCGGCAGCCTCATCGAGGGCTCCACCTTCATCAACAGCATCATCCCCCTGTTCACCATCCTGTTCTTCGTGCCCAGCTTTGTCTACGGCAAGATCTGCGGCTCCTTCAAGAACGATAAGGACGTGGTGGCCGCGCTGAACAAGTCCATCGCCTCTGTGGCCGGCTTCATCGCCATGGCCTTCATGGCTGCCCAGTTCACCACCTACTTCGGCAAGACCAACATCGGCCGCATCCTGTCCTTCAAGGGCGCCGAGCTGCTCAAGTCCCTGAACGTCAACTCCGTGGTGCTGATGATCCTCTTCGTCATCGTGGCGGGCTTTGTCAACCTGTTCATGGCCTCCGCCTCCGCCAAGTACGCCATCTTCGCTCCCGTGTTCGTGCCCATGTTCATGAAGCTGGGCATCTCCCCCGAGATGACCCAGGTGGCCTACCGTATCGGCGACTCCACCACCAACATCATCGCCCCCGTCATCGCCTGGATCCCCTACATCCTCACCGTGATGAAGAAGTACGACAAGGACTCCGGCTGGGGCACCCTGGTTTCCTCCATGCTGCCCTACTCCATGTCCCTGCTGGTGGGCTGGTCCGTGCTCATGGCCGTGTGGATGCTCCTGGGCCTGCCTCTGGGCCCCGGCGCCCCCGTGTACTACGGCTAAAATATGTTTTGGAAAAAGCCGCCGCGCCTTTGCGGCGGCTTTTCCCACCCCGGAAAGGAGAACTTCAACATGTATCAGCAGCGCATTGAAAACGTCCTGAAAAACATGGAAGCCATCGGCCTGGAGCAGATGCTGGTCTGCGATCCCCCCTCCATCTTCTACCTCACCGGCCGCTGGATCCTGCCCAACGAGCGGCTCCTGGCCCTGTACCTGAACAAGAACGGCAACCACAAGCTCTTCGTCAACAAGCTCTTCACCGTGGACGGCGACATCGGCATGGAGAAGGTCTGGTTCTCCGACACCGACCCCGGCTGCCAGATCATCGCCGGCTATACCGACCACACCAAGCCCCTGGGCATCGACAAGAAGATGGCTGCCCGGTTCCTCCTGGAGCTCATGGAGCTGGGGGCCGGCAGCGGCTTCAAGAACGCCTCCGAGTGCGTGGACGCCGCCCGCCGCATCAAGGACGAGGACGAGAAGGCCAAGATGATCCTGGCCTCCCAGCTCAACGACCAGGCCATGGAGCGCTTCCGCGGCCTCATCAAAGAGGGGGTCACCGAGCTGGAGGTGGCCGCCGGCATGAACGCCATCTACAAGGAGCTGGGCACCCAGGGCCCCTCCTTCGGCCCCCTGGTCAGCTTCGGCGCCAACGCCGCCATCGGCCACCACAAGCCCGACGGCACCGTCCTCAAGCCCGGCGACTGCGTCCTCTTCGACGTGGGCTGCAAGAAGAACGACTACTGTTCCGACATGACCCGCACCTTCTTCTACAAGAGCGCCAGCGAGAAGGGCCGGGAGGTCTACGAGGTGGTCCTCAAGGCCAACATGGCCGCCGAGGCCGCCATGAAGCCCGGCATGAAGTTCTGCGAGATCGACAAGATCGCCCGGGACATCATCACCGAGGCGGGCTACGGCCCCTACTTCACCCACCGCCTGGGCCACTGCATCGGCATCGAGGTCCACGACGCCGGCGACGTCTCGGCCACCAACCAGGACGTGGTGAAGGAGGGCATGATCTTCTCCTGCGAGCCCGGCATCTACCTCCCCGGCGAGCTGGGCGTGCGCATCGAGGACCTGGTCCTCATGACCAAGGACGGGGCCCAGCGCCTGAACTTCGTCTCCAAGGAACTGGACATCGTCCAGTAAGCACCTCTTCTTCTCTCTCTGCTGCCCCCGGGGCCCAAGGGCCCCGGGGGCAATATTTTTCCCGGGAAATCCTTCCTTGACAGGAAAGAAGAGGCCGTATAGAATGTTCTCATACAGCCCCCCAAAAGTGTGCAGCCTTGCATACCAAAAAGGGCCGGAACTGTGGTATTCTTTTCCATAGACCGGACCCGGACGAGAACCCGTTCCAACTACGGAAAAGGAGGCCCCCATGAAAAAACGACTCTGTACGCTCCTGCTGGCCCTGGCCCTGTGCCTCTCCCTCCTCCCCGCCGCCTCCGCCGCGGGGAGCACCACGGTGGTGCTGAAGATCGGCAGCAACCAGATGGCGGTGAACACCGCTGTGCAGCAGGT
>CANRFC010000008.1 GCA_947629795.1 uncultured Oscillospiraceae bacterium
CTCGGACTTCTTCACCTCATTGAGGACAGCCTTCAGCCGTTCCTCAAACTCCCCCCGGTACTTGGCCCCGGCAATGAGGGCGCCCATGTCCAGGTTGAAGATGGTCTTGTCCTTCAGGGAGCCGGGCACGTCCCCCTTCACGATGCGCTGGGCCAGGCCCTCGGCGATGGCGGTCTTGCCCACGCCGGGCTCGCCGATGAGCACCGGGTTGTTCTTGGACTTCCGGGACAGGATGCGCACCACGTTCCGGATCTCCTCGTCCCGGCCGATCACCGGGTCCAGCTTGTTCTGCCGGGCCCGCTCCACCAGGTCGGTGCCGTACTTTTTCAGGGCGTCGTAGGTCTCCTCCGGATTGTCCGAGGTCACCTGCTGGTTCCCCCGGACGCCGGACAGGGCCTGCAAAATGCCCTCCTGGGTGACGTGATAGGTCTTGTAGAGTTCCGCAAGCTCCCGGTCGGGCTCCTTCACCAGAGCCAGGAGCAGATGCTCCACCGAGACGTACTCGTCCTTCATCTGCCGGGCGGTCTCCTCGGCAGTGTTCAGTGCCTTATCCACCCCCTGGGAGACGTAGATTTTCCCCATCTCCCGGCCCGGGCCGGAGACCTTGGGCAGGCGCTCCACCTGAGCCTTCACCGCGGCGGCGAAGGAGGGCACGGTGAGCCCCATGTTCCCCAAAAGCTGGGGGACCAGGCCGTTTTCCGCCTCCAGAAGGGCCAGCAGCAGGTGGCACTGCTCGATCTGCTGGTTGCCGTACTGGGTGGCCAGAGCCTGGGCGCTCTGGACGGCCTCCAGGGATTTCTGGGTATAATTCTGGGCATTCATGGCGTTTCACTTCCTTTTCTCATGGAAAAGGGCCGGACAGTCCTTTGACCGGCCGGCCCCTCTTGCGTTACCTTGCGTAAAGTTTTGCTCTGTAATACGCCGGCAGCGAATGAAAGTTCTTTCTGCCTGCTCTTTCTTTCAAGAAAGAGCAGGTCACTGAATGGCGATCTTGTGGGTCTCGGGCTCCACGGGCTTGGCCTTGGGCAGAGTCAGGGCCAGCACGCCGTTTTCGTAGGCGGCGGTGATGCCCGATTCGTCGATGCCGGTGACGTCAAAGCTCCGGGTGAAGGAGCCGTACCGGCGCTCCCGGCGGATATAGCTGCCGTCCTCAGCCTTCTTCTCCTCGCTGTCCTGGTGGACGGCGGTGATGGTGAGGATGCCGTCCTTCAGGTCCAGGTCGATGTCCTCCTTGCGGAAGCCGGGCAGCTCGGCCTCCAGCACATAGCTGTCTCCGGTGTCCCGGATGTCGGTGCGGAAGGCGGGCAGGTCGGTGTTGGACTTGCGGAAAAAGTCCCGGGTGAAGTTGTCGAAGGTATCAAAGACGTTGTTGTCGCTGCGGTCAAAGGGAAGCATACCAAACATGATCGATTTCTCCTTTTTCAGTCAATTTTGTGGTTTGTTCTGGCACTCCTGGTTTCTTACTGCTAACTGAACGTGGGCTCCATAGGGCTCATCCTTTCCGAGGAACCGGGGTCCCGAAGGCCTCCGTCCTCTGTCTCTGTCGTTCTGAAAGCAAGTATAGTCAAGGTCTGTGAACAAATATACCAGAGATTATGAACAGACTGTAAACGTTAGCACTCTTTGTCTAAGAGTGCTAAATCCAGGGGCAAAAAGAACGGCGGGGAGCCCCCGCCGCTCCTTCTGTCAATCCCCTCGTCCCCACCGGCGGTAGGCCCGATCCAGGGTGACCCCCAGCAGCAGGAAGAGCAAGGGCATCACCACATAGCGGTACCGGGCCTGGACCTCGATGAGCAGGAACACGCAGAAGAACCCGCACAGGCTCACCAGGCAGAACAGTCCGCCCGCTTTGCGCTGGCCCCTCTCCCGCCACAGCAGCCAGGCTGCCCCGGGCACGCTCAGCCACACCAGGAGGTAGACCGCCTTCTCCGCCGCCTTGAGGGCGCTGAGGCACCGGTCCACCGTCACCCCGGGCAGGAGCTCGGCGGCGCCGTTCAGGTGCCCGGTGGACCAGAAAAAGGACTCCTCCTCGGCCCACATCAGCTCGGTCTTGCTCAGGAAGAAACCGGGGACGTCCTCACAGGCGGCAAAGGACTCCTCCACCACCCGCCGGGTCTCGGCCTTGCGCTGAGCGTCGTCGGCGATGTCCAGGATAAAGGCGTTGCGCTCGCTGTACCCGCCCCCGGTGTTCAGCGCGTCCAGACCCACGGCGAACTTCCATTCCGGCCGGGTGTTGCCGACGCCGTGGGGCGCCAGCCCGGCGGCGGTGAGCCCCGCCCCCGCCAGGGTCTGCACCAGCCAGAAGGCGGCCAGCACCGCCGCCGCGCCGCCCAGGGCGCCCCCGGCCCTCTTTTTGGAGGGTTTCTGGAGGAAAAACCACCCACACCAGCACACCAGGGCGGCCAGGAAGACCACCCCCTCGGGGCGCATCAGGTTCCCCACCGCCAGGGCGGCTCCCGCCGCCGGCAGCCGCTTCCAGCTCCGCCCGGACAGCAGCAGCCACACCCCCAGCAGCAGGAAGAAGGTGGAGATGTGCTGGTTGGTCAGCACCGCCGCCATGTGGATGACGGCGGGATACACCGCGTAGAGCCACGCCGCCCCCACCGCCGCCCGCTCCGAGACGAAGGTCCCGGCGATGCGGCAGATGAGGTAGTCCACCCCCACCATAAAGGCCAGGTTCAGCGCCTTCAGCGCCCACACCGAGGGGAAGAGCTTCAACACCAGGGCCTGGTAGGCCACGAAGGGGATCTGGTACCCCCACCAGCGGAAGTAGCTGCTCTCGGCCCAGCCCATGTCCCCCGCGGCCATGCCCCGGGCGGCGTCATAGAGCAGGGCGAAGTCGCTCTGGATGGGGGTGCGCACCGCCAGCATATAACCCAGCCGCAGCCCGGCGCACACCGCCAGGGCGACCAGCAGCAGGGTCCGGTCCTTTGCCTTCACCCGCCCCAGGGCCCACAGCCCCAGGACCAGCACGGCCATGCCCACCGCCGCCAGGAGGACCCACCGCCAGGAGTACCGTCCCGAGCGGACCCGCTCCGCTGTCAGGCCCAGGTTCTGGCACACCACCAGAAGGGCCATCCCGGCGGCGAAGAGCAGGGCCAGGGCCTCCAGGACCCGGCTGACCACGGTGCCCTCCCGCCCCAGGGGGGCGCGCTCCCTCTCCTCGGCCATGTCTTCCCCACCTCTTTCCGCGTTTTTCCTGATTATACCGCCTTCTTTCCCTTCCGTCCAGCCCCGGGGAGAAAAAATCCCCGGCCGCCGCCTTTACCTGCCGGGAAAAATGTACTATAATAGGGCGGCATCTCTCCGGAAAGGAGCGCGGCGCCCGTGCATCGTAAAAACGACCTGGGCCGGGACCCCATCCCCGCCCTGATCCTCCGCCTGGCCATCCCCACCATGCTGGCCCAGTTCGTCAACGTGCTCTACTCCATCGTGGACCGGATGTTCATCGGCCACATCCCCGGCGTGGGCGACCTGGCCCTGGCCGGCGTGGGGGTGTGCGCTCCCATCGTCACCCTGCTCAGCTCCTTCTCCCTGCTGGTGGGCCAGGGCGGCACTCCCCTCATGGCCATGAAGCTGGGCCACGGCGACCGGGAGAGCGCCCAGGCCATCCTCTCCAACTGTCTCCGGCTCCTGCTGGTCTTTGCCCTGGGGCTGAGCCTGCTCTTCTTCCTCCTGCGCCGGCGGTTCCTCTGGTGGTTCGGCGCCAGCCCGGACACCTTCCCCTACGCCCTGGAGTACCTCACCATCTACGTGGCGGGCACCGCCTTTGCCCTCCTCTCCGCGGGGCTCAACTCCTTCCTCATCGCCCAGGGCCGCTCCGGCCGGGGCATGGTCACCGTCATTCTGGGGGCGGGGCTCAACATCGCCCTGGACCCGGTGTTCATCTTCGCCCTGGACCTGGGGGTGGCCGGGGCGGCCTGGGCCACCATCCTCTCCCAGGCCGCCTCCGCCCTGTTTGCCCTGGTGTCTCTCCGCTCCCCCGCCCTGCCCGCCCGGCTGACCTGGGGCACCTTCTCCCCCCGGCTGTGCCGGAACGTGCTGGCCCTGGGCTTCTCCCCCTTCCTCACCTACGCCCTGGACAGCGTCCTGCTCATCCTTTTCAACACCATGCTCCAGCGCTGGGGCGGCCCCGGCGAGGGAGATATCCTCCTCACCTGCGCCACCATCGTGCAGAGCTACGCCCTGCTCCTCATGCAGCCCATGGACGGCATCTCCCTGGGCTGTCAGGGCCTGGTGAGCTTCAACTACGGCGCCGGGGACTTCCCCCGGGTCAGGGCGGCCCTGAAGGGCATCTACCTCCTCTCGGTAGGCTTCGCCGCTGCCATGCTGGTGATCACCGGCCTGGTCTCCCCCGCCTTCGTCCGCCTGTTCTCCCAGAGTACCGATATCCTCACCCGGAGCGTGACCTATATCCGCATCTACACCGCCGGAGCGATCTTCATGGCCATCCAGTGGGTCTCGGTGGACCAGGCCATCGCCTTGGGGCAGGTGCGCCTGGCCCTGTTCTGCTCCCTGTTCCGCAAGGGGGCCCTCCTGGCCGCCATCCTGCTCCTGCCCCGGCTCTTCTCCGCCGATTCCCTCTTCTGGACCCAGCCCGTGTGCGACTGCGTGGGAAGCTGCCTGTCCCTGACCCTTTTCCTTCTCCTCATCCCCAGGCTCCTCACCTCCCGGACTTCCCCGGTTGACAGCGGGGTGTCCCATCCGCTATAATGCCCCTATCCTAAAGAAATCAGGTGCCCGCCATGGAAAAAAGGCCTTTTGTGACCCTCCCCCGGCTCCAGGCCATCGCGGAGGAATACCCCACCCCCTTCTACCTCTACGACGAGGCGGGCATCCGCGCCACCGCCCGGGACCTCCGCGCCGCCTTCTCCTGGAACCCCGGCTTCGTGGAGCACTTCGCCGTGAAGGCCACCCCCACCCCCGCCATCCTGAAGATCCTGCGGGAGGAGGGCTGCGGCGTGGACTGCTCCTCCCTCACCGAGCTGATGCTCGCCCAGCGGTGCGGCTTTGCCGGGGAGGAGATCATGTTCTCCTCCAACGAGACCCCGGCAGAGGAGTACGCCCTGGCCGCCAGACTGGGGGCCACCATCAACCTGGACGACTTCACTCACATCGACTTTCTGCGGGACACTCTGGGCTGTATCCCGGAGAAGATCTCCTGCCGCTTCAACCCCGGCGGGGTCTTCCGGCTCAGCACCTCCCGGGAGGGGTTCCAGGTCATGGACACCCCCGGCGACTCCAAATACGGCTTCACCCGGGACCAGCTCTTTGCCGGCTACCGCAAGCTGAAGGCCATGGGGGCCAAGGAATTCGGCCTTCACGCCTTCCTGGCCTCCAACACCATCTCCAACGCCTACTACCCCGCCCTGGCCGGCATCCTCTTCCAGCTGGCCGCCGACCTTCAGCGGGAGACCGGCTGCCATGTCACCTTCATCAACCTCTCCGGCGGCGTGGGGGTCCCCTATCGCCCCGACCAGGAGCCCAACGACATCTTCGCCATCGGAGAGGGGGTGCGGGAGCAGTATGAGAAGATCCTGGTCCCGGCGGGGATGGGAGACGTGGCCATCCACACCGAGCTGGGCCGGTTCATGCTGGCTCCCCACGGGGCCCTCATCACCCGGGTCCTCCACTTCAAGCACATCTACAAGGAGTACGTGGGGGTGGACGCCTGCGCCGCCAACCTCATGCGCCCCGCCATGTACGGGGCCTACCACCACATCACGGTGATGGGCAGGGAGGACGAACCCTGTGACCACATCTACGACGTGGTGGGGGGCCTGTGCGAGAACAACGACAAGTTCGCCGTGGACCGTCCCCTCCCGAAAATCGAGCTGGGCGACCTGCTCTTCCTCCACGACGCCGGGGCCCACGGCTTCTCCATGGGCTATAACTACAACGGCCGCCTCCGCTCGGCGGAGCTGCTCCTCCGGACCGACGGCACCGTGAAGCTCATCCGCCGGGCCGAGACCCCGGAGGACTACTTTGCCACCATGGTGTTCGACCGATGAAAGGTCGGTTTGCGCCCTCGCCCAGCGGGCGGATGCACCTGGGCAACCTCTTCTCCTTCCTCCTGGCCTGGCTCTCCGCCCGGCACGCCGGGGGCTCCCTGGTGCTGCGCATCGAGGACCTGGACCCGGTGCGCTGCCAGCCCGCCTACGCCTGGCAGCTCATGGAGGACCTGGAGTGGCTGGGCCTGACCTGGGACGAGGGGGGCGAGACCCCCTCCTCCTGGCAGTCCAACCGGGGCCACCTCTACGCCGCTGCCTTTGACAAGCTGAGGTTGGCGGGGCTCACCTACCCCTGTTTCTGCTCCCGCATCCAGCGCCTCAACGAGGCCCCCCACATCCACGAGATCTCCCCCTCCTGCCCTTGCGCGGCCCTGACGGAGGAGGAGATTGCCGGGAAAATGGCCGAAAAAGTGCCCAGTTTCCGGGTAAAAGTCCCCCACGAGACCATTTCCTTCGTGGATGGGCTCCAGGGCGAGTACGCCCAGGACCTGTGGACCGAGTGCGGCGACTTCCCCATCAAGCGCGCCGACGGGGCCTGGGCCTACCAGCTGGCGGTGGTGGTGGACGACGCCGCCATGGGGGTCACGGAGGTGGTCCGGGGCCGGGACCTGCTCTCCTCCACCCCGCGCCAGCTCTGGCTTTACCGGGCCCTGGGCCTTCCCGCCCCGGCCTTTTATCACGTGCCCCTGCTCCTGGCGCCCGACGGGCGGCGGCTGGCCAAGCGGGACGCCGACCTGGACATGGGGGCCCTCCGGCGGCGGTACGCCCCGGAGGAACTGCTGGGCATCCTGGCCTGCCTGGCGGGGCTTCAGGTGGACGCCGCCCCCGTCTCCGCCCAGGCGCTGATACCCAGGTTTGACTGGAAAAAAGTGCCAAAAAATGACATTTTTGTCCCCAAAAACCTGGTCTCATGACCCCTCTTTTTGGTCTCCTATCCCCCGTTTTTGGTCCTCCACCCCGCCCTCATCTCCTGTCCTTTTTGCCGCAGTCCCTATGGAAAAACTCCCCCGGCCATTTTCGTGGCTCGGGGGAGTTTACTCTTTAAGGGCGGCCATGTCGGGGGGAAGGGGGGCGGCGAAGGCCAGCGTTTCCCCGGTGAAGGGCTGGGTGAAGCGCAGATACCCGGAGTGGAGGGCGGGGCGGGTGATGAGGTCCGGGGCCTCGGTGCCGTAGAGGAAGTCCCCGGCCAGGGGGTGGCCCAGGTAGGCCATGTGGACCCGGATCTGGTGGGTCCGGCCGGTGTCCAGGGTCAGGGCCAGCAGAGAGAACCGCCCCCAGCGGCGCAGGGTCTCGTAGTGGGTCCGGGCGGGTTTTCCGTCGGGACGGACGCACTGCTTGATATAGGACTCGTCGGTGCGGCCCAGGGGGGCGTCCACCACCCCGTTCATGGGCTCCGGGCAGCCCTCGCACACCGCCAGATAACAGCGGAGAAACCGGTCCGAGTGGAGCTGCCCGGTGAGGGCGTGCTGGGCGGCGGGGTGCTTGGCCACCACCATGAGCCCCGAGGTGCCCTTGTCCAGGCGGTGGACGGGGTGAAAGTCGGCCTGAAGGCCGGCCTTTTGATAGTAGGCCACCAGCCGGGCCCCCAGGGAGTCGTCCCAGCTCCCGGCACAGGGGTGGACGGCCAGATGGGGCGGCTTGTTGACCACCAGCAGGTCGTCGTCCTCATAGACGATGTCCACCGGGGCGTCGTGGGGGACGATGTCCGAGCCCGCCCGGTCATCGCACAGGATGGAGACCACCTGGCCGGGGTGGACGGCGTAGCTGGTGTAGATGTCCTCCCCGTCCAGCAGAAGTCCCCGCGCCCGGTGCTTGGCCCGACGGATGGCCGAGGTGGACAGTCCGTGCTTTTTCAGGATGGCGTCCACCCGCTTCCCCTCCTCCTGGGGAAGCACAGGAAATTCCAGATACCGCAGGTCGTCCACCTCCTCTCTTTCTGGAAATTATACCACATACAAAAGGCCTTTCCAAGTGGAGAAAAATGTAGTATAATATCACTAATAGCTATCAGGAGTGAGGTGCTGTTTATGGCCGAAAAGCTGGGCGTTTATATCCACATTCCCTTCTGCAAGGCCAAGTGCGACTACTGCGACTTCTACTCCCTCCCCGACCGGGAGGGGGCCATGGACGACTACCTCAAGGCCCTCACGGAGCACATCAAGGAGACCGCCCCCCTCACCAAGGGCTGGCAGGTGGACACGGTGTACATCGGCGGGGGGACCCCCAGCGTCTTCGGGGCCAAGCGCCTGGGCAAGCTCCTGGGAGAGGTCCGCCGCCGCTTCGACGTGGCCCGGGACGCCGAGATCACCTGCGAGGCCAATCCCGAGAGCGCCGACTTTTCCTTCCTCCGGGCCGTCCGCCACGCCGGGGTGAACCGCCTGTCCCTGGGGATGCAGTCGGCCTGTGACGGGGAGCTCCACGCCGTCCACCGGCTCCACGACTTTGCCCAGGTCCAGGAGGCCGTCCAGGCCGCCCGGAAGGCTAAGATCAAGAACCTCTCCCTGGACCTGATCTACGGCCTGCCGGGACAGAGCATGGAGTCCTGGCAGCGCAGCGTGGAGTCCGCCCTGGCCCTGTGCCCGGAGCACCTGTCCTGCTACGGGCTGAAGGTGGAGCCGGGGACCCCTCTGGACGGCCGGGTGATGCGGGGGGAGAGCCTCCCCGACGACGACATGCAGGCCGACATGTACCTGTGGATGGTGGAGCGGCTGACCAGGGCGGGCTTCGCCCAGTATGAGATCTCCAACTTCGCCAAGCCGGGGTTCCAGTCCCGGCACAACCTGAAGTACTGGATGGGCAAGCCCTATGTGGGCTTCGGCCCCGGCGCCCACTCGGACTTCGGCGGGCGGCGGTACTCCTTCGTCCGGGACCTGGACCGGTACATCGGCGGCATCCTCCGGGGCGGGGCGGTCATCGACCAGTCCGACCTCATCCCCCACCGGGAGCGGGGCAGCGAGTACCTGATGCTCCGGCTGCGCACCACCCGGGGCATCGAGGAGTGGGAGTACCGGCGGGAGTTCTCCATGTCCTTCGAGCCCATCGAGCGCAAGCTGGAGGAGTACGAACGCCAGGGCTGGGCCGAGAAGCGGGACCGCCGCTGGTTCCTGACCCCCAAGGGTTTTCTGGTCTCCAACCAGCTCATCGGGGACCTGCTGGCCCTCCAGGAGGTGGCCACCCTGGAAAACACCCTGCCCCGGCTCCGGGACCAGGGGAAGCTGAAGCTCAAGCCATAAACTGGGAAACGTCCCCCCGCGGTTTACACCGGGCAAAATTCGTGATATGATAGCTCCGTGCCGGTTTTCGGCACGGAGCTCTTTTCCCCTTTCCGCCACGACATAGGAGGCACCATGAAGCAATTTTTCAAGCGTTTTACCGCGGCGGCCCTGGCGCTGTCGCTGACCCTGGGTCCCTCCGCCCTGGCCTCCGAGGCCCTGGGCTGGGACCTCCACACCGCCGTCCGGGCCCTGTCCCAGGGCGCCGAGCTCACCACCGGGTGGTTCTGGAGCGATACATACTCCGACCTGCGCACCGAGCGGTACGTGACCTACACCCCCAATGCCGCCGTGCAGCCCAGCGTGACCTACGGCGACACGGTGCTGAAAAAGTCCACCCTGTCCACCCTGGCACGGAAGCTGGAAAATTCCGGCAAACGGGTGGTGGGGGGCACCAACGGGGACTTCTACGTGGTCTCCACCGGTCAGCCCCTGGGCCTGGTGGTCACCGACGGGATCATCCGCTCCTCCTCGTCCTATCACTACGCCGTGGGCTTCCGGGCCGACGGCACCGCCTTCATCGGCCAGCCGGGGCTGCAGATCTCGGCCACCATGCCCGACCGGCCCACAGCCCTGGCCGCCCAGGCCGAGGCTCAGGCCAAAGCAGAGGCTGAGGCCCAGGCCAAGGCGGAGGCCGCTGCCGCGGCCCAGAGCTCCCTGCCCCCCCAGGAGGGGGAGGCCGCCGCTGCCCAGCCCTCTCAGGACGTCCAGCTTCCCCCGGGAGAGGAGCCCGCGGCCCTCCCCTCCCCTGCGCCGGAGCCCCAGACAAGTCTTCCCCCCATCCCCTTGGAGGTCCATGACACCTCGGTGTGGGTCACCGGGGGCATCAACAAGGTCCGGGCGGTACAGAGCGCCGATGGCGGCGGGCTGACCCTGCTCACCGGCGACTTCTCCGCCACCACCGAGAACACCGCCGCCGGGGTGGATGTGATCCTCTACCCCACCGGGGAGAACGAGGGCGAGACGGTGGAGCCCGGTCAGACCGGGCTGGGCCAGGCCCTGACCTATTCCAGCCAGCCCCGGATCGGCTCCCGCATCCGCTGCACCGTGGGCTATGTCACCGACGCTGCCAAGGCCAACCCCATCCCCGCCGGGGCCCTGGTGCTGACCATGAACGGCAAGGACAACGCCGCCACCCTGGCTCTGCTGCGCTCCCTTCAGCCGGGGGACCGGGTGGACATCGACATTGCCGCCGCCGACCCCGTCTGGAATGAGGTCAAGGAGGCCCTGGGAGGCATGTACCGCCTGCTCCAGAACGGGCAGGTGGGCTCCGGCCTGTCCAGCGAGCGCACCGCCCGCACCGCCATCGGCGTGAAGGCCGACGGCACCGTCCTCTTCTACACCCTGGACGGCAAGCAGGCCGGGGTGAGCGTGGGGGCCACCTTCACCCAGGTGGCCCAGCGGCTCAAGGAGCTGGGATGCGTGGACGCCATCGGCCTGGACGGCGGCGGCTCCACCATGCTGGGGGTCACCTATCCCGAGGGGAGCTCCATGCAGATCGTCAACAGTCCCTCGGACGGAGGAGAGCGGGCGGTGTCCAATGCCATCTTCCTCACCACCGAGCTCAGGCCCACCGGAGTACCGGGGGCTCTGCGGCTCCTCCCCGGGGACGCGGTGGTGCTCGCCGGGGCCCGGGTGGGCTTCGGGGCCAATACCCTGGACACCGCCTGGTATGACATGGGGGCGGCCTCCGGGGCAAGCTATACCGCCACAGGGGCGGGGACGGTCACCGAGAACGGCTTCTTCACCGCCGGCTCCGCCGCCGGGGAGGCCGTGGTCACCGCGTCCTCCGGGGCCCTCACCGGCCAGGCCCAGATCACCGTGGTGGACACTCCCACCGCCATCATCGTCACCAATGAGGTCACCGGGGGACGGGTGCAGGCCATCTCCCTGGAGCCTGGGGAGCAGCTCTCCATGACCGCCTCGGCGGTGTGGAAGGGGCTGTCCCTCCTGTCCCAGGACACCTGCTACACCTGGGCCTGCGACCCCTCTGTGGGCACGGTGAGCGCCGACGGCACCTTCACCGCCGGGCCTGACCGCTCCAGCGGCAGTCTCACCGTAACCGCCGGGGGAAAGACCGTGACCATCCCGGTGAATGTGGCGGGGCACGTGCTGACCCTGGAGGACTTTGAGACCCAGGGCTCCTTCGCCGCCGGGGAGGGCGCCCAGGTGGAGGCGGAGACCACCCTGACCCACGTCCACAACGGGCGGCAGAGCCTGCGGGTGACCTACACCGCCCCCGCCAGGCTCTCTGCCCAGCTCTCCATCCCCGCCACCGAGCGGTATCTGGGGCTGTGGGTGTACGGGGACGGCTCGGGGAACACCCTCACCGCCCTCATCTCCACGGCAGAGGGAGAGCAGGTGGTGCCCCTGGCCGCCCTGAACTTCACCGGCTGGAAGCACCTCCTGGCCGCCCTGCCCCAGGGGGCCACGACCCTCACCGGGCTGGAGGTCCGGGGGAGCCAGAGCGGTGAGCTCTGGCTGGACCAGCTCACCACCGCCAACGAGGCGGTGGAGGACTTCACTGCCCCCACCATCGACCTGGAGGTCCTGGGCACCAAGCTCACCGCCACGGTGAGCGATGACATCGACCGCACCCTCCCCTCCTCCGCCGTGAAGCTCTTCTACGACGGGGTGGAACTGACGGGGACCTGGAAGGAGAGCACCGGGACCCTCTCGGCCAACCTCCCCGCCCCCGGAGCTCAGGCCCACCGGGTGAGCGTCCAGGCCGTGGACCAGAGCGGCAACGTGGGCCGGGCCTCCCGGACTGTGGGAGAGGGCCAGACCGGGCTCTTCGCCGACATGACCGACCACTGGGCGGCTCCCTACGCCGGCTATCTCTATGACCAGGGAGTCACCAAGGGAGTCTCCGCCGGGGATATCCTCTGGTTCCAGCCGGACAGCAATATCACCCGGGCGGAGTTCTTCACCATGGCCGCCCGGTGGCTGGGGCTGGATCTGGAGAGCGCCGGAGAGGGGGACCTGCCCTTCGCCGACGCCGCCGAGATCCCCGCCTGGGCCCTTCCCGCGGTGCGGGCCATGGCGGCGGCAGGCTACCTCCAGGGGAGCCTGGAGGGGGACCGGCTCTATGCCCATCCCAACGCCACCATCACCCGGGCCGAGGCCATGACCGTCCTGGGCCGTACCCAGGTGCGGGGCTTCCACGAGGCTGACCTGGCCGCCTTCTCCGACGGCGGGACCGTCCCCGCCTGGGCAGCGGAGTACGTGGGCAGCCTGGTGGGCCAGGGCGTGGTCAACGGCTTTGACGACGGCACCGTCCGGCCCTTTGCCCAGATGACCCGGGGGCAGGCGGCCAAGGTGCTGTATACCCTGCGGTAAAACAAGTCCCCCGGCACAAGGCCCGAAGGGCCCATGCCGGGGGATCTTTCTGCTCTTTTCCGCTATTTCAGCTTCTCCACGTCGATGACGGCGCCGGTGGAGGCCGAGGTGACCATGGCGGCGTACTTGGCCAGGGCGGGCTTGCGGGGCTTGCGGAGGGGCTCCCACCCCTCCCTGCGCCGCTCCAGCTCCTGGGGGGACACCTTCCACTCCAGGCGGCGGTTCGTAATGTCGATCTCGATCTCGTCCCCGTCCCGGACGAAGGCGATGGGCCCGCCCGCCGCGGCCTCGGGGGAGATGTGGCCCACACAGGGACCGTGGGTGGCGCCGGAGAAGCGCCCGTCGGTGACCAGGGCCACGTCCTCGTCCATCCCCCGACCCATAATGAGGGCGGTAGTGGAGAGCATCTCCCGCATGCCGGGGCCGCCCTTGGGGCCCTCGTAGCGGATGACGATGACGGTGCCCTTCCCGATGCTCCCGGCGCTGACGGCGGCGTCGGCCTCCTCCATGGAGTCAAACACCCGGGCCTTGCCGGTGAAGTGGTACATGGACTCCTTCACCCCGGACTGCTTCACCACCGCCCCCTCGGGGGCCAGGGAGCCCGAGAGGATGGCGATGCCGCCCTCGCTCTTCTGGGGCTTTTCCAGGGTGCGGAGCACGTCGCCGGGGACGGGGACCACGTCCTTCAGCAGCTCTCCCAGGGGCTTTCCCGTCACCGTCATGGAGGTGGTGCACAATTCCCTCTCGATGGTCTTGAGCACCGCGGGGATGCCTCCCGCGGCGTCCAGAGAGACGATGGGGTACTTCCCCGAGGGCTGGAGGTTGCAGAGGAAGGGCACCCGGCGGCTGATGCGGTCGAAGTCGGCCAGGGTGAGCTCCACCCCGGCCTCGTGGGCGATGGCCATGAGGTGGAGGACCAGGTTGGTGGACGAGCCGGTGGCCATGGCCCCGGCCACGCCGTTGAGCATGGTCTCCCGGGTGAGGATCTGCCGGGGGGTGATGCCCTTGCGGAGCAGGTCCATCACCGCCCGGCCGCTGGCCTTGGCGATGCGCTTGCGCTCGTTGGACACGGCGGGGGCGGTGCCCGCCCCGGGAAGGGAGAGGCCCAGCACCTCGGTGAGCATGCACATGGAGTTGGCGGTGCCCAGGTGGGCGCAGCTCCCCACAGTGGGGAGGGCAGCGCGCTCGGCGGCCTTCATCTCCTCCACGGTGACCGCTCCGGTCTCCACCCGGCCGGGGTACTCCCGCAGCTCGCTGGAGCAGAACAGGGGGTTGCCCCCCACGTTCCCCGGCAGCATGGGCCCGCCGGGGACGATGACCGCGGGGATATCCAATCTCGCGGCGGCCATGATCATGCCGGGGATGATCTTGTCGCACCCCGGCAGGAGGACCATGGCGTCAAAGTGGTGGGCCTCCACCACCATCTCGATGGAGTCGGCGATGAGGTCCCGGCTGGCCAGGGGGTAGCACATCCCCTTGTGGCCCTGGCACAGGCCGTCGCAGATGGCGATGGTCTCGCTGCGCCGGGGCACGCCGCCGGCCTCCAGGACCCCCTGGCACACCCGCTCGGCCAGATCCCGGAGGTGGGTGTGGCCGGGGACCATCTCGCTGAAGGAGCCGATGACCGCCACAAAGGGCTTTTTCAGGTCCTCCTCGTCCATGCCGGTGGCGTAGAGCAGAGCCCGCTGGCCCGAGCGGCCCAGGCCGTTGGTGAGGGTGGCGCTGCGGTATTTGGGGTCCTTGAGTTCAAATTCCTTTTCAAGATCCATTTGGAAGCTCCCCTTCGTTTCCGATCTGTTTTCGAAAATCGGGCGCGCCCCTGTCTCAGAGGGAGGCGCCCTTCAGCATCCGCAGGATGAAATCCTGTCCCTCCTGCCAGTCGTCCAGCAGGCGGATGGTAAAGGCGTGGTGGCTCTCCGGGAAGAGCCGCTGGGTCACCTCCACCCCCGCGTCCACCATCCGCCGGGCAAGGGGGGCATTGATCCGGGTGAAGGGACAGTGCCCGGCGTGGAGGAAGGCCGTGGGGGGAAGGCCCCGGAGCCACTCATCGGGAGCGAGCACCGGGGAGAGCTCCGGGGAGCTGAGCAGGCTCTCGTCCCCGCCGCAGTAGAACTCGGACAGGGCCAGGCACCGTTCCCGGCTGAGGAAGTTCCCCGGGGTCTCGGGAGCGTCGGGCTCGTTGCGGCTGTCGCTGGCGGCGTAGTCCAGGACCTGCATGCACACCCGGAACTCCCCGGTCCGGGCGGCCCGCATGGTCACCGCCTCCACCAGGGCGCCGCCGGCGCTGTGCCCGCCCATGGACACCCGCTTGGGGTCCGCCCCCCAGCCTTCGCACTGGGAGAAGACCCACTTCATCACGGCCCAGCTCTGCTCCAGGGCCGCCGGGAAGGGGTGCTGGTCGGAGTGGGCGTAGTCCACATCCACCACGATGCCCCGGAGCTCGGCGGCAAGCCGGGCGCAGTAGCGGTCATCGTCGGCATTCTGGGGGAAGATGAACCCGCCGCCGTGGAAATTCACGTGGACGGGGCAGTTTTCCGCCCTGTCCTTCGCGGTGGTGATGTAACACGTCACCGGCACCGGGGCCTCCACCGTCACGCTCCGGCGGGTGACCCGGTCCTGAAAGTCCAGGTACCACTGGGGCAGCTTCATGTCCTTCTTCCACGCCTCCCGGTGGCCGCCGGTGCGATCCAGGACGGCGTAGAGCTCTTCCTTCCGCTTTTCAGTCAGTGCCATCTTCTCTCTCCTCTCACCGCACCAGACAGGGCTTCTTGTGGTCGTAGACCCAGCCGGGGATCAGATACTGCATGGCCTTGGCGTCGTCCCGGTCGTGGGTGGGCAGCTTGTTGTACAGGGCGTTGGCCGCCATCACCCGGTCCATGTTCAGATGGACTCCCAGGCCGGGGCCCTGGGGCACCTGGAGCTTGCCGTTCACGATCTGAGGGGCGTCCTCCAGGAGGTTCTGGCCGTCCTGCCAGATCCAGTGGGTGTCCAGGGGGGCGGGCTCGCCCACGGCGGCGGAGCCCACCTGGGCGAAGGCGGCCAGGGTGATGTCAAAGTGGTTGTTGGAGTGGATGCCCCAGGTCAGGCCCCAGGAGTCCAGGAGCTGGGACATGCGCACCGCCCCGTCAAAGCCCCAGAAGTGGGGGTCGGCCAGGATGATGTCGCAGGCGTTGAGGCTCACGGTGTGGTAGAACTGCCGCCAGTCGGTGGCGATCATGTTGGTGGCCACCTGGAACTGGGTGGCGTTCTTGAACTCCCGCATGATCTCCCGGCTGGAGTACCCCGCCTCGGGCCCGCAGGGGTCCTCCACGTAGGTGATGACATCGTGCATGTCTTTGCACAGCTCGATGGCCTCGGCCAGGCTCCAGGCCCCGTTGGGGTCGATGTTGATGCGGGCGTCGGGGAAGGCTCTCTTCAGGGCCCGGAGGGCCTCCATCTCCTCCTCCCCCCGGAGCACGCCCCCCTTGAGCTTGAAGTTGCGGAAGCCGTACTTCTCCGAGAGGGCCTGGGCCTCCTCCACCACCCGCCCGGGGGTGAGGATCTCCTGCCGGCGCAGGCGGAACCAGGGGTCGGCGCTGTCCGACTCGTCCAGGTACTCCATCTCCCCGGCGGGGACCTTGCCCTTGTCGGAGACGTAGAAGAGGTAGCCCAGGACCTCCACCTCATCCCGCTGTCTCCCCTCCCCCAGCAGCTCGCCCATGGGGACCCCCAGGAACTGGCCCAGCAGGTCCAGCAGGGCGCACTCGATGGCCCACTCGCTCTTTACCACGAACTTGAGCTTGGAGATGTCCAGGGTCTGGATGCCCCCGCCGTCGTCCCCGGCGCCGGGGCGGGAGATGCGGTGGATGTCCTGGAGGATATGGCGGTACTCTGCCGCGCTCCGGCCCTCCACCAGAGGTCTCACGGCGTTGAGGCACTGGCAGGTGTAGTCCCCGCCGTGGATCTCGCCGATGCCGGTGTGGCCGGCGCTGTCCTTCAAGATCACCAGGTTCCGGGTGAAACAGGGGGCGTGGGCCCCGGAGAGGGTCATGAGCATGCTGTCATAGCCCGCCACGGGGATGACTTTCATTTCAGTGATCACGGGGGTCGCAGACATAGTACCACTCCTTGTCCCATAGTTGTCCTCAGTTTAACAAAACGGCCGTTGGTTTGCAATGCGCAGAATGGCCGAATCCCCCCGCAGGTTTTTATTCACCCCGTTTAAATCGCAGGATTTGAAAGATTTCATTTCAGGCTGTTTCAAAATCTTTCTCCCTTTTTTCGGTAAATTTTTTTGTCGGAACCGTTGCCTTTTTCTCTGATCCCGCCTATAATCTATATCAAGAGAAATCAAAAGAAAGGCTGAGGCCCTTGGAACCGGCACAACATCCTGCAAAGAAGTACGATGTGGATATGACTCAGGGCAGCGTGTTCAAGCATCTGCTCCTCTTCGCCCTCCCGCTGCTGGCGGGAAATGTCTTCCAGCAGCTCTACAACACGGTGGACACCTGGGTGGTGGGCAACTACGTGAGCAACGAGGCCTTCTCCGCCGTGGGCACCGTGGCCCCCATCATCAACACCCTCATCGGCGCCTTCACCGGCCTGGCCAGCGGCGCCGGGGTGGTCATCTCCCAGCACTACGGAGCCAAGCGCTATGACGCCGTGGAGGACGCGGTCCACACCGCCGTGGCCCTGACGGTGGTGCTCACCATCCTCTTCACCGCCCTGGGGGTGGGGATGACCCCCACCATGCTCCGGTTCATGAAGACCCCGGAGGAGGTCTTCGGCCAGTCCCGGGCCTATCTCACCATCTACTTCTCCGGCATGGCGGGGCTGATGTTCTACAACATGGGCGCCGGCATCCTCCGGGCAGTGGGGGACTCCAAGCGGCCCTTCTACTACCTGGTGACGGCGGCCATCATCAACACCGTGCTGGACCTGCTCTTCGTCATCGTCTTCCACATGGGGGTGGAGGGCGTGGCCTACGCCACCATCATCGCCCAGGCCATCTCGGCCACCCTGACCTTTGCCACCCTCATCCGCACCGACTCCTGCGTCAAGCTCTTCCCCCGGCGCATCCGCTTCCACAAGCGGATGCTGGTGCAGATCGTCCGGGTGGGCATCCCCGCCGCCCTCCAGATGGCGGTGACCGCCTTCTCCAACGTGTTCGTGCAGTCCTACATCAACCAGTTCGGCAAGAATTGCATGGGGGGCTGGACCGCCTATACCAAGATCGACCAGCTCATCTTCCTGCCCATGCAGTCCCTGGCCCTGGCGGCCACCACCTTCGTGGGGCAGAATCTGGGCCAGAAGCTCCCCCAGCGGGCCCGGAAGGGCACCCGCACCGCCCTGGCCATGGCCGCCGGCGTGACGGTGGTCATCTCGGCGGTGGTGGTGGTCGTGGCCCCGGCGCTGGTGTGGTTCTTCAACCACGACCCGGAGGTCATCTCCTTCGGCACCCTGTTCCTGCGGCACCTCACCCCCTTCTACGTGCTGTGCTGCGTCAACCAGGTCTACGCCGGCTCCCTCCGGGGCGCCGGGGACAGCCGGGCCCCCATGATCATCATGCTCTGCTCCTTCGTCCTGTTCCGCCAGTGCTACCTCTACATCGTCTCCCACTTCATCAGCAACACCATCCTGCCCTTGGCCATGGGCTACCCCGCCGGGTGGCTGGTGTGCTCGCTGAGCACCTTGCTCTATTACCACTACTTCCACGTCCGCTCCATGGAAAAAGCGGTGGTGGAGTAAACCTTGCCGCCAAAAAAGCGGCGGTGGAGTGACCTGTGCCGTCGAAACGTGGCGGTGGAGTGACCTGTGCCGCCGAAACGCGGCGGTGGAGTGACCATGCGTCCGAAAAAGCGCCGGTCCCGCCCTCAGAAGGGCGGGACCGGTTCGTTTTTGGGCCTGTGGAGTTCCTCTCCGGACCCCAATTTCAGCCGCAGCAGCCGCAGGTGGGGCCGTTGTTGGGAAGCTGCTTGGGGGGGAAGAACTGGTCCACGGGGAACTGGACGTGGCGGAAGATGTCGCAGGGGTCCTCCTCGCACTGCCCGCCGTCGCAGGGGCACTCCTTCTCGGGCATGCAGTAGTCGTAGACCGGGATGAGGAGCTGGGTGTCCCGCTCCAGGCGGATGAGGGAGAACTGGCCCAGGGAGACGTAGAGCTGACGGCCCTCGCCGGAGAAGCACAGCTCGGAGCCGAAGCAGGCGCAGATGCAGGGGGGCACGTCGGTGAGCTCCCCGCCGCAGGGGCAGGCACACTGGCACTGGCAGGGGTCCACCAACTTCAGGCCCAGGAGCAAGGGGTCCACGGCTTCTACCACCGCAACCGGTTGATTGGCAGCGGGCAGGCAGCACTGGTCCAGGCTGTCCAGAGGGGCGTCGGAGGAGAAGGTCTTGGAGCAGCCCTCGCTGCCGAAGAGGATGACCCGCTTGTCAAAGACCGCCAGGCCGCACACCTCCACCGGCCGGGCGGCGCCCACAAAGGCGTCGGCGGTGACCCGGTAGAAGTAGCGCACGTCCACGGTGTAGAAGCCCCGGTTGAAGCAGATGGGCTCCACGCTGGTGGAGACGTGGAGCAGCTCGGCCTTGCCGGCCTTGACGCTGAGGGCCTTGTCGATGGCGCACTGAGAGGACTGGGTGAGATAGAGCCGCAGATCTTCAATACAATCCTTGTCGCGACAGGCGTCCATGATCTTCCTGGTGTGTACACATACGGCCTCCCGGATGCCGCTGGCATCCGACACGGGGCCGGGCATGACCTTTTCAGGCATATGAATGACCTCCCGAATGAGAATGGGGAAAGGCTGAGCCTTTCAAACCATCCTATGCGGGAGGTCGTTTTCGGTGCGGCAGGAGGGGGCCTGTTTTCGGTCTCCGGAGAGGGTGTTCAAGCCGTCTCCGCAAGGTCTCTACTCCCTCTTTTTTCTACTTTACCACCACGTTTTTCTCTCCTTGGAGCGTTTCCCCTTGGCGGCAGTGGAAAAGGCAGAAAGTGTTTCTACTTTACCACCACATTTTTCTCCCCAAAGAGCTCCGCCATCTCGGAGACCAGGGCGGGATGGAGCAAGGCGGGGCGGCCCAGGCGGCGGCCGGTATCCTCACAATAGAGGATGACCTGCCCATTGCCGGGGAACATGTCCAGGACCAGCCCCACCTTCCGCATCCGGGAGTCGGAAGCCGAGGGCACCTTGATGTAGAGCCGGGTCCCCGCGGCGGGCCCGCTCCCCGGAGCAGACCCACTCCCCGGAGCGGGCGCGCCCGCCGGGGCAGCGCTCTCCCCGCTTAGGGGGCGGGCCGAGTCGCACATGAGCTGGGGGGCCTTCTCGTCCCGGACGGACAGCTTGCCCTCGGCCAGCAGCGCCTCCCCCTCCTTGAGGTAGGGGCCGCACTCGTTGAGGGTGCGGGAGAAGACCAGCAGCTCCATGGAGCCGGTCTCGTCCTCCAGGGTGACGTAGGCCATGAGGGTGTTGTTCTTGGTGGTCTTGATCTTGGCCGAGGTGACGATGCCCGCCAGGGTCACCTTCTGCCCGTCGTGCCAGGTCACGGGGCCCTCCTCCCCGCCAAAGTCGGCCAGGATGGCCCCGATGGAGGCGGCCCGGCAGGCCCGGGCCCGGTCCCGGTACTCGTCCATGGGGTGGCCGGAGAGGTAGAGCCCGGTGGTCTCCCGCTCCAGCTTCATCAGCTCCCGGCGGGAGTACTCGGGCACGTCGGGGAGCTTCACGTCGGGGGCGGCGGGGGCGGCCTCCTCTCCCCCGCCGAACAGGTCATACTGGCCCTCCAGGGTGTTCTTCCGGGTGCGGGCGATGAGGTCCAGCACCTGCTCTGCCACCGCCATGAGCTGGCTGCGGCGGTGGCCCAGGGAGTCGAAGGCCCCGCACTTGATGAGAGACTCCACCACCCGCTTGTTGCAGTCCTGGCCGAACATCCGGGCGCAGAAGTCCACGAAGGTGGCGAAGGGGCCGCCCCGCTCCCGCTCGGCAAGGAGCTGGAGAGTGAAGCCCCGGCCCACCCCCTTCACGGCGGCCAGACCGAAGCGGATGCCCTCGGGCACCACGGTAAAGTCCGCCCCG
Organism: uncultured Oscillospiraceae bacterium; assembly: GCA_947629795.1. GTDB lineage: Bacteria > Bacillota > Clostridia > Oscillospirales > Oscillospiraceae > Vermiculatibacterium. The sequence continues at coordinate 20,670 of CANRFC010000008.1, forward strand.
GACTGGTTCACGTCGGGGGGCAGGAGGGAGATGCCGCAATCCCGGCACTCGGCGATATATTCCGCCACCTTGTCGCTGGAGTCCAGCACCGAGGTGAGAAGGGCGGCCATATACGCCTTGGTGTAATGGCACTTGAACCAGGCGGTCTGGTAGGCCACCACGGCATAGACCATGGAGTGGGCCTTGTTGAAGGCGTAGTTGGCAAAGGCCTCGATCTCGTCGTAGATGGCCTCGGCCACGCTCTCCCCCACCCCGTTGGCCACGCAGCCCGCGATGCCCCGCTCCTTGTCGCCGAAGACGAAGGTATCCCGCTCCTTCTTGATCTGGGCCTCCTTCTTCTTGGAGATGGCCCGGCGGACCATGTCGGCCTGGCCCAGGGTGTACCCGGCCAGCTTGCGGAAGATCTCCATCACCTGCTCCTGGTAGACCATGCAGCCGTAAGTGGACTTCAGGATGGGCTCCAGCATGGGGTGGCGGTAGGTCACCTTGCCCGGGTCCTTCAGGCCCACCTTGTACTTGGGGATCAGTTCCATGGGGCCGGGGCGATAGAGAGCGATGACGGCGCACAGCTCCTCCACGTTCTTGGGCTGGGCGTCCTCGCACAGACGGGTCATGCCCGCCGACTCCACCTGAAACACCCCGGAGGTGCGGCCCTGGTCCAGCATGGCGAAGGTCTCCGGATCGTCGTCGGGGATATCCCGGAGGGTGAAGCCGGGCCTGTCCCCCTGGATGAGCTTCACCGTGTCGTCCAGCACCGTCAGGTTCCGAAGGCCCAGAAAGTCCATTTTGAGCAGGCCCAGCTCCTCCAGGGTGTCCTTGGTGTACTGGGTGACCACCGCCTCGTCGTTCTTGGCCAGGGGGACGTAGTCCTCCACGGGCAGGCGGGTGATGACCACGCCGGCGGCGTGGGTGGAGGCGTGGCGGGGCATGCCCTCGATGGCCCGGGCGGTGTCGATGAGGAGCTTGACCTGCTCGTCCTCATCGTAGAGGTCCTTCAGGGGCTTGGAGACCTTCAGGGCCTCGTCCAGGGTGATGTGGAGGGCGTTGGGCACCTGCTTGGCGATCCTGTCCACCTGGTCGTAGGGCATGCCCAGGACCCGCCCCACGTCCCGGATGGCCCCCTTGGCCGCCATGGTGCCGAAGGTGACGATCTGGGCCACGTGGTCGGGGCCGTACTTCCTCCGGACGTAGTCGATAACGTCCTCACGCCGCCGGGGGCAGAAGTCCACGTCGATATCGGGCATGGTGACCCGCTCCGGGTTCAGGAAACGTTCAAAGAAGAGGCCGTACTTCATGGGGTCGATCTCGGTGATGTCCATGCAGTAGGCCACGATGGACCCGGCGGCGGAGCCCCGGCCGGGGCCCACGGGGATGTCGTGGCTCTTGGCATAGCCGATGAAGTCGGAGACGATGAGGAAATACTCCACAAACCCCATCTGGCGGATGACTCCCATCTCGTACTCCAGCTGCTTCTCATACTCCGGGGGCGCTTCCTGATAGCGGCGGGCAAAGCCCTCCCGGCAGAGCTTTTCAAAATAGGCGTCGGCGTCGCTCTCCCCCTCGGGGAGGTGGAATTCGGGCAGGTGATACTTGCCGAACTCGAACTCCACCCGGCACATGTCGGCGATCTTCTGGGTGTTCTCCAGGGCCTCGGGGTACTTCCCGAAGAGGGCGCGCATCTCCTCCTCACTCTTGAGGTACATCTGGTCGTTCTCAAAGCGCATCCGGTTGGGCTCGGACTCGATCTTGCCGGTCTGGATGCACATGAGGATGTCCTGGGTCCGGGCGTCCTTTTGTTCCAGATAGTGGGCGTCGTTGGTACAAACCAGAGGGATGCCGGTCTCCTCGTGGATGCGCACCAGGCCAGTGATGACGGCGGGGTCGGCCTCCAGGCCGTGGTCCTGGAGCTCCAGGTAGTAGTTCCCCCGGCCGAAGAGGGCGTCCATCTCCAGGGCATGGGCCTTGGCCCCCTCGTAGTCCCCCGCGCGGATGCGCCGGGGGAGCTCCCCCGCCAGGCAGGCCGACAGGCAGATCAGGCCCTTGGACCGCTCCCGGAGCAGATCCAGGTCGATGCGGGGCTTGATGTAAAAGCCCTCGGTGTAGGACTGGCTGACCATGTGGGAGAGGTTGCGGTAGCCCTCGTTGTCCCGGCACAGCAGGATGAGGTGCCGGGCCTTGCTGTCCAGCTCGTGGACCCGGTCGAACCGGGTGCGGGGGGCCACGTAGACCTCGCAGCCGATGACCGGGTGGATGCCCTGGGCCTTGCAGGCTTTGTAGAAGTCGATGACGCCGTACATGTTGCCGTGGTCGGTGATGGCCACGGCGGTCTGCCCCATCTCCTTCGCCCGCTTTACCAGCAGCGGGATGCGGCACGCCCCGTCCAGCAGGGAGTACTCGGTGTGCACGTGCAGGTGGACAAAGGACATAGGGAAGACCTCCTTCTTCTCTGTTGCGCTCCGGCGGGGGCTATCGCTCCGAGAGCTCGGCGAGCTTTTTCAGCCGGTACTTGAAGGTGGATTTGGTGATGGGGGGACGGCAGAGCTCCCCCAGCTCGGTGAGGGTCAGGTCGGGGTTGGCCAGGCGCAGCTTTGCCGCCTCGTAGAGCTTGGGAGGCAGGTCCTCCAGCGTCATACGCGCCTGGAGCCGGCGGATGGCCTCCAGCTGCTCCTGGGCGGCGTCCACCGCCTTGTCCAGGTTGGCAGCGTCGCAGTTCACCCGGCGGTTCACACCCCCCCGCAGGTCCTTCTCGGCCTTGGCGTTCATCAGCTCCATGGCCGCCAGGGGGGCGCCCATGCGGGCCAGGAAGTCGGCGATGTCCTCGCTGCGCTTGAAGTAGGCCAGGTAGTTGGCCCCCCGGCGCACCGACTTGGGCTCGAAGCCCGCCTCCCCCAGCAGGTGGAGGAGCTCCCGGTGGACCGACAGGTGGGTGGTGCTCAGCTCCAGGTGGTAGCCCTTGGTGGGGTCGGTGACCGAACCCCCCGCCAGGAAGGCCCCCCGGAAGAAGGCCCAGCGGCAGTGGTCCTCCTCCAGTACGGCGAAATTCACGTGGTGGGCCACGCTCTGGGCCGGGTCATAGCCGAAGGCGTCAAAGAGCTCATCCAGCTTATCGCTCCGGGTGAGGGCGAAGACCCGCTTGGTCTCCCCCGGCTCGGGCAGGCGGTCGAAGGTGAGGTGGAAGCCCTTTTTCAGCAGGGCGGGGAGCCGGGCACAGAGGGCCTCGGACTCGGTGACCACCCGGGCCTCCCGCTGGTCAAAGCGGTTGCCGAAGAGAAAGGCCCCGTAGCACTCGGCCTGGGCGCAGCACTTCCGGGTCAGGCTCAGGCGGCACAGCTCGGCCTTGGCGTCGCCGGAAAAGGACATGTTCCTCACCTCTCTCTTTCGTGGTCTGCTGATATGTTCAGAAGATCCTGGTCTCGGCCCGCTGGGCGTAGAGGTCCAGCACCGCCCGGGCCAGCCGGTCCGGGTCGTGGCGGGCGTAGTCCCCCCGGTGGGAGGTCAGGGGCAGCTCCACCACCTCGGCCCCCAGGGCCTCCACCGCCGGACGGTCCACCACCAAGGGCTCGGCGTCCTCGGCCCGGTAGCGCTCCAGCAGGCCCTCCCCCACCGGGGCGGAGTTGGCCAGGCACAGGTCCACCAGGCCGGGGCCCGAGTGCCGGAGGAGGGCGGAGAGGTGGTCTGAGAGGGTCATCTCCTCGGTCTCCCCCTCCTGGGTCATGATGTTGGCGATGTAGATCTTCAGGGCGGCCGAGGCCAGGATGGCCTCCCCCACGCCCCCCACCAGCAGGTTGGGGATGATGCTGGTGTACAGGCTCCCCGGCCCCAGGAGGATGAGGTCGGCCCCGGCGATGGCCTCCAGGGTCTCGGGGAGGGGCGGCGCCCCCGCCGGCAGCAGCTCCACATGGCGGATGCGGCAGTCCTGCTCCTTCTTGAAGGCGGCGATCTTGGACTCCCCGGTGACCTGGGCCCCGTTTTCAAAGGTGGCCCGGAGGGCCACATTGGCGTTGGTCACCGGCAGGATGCGCCCGGTGATGGCCAGGACCTGGCTCATCTTCCCCACCGCCTCGTCAAAGGAGCCCGAGATGCCGTTGAGGGCGGCCAGGAGCAGGTTGCCGAAGGACTGCCCGGTGAGGTTCCCCGACCCGGCGGGGAAGCGGTAGTCCAGAAGCTGCTCCATCAGCGGCTCAGTGTTGGCCATGGCCTGCATGCAGTTGCGGATGTCCCCCGGCGGGGGCATGTTCAGGTCCTGCCGGAGCATCCCCGACCCGCCGCCGTCATCGGCCACGGTGACGATGGCGGTGATGTTTTTGGTATAGCGCTTGAGCCCCCGGAGAAGGGTGGAAAGGCCGTGCCCTCCCCCGATGGCGACAATGGCGGGGCCCCGGCCCCAGTGGTATTCTTCGCTCATAATTCAAGCCCTCGTCATGTCCCGGTGGGTCTCCGCCGCGTCGTACCCCTTCTGGCGGATGAACTCACACAATGCCCTGGTGATGGCCACCGAGCGGTGCTGGCCCCCTGTGCAGCCCACCGCGATGACCAGCGCCGCCTTGCCCTCCTCCACGAACTGGGGCAGCAGGAAGCCGATGAGGGCCTCCAGATAGCCCATGAAGTCCTTGGTCTGCTGGTAGCTGAACACAAAATCCCGCACCGGCTTATCCAGGCCGGTCTGGTGCCGCAGCTCCGCGATGTAGAAGGGATTGGGGAGAAAGCGCACGTCGAAGACCAGGTCGGCCTCGATGGGCACGCCGTACTTGTAGCCGAAGGAGGTCACCGTGATACTCATGGCCCGCTTGGCCTCCCCGCCGCCGAAGAGCCGCACCACCTCGCCCCGGAGCTTGGCGGTGGACAGGGCGGTGGTGTCGATGATGAACTCCGAGCGCTTGCGCACCGGCTCCAGAATGGCCATCTCCCGGTGGACGGCGGCGTCCAGGCTCTGGCCCTCCCGGGCCAGGGGGTGGATGCGCCGGGTCTCCTTGTAGCGCTTGATGATGGTGGCGGGGTCGGCCTCCACGAAGAGGGTCTTGTAGTCCATCCCCATTTTGGACAGGGCGGCCAGGGCGTCAAAGAGCCCGTCGAAGGTCTGCCCGCCCCGGATGTCGCAGACGATGGCCACCCGGTCATACTTCCCCCCGGCCAGGCACAGCTCGGCAAACCGGGGGATGAGGGGGGCGGGCATGTTGTCCACCACGTAGTAGCCGATATCCTCCAAAAAAGAGGCCGTCTTGCTCTTCCCCGCCCCGGACATGCCGGAGATGACGATGAATTCCATTCTCTACGCCCCCAAGATCTTGACTTCCGGCTCCAGCTCCACCCCGGAGTGGTCCCGCACCCGGCGTTTCACTTCCCCGATGAGGGCCAGGATATCGGCGCAGGTGGCCCCCCCGGTGTTGACGATGAACCCGGCGTGCTTCTCCGACACCTGGGCGCCCCCCACCCGCAGGCCCTTGCACCCCGCCTGCTCGATGAGGGCGGCGGCGTACACCGGCGTGCCGTCGGGCAGCGGCGCGGGCCGCTTGAAGGTGCTCCCCGCCGAGGGCAGGTCCAGGGGCTGTTTGCTCCGGCGCTTTTCGGCCAGCTCGGCCATTTTGGCACGGATGGCCTCCTTATCCCCCGGCTCCACCGCCACCTGCACCCACAGGATGAACCACTCCGGGTGGTCGGCAAAAATGCTGTGGCGGTAGGAAAATTGACACTCCTCGTTGGAAAAGTGGACCAGTTCTCCCTTTTCATTCATAAAGATGACCTCGGTGACCACCTGGGCCATCTCCCCGCCGTAGGCCCCGGCATTCATCACCGTGGCGCCTCCCACGGTGCCGGGGATGCCGGAGAGGGGCTCCAGCCCGGACTTTCCGTTCCCCTGGGCCCAATTGGCCAGCTTGGACAGGAGGGTCCCGCTGCCGACCCAGATCCGGGTATCCCAAAACTCGGCGCATTGCAGCCCCAGGGTGGGCTTGATGACGATGCCCTCATACCCGGCGTCGGCGACCAGCAGGTTGGAGCCGTTGCCCAGGAAGAAGGGCTGTATCCCCACCTCATGGGCCATTTCGATGGCCGTCCGGGCCGTCTCTTCCCCGTCGGCCATGACCAGGATGGAGGCCGGGCCGCCCACGCGGAAGGTGGTGTGCTTGCTCATGGGCTCCTGGAACAGGACCCGGCGGTGGTAGATGCGGTTACTCATATCGTTGCTCAGCAGGTTCCAGTTTACCACAGATGCTCCCTCCTTCCCATCAGTGTATGCGCTTTACAGCCCTTTCTTGTACGCCGCGGCGGCGTCCAGCAGCTCCCCGGCGGAGTCCAGCGCCGCCTGGGTGATGCGGTCCCCGGAGGTGAGCCGGGCCAGCTCCCCCTTCCGACGCTCCCGGTCCAATTGCTCCACCCGGGTGAAGGTCCGGCCGTCCTGCTCCCCCTTCTCCACCGAGAAGTGGACGTCGGCCATGGCGGCCAGCTGGGGCAGGTGGGTCACGCACAGCACCTGCTTGTGCCGAGCCACCTGGGAGAGCTTTTCCGCCACCTTCTGGGCCGCCCGGCCTGAGACCCCGGCGTCCACCTCGTCAAAGACCAGGGTGCCCACATCGTCGTCCTGGGCCAGCACGTTCTTCAGGGCCAGCATGATCCGGGACAGTTCGCCTCCCGAGGCGATCTTCTGGATAGGCTTCAGGTCCTCCCCCACGTTGGCCGACATGAGGAAGCGCACCACGTCGGCCCCGTCCTCGTTCAGGCCGTTTTCGCTGCCTACCGGGGCCAGCTCCACCCGGAAGCGGACCTTGGGCATATCCAGCTGGGCCAGCTCGGCCTGGATGCGCTCCTCCAGGGCCTTGCCCGCCTTTTGCCGGGCTTCGGAGAGCTCCCCGGCCTTCTTTTGGGCGTCGGCCAGGGCCTTCTCCCGCTGGGCCCGGAGCTGGATGAGGGTGTCGTCGGCAAACTGGATCTCGTCCAGCTCCTGCCGGCAGCGCTCCAGAAAGTCGATCATGTCCTCCACCGAGGCGCCGTACTTCTTTTTCAGGCGGTAGAGCAGGTCCAGCCGGCCCTCCACCTGGTCCAGCTCCCCCGGCTCGAAGTCGAAGCTCCCCCGCAGGTCCCGGGCGGTGTCTGCCGCGTCCTGGACCTGGCAGCGGCAGTCGGTGAGCCGCTCCCGCAGCTCATCCAGCTCGGTGCTGACCCCGGCGATCCGCTCCAGGGCCTGCTCGGCCTCCATGAGCAGATCGGCGGCGCCGGGGGCGTCCTCGTCCCCGGACAGGGCATAGCTGGCCCCCTGGGCGGCCTCGGCCAGGTCGGCGGCATTGCGCAGCACCTCCCGGCGCTCCATCAGGGCCTCCTCCTCTCCAGGGGTCAGCCCGGCGCGCTCCAGCTCGCCGATCTGGAACTGGAGGGTGTCAACCCGCCGGGCCTTCTCGCTCTCGTCCATCTGGAGAGCGGTCATCTTCTTGTCCAGGGCCCGCAGCTCCGCAAAGGCCTCCTGATAGACCGCCAGGGACCCCTCCAGGGCCCCGAAGCGGTCCAGATACCCCAGGTGGCAGCCCTCGTCCAGGAGCTGCTGCCCGTCGTGCTGGCCGTGGATGTTCAGGAGCTGCCGGCCCAGGTCCCTGAGCTGGGAGACCGTCACCGGCCGGCCGTTGACCCGGCAGAGGTTTTTCCCGTCGGGCAGGATCTCCCGCTGGAGCAGGAGCTCCCCGTTCTCGTCGGGGCCCAGGCCGCTCTCCACCATCCAGTGCAGGGGCTTCACCCCGGTGAAGGCGGCACTGACCAGGGCGGACTTTGCCCCGGTGCGGATGAGTTCCCGGCTGGCCCGCTCGCCGGTCACCGCCCCCATGGCGTCCACCACGATGGACTTGCCCGCGCCGGTCTCGCCGGTGAGGGCGTTGAAGCCGGCGCCGAAGAGGATGTCCGCGGCCTGGATGACGGCGATATTCTCGATGTGCAGGACCTCCAGCATCTTCCTCCACTCCTTTGCGCGTACCCTCAGTTCAGCATCTGCCGGACCTGGGTGCAGAAGTCCTCGGCGGCCTGGGCGGTGCGCATGACCAGCAGGGCGGTGTCGTCCCCCGCCACAGTGCCCACCACCTCGGGCACCTCCATATTGTCAATGGCCGAGCCCACCCCGTGGGCCAGGCCGGGCATGGTCTTGAGCACGATGAGGTTCTGGGCCAGGTCGAAGGAGAGGACCCCCTCCCGGAAGATGGCCCGGAGGCGGCCGGCGTAATCCTGGTCGACCTTGCGCTGGGAGACGGCGTACTTGTAAAAGCCGCCGGGGGTGAGCTCCTTCACCAGGCCCAGCTCTTTGATATCCCGGGAAATGGTGGCCTGGGTGGTGGATACCCCCAGGTCCTTCAGGGCAAGGAGGAGCTGCTCCTGGGTCTCCACATCCTCGCGCTCCACAATGTCCAGAATGACCTGCTGTCGTTTGCTCTTCATACCCTCACATCCTTCCCAGTTTTTGTTCCACTACGGAATAGAAGCTGCGATTGGTCAGTTTGGCCAGCTGGGCCTTGCGCTCGCTGCGGCGCAGCTCCACCTGGTCTCCGCCTCCCAGGCGGAAGGCCTTGCCCCCGTCCACCGACAGGTAGGCGGTCTTCCGGGAGAGCTTTCCCATGCGCACCGTCACCGCCCGGCTCCCCCCCAGCACGAAGCTGCGGGCGTGGAGGGCGTGGGGACAGATGGGGGTGACCAGGATATTCTCCGCCGTGGGCTCCACGATGGGCCCTCCGGCGGACATGGAGTAAGCGGTGGAGCCGGTGGGCGTGGACACGATGACCCCGTCCCCCGAGAACCGCCCCACCTGGGCAGCGTCCGACTTGACCTCCAGCTCGATGACCCGGGCAATGGCGCCCTTGGTGATCACCGCGTCGTTGAGGGCCAGGTCCCGGAAAATGGTCTTCCCCTCCCGGCGGACCGAGACCTCCATCATCATCCGCTCCTCAACGGCGTACTTGCCCTCGGTGAGCTTGCTCAGACGGCTCAGCTCGGCCACCTCCAGCTCGGCCATGAAGCCCACGCTGCCCAGATTCACCCCCAGCACGGGGATATTGTGAGCCTGGGCATCCTTGGCGGCGTGGAGGATGGTGCCGTCCCCGCCGAAGCACACCAGCAGGTCGGCCCCCTGCAGGGCCGCCTCCGGGTCGATGAACTTCAGATGGGCGGGCACGTCCACCCCGCTGCCCTTGTCCAGGGCAAAGGGCAGCGCGATGCAGGTGTCGGCCCCCGCCTGACGCAGGATCTTCTGAGCGGCCTGAACGGCCTTGAGCCCCTTGTCCCGGTAGGGGTTGGGGCTGAGTACGATCTTCATTTCCGCTCCCTCCTCATATGAAAGGCTTCCTCCGGGCCGCCGGAAACAGCGGTCCCCGCGGTTTGCCCGGGCATCCCCGGCAGGGCCGATCTTTCGGCCCATCCTTCCTCTATCCGCCCAGCGCGGCGTGGGAGTCCTCCACAACGGCGTTCAGGTCTCCCTGCCAGCTCTCCCCCTCCCCGGCGGAGAGCCAGCCCAGATATTCGATGTTGCCCTCGGGGCCACGGATGGGGGACCAGGTGAGCCCCTTCACCGAAAAGCCGGCGTCATCGGCGTGCTTTAAGAAGTTCTCCAGGACCTCCAGGTGGACCTTTTTGTCCCGGACCACGCCCTTTTTGCCCACCTTCTCCCGGCCCGCCTCAAACTGGGGCTTGACCAGGCAGACCCCCTCCCCCGCCGGGGCCATCAGGGCGCGCAGAGGGGGCAGGATAAGACTCAGGGAGATGAAGGACACATCCACGCTGAAAAAATCCAGTGGATCGGGGACCTGCTCCGCCGTGAGATACCGGGCGTTGGTCCGCTCCAGGCACACCACCCGGGGGTCCTGGCGGAGCTTCCAGGCGAACTGCCCGTAGCCCACGTCCACGGCGTAGACCTTCCCCGCCCCGTTCTGGAGCATGCAGTCGGTAAAGCCCCCGGTGGAGGCCCCGATGTCGGCGCAGGTCCTGCCCTCCAGGGCGATGGGCCAGGTCTCCATGGCCTTCTCCAGCTTGTAGCCCCCCCGGCTGACGTACTTCAGGCCGCCCCCCCGGACCTCGATGGGGGCGTCCTCCGCCGTGGGGGCGCCGGCCTTGTCCACCTTCTGGCCGGCCACGTAGACCTCCCCGGCCATGATGAGGGCCTGGGCCTTCTGCCGGGACTCTGCGAGCCCCCGCTCAGCCAGAAGTACGTCCAGACGCTTTTTCAAGGTCGGTCACCTCCTTGACCTGCCGGAAAATGCTCTCGGCGTCCAGGTTGTTCATCCACCGGAGCTGCTCCACCGTCCCCTGGGGCGGCACCCGGTCTCCCAGGTTCCGTAAAGTAATATACCTTGTCTTCATTCCGCTGACGGCCAGCTCGGCGGCCACCCGTCGGCCCACGCAGTTGAATTCCATACATTCCTCGTAAAACCAAAGGGTCCCGGTCTTTTCCACCGAGTCGAAAAGCGGGTCCCAGGAGGTGAATGTAAGGTGATTCAGCTTGACAACTTCCGCCGAGATCTGCTCCTTCTCCAGCCGCTCTGCGGCCTCCAGGAGGGCGCCGATCTGGGTGCCGTAGCCCGCCAGGGTCACGTCCCGGCCCTCCCGGAGGACCGCCATGGGTGCTGTGCCGCTGTCGGCGGTGTAGTTTCCCTCGCCCCCTCTGGGGTAGCGCACCGCCACCGGGCCCTTCACGGTGTGGATGGCGTAGTCCAGCATGGTGCGCAGCTCGGCGAAGGAGGCCGGGGCCAGCACGGTCATGCCGGGAACGGTGCTCAGGAAGCCCACATCGAACACCCCGTGGTGGGTCTCGCCGTCCTCTCCCACCAGCCCGGCCCGGTCCACGCAGAGCACCACATGGAGCCCTTGCAGGGACACGTCGTGGAGGAGCATATCATAGGCGCGCTGGAGGAAGGAGGAATAGACGGCGAACACGGGGATCATCCCCTGTTTGGCCATGCCGGCGCACATGGTGACGGCGTGGCCCTCGGCGATGCCCACGTCGAAAAACCGCTCCGGGAACCGTTGGGCAAAGCCGGTGAGCCCCGTGCCGGGGCACATGGCGGCGGTGACGGCGCAGATGCGCCCGTCCCGCTCGGCCAGGGCGGTGAGCTCCTCCCCGAACACCGCCGAGAAGTTGGGCTTGGACGGGCCCAGGCTCTTCCCGGTCTCAGGGTCGAACTTCCCCACCCCGTGGAATCGGTCTGGCTCGGCTTCGGCGGGGAGATAGCCCTTTCCCTTCACCGTGCGCACGTGGAGGAGCACCGGCCCGGGCAGGTCCTTGGCGTACTTCAGAAGCCGGGTGAGGTTCTTCACATCGTGGCCGTCCACCGGCCCCAGGTAGGTAAAGCCCATATCCTCGAAGAGGGAACAGGGCAGCAGGGTCTCCTTCACGGCGGTCTTGATCTTGTGGGTGATCTTGTATACCCTCCGGCCCACGCCGAAGGAGCGCATCACCTTTCGGTAGCCCTTCTTGAAGCTCAGGTACTGGGGCTTGAGCCGCTGGCGGGCCAGGTGCTCGGCCACGCCCCCCACATTGTGGGTGATGGACATGCCGTTGTCGTTGAGGATGACCAGCATGGGCTCGCCGCTGTCCCCGGCATCGGAGAGCCCCTCATAGGCCAGCCCGCCGGTGAGGGCGCCGTCTCCCAGCAGGGCGACGACGTGATAGTTCTTCTTCGCCAGGGTCCGGGCCCGGGCCATGCCCACCGCCACCGACACCGCCGTGGAGGCGTGCCCCACCACGAAGGCGTCGCAGGCGCTCTCCCCCGGCTTGGGGAAGCCGGAGAGCCCCCCGAAGGTCCGAAGGGTGTCCATACACCCGTCCCGGCCGGTGAGCATCTTGTGGCAGTAGCACTGGTGCCCCACGTCGAAGACGATGCGGTCCCGCTCAGGGGCGAACACCCGGTGAAGGGCCACGGTGAGCTCCACCGCCCCCAGGTTGGAGGCCAGATGCCCCCCGGTCTGGGAGACCACCTCGATGAGCCGCTCCCGGAGTTGGGCACAGAGGGCCTCGGCCTCGGCGTCGGTGATGAGATGCAGATTCTGCGGGATATCCAGCACAAAGGGCCCCCCTTTCACAAAAAATATTTTGCTCCGGGCCGTCAGTGGGTCCGAAGGGCCAGCCGGTCGGCCAGGGTCTCCAGAAATTCCGTGCCGCCGAGCCACTTCGCAGCCCCCAGGGCCTCCTTGGCGGCCTGGGTGTAGGTCTCCACCGCCTTTTCGCACTTCTCCGGTCCCGCCAGAGTCACATAGGTGGTCTTGCCCTGCTGGGCGTCGGAACCGATGGGCTTGCCCAACACCTCGGCGGTGCTTGTCACGTCCAGGATGTCGTCCCGGATCTGAAAGGCCAGGCCCAGGTTGGCGGCGTAGCCCATGGCGGCGTCCATGCACTCGCCGGGCACGTCCTCCCGGCAGCCGATGGCGGCCACCACTCCCATCATGCAGGCCGCCCGGAGCAGGTCCCCGGTCTTTCTGTCGTCGATGTCCGCCAGCTTTTGCAGGCTGTCGGGGCCCTCCTTGCCCAGGGTGTCCCAGTACTGGCCCAGGCACATGCCATCCGGCCCGGCGGCCTCGCTGAGGATGAGGGCGGCCATCTGGGGCGCCGTGTTCAGCCGCAGGCTCTTGCACCGAAGAACGGTCTGGAAGGCCGCGGCCTGGAGGGCGTCCCCCGCCAGCACCGCCGCCGTCTCGCCGTAGACCTTGTGGCAGGTGGGCTTTCCCCGGCGCAGATCGTCGTTGTCCATACAGGGCAGGTCGTCGTGGATGAGGGAGTAGGTGTGGAGCATCTCCACGGCGCAGGCGAAGTCCAGGGCGTCCTCTGCCTTTCCTCCGGCGGCCTCGCAGAAGGCCAGGCACAGCACCGGGCGGATGCGCTTGCCCCCGGCCAGCAGGCTGTACCGCATGACCTCGTTCAGGCCCCCGCCGGGGAAGCACTGCTCCAGCCGCCCCTCCGCCAGGGCCTTGTAGGCGTCATAGCGCTCCTGATAGCTCATGGCATCTCCTCCATTTCGGCCTCCACCGGGGCCCCGTCGGGGCCGGGGAGGAGCTTATGGACCTTCTGCTCGGCCTTATCCAGGGCGGCAGAGCAGGTCCTGATGAGCCCGGAGCCCTCTTCAAAGAGGGCCAGGGCCTCCTCCAGGGGGGCCTCCCCCGAGTCCAGCCGGGCCACGATCTCCTCCAGCCGCTTCATGGAGTCCTCAAAGGACAGTTGTTTTTTCGTGGGCATGGGTCATTCTCCTTTTCCAGGGCTGTCGGCCCTTCCGTTCACCGTGCAGGAGAGGTCTCCGTCGGAGACCTTCAAGTTCAGTTCATCGCCAGGGGCGGCGTCCTTCACCGACCGGACCACCCCCAGGGGCCCCCGGGCGATGGCGTAGCCCCGTGAGAGGACCTTCAGGGGGCTCAGGGCGTCCAGAGAAGCCGCCAGGCGGGCGAACCGCTCCCGGTCCTCCCCCAGGGCGGCAGTGAGCGCGTGGGTCAGCCGGTCCCGCTGGTAGTCCAGCAGCACCCGGCGGTCCTGGACCCAGGTCATGGGGTCCTGGAGGGCCCGGCACCGGGAGAACCGATCCAGCCGGATGCGCTCCTGGCGCAGCCGCTCCCCGCCGGCCTTGGCCAGACGGCGTTTCAGGTAGTCCAGGCGGGCATACTCCTCATTCTGGTCGGGCACCGCCAGCTCGGCGGCGTTGGAGGGGGTGGCGGCCCGCAGGTCGGCCACGTAGTCGGCGATGGTCACGTCGGGCTCGTGGCCCACGGCGGAGATGACGGGGATCTCCGAGGCGTAGATGGCCCGGGCCACCCCCTCGTCGTTGAAGCACCACAGGTCCTCCATGGACCCGCCTCCCCGGCCGGTGATGATGAGGTCGGCCAGGCGGTAGGCGTTGACCCAGGCGATGGCCCCGGCGATCTCGGCCGGAGCCTCGGCGCCCTGGACCCGGCAGGGGACCACATAGGCCTCCGCCATGGGCCACCGGGCCCCCAAGATGCGGAGCATGTCCCGCACCGCTGCCCCCGCGGGAGAGGTCACCAGGGCGATGCGTTTGGGGTACTTGGGAAGGGGCTTTTTGTGCTCCAGGTCGAAGAGCCCTTCGGCAGAGAGCCTGGCCTTAAGCTGCTCAAAGGCCACATGGAGGTCCCCCACCCCGTCGGGCTGGAGGACCGAGACATAGAGCTGATAGGCCCCGTCCCTGGGGAAGACGGTGATGCGGCCGTAGGCCACCACCATCATGCCGCTCTGGGGCCGGAAGCGGAGGGAGGAGGCCTCCCGCCGGAACAGGACGCAGCGGATGGCGCCCCCCTCGTCCTTCAGGGAAAAGTAGTGATGGCCCGAGGGATAGACCTTGTAGTTGGAGATCTCCCCCCGGATGAACACTCCGGTGAGGACCCTGTCGGAGTCCAGCATCCCCTTGATGTAGTTGTTGATCTGGGTGACCGAATAGACCGGGCGGGCATTCATCCCTCACCGCCCCCTTCCAGCAGGCGGCGGCCCAGGATGGCCACCCCCAGAGCGTTGTCGGTGGAATACCGCGGCTCAGCGAAAATAGCCTGACAGGATCCCGTCAGCACATCCCGCAGCCGGGAGTTGGAGGCCACGCCCCCCGAGCAGAGCAGGGGCAGGCCGGGGTGGGCGTTCCGGGCGGCCGCGGTGACCTTCCGGATGACCCCGGCCAGGGTGTCTACGGTAAAAGCCGCCACGGCAGTGGAGTCGGCCCCGCCGGCAAGCAGCGCTTGGACCTGGTTCTCCATGCCGGACAGGGAGAACTCCAGGCCGTTCACTTTCACATCAAAAGGCCTGGGCCGCTCCCGGGCCTGCTGGGAGAGGGCATCCAGGGCCTTCCCCGCCGGGAAATCCAGGCCCAGCATCACCCCCGCCCGGTCGATGAGCTGCCCCGCCGCGATGTCGGTGGTGCCGCCGATGCGTTGGGCACGGACGTTGGCCCCCTGGGGCTCCACGTACAAGAGCTCGGTGGTGCCCCCCGAGAGATGCCAGGCCAGGAAGGGCCGCTCCAACAAATCGAGCCGCCCGGCGGACCAGGCGGCAGCGGCCAGATGTCCCTGCTGGTGGGAGACGGCAAAGAAGGGCACCCCAAAAGCGGAGGCCAGGCTCCGCCCCAGGCTCTCTCCCGCCAGGAAACAGGGCATATAAGAGCCCTCCACCGCCCGGGGGCGGGTGGAGGCACACACGGCGGAGATCTCCTTCAGCTCCCCCAGCTCCTCAAGCCGCCCGGGCAGCGCCTTCACATGCTGGAACAGGGCGTCGGACTGGCGAAGGCCCTTCTCCCCCGGCCGTACCTCCAGGAGCTTGCCGGAATTGCGGCCGGTCCGGCCGTCAAAGAGGGCGGCGGAGGTGGTGTAGTTGCTGGTGTCCAGCCCCAAGACCGTCATGCCTGGGGCGCCTCCCCGGCGGGGGCCTCCGGGACGGTCTCCCCCAGCTCCTGGCGGACGAAGGAGCCCAGGATGCCGTTGACAAAGGCGCACAGCTCGCTCTCCTCGTAGTGTTTGGTGAGCTCCACCGCCTCGTTGATGGCGGCGGCGTTGGGCACGTCGCCCATGTATAAAATTTCAAACAGGCACACCCGCAGGATGGACACCACCACCCGGGGGATGCGGCTGATCTTCCAGCCGATGGCGTACTTGGAGATGTAGCCGTCCAGCTCCTCCCGCTTCTCATCCACGCCCCGGACCAGGGTCTCGATATAGGCCCGCTGCTCCACATTGGGAAACTCGGCGTACAGCGGCTCCTCCTGGCCGATGAGCTCAAAGGTCCGGCGGGTCAGAGCCTGGGCAAGGAGCTCGTCGGGGCTGAGCTGAGAAAAGCCCATCTCGAAGACGAGATGGACGGCGATCTCCCGGGCGGCGCTTCTGGTCATGGGGGTCCCTCCCTAACATCAGGCCCAAGGGCCTGGATATCCATTTTCAAGTGTATATACGATTATACACGCTTATATGCAAAAAGAAAAGCCCCTTTTCAAAAAAGGAGCTTTCTTTTTTTCACGGCAAAACGCCTGGGACGGGGGAAGCCCTCGTCCCAGGCGTGTACAGCCCTTGCTCAGCCCTGGGCGGCCTTCCGGGGATGCTCGAAGGTGACCCCGGCCACGTGGATGTTCACCGCCTCCACCGTGAAGCCGGTGGCGTTCTCGATGGCGGCGCACACGGCGTTCTGGGCGGCCTTGGCCACCTCCTGGACGGAGGAGCCGTAGCGCACCAGGATGGACAGGTCCACGGCCACAGTGCTCTCGCTCACCGTCACCCGGACCCCCCGGCTCAGGTTCTTCTTGCCCAGCATCTCGGCCAGGTTGGAGCCCAGATTCCCCGCCAGAGAGCCCACGCCCTCCACGTCCAGCACGGCGGCGGCGGCAGTGACGGCCAGCACGTCCTCGGAGATATGGATGGCGCCCAGCTCATCGGGGCAGGAGATGTATTCCTTGCTGTCTGCCATGGTTTTCACGTTCCTTTCCTGTGGTAAACAAGTCGGCTCGATGGATAGTTGCTATTATTATACCACATAAAGGAGAAAAAACAACCTCGAATTTCGCTCCCGCCGGCGCTGTTACCCCTGGGCCTCGATGATGGTGATCTGAGACGCCGGGACCCCGGTCTCATTGGTGACGATCTCGGTGATCCGGGCGGCGTCGGCGTCCTGAAGGCCGTTCTCGGTGGCCGAGACCACCACCGACACCCCGCCGTCGCTGATGAAGGTCACGCAGTCGTCGTAGCCCTTGGCGATGATGAGGTTCTCGATCTGGGCCTCCGAGACGGTGGCGTCGGCCAGGGTCTCGATGGCCGCCCCGGCCTCGGCCCGGGCTCCCTCTTCGGCGGTCTCGCTGTCCATGGTGTCCCGGAGCATGGCCAGGGCGCTGTCCCGGGCCTGCTGGCGGTTGAGCCGGGCCGAGGCGAAGTACCCGGTGGACACCCCGGTGGGGGCGGGCGTCCCGCTCTCGGCGGGGGCGGTCGAGCCTGAGGGCTGGGCCGAGGGCAGCAGGGCGTCGCTCTTGGCCCCCACCATCTCAGCCTGGCCCAGGGTCTTCCCCACGTCGGCGTCCTCGATGTGGTAGGACCAGTTGAGATACACCGCCACGCACACGAACAGGACGATGGCGGCCACCACCGCGTTGCGCTTCCAGAGCTTCATAGCAATTCCTCCCCAAATTTTCCTATATTGTTTGGATATCCTTCTCCCCCGTCTCCCGGCCGGAGGCGGGCGGCGGACCAAGTTCACAGGCGGCTCACCCGCCCTTGCAGACCGAGATGCGGTCCGCCCCCAGACCGGTGAGGGCAGAGACCGCCTGGGTCAGGGCCAGCCTGACCTGGGGCTGCCCCGCCCCGGGAGAGACCACCAGGGCCCCCCGGTATCCGGGGGAGAGCTGCTGGAGCTCCACCGCCCTCTCGCTGCCGGAGCCCTGATCGGCCAGCACCACCGTGCTCTCCTCCTGGGTCTCCTCTCCGCTCCACTTGGAGGAGGTGTCCCTGGCCACCACCTGCCGGGGTCCCCCCTCCAGGGTGAGCACCACCGTCACCTCCCCCGCCCCCTCCACCTGGGAGAGGGCCTTTTCCAGCTTTTTCTCCAGCTCCCCGGTCTCGAAGAGGCCCGTTTGGAGCACCTCCGCCGTCTCCTTTGTCCCCCCTCCGTCCCCCGTGGGCCAGAGGAGGAGCACCACCCCCACCGCCGCCACCAGCAGGACGTATTTGTACTTCTCCAGGGCCTTGGCCAATCGTTCGGCCCATTCCTTTCCCTTCATGGCTCCCCCTCTCTCCAGCTCTGGCGCTCCGGAGGGATGTTCAGCTCCTCCTCCAGCGCCGCCGAGAGCTTCCTTTGCTGTGCCGGCGTCCACGTCCCGGTGAGCTCCACGCTCCACGGGACGTCCCAGCCGTTCTCATCGGGACCCACGGTGACCGCGGCGGTGACCGCCGCCCCCAGACCGGCCCCTTTGTCCGCAATATATGCGGCGGTCTTTTCGGCTATGACCTGGTTTTGGACGTCCCTGACGCTTTGGGCGGCGTCCCCAGTCTCCACCAGGCCGTATCCCGCCGCCGTCACCGCCAGGGCCTCCCAGTCCAGCCGCCCCAGGGGCCCCAGGGCCGACAGGAGGAGCACCAGCCCTCCCACCAGCCGCAGGACCTTCTTCACCGCCCCCTCGGGGGTGAGGGAGAGGGCCAGGGCCACCGCCAGGGCCGCCGCCGTCACCCCCAGCAGCCACTCCCGCAGAAGGCTCATGGGCTCACCGCCTTGATGGAAGTGATGATGGCGATGTACAGAATGGCTGCCCCCGTCCCGGTCATGCCCAGCTCCAGGGCGAAGGCCGAGCCCACCGCGTCGATGAGCCCCGACAGGGGCCCCGGGGTCACCGTGGCCGCCAGGGCCGCCGTGAGCTTGTAGACCAGATAGTGGCACCCCAGGCGCAGGAAGGGAGCGAAGCACACCCCCAGCACCGCCAGCAGCCCCACCACTCCCACCGAGCTCTTGAGTACCCCCGCCCCGGCCACCACGGTCTCCGAGGCGTCGGAGAGGATGCCCCCCACCACCGGGACCATCCCCGAGATGGCGGTGCGGGCGGCCTTCTGGGCCAGGGCGTCGGCGTTTCCCGACACCGCCCCGGTCACCGACAGGTAGAGCACGAACCCGGTGACCAGGGCGGAGAGGAGCCCGGTGACCGCCCACTTGAGCAGAGCCGCCAGCCGGCTCAGTCCCTGGCAGTCCACGGCGGCGTGGCCCACCGAGGCGGCCACGTAGCCGTAGACCAGGGGGCTGAGCAGGCTGTTGGTCACCGCCAGCAAAAGGGTGAGGAACATGAGCGTGGCGCTCTGCCTTGCGGCGGCGGAGATGGGGGTCCCGGCGGCGGCGCAGGCCGCCGTCACCACCGGCATCAGCAGGGCGGAAAAGCCCTGGAGCTCCTCCAGGGCCGCCCGCCCCAGGCCCATGAGGGTATGTACGTCGGCGGCGGCGATGGCGGCGATGGCCGCCGCCCCCGCCAGCCGGGCCGGGTCCAGGCCCCCGTCGCTCCCCAGGGTGTCCCCCACCTGCCGGGTGAGCCCGCACAGCAGGCACACCGTGAGCAAGGCCACCCCGCTGCCCAACGCCCCCCGGAGGGCGCTCCCCGCCTGCTCGCCGCCCTGTTCCAGGATGGCCCGGGCCCCGGCGGCAAAGTCCCCGGGGGCAATGTCCTCCAGGTCCAGGTAGCCGTCCAGGTACTCCTCCGCCACCCGGGAGAGCTTGTCCACCCCCAGTTCCTCCTCCAAGGCCCCCTCCACCCCCGCCGCGGCGGCGGGAAGGGTGAGGCACCCCAGAAGGAGCAGGACCAGCAGCCCCCTCATAATAAGCCCTGGAGGGTGTCGAAGACGGTCTCTACCAGGGGCAGAGCGGTGAAGAGGGCCAGGGCGGCCCCGGCGGTCTCCAGAAAGGCGGCCACGCCCCCCTCCCCCGCGTCCCGGCACACCGCGGCCCCCAGCCGGGTAAAGACCCCGATGCCCACGATCTTCACCACCCCGCGCCACACCTGGACCGAGATCCCCGCCTGCCGGGCCAGGGAGTCCATGAGCCCCCGCACCGCCGAGAGGGCGTCCAGAGCCTCCCACAGCAGCAGGCACCCCGCCGTCAGGGACAGGCACAGGGCGATCTCCGGGACCTGCTTTTTCAGGATGAGGGCGCACAGGGCGGCAATTACCGCGATGGCGCACAGCCTTCCCATCTCCATGGCCGCTCATAGCCCGAACAGCCCCTTGACCAGGGCGAACAGGTCGCTGATCTTCTGGACCACCATCATCAGCACCACCACCAGCCCCGCCAGGGTGGTGAGCATGGCCTGCTCGTCCCGGCCGGAGCGGGAGAGGACCTGGTTGAGGACCGCCACCAGGATGCCAATGGCGGCGATGCGAAAGATAAAGTCAACGTCCATTCTCTTCCCTCTTTCCTTCGTTTTACAATAGGACCACCGCCAGCAGCAGCCCCAGAGTAAGTCCCACGGCGGCGTAGGAGCGTCCCTCCTCCCGCCGCCGGGCCGCAAGCCGCCGGGCGGTCTCCTCCAGCTCCCGCCGGGCGGCGGCTGCCGCCTGGGTCTGGGCCTCCACGTCGTACCGCCCCAGCACCGCCCCCAGCTCCAGAAGGGGCCGGCGGTCCTCGTCGGTGAGGGCGTCCAGCTTGGCAAGGCCCGCCCTCCACAGCGTGGGAAAGTCCACCTCCCCCAGCCGGGGCAGACCCCGGGCCACCTCCCGGAAGAGGCCGGCGGCGGGCTCCGGAGCGCTCCGGGCCAGGCGCTCCATGAGCTCGGGGGTGGCCGGGGCCCGGAGGGCCAGCTCGCTCTCCAGCAGGCCCAGAGCGGCGGCGAGGGCGTTGAGGGCATCCACCCGCCGGGTCAGCTCTCCCGCCGCCCCCAGGCCCAGAGCCAGCCCGCCCCCTGCCAGGAGGGCCGCCCCCACCAGCTTCAGCATGGCAATTCCTCCACGGCATATTGGAAGCCGCCCCCCTCCCGGCGGAGGGTCACCAGCCGGTCGAAGAGCCCCCGGCGGAGCAGGTCCCGGTAGAGCCTGCGCCGGCGCAGATCCTCCAGGCTCCCGCCGTGGGCGGTGGCCAGGAGCCGGACCCCGCAGTTGGCGCAGGTCTCCAGGGCGGCGCAATCCGCCGGGTCGGTGACCTCGTCGCAGGCCAAAAGCCGGGGGTTCATGCCCCGCAGGAGCATCAGAAGGCCCTCCGCCTTGGGGAAGCCGTCCAGAATGTCGGTGCGCTCCCCCACGTCGAACTGGGGCTCGCCCCGCCACAGGGCGGCCACCTCCCCCCGCTCGTCGCACAGCCCCACCCGGACCCCGCCGTCGGACAGCAGCCGCACCAGGTCCCGGAGAAGGGTGGTCTTCCCCGCCCCCGGGGGCGCCAGGAGCAGCGCCCCCCGGAACGCCCCCAGCTCTTGCAGGACCTCCGCCCCGCAGCCGGGGACCTCCCGGGCGACGCGGATGTTGATGGAAGAAAGGCTCCCCAGGCCCCGGTCCTGGGCGGCGGCCTGACCGCACAGCCCCAGCCGGCAGCCTCCCCGCAGAGTGAACCACCCCCGGCGCACCTTCTCCAGGGCCGCGTGGGCGCTGGCCTGGGTGGCGATCTCCAGGACCCGCTCCAGGTCGTCAGTACCCACCTCCGCCGCCCCCTCCAGGGGCAGCTCCTCCTCGCCCATCACCACCGTGGGCCGCCGCAGGGCCCGCAGACGCAGCTCCTCGGCCCCCTCCCGGACCTGCGCCGGCAGCGCCATGGCCCGCTGCCGCAGCCCCGGGGGCAGCACCGCCGCCGCCCGCTCAAATGGCTCCATCCCCTGTCCCTCCTCTTTGGTATCGCTTCTGTTGTCGCTGAGCTATATCTATGAGGGCTCGTCCCCCGATATGCAAAAAAGCGCCGGACAGCCATATGACTGTCCGGCACTTCAGCCTGTCAAAAAAGCCTTTCCAGGCTTTTTTGACAGGCTGCGCACTTTTTGAACAAGTTCAAAAAGTTGATCAAAATAAATGAAAGGGGACCCTGACGGTCCCCTTTCACACTTTTCCTCCCTCCGAAACCTTTGGGCTTTCCCTCTTTTTTGACACTCTGAAGCGCCGGACAGCCCACGACTGTCGGCGCTTTCTTTTGATTGGGTGGGTCTACACCCAGCTCTCCTCGCTCTCGGGCTTCTTTTCCCGGGTCATGAGCTCGGCGATGACCTTCTGGGGGGCCTTGCCCTCGTAGAGGACGGCGTAGGCCGCCTGGGTGATGGGCATCTCCACCCCCAGCTTGTCGCACAGGGCCTTGGCATTGGCGGCGGCGTAGTAGCCCTCCACCACCATGCCCATCTCCTCCACCGCCTGCTTGGGGGGCGTGCCCTTGCCGATGGCGATACCGCACCGGCGGTTCCGGGAGTGCATGGAGGTACAGGTGACGATGAGGTCCCCCAGGCCGGCCAGGCCGGCGAAGGTCTCCTTCCGCCCCCCCATGGCCTCCCCCAGGCGGGCGATCTCGGTGAGCCCCCGGGTCATGAGAGCGGCCTTGGTGTTGTCGCCGTAACCCAGGCCGTCGCACACTCCGGCGCTCAGGGCGATGACGTTCTTCAGCGCCGCCCCCAGCTCCACACCCACCACATCGTCGGTGGTGTACACCCGGAAGCGCTCGTTCATGAACAGGTCCTGGACCAGCTCGGCAGCCGCCCGGTCCTCCGAGGCCGCCACCACCGCCGTGGGCACGTGCCGGCCCACCTCCTCGGCGTGGGAGGGCCCGGAGAGAGCCACCACCGGGTGGCCCGCCCCCACCTCCTGGGCGATGCACTCAGTGAGGGTGCAGGAGCTCTCCTTCTCCACCCCCTTGGACACCGACACCAGCACCGTCCCGGGGTCCAGCAGGTCCCTGACCTGCCGGGCGGTGGAGCGCACGGCGAAGGAGGGGGTGGCCACCACCACCGCGCCGCAGCCCTTCACGCAGCTCATGTCGGCGGTGAGCGCCAGGTCGGCGGGAAGAGGCACGCCCTTGAGCACCGGATTCTCCCGGTCGGCCCGGAGCCGGGCGGACTCCTCCTCCATGTAGGACCACAGGGTGACCCTGTGGCCGTTTTCCAGCAACAGCAGAGCCAGAGCCGTACCCCAGCCGCCGGAGCCCAAGACGGTGATATTCATTGTCCGCCCTCCTTTTTCTTATGGAACGACAGCTTGTTCTCCTCACCTCTGAGCAGCCGCCCGATGTTGGCCCGGTGCATGTACACGATGCCCCAGCCGATGACCACGGCCAGGACGGTGAGGGGGATATTCCCATAGACGAACCAGGTGGCGAAGGGGAAGCTCCCTCCCGCCCAGATGGAGCCCAGGGAGACGTACCGGGTAAGGATGGTGAGCAGGAGGAAGCCCCCCCACACCACCAGGGCGATGCGCCAGTCGATCATGATGGCGATGGTGCCGCCGGAGAGGATGCCCTTGCCCCCCTTGAAGCGGAACATACAGGGGAACATATGCCCCAGCAGGCAGAAAAGCCCCGCCCAGTATTTGTCGTAGGGGGTGAGCATCAGCTGCTCCAGGATGGCGCTCCGGGCGGAGCCGGCCTCCCACCCGGCCTGGACCAGCGCCTGGGTCAGGCAAAACCGGAAGAGCAGCCCGCCGATCCACACCGCCAGCACCGCCTTGAGCACGTCGATGAGGATAACCGCCAGGGTCAGGGGCCCGCCGAAGGTGCGGAAGAAGTTGGTCAGGCCCGCGTTGCCGCTGCCGTGGGTGCGCACGTCGTCGTGAATGATATACTTGGAGATGATGACCGCCCCGTTGGAGCAGCCCAGGAAATAGGCGATGACAGCGGTCAGCGCCGCGGCGATCCCACCGCCCAGCATGACGTACCCATAATGCGTGAGCAGATACAGCATCCCTATCCCTCCTTATCTCCTTTTTCGCGGATCGTTATCTTCACCGGCGTGCCCTGGAGGCCGAAGGTGGCCCGGATCTGATTCTCGAGATACCTCTGATAGGAGAAGTGGAACAGATCCATCCGGTTGCAGAAGATGACAAAGTGGGGGGGCTTGACCCCCACCTGGGTCATATAGTAGATCTTCAGCCTTCTCCCCTTGTCGGTGGGGGGCTGGACCCGGGCGGTGGCATCGGAGAGTACGTCGTTGAGCATCCCGGTGGAGATGCGCATGGCCGCCTGCTCATTCACCGAGTTGATGGCGTCGAAGAGCTTGTCCACCCGGGATCCGGTGAGGGCGGAGAGGAAGAGGATGGGGGCATAGGGCATATAGGAAAGGTCCCGGCGGATATCCTCGGTCATCCGCTGCATGGTCTTGTCGTCCTTGTCCACGATGTCCCACTTGTTCACCACGATGATGCAGGCCTTTCCCGCCTCGTGGGCCAGGCCGGCCACCTTGGTGTCCTGCTCGGTGACTCCCTCGGTGCCGTCGATGAGGATAAGGCACACGTCGCTGCGCTCGATGGCCAGGGTGGCCCGGAGGACCGAGAACTGCTCCACCCGGTCGGTGACCCGGGCCTTCCGCCGCATGCCGGCGGTGTCGATGAGCAGGTACTTCCCCTTGTCATTTTCAAAGTAGTTGTCGATGGCGTCCCGGGTGGTGCCCGCCATGTCCGAGACGATGACCCGGTTCTGCCCCAGGATGCGGTTGACCAGAGAGGACTTGCCCACGTTGGGCTTGCCGATGATGGCCACCTTGATGACGTCGGGGTCCTCGTCCTCCTCATCGGTCTCGGGGAAATACTTGAAGCACTCGTCCAGCAGGTCGCCGGTGCCGTGGCCGTGGACGGCCGAGACCGGCACCGGGTCCCCCAGGCCCAGGTTGTAGAACTCGTAGACGTCGGGGTCGGTGACCCCGGTCTTGTCCATCTTGTTCACCGCCAGGATCACCGGCTTGCCCGACTTGAGGAGCAGGTTGGCCACCTCGTGGTCCGAGGCGGTGAGCCCGGTCTGGATATCGCACAGAAAGACGATGACGGTGGCGGCGGCGATGGCGATCTCGGCCTGCTCCCGCATGAACTGCAGGATTTCGCTGTCGGTGCCCGGCTCGATGCCGCCGGTGTCCACCAGATCGAACTTCCGGCCCCGCCACTCACAGGGGGCGTAGATGCGGTCCCGGGTGACGCCGGGGGTGTCCTCCACGATGCTGAGGCGCTGCCCGCACAGCTTATTGAAGAGCATGGACTTGCCCACGTTGGGCCGGCCCACGATGGCTACCAAGGGTCTGGACATGGAGGCACTCCTTTCTTTTCTGCTTCTTTGGGGGTAGTATAGCATACCCGGGGAAAAATATCAAATGCGGGCAAAGAAAAAGAGGGGAGCTCTTCCCCTCTCATTCTTTGCCTTTTCAGTTGGCGGCGGGCGCCTCGGCCTTGGCGAAGTCGTGACCGTTGTAGGTCAGGCAGGACTTGCACATCCGATGGGGCAGGCGATAGGCCCCGCACTTGGGGCAGGTGGTGACGCCGGGGGTCTCCAGCTTCCACACGGAGCTGCGGCGCTTGTTCCGACGCTGCTTGGACACTTTACTCTTGGGGACTGCCATCTATGACACCTCCTTAATGTGACAGGGGCAATTTCCTCTCGTATTCAATCGGACGAGGTCTCGTCCGTATCCAAAAGTTTCGCCAGGACGGCAAAACGTGGATCCAACTCTTTTTTGCAGCCGCAGGGCCCGTCGTTCAGGTCCTTGCCGCAGGTGGGGCACAGCCCCTTGCACTCCGGGCGGCACAGATGCTTGCCGTCCACCGCCAGGACGCATTCGGTGGTGAAGAGCTCGTCCAGGTCCACCCCGCCGTTCTCCAGCAGGACGATCTCGTCGCTGTCGGTATCGGCCTCGTTGGCCAGCTCCTCGGCCAGAAGGGTCCGCACCGGCACGGTGAAGGGCAGGCGCAAGGGCTTCAGGCACCGGTCGCAGCGGGTGGTGAGCTCCCCCTCGGCCTTCCCCTCCAGCTCCAGGGCGCCGGCCATGTTGCGCACGGTGCCGGACACTTGGAGCGGCTCCCGGAAGGGCTTCTCTCCGAAGAGCTCCACAGCGCGCAGATCCAGCTCCTGCCGGAATTCCTTCCGGGCGCCGGGGATATGGATGATGTCTCGCAGATCCAGTCTCATAATGCTCTCCCTCGCAGCGGTACAGCGAATATTATAGCGAAAGTTCCTCCCCATGTCAAATACTTTTTTCATTTTTCTCATCTTTACACCGGGATGCGGCGGCGATATAATGGTGGTATTCTAAAATGAGCCGATCAAAGGGGGCATGGCGTGATGAAAAAAGTGGTCTCTTCTCTCCCGGACTCGGTGCTGGGGGGCGTGTGCATCGCCATCGGCGGAACGGTCTTCCTCTCCTGTGAGAGCAAGGTGGCCGGGGCGCTTTTCTTCTGCCTGGGGCTGTTTGCCATCTGCACCTTCGGCCTGGGCCTGTTCACCGGCAAGGTGGGGTATATCCCCGAAAATCCCCCGTCCTATGTGGGCTTCGTCCTCTCGGTCTGGCTGGGCAACTTTCTCGGCACCGGCCTGGCTGCCCTGGCTCTGCGGGCCACCCGCCTGTTCCCCCTCTCGGAGCGGGCCGCCGCCCTGTGCCGGACCAAGCTGGATGACGGTCCGGTCTCCATCTTCATCCTCTCGGTCTTCTGCGGCATCCTGATGTTCCTGGCCGTGGACGGGTTCAAAAACAACCCCCATCCTCTGGGAAAGTACCTGGGGATCTTCCTGGGGGTGTCGGTGTTCATCCTGTGCGGCTTTGAGCACTGCGTAGCCAATATGTTCTACTTCTCCCTGGCGGGGATGTGGAGCGGCAAGGCCCTGGTGTGGCTGGTGCTCATGACCCTGGGCAATTCCTGCGGCGGGATGCTCCTCCCCCTGTGCCGCAAGCTCCGGGAGGGGTCGTCGTGAAGGAATTCACCATCGGGAAAAACGACGCGGGGCAGCGGCTGGACCGCTGGCTGGGCAAGGCAGTGCCCCTCCTCCCCGCCCCCCTGGCCCAGAAGTACATCCGCCTCAAGCGGGTGAAGGTGGGCGGCAAGCGCGCCGAGCGGGACTACCGCCTCCGGGAGGGGGACCTGGTGGAGCTCTATATCAACGACGAGTTCTTCGACGCCCCCACCGAGGACAACGCCTTCCTGTCGGTGTTCTCCCCCAAGCTGGACATCGTCTATGAGGACGAGCACCTCATCGTCTGCAACAAGCGGCCCGGGATGCTCTGCCACCCCGACCAGGGGGAGTACGTCAACACCCTCATCACCCACATCCAGGCCTACCTCTATCAGAAGAAGGAGTGGTCCCCCCGGTGGGAGAATTCCTTTGCCCCCGCCCTGTGCCACCGCATCGACCGGAACACCGGGGGGCTGGTCATCGCCGCCAAGACCGCCGAGGCCCTCCGGGTGATGAACGACAAGATCAAGGACCGGGAGATCACCAAGCTCTATCTGGCGGCCATCGTGGGAAAAATGGCCCCCTCGGAGGGAGAATTGCGGGGGTTCGTGCTGAAAAACGAGGGGAAGAAACAGGTTTTTGTGTACGACAAGCCGGTCCCAGGCGGCAAGACCGCCCTGACCAAATACCGCACTTTGGTTGTGAAAAATGGCCTTTCTCTGGTGGAATGTGAACTTTTGACCGGCAGGACCCACCAGATCCGGGCCCAGTTCGCCCACGCCGGCCACCCTCTGGTGGGGGACGGCAAATACGGCCGCAAACCCGCGGATACCAAGGGTTTGCGGAAAGGCCAGGCCCTCTGGGCCTACAAGCTGACCTTCGACTTCCCCACCCCCGCCGGCCCCCTGGAGCCCTTGCGGGGCAAGACTTTGGAGGTCCCCCGGTCAGACATCGACTTCGTGGGGGAGTACTTTTCGTGAAGCCGGTCCACAGGAAAGGGCGGCGGAGCTGTCAGGCCCCGCCGCCCTTTTTCCTTTGTCTTACCGGAGCTCCTGCTCCAGGGAATCAAACTCCGGTGTGGAGAAAAACTCCCCCAGCGTCAGGTCCAGTCCGTCACAGATCATTTTAATGGTCACCAGCTTGGGGTTTTGACTGCGTCCGTACAGGATATTCTTCACGCTGGAGGGCGGCAGCCCCGCCAGGTTCGCCAGCTTGTTGATGGTGATATCCCTCTGGCCGCAAAGCTGTAATATCCGGGCCTTTACTGCGTCTACCGTCGTCATATTGCCGTCCCCCCTTGCCTTCAGCATAGACAAAAGGGCTGGACATTATAGGCTACCTGTGCTACTATCAGGCTATCCATAGCCTGATAGGGATCCACTGCCCCGACTGGGAGAATATCACAAAGGTCATACATCCTCCGAAACCATGGTAATTGCGCGCCGGCGGCACGATTCCCCAAAAAACTTTTTCCTCAACTATTGACATTCTTCCCGAACCCGTATATAGTTGGTCTCACAGAAAGGACGTACCCAGCCGTCGGTTGGGTACGTCCTTTCTGAATACAACAGAAAATGGGGGAGGATACATGTCCAAGGAGTTGATCCGTCTATCGGACTGCGTCGTGAAATTCGACGACGAGATCATTCTCGACCACCTCAATCTTTACATCAATGATAAGGAATTCCTCACGCTCCTGGGGCCCAGCGGGTGCGGCAAGACCACCACGCTGCGGATCATAGGCGGGTTTTTGT
This sequence comes from uncultured Oscillospiraceae bacterium, assembly GCA_947629795.1. Taxonomy (GTDB): domain Bacteria; phylum Bacillota; class Clostridia; order Oscillospirales; family Oscillospiraceae; genus Vermiculatibacterium. Next base: position 48,693 of record CANRFC010000008.1, read on the forward strand.
CACCCACCTCCGGGGACGTGTTTTTTGATGGGCAGCGATGCAACGACGTGCCCCCCCATAAACGCCAGGTGAACACGGTGTTCCAGAAATACGCCCTGTTCCCCCACCTTAATGTATTTGAAAATGTGGCCTTCGGCCTGCGCATCGCCAAGGTCCCCGACGGGGAGGTCACCCAACGGGTCATGGAGATGCTGGAGGTGGTGAACCTCAAGGGCTTCGAGCGCCGGCCCATCTCCGCCCTCTCCGGCGGCCAGCAGCAGCGGGTGGCCATCGCCCGGGCCCTGGTGAACCGGCCCAAGGTCCTCCTCCTGGACGAGCCCCTGGGCGCCCTGGACATGCGCCTTCGCAAGGACATGCAGAGCGAGCTCAAGCGCATCCAGCAGGAGCTGGAGATCACCTTTGTCTACGTCACCCACGACCAGGAGGAGGCCCTGGCCATGTCCGACACCGTGGTGGTCATGGACGGCGGTCTCATCCAGCAGATCGGCACCCCCGAGGACATCTACAACGAGCCCAAGAACGCCTTCGTGGCCGACTTCATCGGCGAGTCCAACATCCTCGACGGCATCATGCGCGCCGACGGGGTGGTGGAGATCTTCAACCGCAGGTTCCAGTGCCTGGACGGCGGCTTTGCCAAGGACGAGCCGGTGGACGTGGTCATCCGGCCCGAGGACGTGGACATCGTCCCCGAGACCGAGGGCCAGCTCCGGGGCACGGTGACCCAGGTGACCTTCAAGGGGGTCCACTACGACACCATCGTGGACTTCTACGGCTTCAAGTGGCTCATCCAGACCACCGACTACTGCCCGGTGGACAGCCGCATCGGCATCAAGATCGACCCCGACGGCATCCACGTGATGAAGAAGAGCGCCTATTCCGGCATGTTCGGGGACTACTCCTCCTACTCCGAGGAGTACGACGAGATCGGCGACGCCAGTCTCGCCCCCGACGAGGAGGGCAGCGGGGATGAAGAATAAGCTGGACCGCTTCGCCGTCCCCTATGTGGTGTGGATGGCGATCTTCGTGGTGGCCCCCATCCTGCTGATGGTGGTCTACGCCTTTACCACCGAGGGCGGCGGCTTCACCCTGGCCAACTTCGCCGACCTGGGGGAGTACCTCCCCGTCTTCACCCGCTCCTTCAAGCTGGCCATCGTGGCCACCCTCATCTGCCTGCTCATGGGCTATCCCATGGCCTATCTCATGGCCAAGGAGGGCGTCCGGTTCCAGCGGGTGGCCATGGCCCTCATCATGCTGCCCATGTGGATGAACTTCCTGCTGCGGACCTACTCCTGGATGTCCATCCTGGAGAACAACGGCCTGCTCAACCAGTTTTTCCGCGCCATCGGGCTCCTGGACGCCCTGGGGGTGGACTATATCCCCCTCATCCGCACCCAGGGGGCGGTGGTGCTGGGCATGGTGTACAACTACCTGCCCTTTATGATCCTGCCCATCTATTCGGTCATCGTCAAGCTGGACTCCTCCCTTCTGGAGGCCGCCCGGGACCTGGGGGCCAACTCCTTCGGCGTGTTCCGCAAGGTCATTTTCCCCCTGTCCCTGCCGGGCATTCTGTCCGGAGTGACCATGGTCTTCGTCCCCTCGGTGTCCACCTTTGCCATCTCCCGGCTGCTGGGGGGCGGCGAGGAGCTGATGTTGGGCGACCTCATTGAGCAGCAGTTCCTGGGCGGGGCCTATGACCCCTACCTGGGGGCCGCCATCGCCATGGTGATGATGGTCATCGTGGTGGTGTGCATGGTGGTCATGAACCACTTCGGTGAAGGTGAAGAGGAGGCGGTCTTACTTTGAAAAAGCAAAACCGCGTCGGCTCCCGGCTGCTCATCGGCCTGGTATTCCTCTTCCTCTACGCCCCCATCCTCCTGCTCATCATCTTCTCCTTCAACGCCGGAGATTCCAACGTGGTGTGGCGGGGCTTCTCCCTGGACTGGTACGGCAAGCTGTTCCAGAACCGGCTCATCATGGAGAGCGTGTACATGACCCTCCTGGTGTCCATTCTGGCCACCGTCATCTCCACCGTGGCGGGGACCTTTGCCGCCATCGGCCTGTTCGGCCTCAAGCGCCGCTGGCGCAATCCCCTGATGACGGTGAGCAACATCCCCACCGTCAACGCCGACATCGTTACCGGCGTGTCCCTGTGCCTGCTCTTCGGGGCCTGCTTCATGACCTGGGGCCGCTTTGCCGCCTGGTTCAACGACGTCCAGAGTGTGGTGGAGCTGCCCGAGCGGCTCACCATGGGCTTTGTCACCTTGCTTCTGGCCCACATCGCCTTCGACATCCCCTACGTCATCCTCAACGTGGCCCCCAAGCTGCGCCAGATGGACAAGAACCTCATCGACGCTGCCCAGGACCTGGGCTGCACCTGGATGCAGGCCTTCTGGAAGGTCATCCTCCCCGAGATCAAGCCCGGGGTGGTCTCCGGCGCCCTCATCGCCTTCACCATGAGTGTGGACGACTTTGTCATCTCCTACTTTACCGCCGGCTCCTCCACCTCTACTCTGGCCATGGCTATCTACGGCATGACCAAGAAACGGGTGAGCCCCGAGATCAACGCCGTGTCCACCCTGCTTTTCATCACCGTGCTGGTGCTGCTGATCCTCTCCAACGTGCTGGAGGCCCGGCAGGAGAAGCTGGCCGAGAGACGCGCCGAGATGAAACCCATGCCCCAGCGCAGGCCCATCCTGCCCCCGGTGGTCCGCCGGCCCTGGTTCCGCCGGACGGTGGCGGGGGTGTGCGCCTGCTCCCTGGTGCTGGTGGTGGGCGCCCTGGCCGCCGCCACCGGCTCCCGGCCGGTGGTCAACGTGTGCTCCTGGGGAGAGTACATCGACGAAGACCTCATCACCCAATTTGAGGAGGAGACCGGCATCCGGGTGAACTACCAGACCGCCGAGAGCAACGAGACCCTCTATTCCCTTCTGAAGAGCGGCGGCGGAGACTACGATGTGGTGGTCCCCTCGGACTACATGATCTCCCAGCTCATCGAGGAGGACATGCTCGCCGAGCTGGACTACGACCAGATCCCCAACTTCTCCCTCATCGACCCCCAGTTCCGCAACCTGCCCTACGACCCGGAGAATAAGTACACCGTACCCTACGCCTGGGGCACGGTGGGCATCATCTATAACTCCACTATGGTGGACGAGGAGATCACAAGCTGGTCGGCCATGTTCGACCCCAAGTACGCCGGGAAGGTCATGCTCATCAACAACTCCCGGGACGCCCTGGGCATTGCCCTGAAATACCTGGGCTACTCCCTGAACACCACCGATGAAGGGGAGATCCGGGAGGCCTATCAGCTCCTGGTGGACGCCACCGACGGCGGGGTCTACGCCGGCAAGATCATGGACGAGGTCTTCCAGGTCATGGAGGGGGGCAACGCCGCCATCGCCACCTACTACGCCGGGGACTACCTCACCATGCTGGAGAACAACGAGGACCTGCGCTTCGTCATCCCCGAGGAGGGCTCCAACTGGTTCGTGGACGCCATGTGCATCCTCAAGGACGCCCGGCACCCCGCCGAGGCCCACGCCTGGATCAACTTCATGGCCTCCACCGACGCGGCCCTGGCCAACATGGACTATATCTGGTACGGCACCGCCAACTCCGAGGCCATCGCCCAGTACCCCGACTACTACCTGGAAAACTACGGCGAGGAGCTGGACCAGGAGACCTTCGACATCATCCAGACCCCGCCGGAGGTGCTGGAGCGGTGCGAAATGTACCTGGTCCTCCCCAAGGAGACCCGGGAGCTCTACAAGTCCCTCTGGATCAAGCTGGGCGTGTGACAAAATTTCAGGAGGGACGGCCCCATGGCCGTCCCTCTTGCATTTTTTCCGCAAATCGTCTACACTATATCCATCCAAGTTCCGGAAAGGATGAGCGCCATGTCCATTGAACCGGGCCTGAAGGGCCGCGCCGAGACCCTGGTCACCCCGGAGAACACCGCCGCCGCCGTGGGCAGCGGCCTGCTCCCCGTCTTTGCCACCCCCATGATGTGCGCCCTCATGGAGGCCGCCGCCGTCAACGCCCTGGAGGGGGCCTTAGAGCCCGGTCAGGGCACCGTGGGCACCGCCCTGGAGATCACCCACGACGCCGCCACCCCCGTGGGGATGAAGGTCTGGGCCGAGGCCGAGCTCACCGCCGTGGACCGCCGGGCCCTGACCTTCGCCGTTTCCGCCTTTGACGAGGCGGGCCCCATCGGCAAGGGGGTCCACAAGCGCTTTGTCATCGACAACGAGAAGTTCCTGGCCAAGGCCCAGGCCAAAAAGGGAGGGGCCTGATATGTCCATCGAAAAGGTCCGCTCCTTCCTGGCCCAGCGGGGCCGGGAGAAGGACATTCTGGAGTTTCCCGTCTCCTCGGCCACCGTGGAGCTGGCTGCCATCGCCGTGGGCTGCGCGCCGGAGCGCATCGCCAAGACCCTCTCCTTCGCTGTGGAGGATGGCTGCGTGCTGGTGGTCTGCGCCGGGGACGCCAAGATCGACAACTCCAAGTTCAAGGCTCAGTTCCACACCAAGGCCAAGATGCTCTCCCCCGACGAGGTGGCCGCCTTCACCGGCCACGCCGTGGGCGGGGTGTGCCCCTTCGCCATCGAAAACCCCGCCGTGAAGACCTATCTGGATGTCTCTCTCAGGCGCTTTGAGACCGTCTTCCCCGCCGCGGGCAGCTCCAATTCCGCCATCGAACTCACCTGCCGGGAGCTGGAGGAGCTCTCCGCCGCCGACGGCTGGGTGGACGTGTGCAAAAACTGGAATGAAACGGAGGAATCCCAATGAAAACCAAGCTCGCCCCCCTGGCCGCCCCCCTAACCTATGTGCTCCTGGGGCTGGTGCTCTTCCTCAGACCCACCGCCGCCGCCAGCTTCCTGTTCACCGTCATGGGCGTCCTGCTGCTGATCTACGGCGCCGTAACCATCCTCACCTTCTTCCTGCGGGGAGGCAGCGGCTTCTCCTCCCAGGCCGAGCTGGTCTTCGGCATCATCGCCGCCGTGGTGGGCGGCCTGCTTCTGGCCCACCCCACCTTCCTGCTGGACTTCATCTTCGTCATCCTGGGGGTGTATATCCTGGCCGACGGCCTGGTGAACCTGAAGCGGGGCCTGGAGCTCCGGGCCGGGGGCTACGCCGGCTGGACCGCCACCCTGGTGACCTCCGTCATCTCGGTGCTGCTGGGGGTGTTCATCCTCTGGCGTCAGGGCCACGTGGCCGAGGCCGTCCTGCTCCGGGTCATCGGCGCCTCCTTCCTCTACGCCGGCGTGGTGGACCTGCTGGCCATCCACGCCCTGGGCAAGCTCCTGGACGAGTAAGTAACGATCAAGGCAAAGCCGGCCGGCGCACAACGCGCCGGCCGGCTTGTTTTTCCGCTCAATAGGGCCCATGGCCTCAGCTGCTCTGCCGCTGGATCAGGCCGGGCTGGAAGCTCACCCGCTTGGCGGGCTGCTCCTTGTCCTTGATGCGCTCCAACAGGGTGCGCACCGCCTCGGCGCCCATGGCCTCGGTAAAGACGCTGACGGTGGTCAGGGGCGGTGCCGTGATGCTGCCGATCTCGTCGCCGTTGATGCCCACCACCCGGACCCGGTCCGGCACGCTGATCCCCCGCTCGGCCAGGGCCCGGAGAGCCCCCACCGCGATGGGGTCGTGGGAGGCAAACACCCCGTCAGGCAGGGGCTTTCCGGCGTTCAGCCAGCCACTCATCATCTTGTAGCCGCTCTCGATGCCGTACTCCCCCTCCACCTCTCCGATCTCCCGGAGCTGGGGGTGCCCGGCCAGATAGGCCCGGTAGGCCTTCAGCCGGTTGCCGCAGTCGCAGCCCTTGTACACGTCCTTGCCCCCCACGTAGAGCAGGGTGCGGCAGCCCCGCTCCGCCAGATGGTCCAGGGCGATATTGACGCACTTGACCACGTCGATGGTGATCAGGTCCACCCCCGCCGGGGCGGTGTTCATCCCCGAGATCATCACCGCCGGAGTCTCCCCCAGCCCCCGGCAGATCTCCTCCAGCTGTTCCTGGGGGTAGTTGCCGTTGATGATGACCCCGTCCAGCCCGGTGGGAAGTTCTGAGAGCATGGTGGTGGGGACAAAGCTGCACTTCACCCGCTGGCTGTGGCAGAGGCTCTCGATCCCGTAGCGGATGGAGAAATAGTAGGAGTTGTCAGCCCGGCTCTGATAGTGGGTCTCCTTGTGGATCACGGCGATCTCATAGCTGGGCTCGGCCTGCCGGGCCCGCTTCTGATAGCCCAGCTCGCTGGCCGCCCGCAGGATCTTCTCCCGGGTGGCCTCGGTGGTGACCATGGCCGGGTCGCCGTTGAGCGTGCGCGACACCGTGGCCTTGGATACTCCGGCCTTCTGGGCCACATCGCCCAATGTCACCATTCTCATCCCTCCTCAACGCCCCGCCGCCGGGACTCTCCGGCGGCGGCTTTTCCTGCCCTTCCCCGCTGATGGGAGAAGGGCGCCGCAGCCTGCGGCCTTATCCTTTTACCTCAGACGTCATAGCAATACAGCTATTATGCCACACTTTTCCCCTTTTGGGAAGGGACTTTCCGCACCCTCAGAGCCCCAGGAGCTTGGCGGCGTTGTCGTGGAAGAGCAGCCGCTGGGAATCCTCCCGCAGCCCCCAGCCCTTCACGTGCTCCACCGCGCCCCCCACCGTCAGCAGCGGGTAGGACGAGCCGAAGAGCATCCGGTCCCGGAGGATGTTGTCCGCCGCCAGGCGCACGTCCTCCTCCCCGGGGCAGTGGAAGGAGTAGAGGTCAGGCAGCAGGTAGATGTTCCCGGTAAAGAAGGCCATGCTGAACAGCTCCCGCAGCCAGGGCCAGCCCGCGTGCCCCGCCACAAAGGCCATGTCCGGATACCGCCGGGCCATGGCGTGGAACCGGCTGGGCAGGGACGGGTCGATGACCGGCGTGATGGAGCCGCTGAAGGTGGTCAGCAGGGGCGTCCCCCGCTCGTTCATCCACTGATAGAGGGGCTGGTAGGCCTCGCTGTCAAAGCGCAGGGAATTGCCCATCCCCGGCTCGATGCTCACGCCCTTGCACCCGCTGTGGAGCACCAGGTCCTTCACCTGCTCCAGGCTCTCCTCCCCGCCCATGGGGTCGTAGAGGGGGAAGATGAGGAACCGCCCCGGCCACTTTTGGGCGACCTCCATGAGCTCCTCATTGGTGACCCGCGTGGCCGGCGAGGCCCGGCCGGGGACCACCGCCAGCTCCACCCCGGCCTCGTCCATCTCCTGCACCAGCAGCTCCATGGAGCGCTGGAGGATGGACGGCGAGGGCTCACAGCGGAAGGCGGTCAAAAACCGCTCCGCCGTGCCGTTGTCAGCCAGAGCCCGGTAGCCGCCGTAGAGGGGCCGCACCCGAAAGTCGATGATACCCATAGCTCACACGCCTTTCTATTGGAAAGGTGCGGAAAGCCGGAGCTCTCCGCACCCTTCCCGATTCACGATGGTTTCAATTAGTGGCAGTCGGTGGTGCCGAAGGCCTCGATGAGGAAGCTCTCATCGTAGATGGAGTCCAGGTCGATCTCGGAGTCCAGCATGCCGTGGTCCTGCAGGAAGGCGTACACATTGTCCATGTAGGTCCGGTCGGTCTCGGTGAGGCCCAGGGTGCAGTCATAGTCGTCCATGTAGTTGTCCATCAGCTCCCGGGAGGCGTCGCAGTACTCAGCCAGGATGTCCCAGCACTCGGCAGTGTTCTCCTCATAGTAGTCCAGAGCCCGCTGGAGGACCTGGAGGAAGCGGACGATGAGGTCACCGTGCTCGTCGATGAACTCCTGACGGGCCACCAGCACCTGGTTGTTCCGGCCCGGAGTCTCGCTCATGTTGGCCAGGACCTTCACGTCCCCGTCCAGGATGTACTGCCACTTGTTGGGGGAGATGCTCTGCATGCAGTCGATCTCGCCGGAGAGCAGGCCGGACAGGGCCTCGTTGCCCTTGAGGTTGTAGAGCTGGATGTCATCCTCCACCAGGCCGCCCAGGCCCAGCATCTCAGTGAGCTGGTAGTGGTTGTCGGTGCCGATGTTCACGGCCAGGTTCTTGCCCTTGAGCTGGGAGACCTCGGTGATGTCCGAGTCAGCCTTCACCAGCAGGCAGGGGTCGGTGTTGGAGACGGTGGCCATGGTGATGATCTTCACCCCGTTGCCGTTGGCGATGCCGCTGTAAGTGGGCTGGCCGCCCAGGAAGGACATGTCCAGCTCGCCGGCGGTGAGGGCCTCGTTCATCACGGCGCCGCTGCCCAGATAGTCGATGACCACGGTGATGTTGTCCTTGGAGAACTCCTCCTCAAACATGCCCAGCTTGTTGGCCAGCTTCACCGGGTACAGGAAGGTCTCGCCCAGGAAGTCGCCCACGTGGATCTCCATGGGCTCGCCGTGGTTGCTGGCCTCCTGAACGGGCTCAGACTCCACGGGGGCGGCGGACTCCACAGGAGCCGCGGACTCTACGGGGGTGGACTCGGCAGGGGCGGGGGTAGGGGTGGTCTCCGCGGAGCCGGAGCAGCCGGCGGCGCCCAACAGAAGGGCGGTGGCGGAGAGCAGTGCCAGGGCTTTCTTGCTCATGTTCAGCATCTTTCTTTCCTCCAGTATTTGTTGTTTCTTTATTTTCCCGGCAAGCGAGCTTGCCGTTTGCCGGAATTTTTACAGATATTTGCCCAGGTTCACATCATCGGTGGCGTCCTTGGTCAGATACTTGAAGATCTTGCTGCGGATGTGCAGGAACTCGTCGCTGCTGCGCTCCCTGGGCCGGGGCAGCTCCACCGAGATGATGTCCATCACCCGGCCGGGCCGGGCGGAGAGCACCACGATCCGGTCGCTGAGGAAGATGGCCTCGTCGATGTCGTGGGTCACCAGCACCATGGTCTTCTTCTCGTGCTCCCAGAGCTTGAGCACCTCGTTCTGCATGTTGATCCGGGTCAGGGCGTCCAGGGCGCCGAAGGGCTCGTCCAGCAAAAGCACGTCGGGCTTGTTCACCAGGGCCCGGGCAATGCTCACCCGCTGCTGCATGCCGCCGGAGAGCTGCTTGGGGAGGGCGTTTTCAAACCCGCTCAGGCCCACCAGCTCAATGTGGTGCTGCACCAGCTTGGCCTGCTCCTCCTTGGGCATCTCCCGGGTGATGCCGAACTCGATGTTCTCCTTCACCGTCAGCCAGGGGAAGAGCCGGGCCTCCTGGAAGACCATGCCGCAGTCGATGGAGGGCTTGGTCACCACCCGCTGCCCCACCCGGATCTCGCCCTTGGTGGCGTGCTCCAGGCCGATGACCATCTTCAGCAGGGTGGACTTGCCGCAGCCGCTGGTACCCACGATGCTGATAAACTCGCCCTTCTCCACCTCCAGGTTGATGTCGTCCAGGACCTGGAGCTCACCCTTGTTGATGTGGAAGGTCTTGCTCACCCCGCGGATGCTCAGATGGATCTCCTTGTTCATCTCCTGATTCATCTTCTCCAACCTCCTCACTCCTGGTCCACATAGGCCCAACTCAGCAGCTTGCGCTGGAGGACCAGCAGGCCCTTGTCGATGATCACGCCCACCACGCCGATGCAGATGACGCCGGCGTAGACCCTGGCGGGCTGGGCCAGCTCACGGGCATAGTGGATCATGTAGCCGATGCCGCTGGTGGCGGCGATCATCTCAGCGCCCACCACGCAGGTCCAGGCCGAGCTGATGCCCAGGCGCAGGCCGGTGAAGATGGAGGGCAGAGCCGAGGGGAGATAGACCTTGAAAATGAACACGCTGCGCTTCTTCTCCAGCACCCGGGCCACCTCCAGGAGCTTCACGTCGGTGCTCTGGATGCCGTGGATGGTGTTCAGCAGCACCGACCAGAAGCTGCCGATGAAGATGACGGCGGTCTTGGAGCTCTCGCCGATGCCCAGCCACAGGATGAGGATGGGGATCCAGGCCAGCATGGGGATGGGCCTCAGGATGCTCACCATCGTTCCCAGCACCCGGTTGACGGTGGCCGAGAAGCCCATCAGGCTGCCGATGACCATACCCAGCAGCGCGCCCAGGGCGAAGCCCCGCAGCACCCGGATGAAGCTGATGCTCATGTCGGTCCACAGCTTTCCGCTGGAGAGCAGGGACCAGAAGGTGGACACGACCTTCTGGGGCGAGGGCAGGATGGAGGTCCGGACCATCCCGGTATTTGTCACGATAAACCAGATCGCTACCACCAGTACCGGTGCGATGACGGTCAGGGCAAAATTCTTTGCCTTCTTGGCCCCGCCCCGGGACTCCGCTTTGCTTTCTTCCACGATGATTTTCCCCTTTCTCTGTTGCAAGGTGGCGCCGAAAATAACTTCAAATTTTAGTAAACTATTTTCTTGTTCTCTCGGCATCTGAAAGCGCTTATGTACTTTTTGCACGGTGTTTACGAAAGGGAGTATACCGTTTTTCTACTGTTTTGTCAATGCCTTCTTGAAATTTTCTGAAAAATTTTCAAATTGGTATTTACTAAACTTTTTACTTGTGCTATGATAGCCTCAGAATCAAATGAGGTGAGAATATGCATACCATCGCCGACCTTCACACCCACACCATGGCCAGCCAGCACGCGTACAGCACGGTGACCGAGAACCTTCACGCCGCCAAGGCGCTGGGCTTCTGCGCCCTGGGCATGACCGACCACGCCCCCGGCATGCCCGACGGGGCCATCGCCCACCACTTCCGATGCCTGGGCAATATGCCCCCGGTGGTGGATGGGGTGCGCCTGATCCGGGGAGCCGAGGTCAACATCATGGACTTCGCCGGCACCCTGGACCTGGAGGAGGAGATCCTGGAAAAGCTGGAGTGGGTCATTGCCTCCTACCATATTGAATGTATCCAGCCGGGCTCCCGGCAGGAGAACACCGCCGGGATGGTCGCCGCCATCCGGAACCCCTATGTGGACTGCATCGGCCACTGCGGCAACCCGGTCTTCCCCATCGACATCCCCGCCGTGGTCTCCGCCTGCCGGGAGACGGGGACGCTGCTGGAGATCAACTCCAGCTCCTTCGCCATCCGCCCCGGCAGCCACGAGGTCTGCTACCAGGTGGCCCTGGAGTGCGCCCGGCAGGGGGTGGCGGTGATCGTCAGCTCCGACGCCCACTTCCACACCCGGGTGGGAGACCACGCCGCCTCCCTGGACCTGCTCCGGGAGGCCGACTTCCCCGAGGAGCTGGTAGTCAACTCCTCAGAGGAGCGCCTGCGCGCCTATTTTGCCCACCGCGCCCGTCCCCTGGCACTGTAAGGAAGGGGGCGTAAGGCCATGCGCATCCTCCAGCTCACCGACCTGCACTACCGCCTTCAGTACCCCCCTCAGCACGAACCCTATCTGGACGTGCTCCGGGCCCAGCCTCCCCTGTCCCGGCGGCTGGACCGCCTGGCCGCCCAGCTCGCCGGAGAGCCCCTGGACGGCATCCTCCTCACCGGCGACCTCACCGACTACGGCGCCGAAGAGGACCATCGGGCCCTCCGCCGGGAGCTGGAGCGGGTCTTCCCCGGCGTCCCTGTGGCCGTCACCCCCGGCAACCATGACCGCAACCCCGCCCTCCACGCCGTCTGGTCCCCCTCCTCACGTCCCCTTTCTTCCGCCCCGGCGATTTTGGAAGTTTCTTCCACTTTTTGCGGCGTCCAAAAGGGGCCTGACGGAGACCTGGCAGAGGCCCAAAACAGGGGGGTAGAGACCTTCACGGGACCCTTTATCACGCTGTCTTTTTTTGGCAATTTGCCCATAATCTGCCTGGACAGCTCCATGGACGGTCTGGACGCCGGCTGCATCGGTGAGGAGCACTGTGTCTGTTTGGAGGAGAAACTTGCCCAATTGGGGCAAAAACCTTCCCTTTTGATCACTCATTTCCACCTTTTGCCCCACCAGCACCCCATGCCCCCCGCCCAGTTCTCTCCCCGTTTTGCCGAGATCCTGGAAAAAAGTTCCGTAATTGCCCTGTTTTGTGGGCATACGCACACTCCTTACGCCGGTTTCTTCGCCGGCAAGCCCTATTTCACCGCCCCCAGTTTTTCCTTCCATGTCCTTCGCGACGCAAAGGAAAACCTCACCTTCGCCCCCTGCCTGGGCTACGCCCTCTACACGCTGGAGGGCCCGAAAAACACCCATTTCCGCTTTGAGACCTTTTGCTCCGAAGAATGATCAAAAGTCCAAAAACGGTCCAAAAAAGCCCGCAATTCCTTGGAATACAAGGAATTGCGGGCTTTTTGCAGGATGAAGAAGGACCTTGGGCGGCATCCGGGGCGCCCTATGGGGACGGAGGAGCGTCCTGGGGGGCGCCGTCCGTGGTTACTCTACGGGGACGGCGGGGCGTCCTGGGGGGCGCCGTTGAGAGCCCGGAACTCGTAGGGGGTCATGTTGAACTGCTGCTTGAAGAGCTTGGAGAAGTAGCTCTGATTGGTGTAGCCGATGCGCTCAGAGATCTCGTAGAACTTCAGGTTGGTGTTGTTCAGCAGCCAGATGGCCATATTCATCCGGGTGGTCTTCCTGGGCAACTTCGTCCCCATCGCCCGGGCCGTCATCGGTGTGAGGAATCTGAAGATCATCACCTTCGGCCCCCGTCCCCAGGACTTTTTCGCCTGCAATGCGCCCATCAAGGGCCTGTATGAGCTGGGCGTAGAGGTGGAGGAGAACTCCGAGCTGGACCTGCTGGTGGCCTACAAGGCCCACGCCGGCGACAAGCGCATCCCCCAGGTGTGCGACGACATGGCCCGGGAGATGGGCGAGGGCAAGTTCTACCCCGACCTGCTGGAGCGGATGGCCCAGTTTGAGCTGACCCTTCTGGACTGGGCGGAGGAGCACAGGGGGGCCAGGAAGTACGTGGCTTTCGCCGACAAGTGCTGGCCCGCCTTCCCCAAGGAGTTCGGCTTCGAGCCCTGCTACGTGAACTCCCGCCTGGCCTCGCGGGGCATCCCCGTGGCCTGCGAGGTGGATATCTACGGCGCGCTGAGCGAGTACATCGGCGCCTGCGTCACCGCTGACGCCGTCACCTTGCTGGACATCAACAACTCGGTGCCCGCCTCCCTGTGGGAGAAGGAGATCAAGGGGAAGTTCAGCTATCAGCTCACCGACACCTTTATGGGCTTCCACTGCGGCAACACCCCCTCCTGCAAGATGTGTGCCGACCGGGCGGTGAAGTATCAGCTCATCCAGAACCGCCTGCTGGAAAACGGCGGCACCCCCGACTTCACCCGGGGCACCCTGGAGGGGGACATCGCCCCCAGCGACATCACCTTCTACCGTCTCCAGTGCGACAGTGAGGGCACGGTCCGCTCCTACATCGCCCAGGGCGAGGTGCTGCCGGTGGCCACCGGCTCCTTCGGCGGCATCGGCGTGTTCGCCATCCCCGAGATGGGCCGGTTCTACCGCCACGTGCTCATCCAGAAGCGGTATCCCCACCACGGCGCGGTGGCCTTCGCCCACTGCGGTAAGGCCCTCTTCGAGGTGTTCAAGCTCCTGGGCGTCCAGGACATCGCCTACAACCAGCCCAAGGCGCTGCCCTATCCCACCGAAAACCCCTGGAGCTGACCCACTCCAGACGCAGACCGCCCCGGTCCGAAAATTCGGACCGGGGCGGCTCTTTTTTGCCGGAGTTCCTGTGGGAGCGCTGAGCTACCGGAACACCCAGAACTTGTTCATCAGGTAGTTATAAAAAATGGTGACGCAGGCGGTGGGGAACTTGGCCATCATGGGGACCCAGTCCGCCGGGATCGCGGAGAAGACCGGCAGGCCCAGAACGGCCATGAAGATCCCCAGGCTCACCGAGGAGATGGTCAGATAGCCTACGCTGGTGAGCAGATAGCGGCCCACCTCCCGGCGGGTGATGGGCTCCCGCTTCTGGAAGGTCCAGAACCGGTTCCACAGGAAGGAGTGGATGTTGGCCGCCGCGTAGGCGATAAAATTGGAGATATAGGACCCCGTGGCCACCGTCAGGCCAAGCAGGCACAGGGTGGGGCCGTCCCGGATGACGTACCGGTCCATGAGGAAGAACACGCCGAAATCCACCAGGGTGTTCAGCACGCCGATCAGGCCGAACTTCACAAAGCGCCTGATATCAAAGGCCTCCAGCAGGCGGGCCAGCTTTTCACTCATGAGGGCTCCCCCCTTCCCCGGCCCCCCGGGTGAGGCCTGCCTCCGCCACCTGCCCCCAGAGGGCGCCGTCGTCGGTATAGAGCCGGACATCGCCGCTCTCCAGGACCCGGAGAGTGAGGGGCACCATCTGCCGGGCCGAAGGGTCGTAGCCGTAGACGGCAGCGTACTCCCCTGCCGCCAGGGCGGCGGCGGGGGTGGACGCGGGCAGCGGGACCACCGCGGGGAACGGCTGCCGCCCGGAGGCCCACTGGAGGGCCCCGTTCATGGCCCAGCCGCTCTCGGTGACGCCGTGGATATGCTCATGATAGTTGAAATTCTGCTCGGCAAGATAGCTGGGCTCCACGCCCACAAAGGCGGTGGTCCCCTCCCGGGGGAGGGCCGCCCCGCCGTCGGTCGCCTCCACCACGGCGGAGATCACGGCCTGGTCGGCCTGCCAGGTCTCCCCATAGTCGTGGACCTCGCTGGCCGCGGCGACGCAGAAGAGAAGGGCCAGAGCAGCGCACACCCCGGCGGTGACGGCACGGCGGCACTTCAGAGGGCCCGTGACCAGGGTCCACAAAGTATCCGCCATCAGAGCCAGGCCGCAGAAGGAGGTCACCGTCCCCCGAAGGGAGAACCAGGGGGAGCGCAGGATGAAAAAGACGCTCACCGGGGCAAGGGCCAGGAGAGCCCCCACCGTCAGGGCGGGAAGGGCCCCGTACCGGGGCCGTTCCTCCCTCGCTGCCGGCTGCCTGAGCCAGACAAACAGGAGCAGGCAGAGCCCCGCCGTCAGGATCAGCCACAGCCAATGCCCCTGGGAGACCACCAGGGTCCAGCCCCGACGGAGCCCGTTCCCCAGCACCTGGACGCTCCCCTCTCCAAAGGCCTGCCGGAGCTGGCTCTTCAGAGGAAGGAACACCGTCTCCTTCCACCCCTCCTGCCAGGGAAGGATGGTATTCATGCGGCCTCCGTAGCTGGCGCTGCCGGAAAAGAGGGAGATAAAGCCGAAATAGAGCCCTATATTTACGAGGGACGCCAGGGCAGCCCAGGCCCGGCGGGGGTGGTCCCGCCACTCCAGCAGGGCCACCAGGACCACTCCGGTGGCGCACAGGGCCAGGCCCTGCTCATAAAAGCCGTAGGAGAGAAGCTGGGCCAGGACATACAGGGCCAAAAAGCGCCATCCACCCTCCCGGCACCAGCGCTGAAAGAGCCACATGGCCAGGGCAGTGAAGGCGAGAGCGGGCACCACGCGGGTGGAGGCGGACATCCAGTAGGTCCCCTCCATATTCAGCGGAAACAGGGCATAAAGCACCAGAAACAGGGGGCTCACCGGAAAGTAGCCCCCCAGGACCCGCCAAAAGAGCACCGCCGAGGCGGCGTAGAGGGCGGAGATCAGGAGCACCCCCAGGATCATCACCGGCCAGAAGCGGCTCCAGAAGGCCACATCCAGCAGCCCTGCCAGGGGCCGGGAGGCCAGGAGCCCCTTCTCCGTCACCACCTGCCACACCCCGTCATAGAGGTTGGCGAAGTCATAGTGCTGGATATAGTCGTCCAGCTGGGGATAGTAGCGCAGGCCCTCACAGCAGCAGCGGAGGAAGACCAGGGCCAGCAGGAGGAGAAATACGGGCCAGGCCCTCTCCTCACCCTCCCGCTGCCGGGCGGGAAACACCGGAGCCCTCATCCCTTGATACCTGCCGAGCGGACCCGGCGGCGGATGCGGAAAATATCCAGGAACATCCGGGCGCCGTCCCGGACCACATTGACCTTGGACTCCCGGTGATTGACCACGGAGACCGGGATCTGTTCCACCCGGAGGCCCAGGGCCTCCGCCAGCAGCAGGACCTCAAAATCAAAGGTGAAGCCGTCGGTGGTGCAGCGGGAAAAGATGGCCCGGGCCGCAGCGCGGCGGTAGCCCTTGATGCCGCACTGGGTATCGTATTTCAGTCCCGAGATCATCCGGGCCAGCACCCCGAAGCACTTGGAAGCGGCCAGGCGGAGGGGCGGATAATCCCGGTAGCCGTCGGGGCTGAGCCTGCGGGAACCGATGGCCAGGTCAGCCTGCCCGGAGGAGAGGGCCTCCATCAGCGGAGAGAAGACCTCCACCCCATAGGCCAGGTCGGCGTCGGTACACAGGATGATGTCCCCCGTGGCGGCAAGCATCCCGGTGCGCACGGCGCACCCCTTTCCCCGGTTGGGCTGATAACCCTCCAGGCGCACGTGGGGGTCCTTCCAAGCTCTCACCAGTTCCCCGGTATTGTCTGTACTGCCGTCATCCACAATGATGACCTCATAGTCCTCTGAAAGGGCGGCCAGCTTGCCTGTCACGGCCCGGAGGGTATCCGGCATGATCTTGCTCTCATTGTAAGCGGGAATGACCAGGGATACTTTCACGGCAGCCGCGCCCCCCTTTCCACGATGTCAGCCCGGCGCGCCCCGGAAAACCCAAGGGCCTGTCCGCGCCGCAGCCGCGAATCATTATACACTTTCACGCCCGGGATGTCAATTCATGGCGCTTTTGCGGCGCGGCGGCGCACCCTCCCCGTCTTTTGGGAAGAGGAGGAACAAGGGAGCGCAGGCAAAAGATCTCTGTTTACTTACTCCGCCATTTTAATGCGTCTCTCTCCAACTGCTGAACAAATTCCTCCTTGCCGCAGCAGTAACCATCGATATCATAGGGATACTTTTCCGCAAGCTCCTTTTTCAGCGCAGCATATCTTTCACAAATGTCCCTGCGTGCCCGCAGGTAATCTCTAACTGCCAAATGTCGCGCGATATCATGGGCATTGTCTTCAGCGAAAATATGGATCTGATGTGTCCTTTCATCGCCGCCTTTCCGCAAATAGCGCCTGCCCGGAATACCGAACTCGCCCATATATTCATACCCTATTTTTTCAAAAGCTGCGGACACCCTGTCTACAGCTTTCAAATCACGAACGACCGGCATAATATCAATAATAGGTTTCGCTGCAAGCCCAGGCACTGATGTGCTGCCTATATGATAAATCGCGATACAGTTTTGACCAAGGATCGTTTTTATTCTGCCGGCTTCTGTTTCAAACATATCCTTCCATAGAGGATCATAATCGGTTACAACAATATGCTGAGCCACTTTAACACCTCTCCCAATGAAGATCTATCGCTTTTTATTGCCAGTATAGCACACAGCCAGGGGGGGGAAGCAAACAGCACAAAAAATCGACAAACTTCTGCCGAAGTTTGTCGATTTCTGGAGCAGGTGAAGGGAATCGAACCCTCGTGTTCAGCTTGGGAAGCTGACGTTCTGCCATTGAACTACACCTGCATCAGGGAACTGTTGTATTCTACCACAACTTTCTCCCCGATGCAAGAGTTTTTTCTTGTCGTCTTTCGTCGGAGCCCGGGACCCGGCAGGCTCAGCGGACGGCAAACCGGTAGACGGTCTCTGAGCGGAAGGTCTCCCCCGCCCTGAGGACCGGGCTGGGAAAGGCGGGCTTGTTCACCGCGTCGGGAAAGTGCTGGGTCTCCAGGCACAGCCCGGCGGCGGGGCCGTAGGTCCGGCCCCCCTTGCCCCCTCGGCCGTCCAGCCAGCCGGCGGTGTAGAGCTGGACCCCCTCCCGGTCGGTGTCCATGGTCATCTCGATCCCGGTGCGGGGGCAGAACACCACGGCGGCGGGGGAACTCCCGTCCAGGACCAGGTTCTGGTCGTACCCCCGGGAGGCGGCCAGAGCGGGATGGGCCAGCCGGTCCCCCAGGGGGGTGGGCCGGCGCAGGTCCCAGGCCGTGCCCGCCACGTCCAGGAGCTCCCCGGTGGGGATGTTCCCCGGCCCGGCGGGGGTATAGCGGCAGGCGGCCAGGGTGAGGACGTGGTCCCCCACATCCCC
The DNA here is from genome assembly GCA_947629795.1 of uncultured Oscillospiraceae bacterium. Classification (GTDB taxonomy): domain Bacteria; phylum Bacillota; class Clostridia; order Oscillospirales; family Oscillospiraceae; genus Vermiculatibacterium. The sequence continues at coordinate 66,600 of CANRFC010000008.1, forward strand.
CTCACCCGCCAGGTTGAAATAGGCGTGGTTGGTGAGGTTGAGGACGGTGTCGGCGTCGCTCACCGCCTCATAGGCGATGGAGAGGGCCCCGTCCCGAAGGGTGTAGGTCACTGTCACCCGGAGGTTCCCCGGAAAGCCCTGGTCCCCGTCGGGGGAAAGGAGGGTGCAGACCACGCTGCGCTCCCCCCGGGGCTCCAGGTCCCACAGGCGGTTCTGGTAGCCCCGGCTCCCGCCGTGGAGGGTGTTCTCCCCCTCGTTGGCCTCCAGGGGAAAGGTCCTCCCCCCCAGAGTGAAGCGGGCCCCGGAGATGCGGTTGGCATACCGCCCCACGATGGCCCCGAAGCAGGCGTCGCGCTCCCGGTACTCCCCGGGAGTGTCGTAGCCCAGGACCACGTCCACCGGTCGGCCGGCCCGGTCGGGCACCGCCAGCGAGCGCAGAGAGGCCCCCTGGGGGACGATCTCGGCCCAACAGGGACCGTCGGTGATGCGGCAGAGGAAGCTGTCCCCAAAGGGGCGTTTTTCCACCATGGCGCTCACCTCACGCTCTCCAGGAATTTCAGGAAGGCGGCTCGGCCCTGGGGGGTACACTTGTACACCCCGGCGTCGGCCAGGACCCGGCAGAACACCTTGCCCACCTCGGCCTTGAGGATGTCCATGGCGTTCTCCTCTGTAAAGGTATATTCCTTCATCAATTTCTCAGCCCAATCGGCGTGTTTTGCCGTTGTCTCGGCGTCACGCAAGTCCTTTCCCTTTACGATGGAGTCCGCCAGATCGGCCAGCTCGGTCTTGAGCCGGGCGGGGAGGACGGCCAGGCCCATGACCTCGATGAGGCCGATGTTCTCCTTCTTGATGTGGTGGAGGTCCTGGTGGGGATGGTAGACCCCCAGGGGGTACTCCTCCGTGGTGATGTTGTTGCGCAGCACCAGGTCCAGCTCGTAGTCCTCCCCCCTTCTCCGGGCGATGGGGGTAATGGTGTTGTGGGGCTCGCCGTCAGTCTCAGCGAAGATAAAGGCGTCGGCGTCGGTGTACCCCCGCCAGGCGTCCAGGATCTTTTCGGCCAACATCGTCAAACGGTCCCGGTCGGCGCAGCGCAGGCGGATGACGCTCATGGGCCACTTCACGATGCCCGCCTTCACGTCGGAAAATCCGGGGAAGACCACCCCCCGCTCCAAGGGGGCCCGCTCCATGGCAAAGGTATAGTGCCCGCCCTGGAAGTGGTCGTGGCTGAGGATGGAACCCCCCACGATGGGCAGGTCGGCGTTGGAGCCCACGAAATAGTGGGGGAACTGGGTGACAAAGTCCAGCTCCCGGCGGAAGGTGCCGCCGTCGATCTTCATGGGCACGTGCTCGCCGTTGAGGAGGATGCAGTGCTCATTATAATAGACGTAGGGGGAGTACTGCAAAAACCACTCGGCCCCGTCGATGGTCACCGGAATGATCCGGTGGTTCCCCCGGGCGGGGTGGTCCAGCCGCCCGGCGTACCCCTCGTTCTCCCGGCAGAGCTGGCATTTGGGATAGGCGTTCTGGGGGGCGTTCTTGGCGGCGGCGATGGCCCGGGGGTCCTTCTCGGGCTTGCTGAGGTTGATGGTGATGTCCAGGTCGCCGAATTCGGTGGGCGTGACCCACTTCATGTCCTTCTGGATGCGGTAGCGGCGGATGTAGTCGGTGTCCTGGGAGAATTTGTAGTACCAGTTGGTGGCGGTCTCGGGGGAGCAGTCGTACCGGGCCAGGAAGTTGCGCACCACCCAGGTGGGCCGGGGGGTGAGCCGCCCCATGAGGGCGGTGTCGTAGAGGTCCCGGCTGGCGGGGCCGTCCTCGCACCGGCCGGTCTCCACCGCCCAGTCCAGGATATCTGTCAGGATATCCTCCAGGCCGGCCTTCTCCACCGTATGGGGGTCGTCAAAGCGGTCCAGCTTCAGCTGTGCCAGCAGCTCGTTCACCGCCCAGGTCCTGTCGTCCATGTCGATGAGGCCCTTGGCCTCGGCGTAGTCCACAAGCTGGGCAATGCGCACATTGATATCCTTCATCCTGTTTCCTCCTTACGCCAGTCGCACGCCGCCCACCGGGCGGATGGTGACCACGTGGCAGGTCCCCTCCCCCAGCACGGCCTCGAACCCGGCCTTGAACTCATCCAGCAGATCCAGGGGCACGAAGGCCTGAGCCGTGCCGGCGAAACCGCCGCCGTGGACCCGGGCCGCCCCCCGCTCTCCCAGCAGATGCTCGGCCAGGGCGATGGTGAGCATGAGGGCCTGGTCGGCCACCTGTCCGGTGGGGGTCACGTTCTGCAAATGCTCGGCGGAGGACTTCCCCGACTCCCGCACCAGGGCCAGGAAGCGGGCAAAGTCCCCGTTTTTCAAAGCCCGGGCCTCCTCCACCGCCCGGGCGTCCTCGTCATAGAAGTGGATGGAGCGCAGCACCGCCCGGTCCCCCGCCTCCCGCCGGAGCTGGGGCAGCGCGGCGTAGAAGTCAGCCTGGGACACCTCCCGGAGGACCTTTTTGCCGAAGTGGGCGCACACCTGGGCCAGCTCCCGGGTCACCGCGGCGTACTCGTCGGTGAGGTCGGCGTGGCTGGCCCGGGAGTCCAGGATGCACAGGGCGTACCCCTCCCCCGCCAGGTCCAGGTCCATCCGCTCCACCACAGGGGCGGCGGGGTCGGCGAAGTCGATGGCCACCACGCCCCCCACCGAGGAGGCGGTCTGGTCCATAAGCCCCGAGGGCTTGCCGAAAAAGACGTTTTCAGCGTACTGGCCGATCTGGGCGATCTCCACCGCCGTGGCCTTATCCTCCCAGAACAGCCCGTTGACCATGGTGCCGATGAGCACCTCAAAGGCAGCGGAGGAGCTCAGCCCGCTGCCCCCGGGGACATCGGAGACCATGCAGGCGTCCAGCCCCCGGCCCCCGAAGTCGCAGCCCAATTCGGCCATCCGGGCACACACCCCCCGGATGAGGGCGGCGGAGGTGTTCTCCTCCCCCGCCTGGGGGGTGAGCACCCCCAGGTCCACGGTGATGAGGGGATAGCCCTCCGACTGGACCCGGAAGACCCCCGAGTCGTTCACCGCCACGGCGGCCAGGATGTCCATGTCCACGCTGGCGGCCAGCACATGGCCGTGCTGGTGGTCGGTGTGGTTGCCCCCCAGCTCGGTGCGGCCGGGGGCGGAGAACACCGCCTGGGCGGGAGCTCCGAAGGTCTTCTCAAAGCCCTCCAGCACTCTCTTCAGGCGCTCCCGGGCCCGGGCGGCCCGGCCCGGGCCGTAGAGCCTGACCAGTTCCTCCTCCAGCTCTCCCGCGGCAAGGCGGTCCGTGAGCAGCTTTTCCATCTGTATCCCGTCCCCTTTCCCAGATTTTTTTGTTCAGAAACAGTATACATCATCCTCGTCACCTTTTCCATACAAATCTGTCCGGCGGGCTCTCCCTTGTCAGAAATGCCAAATTTTTTGTTAAATTTTCTACAAATCCGACAAAAACTTTCCTCTTGACAGCCCTCGCAGAGGACGTTTTCACAAAAATCTGTTGCAATACAACTTCTTCTGTGTTATCATTATCCTGCGGCGAAAGCCGCGAAAAGAAACTGCTCCAACATGTTCAAAAATTTATGGAAAGAAGGAGATCCCCATGAAGAAACGCAATCTCAGTATCCTCCTGGCCGGTGCCATGCTGGCCGGCATGCTCGCCGGCTGCGGCGGCGGCGGTACCGCCGAATCCCAGGCCCCCACCGAGTCCAAGGGCGCCGATCCCGCTCCCTCCGGCACCGAGCTGAACGTGGGCGTGTTCTACTACAACTACGGCGACACCTACATCGCCAGCGTCCGCACCGCCCTGGACGCCGCTCTGGACGCCAAGGGCATCGCCTACACCGACTATGACGGCAACAACACCCAGGGCACCCAGAACGACCAGGTCAAGACCGCTCTGTCCAACGGCGCCAACCTGCTCATCGTCAACCTGGTGACCTCCGGCGCTCCCGACGCTGCCAAGGCCATCATCGAGCTGGCCGGCGACGTGCCCGTGATCTTCTTCAACCGGGCCGTGGACACCGAGGACGCTCCCGACGTCACCCTGAAGGACAACGCCAGCATCTGCTTCATCGGCACCGACGCCCCCGAGGCCGGCCACCTGCAGGGCAAGATGGTGGGCGACTACCTCCTGGAGCACTATGACGAGGTGGACCTCAACGGCGACGGCACCATCCAGTACGCCATGTTCAAGGGCGACGAGGCCAACGTGGAGGCCATCTACCGCACCCAGTACGGCCAGGAGGACGCCGACGCTGTCCTCACCGCCGCCGGCAAGCCTGCCATGGCTTACTTCGATCCCAGCAACGCCTCCAAGTACCAGGTGGACCAGTCCGGTTCCTGGTCTACTCAGGCCGCTGTGGACTACATGAACACCAACCTGTCCCAGTTCAATGAGGGCAACGGCAACATGATCGAGGTCGTCATCTGCAACAACGACGGCATGGCCGAGGGCGTCGTCTCCGCTCTCAACGCCGCCGGCTACAACGACGGCAAGGGCAAGACCATCCCCGTCTTCGGCGTGGACGCCACCGACTCCGCCAAGGAGCTGATCAAGGCCGGCAAGATGACCGGTACCGTCAAGCAGGATGCCGAGGGCATGGCCGCCGCCATTGCTGAGGCCGCCGCCTCCATCGGCTCCGGCTCCTCCACTGCCGACGCCATTTCCGCCGCCGCCGGCACCAACGCCGACATGTACACCATCGCCGAGGGCGTTGCCAACAAGCTCTACGTGGCCTACGCTCCCTACATGGGCGAGTGATCCTGGCTTAGACCCCAGTGGGGAAGCTGCCCAACGGGGCAGCTTCCCCATTTTATAAAAGGAGGGATCGTATCTTATGGCAGAAGATGACGTCCTGCTGCAAATGACGGACATCACCAAAACCTTCCCCGGCGTCAAGGCCCTGGACAAGGTCTCTTTGACCTTACACCGGGGCACCGTCCACGCCCTGATGGGCGAGAACGGCGCCGGAAAGTCCACCCTTATGAAATGTCTGTTCGGCCTGTACGCCCCGGACAGCGGCGAGATCTTCCTGGAGGGCAAAAAGGTGTCCTTCAAGAGCAGCCGTGAGGCACTGGACAACGGCGTGGCCATGGTCCATCAGGAGCTCAACCAGGCTCTCAAGCGCTCAGTCATGGATAACATCTGGCTGGGCCGCTACCCCACCGTGGGGCCCATGGTCAACGAAAAGAAAATGTACGACGACACCATGGCCGTATTCAAGGAACTGGAGATCAGCGTGGACCCCCGGCGCATCATGAGCACCATGCCCGTGTCCCAGCGCCAGATGGTGGAGATCGCCAAGGCAGTGAGCTATCACTCCAAGGTCATCGTCTTCGACGAGCCCACCTCCTCCCTCACCGAGGAGGAAGTGGAGCACCTGTTCCGCATCATCAATATGCTCCGGGACCGGGGCGTGGGCATCGTTTACATCTCCCACAAAATGGCAGAGATCAAGCGCATCTCCGACGAGATCACCATCATGCGGGACGGCCAGTGGATCACCACCAAGCCCACCGCCGAGCTGGAGATGAACGACATCATCCGGCTCATGGTGGGCCGGGAGCTCACCAATCAGTTCCCCCCCAAGACCAACAAGCCCGGAGAGGTCTACCTGGAGGTCAAGGGCCTGACAGGCATGTATAACCGCCTCCGGGACGTGTCCTTCACCGCCCGCCGGGGCGAGGTCCTGGGCCTGGCCGGCCTGGACAGCTCGGGCCGGACCGAGGTCCTGGAGAGCATTTTCGGCGTGCGCACCCGCAAGGAAGGGGTCATCACCCTGGGCGGGAAGCCCTGCCGCAACCGGAACGCCCAGGACTCCATCAAGGCGGGCTTCGCCCTGCTCACCGAGGAGCGCCGGGCCACCGGCATCTTCTCCATCCTGGATATCAAGGAGAATACTGTCATCTCCAGCCTGGACAAGCACCTCAAGGCGGGCATCTGCCTCAGCGAAGCGTCCATGCGCAAGGACACCCAGTGGTCCATCGACGCCATGCACACCAAGACCCCGTCTCAGGACACCAAGATCCGGGCCCTGTCCGGCGGCAACCAGCAGAAGGTCATCCTGGGCCGTTGGCTGCTCACCAACCCGGAGGTCCTGCTGCTGGACGAGCCCACCCGCGGCATCGACGTGGGCGCGAAATACGAGATCTATCAGCTCATCCTGGACCTTGCCAACCAGGGCAAGACCATCCTCATGGTCTCTTCCGAAATGCCCGAGCTGCTGGGCGTGTGCGACCGCATCCTGGTCATGTCCGGCGGCCGGCTGGCCGGCGAGGTGGACGCCAGGTCCACCACCCAGGAAGAGATCATGCAATTGGCCGCAAAATACGCGTAAGGAGGTCGATCACTTATGACCAATCCAGTCACCAAGCTCCGCGACACCGCGGCGCACTACAAGACCCTGGACGGCAAGGATAGAAAGCGCTTCTGGAGCGATGGGATCCTCAACAACGCCCTGTACATCCTGATGGCCGCCTTCATTATCTACACCGCCATCGCCAACGACAAGTTCCTCACCCCCAACTCTCTGACCAACATCGTCACCCAGGTGGCACAGTACCTGCCCATCGCCCTGGGCATCGGCGGCTGTATCGTCCTCACCGGCACCGACCTGAGCGCCGGCCGGGTGGTGGGCCTGTCCGCCGCCGTGTCCGCGGTCCTGCTCCAGAAGCTGGATTACAGCCGCCGGCTGCTCTCCGCCTTCCCCGATATGCCCATCGCCCTGAACATCATCCTGGCCATCCTGGCCGCCATGGCCGTGGGCGCGGCCATCGGTCTTGTCAACGGCTTCTTCGTGGCCAAGTTCAAGCTCCATCCCTTCATCGTCACCCTGGCCACCCAGCTCATCACCTACACCCTGATCCTCCTGCTGTTCATGTCCAACGGCAACAACGGCCAGCCCCTGTCCGGCCTGCGGGAGGAGTACGTGGGCTTCGTCAACGGCAAGATGCTGGACTTCGGCAACGGCGCCGCCCTTCCCTGGGTGGTGCTCTACGCCATCATCCTGGTGGCCGTCATGTGGTTTATCTGGAATAAGACCACCTTCGGCAAGAACATGTTCGCCGTGGGCTCCAACCCCGAGGCCGCCTCGGTCTCCGGCGTCAACGTCTTCAAGACCACCGTCATGGTCCACACCCTGGCGGGCATGATGTACGGCCTCAACGGCTTCTTCGAGGGCGCCCGCCTGGGCTCCATCGCCCAGAACACCGGCTTGAACTACGAGTGTGACGCCATCGCGGCCTGCGTCATCGGCGGCGTCTCCTTCGTGGGCGGCACCGGCAAGATCTCCGGCATCGTCCTGGGCGTGTTCATCCTGCGCATCATCTTCGTGGCCCTGACCATGCTGGGCATCGACCAGAACATGCAGTACCTCATCAAGGGCGCCATCATCCTCATCGCCTGCTCCCTGGATATGCGCAAGTACCTGGCCAAGAAGTAAGCGCCCCCCAACTCACCCCAGAGGTCAAACCGCCCCGGCAGGAGAGCCAGCCCCTTTCCATTCTCCCGGCAGGGGTGCAGACCTCTCTCCATGCCCCGGCGGGGGTGCCGCTCCCTCCCCATGCCTCTGGCAAGGAGGACCTGTGCTCCCACCCATGGGCCGAAAAGGCCCCGGGTAAACGCCCGGATCCCCACCAAGGAGTCCCTGATGGGACCCCGAGATCACGTTCAAGCCGCCTGATATCCTCGGATATCGGGCGGCTTTTTTCGCCCTGCGCATAGACCGGCCGGGCTTGGCATATCCTATCCCAAAGAGGTGATCCCATGACCGTTCGCTGGAAAACTTTGCTGCTCTCCCTGGCCGTTCCCCTGGGGGTGGGCGGCCTGTCCGCCCTGCTGACCAAGGACTTTATGGACGACTTTGCCCGCCTCCGCCAGCCCCCGCTCAGCCCGCCGGGCTGGGTCTTTCCCGTGGTGTGGACCGCCCTGTTCTTCCTCATGGGCCTGGCCTGCTACCGGGTGGTGGAGGCCCGCCGGGACAAGGGCCTTACCCGCCGGGCCCTGACGGTGTACGGTGCCCAGCTCCTGTTCAATTTCTGCTGGAGCCTGATCTTCTTCAACCTGAGCGCCTGGCTCTTCGCCTTTTTCTGGCTCCTGGCCCTGTGGGTGCTGATCCTGGCCAACCTGCTCCTGTTCTCCCGCATCGACAAGACGGCGGGGTGGCTCTTGTTCCCCTACCTGCTCTGGGTGGCCTTTGCGGGGTATCTCAACTTCGGCATCTATCTGCTCAACACATAAAAACAGGCGCGCGGAGACCCTCCGCGCGCCATTTTTTGCCGTTTTTACCCCCTGCTTTTTCGTCTCCACACCCACGTTTCAGGACGCCATGCGCCCTCCTTCTCCCCCTGTTTTTCGTCTCTTTTGTCTCTGCTCACCGTCGAAGGCGTATTTTCTTTCCGCTTTTTCTTCCCACCGTCATATTCTGTCGTTTCCTGATGATATAATACCACCATAACAGTTTGTTAATTTTCTAACAACGACATATTCTGTCGTTGTCCGGTGTGGGAGGTGCCTATGGACAAGGTGACCCGTGTACTCATGCTGTTCTATCGTCTCAGCCGGGGCGAAAAGATCAATAAGGAAAACTTCTGTCTGGAATATGAGGTCAATTCCCGCACCTTTGACCGGGATATTGAGGATATCCGGCTCTTCCTCAGTGAGCTCTACACCTGCAGCGAGCTCATCTTTGACCGGAACAGCAACAGCTATCTGATCACCGACATTTTCAAAAGGTAGGGATACGTATGGACCGTTTGAAGGGACAGACCGCCGTGATCACCGGCGCGGCCTCGGGCATCGGCAAGGGGATCGCCCTGGCCTTTGCCCGGGAGGGGGCCCAGGTGGCGGTGGCCGACATCGATACCGCCCGGGGAGAGGCCACTGCCCAGGAGATCCGTCAGGCAGGGGGACAGGCCATCTTCACCCGGACCGACGTGACCAAGCCCGAATCCGTAGCCAAAATGACCCAGGCCGTTATGGACGCCTTCGGGCGCATCACCATCCTGTGCAACAACACCGGCGACGCGGTGGAGGCCCGAAGGTCCATCCGCATCGTGGAGCTCACCGACAGCGAGTGGAACGAGACCTTCGACCTGGGCCTGAAGAGCATCCACAACTGCTGCCGGTGCATTATCCCCCACATGATCGACTCCGGCGGCGGTTCCATCGTCAACATCTCCTCCATCGCGGGAACAGCTCCCGCCTTCTCCGCCGCCTTTTCCGCCATGAAAGCGGGGGTCATCGCCATCACCCGCGCCCTGGCTGTGCAATATGCCGACGACAACATCCGGGCCAACTGCATCTGTCCCGGCGCCATCCGCACCCCCGGCGGCATCTCGGCGGCCAAGCAAGGCATTTACGCAGGCATCAACAATGACCGCATCCGGCTCATCGAGCGCTTCGGAACACCGGAGGACGTGGCCAATGCCGCCGTCTTTCTGGCCTCGGAGGAGTCCAGCTACATCACCGCCACCTCCCTGGCTGTGGACGGCGGGATGCTGGCCCTGGTGTCCAACATCCCGCCCCGCACCCTGGACTCGGTCCCGAAGCGCGCCAAACGCCCCCCGAAGGGGAATTGAATCCGGCTCCACCCCCGGTCTCCAAGGGCGCCCGCGGAAACCGGGAGCGCTGCATACAGGAAAATAACGAAGGAGGTATCCCTATGGGAAAACTGGAAAATCGCGTGGCTGTGGTCACCGGCGGCGGCTCCGGCCTGGGCCGGGGCATGTGCATCCGCTTTGCCGCGGAGGGAGCCAAGGTCATCATTGCCGATCTGAAGCCGGACGCGGCGGAGGAGACGGCAGCCATGATCCGTGAAAAGGGCGGCGAGGCCCTGGCTGTAGAGTGCAACGTGCTCATCGCCGAGAGCATCGCCGCCATGGTCAAGACCGGTGTGGCGGCCTTCGGCAAGATCGACCTGCTCAGCAACAATACCGGCATCTGCCTGGAGGCCCGCAACTCCACCCGGATCGTGGATCTGGAGGAGAAGGACTGGGACTTCACCATGGATCTGAACCTGAAGAGCACCTATCTTTGCTGTAAATACGTCATCCCCGAGATGATCAAGGCCGGAGGCGGCGCCATCGTCAACATCGCCTCCATCGCCGGACATAAGCCCGCCTTCTCCGCCGCCTACGGCGCGGCCAAGGCCGGCGTCATCGCCCTGACGCAATCCGTGGCTATGCAGTACGCCGATGACAATATCCGGGTCAATTGCATCTGCCCCGGCCCCATGAAGACCCCCACCGGCATCATGGCCAACCGCCTGGGCATCTACAAGCAGGCCCAGCCCGCCCGCATCCGCATGCTGGAGCGCCTGGGCGAGGCGGAGGACATTGCCAATGCCGCCGTCTTCCTGCTCAGCGAGGACTCCAGCTTTATCACCGGCACCCAGCTCAACGTGGACGGCGGCAGCATTGCCATGACCGTCAACATTCCCCCCAGACAAAAGTAAGTGACTTCGAGGAGGTATTGAGATGTCTACCACAGCCAGCCTGCTCATCTTTCTGGCGGCGATCCTGATCGCTGTCATCGTGGGAGCCAAGACCAAGTGCAACATCGGGATCGTGGCGCTGGTCCTGGCCTTCCTCATCGGCACCATGCTCATGGAAAAGACCATTGCCCAGGTCATCGGCTATTTCCCCTATAAGCTCCTGTTCACCATGATGATCGTCACCTTTTTCTACGGCTATGCCGCGGAAAACGGGGCCATTCAGGGGATCGCCAACCGGATGATCTACGCCACCCGCAAGCTGCCCTGGATGCTGCCCATCGCCCTCTACTTCGCCACCTTCGTGGTGTCCGCCATGGGCGCGGGCGCCGGCGCCACCCCCGTGTTCATGTCCCCCATCGCCTTCAGCCTGGCCGCTGAGATGGGCTTCAATCCCATCATCGCCGTACTGGCAGTGTTCCTGGGCTCCATGGGCGGCGGACTTCAGGCGTGGACCAGCTCGGGCGTCATGTTCAAGGGGATCGCCGCCAACACCCTGGACGAGGCCGCCGCCAACACCGCCAGCTGGGGCTACGGCGCCACCCTCATGGTCATGTGCACCGTCTTCTTCCTGGTGATGTATCTCATCTTCCAGGGACACAAGGTGAAGAGCACCGAGGTGAAGAAGCCCGAGCCCTTCAACAAGGTCCAGAAGCAGACCCTGGCCATCATTCTCATCACCATGGTCCTGATCATTGTCCCCGTGTTCTGCAATATGTTCCTCCCCAACCCCGCCACCAAGTGGTTTGCTTCCAAGTTTGACATCCAGGTCCTCTCCGCCATCGGCATCGTGATCTGCTCGGCGCTGAACCTGGCCAAGACCGCCGACGTGGTGAAGAACAAGATCCCCTGGACCACCATCATCATGATCTGCGGCATGTCCACCCTCATCGGCCTGGCCGTGGATATGGGCGTGGCGGACGCCATCGGCGGTTGGATGAGCGGCAGCGTGCCCACCTTCCTCATCGCCCCCATGTTCGTCCTTCTGTCCGGCCTGCTCAGCTTTGTCACCACCGGGCCGGCGGTCATCTTCCCCCTGTTCATCCCCATGCTGCCCGCCATTGCGGCGGCCACCGGGCTCAGCCCCGCCGGACTGACCATCGCCATCTTTGCCGGTACCGGCGCCACCGGTCTGAGCCCCTTCTCCCAGGGCGGCTCCATGGCCCTCATCGGCTGCAAGGACGACGAGATGCGGGAAAAACTGCTGCCCAAGCAGTTCGCCTGTGCCATCGCCTTCCTGTCGGTGTACATGGTAGCAGCCCTGCTGGGGTGGTTCAACCTGTTCCATTAAGCCCCTTTCACCTTGCGCCAAAGCAGCAGAAAGGCCCCCTCTTCCCTTTCTGCAAAGGCACAAAACCGCCGCCCGCAAAATGCGGGCGGCGGTCCCTTTTCCCTTGGCAGCTTTTACGGCGTCTCCTTCCCGCCCCCCAGGGCGTGCTCTTTGATCTTTTGGAAGGTCTCGTCGCTCAGGTCGTGCTCCACCTTGCAGGCGTCGGCGGCGGCCACGGCCGGGCTCACCCCCAGGTGGATGAAAAACTCCGTGAGCAGGCGGTGCCGCTCATAGATGTTCTGAGCGATCTCCTCCCCTGTCGGCTGGAGGGTGATGTAGCCCTCCTTGTCCACCTGGATGTAGCCGTTCTCCCGGAGCTTTTTCATGGCGATGGACACGCTGGCCTTGGAAAAGTTCTTTTCGTTGGCGATGTCGATGCTGCGCACCGCGCCCTTGCGCTCCCGCAGCATGAGGATGGCCTCCAGATAGTCCTCGGCCGACTCATAGATATTCATAAAAGAGGCTCCCTCCTTTTGTCGTTTTTTATAGCTTAGCACAAATTTCTGCCGGTGGCAAGAAAAGTTGGACGCCGGGCTTGACATTTTCAGTTAGTGGTGTTAAACTCTCCTTGTAAAAGTTAGGTGGTGCTAACTTATTTTTATCCCTGAAAGTTAGCCCTTTCTAACCAAAGAAAGGAGCGGCAGCTATGCCCTTGACCATGGCAAGACCCGGCGAGACGGTGACCATCCGTAAGATCACCGGAAAGGATGAGGTGCGGGCGCACCTGGCCGAGCTGGGGTTTGTGGTAAACACCGATGTGACGGTGGTCAGTGAGATGGGCGGGAACCTGATCCTGCAGGTAAAGGACAGCCGGATCGCCCTGGACCGGTCCATGGCAAACCGGATCCTGTTCTGACCGCTCCCCCTTCCGGGCGGACACAGCCGCCCGGCTCCCCCGGCGGGAAAGTGAAATCGAGAGAGGAGGAAATGACATGAAAACACTGAAGGATGCAAAGGTGGGCGAGACCGTCACCGTGGCCCGGCTCCACGGCGAGGGCCCGGTAAAGCGCCGCATCATGGACATGGGCATCACCAAGGGCGTGGAGATCTTCGTGCGCAAGGTGGCCCCCCTGGGCGACCCCATGGAGCTCAACGTCCGGGGCTACGAGCTCTCGGTGCGCAAGGCCGACGCCGAGATGATCGAGGTCCAGTGATTTTTTTGCACAACGGTTAGTTATCGCTAATCGTGGCCCGATGCCAATTGAAAGGAGAGAGGAAAACATGGACATCAAGATCGCCCTTGCCGGCAACCCCAACTGCGGCAAGACTACCCTGTTCAACGCCCTCACCGGTTCCAACCAGTACGTGGGCAACTGGCCCGGGGTCACCGTGGAGAAGAAGGAGGGCAAGCTCAAGGGCCACAAGGACGTGGTCATCCAGGACCTGCCCGGCATCTACTCCCTGTCCCCCTACACTCTGGAGGAAGTGGTGGCCCGGTCCTACCTGGTGGGCGAAAAGCCCGACGCCATCCTGAACATCGTGGACGGCACCAACATCGAGCGCAACCTCTACCTCACCACTCAGCTCATCGAGCTGGGCCTGCCCGTGGTGGTGGCAGTGAATATGATAGACCTGGTGAGGAAGAACGGCGACCAGATCGACCTGGAAAAGCTGGGTACCGCCCTGGGCTGCACCGTGGTGGAGATGTCCGCCCTGAGGGGGGACGGCTCCATGGACGCCGCCGAGGCCGCCGTGAAGGCCGCCCAGGCCCACAAGAGCGGGGAGCTCCCCCACGTGTTCACCGGCAGTGTGGAGCACGCCCTGGCTCACATCGAGGAGTCCATTGAGGGCAAGGTGGATCAGCGGTATCTCCGCTGGTACGCCATCAAGCTCTTTGAGCGGGACGAGAAGGTCCTGGAGGAGCTGAACCTGGACGAGCCCCTGAAGGCCCACCTGGCCGAGCACATCGCCGACTGCGAGAAGGAGCTGGATGACGACGCCGAGAGCATCATCACCAACCAGCGCTACGCCTACATCAACACCGTGGTCACCCGCTCGGTGAAGAAGAAGGCCGCCAAGCATGCCCTCTCGGTCTCGGACAAGATCGACCGCATCGTCACCAACCGGGTGCTGGCTCTGCCCATCTTCGCCGTGATCATGCTCCTCATCTACTCCATCGCCATGGGCACCTCCCCCGCCGCCCTCTTTGACGGCAGCGCCGCCGAGGGAGAAGCCTGGGGCATCGGCATCGGCACCTGGGGCACCGACTGGGCCAACGACACCCTCTTCGGCGAGCTGGTCCCCGGCTGGTTCGACTCCATCCTCACCGCCCTGGGCGTGGCTGAGGGCACCTGGCTCTACGGTCTCATCCAGGACGGCATCGTGGCCGGCGTAGGCGCCGTGCTGGGCTTCGTGCCCCAGATGCTGGTGCTGTTCCTCCTGCTTGCCATCCTGGAGGATGTGGGCTACATGGCCCGGATCGCCTTCATCATGGACCGGATCTTCCGCCGCTTCGGCCTGTCCGGCAAGTCCTTCATCCCCAT
>CANRFC010000009.1 GCA_947629795.1 uncultured Oscillospiraceae bacterium
CCGTACAGGGCAGCATGGCGAGGGCCAGCAGGAGCGCGGAGAGCGCGGGAAACAGCCTGCGGTGTTTCTTCATGCAATCTCTGAAATCTTATCTTGTGTCTGACTGTCAAAGAGAGACAAGAACTCTTGATTTATGAGAAAATAATTTGCATACATTTGAATGCACCACCGAGCTCAAAAGTTAAATAGTTCCTTATTCCAGAAATTATTTATCATGCTCATTTCCTTCAATTTCAATTCTTACTTTCCAACAGCAAGCATATCACATCGATAGAAAAAGCACAAGGAAAAGAAAATCGACAAACTTCTTTGTCGAAGTTTGTCGATTTCTGGTACGGGTAGTGGGACTCGAACCCACACGCCTTTCGGCAGAGGAACCTAAATCCTCCGAGTCTACCAATTCCACCATACCCGCGTATAACAGATGGATTATACCACACCCAAAACATTCCCGTCAATCGTTGCGTTTTTTCTTTCCAGCCGCTATAATAGAGACAAATCGCCAAAGAAGGAAGTCCTCGCCATGAAGCTCGCCCCCCATGTGGCCGCCGTCCACGACCTGTCCGGCATCGGCCGCTGCTCCCTGGGCGTGGTGCTGCCGGTGCTGTCCGTCATGGGCTGCTGGTGCTCCGCCCTCCCCACTGCCTACCTCTCCGCCTCCACCATCTTCCCCCCCTCGAAGGAATTCACCTTCCGGGACCTCACCGGCGAGATGTCCGGCTCCATCGCCCACTGGAAGGAGCTGGGGGTCCGCTTCGACGCCCTTTACAGCGGCTTTGTGGGCTCGGCGGAGCAAATCGATGTGCTGGAGGCCTTCTTTCACGCCTTCAAGGAGCCCCACACCCTCACTCTGGTGGACCCGGTGATGGGGGACTGGGGCAAGCCCTACCGCACCTACACCCCCGAGATGTGCCGCCGGATGTGCCGGCTCGCCGCCCTGGCCGACGTCATCACCCCCAATCTCACCGAGGCCGCCATCCTCCTGGACGAGGACTACGCCGCCGCCCCCCAGGACGAGGGTGGCTGGTCGGAGTGGCTGGAACGGCTGAGCCTGAACGGAACACGCTCGGTGATCCTCACCGGCATCCGGCCCCGCCCCGGCATGGTGGGCGCCGGGAGCTACGACCGGGAGACCGGGGAGATCGCCTTTTCCGCCGCCCACGAGGAACCCGCCCAGTTCCCCGGCACCGGGGACCTCTTCGCCTGCGTGGCCCTGGGGGAGCTCCTCCGGGGCAGATCCCTGGAATCGGCCGCCCAGCGGGCGGTGGAATTCACCGCCGCCTGCGTCAAGCACACCATGGCCCTGGACGCCCCTGTAGAGGAGGGCGTCCAGTTCGAGGACCTGCTCCCCCAGCTGGCGTAAAAAGCACAGAAAAGGCCGTGTCCAGGCGGACACGGCCTTTTTGCGCTCTGTTTTACTTCTCCAAAAGCTGAGCGGCCATCCGGGCCAGCTGGGCGCGGGTCAGCTCCCCGGTGAACCCGGTGGCGTCAGTGAACCCCTCCTCCAGGCGGGAGAGCATCAGGGCCATCTGCTCGCCGGTGACGGCCGTATGGGGGAAGAAGTGGCCCTGGCCATCTCCCTCCACAATGCCGTTCTCCACAGCCCAGCCCACGAAACCGGAATACCAGGAGCCCGCCTCCACGTCGGAGAATGCGTCAGATCCCGCGCTCCCGGCCCCGGAGAGCCGGGCCAGCACCGTCACCGCCTGGGCCCGGGTCACGGTCCCTTCGGGGTCAAAGCGGCCGCCGCCCACGCCCTCCATGACTCCGGCCTCATAGAGAGCCTTCACGGCGTCATAGCTCTCGTCGCCCTCCCGCACATCGGTGAAGGGCAGGGCCCCCACAGCAAAGGAGAGCTGGGTGGCACCGGTGTAGGTCTCGTTCCCGCTGACCGCCGCCACAGTGAGGATGTAGTCCCCATCGTCCTCGGGCAGCAGGGCGTTCACCGCCTCCAGGCCGTCGGAGAGCTTGCAGCTTGCGGCACAATTCTCACTGGGATCGTCGGTGACGGTGACCTGCACCAGGGCCGGGTCGATGTCCACGCTGGAGGTGATGGCGGTGATGGTCTCCAGAACGGTGTTCCAGCCCACCCGCTGGGCCCCCTCCACCGTGAAGCTCACCCGGGTCTTGCCCGAGGCGTCGGAATCGCACACGCCGGAGAAGGACTTGGTGGTCTCAGTGAGGGTAAATTCGGTGAAACCGCTGCCGTCGGCGGCGGTCTGGCCGCCAAAGCCGCCCATGCCACCGTGGCCGAACTGGGTGGGGTCAAATCCCTCGGGAAGCTGAGAGGGGTCAAAGTTCTCAGGCCGCTCCCCCCGGTCCGGTCGCTGGGGAAGTTCCCCCGCCCCGTCGAAGGGTTGGGGAGCCCCCTCACCGGTCACCGGGGGCTGCTGTCCATCGGGACGGGTCATCCCGTCCGGCCGCTGGCCGCCCATGCCGCCGCGGCCGCCCATCATGCCAAAGCTGTTGCCGCTCCAGCACTGGAGCACGTCGTCCACATAAAGCTGATAGGGGGTATCCAGGGCCAACTCCGGGCCGCTGAGGGTGATGGACTGACAGGTCTTCAGGGTCTCCGCCCCCCAGACCACCTGGCCGTCGGCGCCGCGCAGTTCCACCACGCTGCCCGCCGGGAGGGTGGAGGCGAAGGCGAGCTCCATGTAGGGCTGCCGGGAGGCGCTGTCGGCGGCGTCGTTCCGGGTGCCGAAAGCGGAGACGCTGCCGCCGTTGATCTGGATGGGGCTGTCGGCGTCGATACCGCCGTCGCCGGAGCGCTCGTTGGCCATGGTCCACACCGCGCCGCCGTTGATGACCAGGTAGCCGTTGGAGTCGATGCCGTCGCCCTCGGCGCCGTTGCCGGCGTCCACGGTGAGCCAGCCGCCGTTGATGGTGGTGACCGAGACGAAGTCCTCGTTGGTGTTGATGCCGTCATCCTGGCTGGTGATATAGATGCGCCCGCCGTTGATGGTGAGGTGGAGCTCGGCGTCCAGGCCCTCGTTGTCGGAGACGATGTTCAGAACGCCGGTCTCGTCCGCGCCGTCCACGTTCATGCTCATCTTGGAGTAGAAGGCGGCGTCATATTTGTGCAGCTTCTTGGTGGTGCCCTCCTTGTAGATGCGGGCCACGTGGGAGCCGGTAAAGTTGTTTTCCGTGCCGGCGGCGATGAACACGTTGGCTCCGGCGGCGGTGGTGTCCACGTCGGGCGTGGCCTGATAGTCCGGGTTCTCATCGTTGTCGTAGGCGACAAATTCCCTGTCGCACTCATAGACATTGTAGAAGATGAGGGCGGGTGCCACAGTGCAGGTCACATCCACCCCGTCCAGGATGAGGGTGACCACCGCCTCGGGGTCGTCCTTGGCGTCGGAGCCCAGGTCGATGGCGATCTGCCCCCGGGAGAGCTCGCCGCTGAGCCGGTAAGTCCCCGGCTGGGTGATGGTGACCACGGTGTGGGCCCCGGCCTCCTCCGCCGAGTGCTTCTCGGTCTCGGTGCCCTCGCCGTAGGTCTCGTCGGTGCCGTCGTGGTAGTAGACGATCTCGGCCCCGGTATAGACGGCGCTCTCCGGGTCGGTGGAGGCGGTCCTGCCATCCACGGTGACCTTCTCATCGGACAGGACGATCCTGGTCTCGTCGTCCGCAGCCCGGGCGCCGCAGGCGGTGGACAGGACCACTGCCGCCGCCAGGACCAGGGCGGGAAGTCTGTTGCGCTTCATAAAAACACAGCCTTTCGTCTTAGGTTGGCCCCAGTATAGCATCATTCCTTAAAAATAGTCTGAAAAAGTTATGAACTTTTTTCCTCCTCAAACAGCGCAAAAAAGAGCCCGCCGGAGGGAAGAAACCCTCCGCCGGGCCCGATCTCCGCTTCAGTCCTCATCCACCCTGTCCCGCAGCTCGGCCACCGCCCGCTTCAGCCACTCCGGGATGGGGGCCCCCAGGGCCCCGGCGTTCTCCACGATGCTCCCCGCCTCGGTGAGGAGATACCACACCAGCACACAGGGGCACAGAAACACCGTGTAGGTAAAAGGCAGCGCCGCCTCCGGGGCCTGGGCCAGCACCTGCCCCACCACCAGGTCCAGCACCGCCGAGACCAGCACGGCGCACACCGCCCCCAGCTTGTGCCAGATGCCCTCCCGGGCCAGCCGGGAGGACCACTGCCCGGTCTTCATGGCGGCGCAGGTCCCGGTGATGTAGTCCAGCACCATGCAGAAGATCCAGCCCACCACCAGCCAGCCGAACCAGCCCCACAGGGCGGTGAGGGCGGCCAGCAGCCCCGAGAGGGCGGCCTTGAACCGGTTGACGTGTTCCATCACTCCGCCCCCTCCTTCTTCTCCAAAAGCCCCAGCCGGGAGAGCACCAGGGCCGCCTCCTGCCGGGTCAGCCCCGCCAGGGGCCGGCTCCCGTCCAGCACCCCCGCGGCCCGGGCGGCCTCCCAGGCCTCCCTGGCCCAGTCCGCCGCCTCTTCTTTGTCCCGCCGGCCCTCCCGGAGGGCCAGCTCCTCCTGCACGATCGCCCGGATCTGTTCCGCGTCCATCCCGTCATCCTCCTCTTTTTTCTCTGAACTCCCGCCGGTCTCCACCAGCCAGTAGTTCTTCACCTCGTTCTGAAATGTGTCCGGGTCTCCGTTCTCCCGGACGCTCTTGGCGCTGGCCGGGTCGTTGATGCGCACCTTGTCGTCCCAGTCCCACACCAGCACGAAGTGCCCGCCCGTGGTCCATCTCCCCGGCCCCATGAGGGCGATGACCCACTTCCCCTGGCGCAGATACTCCCTCACCTGCCCGTGGATGGGGTGCCCCGGCTGGTGATAGATGCTGGAGCCCAAGAGCTGCCGGCACTGGATGCCGTACTGGGCCATCTGGGACCGGAAGTAGGAGTAGTAGGTCCCGTGGCCCTTGGCCTTGTAACCGTGTTCCACGCTCCACGCGCAGGTCTCCGCCGGAGTCACCGACTTGTCCCGCAGGCTGGCGATGACCATGGCCGCGCAGGTGGGCCCGCACCCCGAGCCCTTGATGGTGGCCGTCTCCCCCTTGACCTGGTAGGGCTTGGAGGCCCACCGGGCATCATACTGCTTGTAGCTCACCGGCCGCATGTTCCTTTCGCTCAATCCGCATCCCTCCCAAAGGCGGCCCGCACCCCCGCCCTTGTGGGACGTTCCCGTCCCCCTTTCCCCGCGATTTTTCCTCCCTCACCTCTTCCCTCCGGCGGGCATAGATTGGGGCAGCGCGCTCCCTGTGCGCGCCTGTATCGGAGGTGAACGACTTGACTGATTTTTCCCTCGCCGCTCTTGACCCCGGAGAGCAGGCGGTGGTGCTCTCCCTCCGGGACCGGGGGGATATCCGGCGGCGGCTGCAGGACCTGGGCCTCATCCCCGGCACCCCCGTGTCCTGCCTGGCCCGCAGCCCGCTGGGCGACCCCTGCGCCTACCAGATCCGGGGCGCGGTGGTGGCTCTGCGCCGGGAGGACGCCCTCCTGGTGGAGGTGGCCCCTTGACCGCCCCGGTCCGCCGGGTGGCCCTGGCGGGCAACCCCAACGTGGGCAAGTCCACCATTTTCAACGCCCTGGCCAAATTACATCAGCATACCGGCAACTGGCCGGGCAAGACGGTGGAGACCGCCCGGGGCCGCTGCTCCTTCCGGGGGATGGACTACGAGCTCATCGACCTGCCCGGCTGCTACTCCCTCTTCGCCCGCTCGGCGGAGGAGGAGGTGGCCCGGGACTTCCTCTGCCGCGGCGCTCCCGATGCCGCCATCGTGGTCTGCGACGCCACCTGCCTGGAGCGCAACCTGAACCTGGTCCTCCAGGTCATGGAGGTGGTCCCCCGGACAGTGGTGGCGGTGAACCTCATGGACGAGGCGGAAAAGAAGGGGGTCCGGGTGGACCTGGGCCAGCTCTCCCGCTCCCTGGGGGTGCCGGTGGTGGGCACCACCGCCCGGGACGAGAAGGGCCTGTCCGCCCTCCTCTCCGCCCTGGAGGGGACCTTTGCCGCCCCGTCCCGGCCCCTATCCGACCCCCTTCCCGACTTCTCCGCTGACGACGGTCAGGCCGAGACCTTTGTCCGCCGGGCCGAGACCATCAGCCGCGCCGCCGTCACCGTCCCCGAGGACGCCGCCCGCCGGGACCGGCTCCTGGACCGACTCTTCACCAGCCGTCTCACCGGCTTTCCCATCATGCTCCTGCTCCTGCTGGGGGTCTTCTGGCTCACCATCGTGGGGGCCAACGCCCCCTCGGCCTGGCTCTCCGCCGCCTTCGGGACCCTGGGAGAGGCCCTCACCGCCGCCCTTCTCTCCCTCTCCCTCCCCCCGGCTCTGGTGGACGCCCTGATGAACGGGGTCTACAAGGTGATGACCTGGGTCATCGCAGTCATGCTTCCCCCCATGGCCATCTTCTTCCCCCTGTTCACCCTCCTGGAGGACTTCGGCTACCTTCCCCGGGTGGCCTTCAACCTGGACCGGTGCTTCCACGCCTGCCGGGCCTGCGGCAAGCAGGCCCTCACCACCATGATGGGCTTCGGCTGCAACGCCGCCGCCGTCACCGGTTGCCGCATCATCGACTCCCCCCGGGAGCGGCTCATCGCCATCCTCACCAACGCCTTCGTGCCCTGTAACGGCCGCTTCCCCACCCTCATCACCCTCATCACCCTCTTCCTGGCGGGCTCGGGAGTGCGGGGCGCCGCCCTTCTCACCGCCGCCATCGTCCTGGGGGTGGGGATGACCCTCCTGGCCTCCCGGCTCCTCTCGGCCACGGTCCTGAAGGGCATCCCCTCCTCCTTCACCCTGGAGCTGCCCCCCTACCGCACCCCCCAGGTGGGCAAGGTCATCGTCCGCAGCGTCCTGGACCGCACCCTGAAGGTCCTGGGCCGGGCGGTGGTGTCGGCGGCCCCGGCAGGGCTCATCCTGTGGCTCCTCTCCCACATTACCCTGGGGGAGGTCTCCCTCCTGGCCCGCTTCACCGCCCTTTTGGACCCCCTGGGCCGCATTCTGGGCCTGGACGGGGTCATCCTGGCCGGCTTCCTCCTGGCCCTCCCCGCCAACGAGATCGCTCTGCCCATCATGCTCATGGCCTACACCGGCGGCGGCGAGCTGCTGGAGCTGGAGGGCGCCGCCCTGCTCCAGACCCTCTCCGCCCAGGGCTGGACGGCCTCCACGGCAGTGTGCGTGGGCCTTTTTACCCTCATGCACTGGCCCTGTGCCACCACCTTGCTCACCGTCCGCAAGGAGACCGGTTCCTGGCGCTGGACCGCCCTGGCCTTCGCCCTTCCCACCGCCTTTGGCCTGCTCGCCTGCCTTCTGGCCAACCTTCTCCTGCCCTGAGGGGGCAGACGACAACAGGGCCGGACCATCCTCGGATGGTCCGGCCCCGCTTTTTCCTATTTCGCCATGAACAGCCGCTCCAGCAGGTCCCGGAAGATGCCGGTGACGGTGAGCCGCTCCACGCCCTCGGCGGCGGTGATGGGGAGGACCTCCCGGACCTGGCCGGCCACCTTTACCGTCATCTCTCCCAGCTTCTGCCCTTCCTCCACCGGGGCCTCCACATTGGGGACCAGGGAGATCTCGGTGGTCACGTCGTTGACCTGGCTCCGCTCAATGAGCAGCCGGGTGGAGGCGGCCACCTGGGGCTGGACGGTCTCGGCCCTTCCCAAGAGCACGTCCACCGGGGGCAGAGCCTGGGCGGGCTTGGCCTCCACCACCGTGTAGCTGGCAAAGCCCCAGCTCAGAAGGGCCTTGGCGGTCTCATTCCGGTCGTCCCGGGTGGCCGACTTCATCACCACGGCGATGAGCTCCATGCCGTCCCGCTCCGCCGTGGCCGACATGCAGTAGCCGGCGGCGTCGGTAAAGCCGGTCTTCAGTCCGGTGCAGCCCTCGTAAAAGCGCACCAGCTTGTTGGTGTTGGAGAGCTGGAAGGCCCCGCCCCGCAGGGAGTCCATCCAGATGGTGGAGTAGTCCCGGATGGAGGGGTGTTTTAGGATAAGCTCCCGGCTCATCAGGGCGATGTCGTGGGCCGAGGTAAGATGTCCCGGCGCGGGCAGGCCGGTGCAGTTGCAGAAGGTAGTGTCGGTCATGCCCAGCTCGGCGGCCCGCTGGTTCATCTTCTCCACGAAGGCGGTCTCACTGCCGGCAAGGCGCTCGGCCAGGGCCACGCTGGCGTCGTTGCCCGAGGCCACCGCCACCGCCTTGAGCAGGTCGTTCACCGTCATGGTCTCCCCCTCCTTGAGGTAGACCTGGCTGCCCCCCATGGAGGCCGCCCGGGCCGAGACCTGGATGGATTCATCCAGGGAGAGGGCCCCGCTGTCCACCGCCTCCAGGGTCAGCAGGAGGGTCATGATCTTGGTGACGCTGGCGGGCTCCAGCCGGTCGTGGGCGTTCTTCTCACAGAGGATGGCCCCGGTCTCCTTCTCCATCACAAGGTAGGACGCGGCGTCGGTCTCCACCGGGGCGGCGGGAGCCTGTGCCGGAGCCGGGGTCTCGGCCCGGGCAGGAAGGATCAAAAGAGAAACGGCCGCCAGGGCCGAAAGGATTCGCTTCATGGCTGCGCCTCCATCATTTTAAAGTCTGCTCCTAAGATGCGGCGTTTTCCTTCCGGCTATACCAGGCGGATTTTGACAAAAGAGGGCGGGTTTGCATCCCCCGGGCTTGTGCGGATCGCCAAAAATGGAGAAAACAGAAAATTGGGACTTTACATTATCGCTTTAGCGTGCTAATATGCTAATGTACTAAAAAACAGCGCCTCCCAAAACACGGCGCGAACTGGAGGATATGAATATGAAAAAGCTCACTTGCCTGTCCCTTGCCGCCGCCCTGACCCTCTCCCTGGCCGCCTGCGGCGGCGGGACCGCCCAGTCCCAGGCCCCCGCCGAGAGTAAAGCCCCCGCTGAATCCGCCGCCCCCGTGGAGTCCACCGCTCCTGTGGAGAGCGCCGCTCCTGCCGGGGACTCCGACAAGCAGTATGTCCAGGACAAGGGCACCCTGATCATCGGCATCACCGACTTCGCCCCCATGGACTACCAGGACGAGAAGGGCAACTGGATCGGCTTTGACGCCGACATGGCCGCGGCCTTCGCCGAGAGCCTGGGGGTCACCCCCGAGTTCCAGATCATCACCGACTGGGACGCCAAGGTCATGGAGCTGGAGAGCAAGACGGTGGACGTGGTGTGGAACGGCATGACCCTCACCAAGGACGTCCTGGCCGCCATGGAGTGCTCCAACGCCTACTGCAACAACGCCCAGGTGGTGGTGGTCCCCGCCGACAAGGCCGATCAGTACCAGACCGTGGAGAGCGTGAAGGGCCTGAGCTTCGCCGTGGAGAACGGCTCGGCGGGCCAGGAGCAGGTGGAGGCCCTGGGGGCGGAATACACTCCCGTCCAGGACCAGGCCACCACCCTCATGGAGGTCAAGGCCGGCACCGCTGACGCCGCCGTCATCGACTCCCTCATGGCCGGCGCCATGGTGGGCGAGGGCACCGGCTTCGAGGACCTGGCCTACACCGTGGGCCTCAACGCCGAGGAGTACGGCGTGGGCTTCCGCAAGGGCTCCGACCTGGCCGCCGAGCTCAACCAGTTCTTCAAGGATACCTACGCCGACGGCTCCATGCAGGAGTGTGCCGAGAAGTACGGCGTCCAGGCCGCCCTCATCGAGCAGAAGTAAGCTCCGAACCAACATAACGCACAAAAAAGAATGGGGAAAAAGCAGAGGGGAAGTCCCGCTGCTTTTTCCCATGAAATGAGGTGCCTGCCGGCGTGGAACAGTTCACCACCGTCATCGGAGCCCTGAACGTGGGCTTTTACCAGACGCTCAAGCTCTTTTTCGTCACCCTCCTGGGCTCCATCCCCCTGGGCCTGGTGGTCTCCTTCGGCTCCATGAGCCGCTTTGCCCCCCTGCGGTGGCTCACCCGCACCGTGGTGTGGGTCATCCGGGGCACCCCTCTGATGCTCCAGCTCTACATCATCTTCTTCATCCCCGGTATGGTCCTCCCCGGGGGCTCCCCCTGGCCGGCGGGGTACTCCGGGCGGTTCCTGGCCGCCAGCGTGGCCTTCATCATCAACTACGCCTGCTACTTCTCGGAAATTTACCGGGGGGGCATCCAGGGGGTGCCCGCAGGGCAGCAGGAGGCCGGCCTGGTGCTGGGTCTGACCAAAAGGCAGATCTTCTTCAAGGTCACCCTTCTGCAGATGGTCAAGCGCATCGTGCCCCCCATGTCCAACGAGATCATCACTCTGGTGAAGGACACCTCCCTGGCCACCGTCATCTCCATCCAGGAGATCATCTGGGCGGGCAAGGCGTTTTTGAAGTCCTCCCACGGGTATTCCGGGCTCATGTGGCCCATGTTCTTCACCGGCGTGTACTTCCTGGCCTTCAGCGGGGTGCTCACTCTGCTCTTCGACGCCCTGGAGAAGAAGCTGGACTATTTTAAATGAGGGAGGGAGAACCATGGCTCTGTTAGAGGTCAAGAACATCGAAAAGCACTTCGGCGATACCCAGGTCCTCCGGGACATCTCCTTCTCCCTCACCGAGGGGCAGGCCCTGGCCATCATCGGCTCCTCGGGCAGCGGCAAGACCACCCTCCTGCGGTGCCTGAACTTCCTGGAGACCCCGGACAGCGGCACCATTGCCGTACGGGACAAGGTCATCTTCGACGCCGCCGACCCCACCACCCAGCTGGAGGGGGAGGTCCGGGAGAAGCGGCTCCACTTCGGGCTGGTGTTCCAGAATTTCAACCTCTTCCCCCAGTACACCGCCCTCCAGAACGTGACCCTGGCCCTCCACCTCCGGGACGAGGGGAACAAGCACCGGGAGGCCATCGACGACCGGGGCCGGGAGCTGCTGGAGCAGATGGGCCTGGCCGACCGGGCGGGGCACTACCCCCACCAGCTCTCCGGCGGCCAGCAGCAGCGGGTGGCCATCGCCCGGGCCCTGGCCCTGAAGCCCGACATCCTCTGCTTTGACGAGCCCACCTCCGCCCTGGACCCCGAGCTCACCGGGGAGGTGCTGAAGGTCATCCGGGGCCTGGCCGAGCAGAAGACCACCATGATCATCGTCACCCACGAGATGGCCTTTGCCCGGGACGTGGCCGACGAGGTCATCTTCATGGACGAGGGGGTCATCGTGGAGCAGGGCCCGGCCCGGGAGGTCATCGGCAATCCCCGGGAGGAGCGCACCCGCCAGTTCCTGTCCCGCTACTCGGAGACCTGAGGGCAGAAAAAACGTCTCTCCCACCGGGAGAGACGTTTTGTCGTGAAAAAAAGGGGCCGGCAGAGCCAAAAAAGAGGGGGGATGAGACCCGAAAACGGGCAGTAAGAGCACTGGAAAAAGGGGGCTCAGGAGGGGTTTTCCACGTGGGCCCGGATGCGCTGGATGATCATCTGCAGCGCCACCAGGTTGCGCCCGCCCTCGGGGACAATGAGGTCGGCGTACTTCTTGGAGGGCTCCACAAAGGCCTCGTGCATGGGCTTGACGGTGGTGAGGTACTGGCTGACCACCGAGTCCAGGGTGCGGCCCCGGTCCTTCACGTCCCGCATGAGCCGGCGGAGGATGCGCACATCGGCGTCGGTGTCCACAAAGATCTTGATGTCCATCAGGTCCCGCAGGGCGGCGTTTTCAAAGATCAGGATGCCCTCCACGATGACCACCTTGGCGGGGGAGACCTGGACGGTCACCGAGGAGCGGTTGTGGACGGTGTAGTCGTAAGTAGGGCACTGGATGGTCTGCCCGGCCTTGAGGGCGGTGAGGTCCCGGACAAACCGGTCGGTGTCGAAGGAGTCGGGGTGGTCGTAGTTGAGCTTGCACCGCTCCTCAAAGGGCATATCGTCGTGGGCCTTGTAGTAGTTGTCGTGGTTGAGCACCGACACGTCGGGCCCGAACTGCTTTTTGATCTCCTCGGTCAGGGTGGTCTTTCCCGAGCCGGTGCCCCCGGCGATGCCAATGATCATAATGTCCATCCAAACGTCCCCCCGCTTTTATTTTGTCGATATCCATGGGCAGGGCGCCCCGGAAACCATGCCGTGACAGCCGCTCCTGGGATATCATAGCATATTTTCCCCACTTTTGGTAGGGGGCGGGCGAAAAAAACCTTGCAATTCCGTGAAAACTGTGCTAAGATAGGTTCCACGCGATATAGGGGTGTTTTATGCCCTGTTTTTGAAAGGAACGATGAATCGTGGTAAAGATGATCCTGACGGTGCTCCAGGTGCTCCTGGGCCTCTTCCTCATTGTGGTGGTCCTCCTTCAGGAGGGTAAGACCTCCGGCCTGTCCGGGGCCATCTCCGGCGGCGCCGACACCTTCCTGTCCAAGAACAAGGCCAAGAGCTGGGACGCCAAACTGGCCCGCTGGACCAAGTGGGTGGCCATCGCCTTCGTGGTGCTGACCTTTGTCATCTCCCTGGTGAAATAAGGAAGAGACGCCCTCCCCGAAGCGGGAGGGCGTTTTTCTGCCCTGGGGCGGGTATAATAGGCCCAAGAGAAACTTACTACTTTGAAATCGAGGAAAATTATGTCGAAAACGATCCAAAAGGAACTGATCAAAGGAACTTACCAGGCCGCCGGCCGGGGGATGGGCTATCTCATCCCCCAGGGACAACGGGCTAAGGAGAACGACTGCTTCGTGCCCCAGGGCTGCGCCGGCGGGGCCTGGGACGGAGACGAGGTGGAGGCCCAGCTCACCGGGTGGGACCCCATGCGCCCTGACCGGCCCACGGCCAAGGTCATCCGGGTCATCACCCGGAGCAACAAGAAAGTCACCGGCACGGTGGAGCGCCAGGGGCGGGAGCTGTGGCTCCGGCCGGACAACGACCGTCTGCCCCCGGTAAAGCTCTCCGCCGGGAAGCTCCGGGCCCGGGCGGGACAGAAGATGGCGGCGGCGGTGACCTCCTTCGGCACCGCCCATCTGCCTCCCCTGGGGGCGGTGAAGGAGGACTTCGGCCCCGCCGGGTCCCGCCGGGCCTCGGTGGAGGCCATCCTGTACCAGAAGGACATCTGCCGGGAATTTCCGCCCCAAGCCCTCTCTCAGGCCCAGGGGGCGCCCCAGACGGTCTCCGAAGCCGAGTTGGCGGGACGGCTGGACCTGCGGGAGAAGACGGTCATCACCATCGACGGGGCCTCCTCCAAGGACCTGGACGACGCGGTGAGCCTGGAAAAGGACGAAAAGGGCAACTGGGTCCTGGGGGTCCACATCGCCGACGTGAGCCACTATGTGCCCTACGGCTCGGCCCTGGACCAGGAGGCCTGGACCCGGGGGACCAGCGTGTACTTCGCCGACCAGGTCATCCCCATGCTGCCGGTGGAGCTCTCCAACGGCATCTGCTCCCTCAATCCCGGGGTGGACCGGCTGACCCTGTCCTGCTTTGTCACCCTCACGGCCAAGGGGGAGCCGGTGGGGCATGAACTGAAGGAGAGCGTCATCCGCTCCACCGAGCGGATGACCTACGGCGACTGCAATACCCTTCTGAAGGGCGGAGACAAAGCCCTGGAGGAGCGCTACGCCCACATCCTGCCCATGCTCCGGGACATGGCAAAGCTGGCCAGGGCGCTGCAAAAGCGGCGCTTTGCCCGGGGGAGCCTGGACCTGGAGACCCAGGAGAGCTATATCCTCTGCGACGACGCCGGCGCTCCGGTGGATGTGGTGGCCAGGGGCCAGGGGGAGAGCGAGAAGATCATCGAGGACTTCATGCTCATCGCCAACGAGACGGTGGCCGAGCACCTGTGCAAGCTCCAGAAGCCGGCGGTGTACCGGGTCCACGAAAAGCCCTCCCAGGAGAAGGTGGACGCCCTGAGGGCCATGCTCTCCCCCCTGGGGTTCTCCCTCAAGGACGGCAGCAGCCAGAGCTATCAAAAGGCGGTGGACGCCTTCCGGGACACCCCCCGGGCAGCGGCGGTGTCCATGATGGTGCTGCGCAGCCTGATGAAGGCCCGGTACGCCCCGGAGAACCTGGGGCATTTCGGGCTCTCGGCCCCCTACTACTGCCACTTCACCTCCCCCATCCGGCGGTATCCCGACCTGATGGTCCACCGCAGCGTCCACGCCCTTCTGGAGAAGGACGGGAAGGCCGAAAAGGTGCTGCAGGGGGCCTGCCAGCGGGCCGCCGAGCAGTCCTCCCAGCGGGAGCTGGCAGCCCAGAGCGCCGAGCGGGACATCGACAAGCTGTACTTTGCTGAATATATGACCGCCCACCTGGGGGAGACCTTTGCCGCGGCGGTGTCCGGGGTCACCCGGTTCGGGCTCTTCGCCGCCCTGCCCTCGGGGGTGGAGGGGCTCATCCCGGTGGAGACCCTCCCCGAGGACCGCTATGTCTACGACGAGGTCCATCTGACCCTCTCCGGGGAGCGGACAGGGCGGGAATTCACCTTCGGGATGCCCCTGGATGTGGTGTGCGTCAGCGCCGACCCGGGCACGGGCCGGGTGGAGTTCCGTCTCCCCGGCCGGGAAGAGGCCCCGGGACGGGAGCCGGGCCGGAGCGTCAAGGTCCCCCGGGAGCCCAAGGCCCCCAAGGGAAAGCCCCGGAAGGGCCGGGGGAGCCGGAGCGCCATGCACGTGCCCAAGGGGCGGAAAAGCGGAAAACGGCGGTAAGAGAAAACGGGACCGAACCAGCAAAAAGGCCGGCGGAGACGCCGGCCTTTTCCGCGCCCGTCAGGGGCCTCCCGGCTCCTGACAGCCCCTTGCAGACCCCTCTTCCCTGCGCGCCGTGTCTCAGCCCTGCCCCGGCCGGGCCGCTCCCATGGCCTTCATGGCCCCCAGATAGACCAGGGCGGCAAAGGCCAGCGTGACAGCGCACCGCGGCCACGCCCCCATCCCGGACCCCGCCAGGACCCGGAGAAGGAGGTTGGCATCCAGGGCCGCCAGGGCAGCGGCCAGGCCGGGGGCCAGGACCCAGCGGAACCAGTCGGGCCGCAGCCCCAGGGCCCTTCGCACCGCGTGCCAGTTGAGCCACAGCCCCAGGACGGTGGAGAGGACCAGCCCCTCCACATAGCCCCGGAGCCCCACCCCCGGCCGGCCCATGCGCACCCAGGTCACCAGGAGCTGGAAGGCCCCGGAGATCAGGGAGTTCCGGGCGTGGACCTTCTGCCGTCCCAGGCCGTTGAGGCAGGCGCCCAGCACCGCCTCGCCGCAGGAGAGCACCACCCCCAGGGCCAGGGGAGCGGCGAAGGCCCCGGCGTCGGGCTCCCGGAAGAGGAGCCTTCCCAGGGTGGGAGAGAGCACCGCCAGCACTCCGGCGGCGGGGAGGATGCACGCCGCGGCGGCGGAAAGGGCCCGGTCCACCTGCCGCCCCGCCAGGTCCCGGCGACCCAGAGCCTCCCACCGGGCCAGCCGGGGCACCAGCACCAGGGACATGGCTCCGATCAGGGCGGTGGGAAGGGAGAGCATGGGCACCGTCATGCCGCACAGCACCCCGAACTCCCCCATGGCCACATCCACCCGGGCCCCCGAGTGGACCAGCCGCTGGGGGATCATCACCGAGGTGGCCGCCCCCATGAGGTTGCCCAGCAGGGCGGTCCACCCGATGGGCAGGGCGATGGCGCGCACCCGCCGCCGGAGGGCGGCGGGACACGTCCCCTCCCCCGCCGCCCCCGCCTGGGCGCGGCGATAGAGCAGGGTGAGGGTCAGGGCGGAGAAGACCTCGCAGAGGATCATGCCGCAGAGGATGAGGCCCACCGAGCCCTCGGGGCTCCGGGGCAGGAACCGCCAGAGGAGCCCCAGCACCGCCCCGGCCCGGATGACCTGCTCGCAGATCTCGGTCACCGCCGGCGCGGTGACCTGTCCCGCGCCGTAGAAGTAGTGCTTGTGGATGTTCTCCAGCCCGGTGAGGAGGACGCAGGGCAGGATGAGCAGCACCCCCAGCCGGGTCCGGGCGTCCCCCAGCAGCCGCACCGAGATCCAGTCGGACAGGGGGGCGGCCAGGGCCGCCACCGCCAGGAAGGCGATGAGGAAGCCCAGCACGCACTCCCGCACCACCTGGCCCGCCGCCCGGCGGTCTCCCAGGGCGTGGTACTGGGCGGTGAGGTTGGAGCAGGCCACGGTGAAGCCCACCGCCGTCAGGGACATGACCACCGAGAGCACGGGCATCACAAGTTGGTAAAGGCCCATCACCTGGGCCCCCACCGTCCGGGACAGGGCCACCCGGTAGAGGAAGCCCACCGCCTGGGAAAAAAGGCTCACGGCGGTGAGCAGCGCGGTAGAACCCGCGGCGGACAAGGCTTTCACGGCGGCTTCCCCCCTCTTCCTTCACATTGGTACAGCCTATTCCTCCGGCCTGTCCCCTATGTGGACCGGGCCCGTTTCCCCCTTCAGAAACTTATTTCTCCTTTCCGGCGATTCGGCCTTGACCTTTGTGGACAGGGGTTGTATAATTTATACAAATCCAACTGGGGCATTTGGGAGTATTGTGTATAATTTTGGCTTATCCTCCCGGTCCCGGTCGGCAGCCGCACCACACTCTGGAGGGGATCCCAATGAAAAAAGACGATCAGGCCGCCCTGCTTCAGCGCTTTGCCCAGGGCAAGGAGGGCCATCTGCAGGACTATTTCGGCGCCCACCCCGAGAGCCGGGACGGCCGGGAGGGCTATGTCTTCCGGGTGTGGGCCCCCAACGCCCGGGAGGTCTGTCTCATGGGCGAGTTCAACGGCTGGAACGAGACCGACCACCCCATGACCGCCCTGGAGGGCGGCGTGTGGGAGCTCTTCGTCCCCGGCCTGGAGCGCTACGCCTCCTATAAATATATGGTCCGGGGCAAGAGCGGCGAGGACCGGGCCAAGGCCGACCCCTTCGCCTTCCACGCCGAGACCCGGCCGGGCAACGCTTCCAAGCTCTTCGACCTGGAGGGCTACCAGTGGGGGGATTCCTCCTGGCTGGACCACCGGGCCAAGCACCTGGTCTATTCCGCCCCCGCCAACATCTATGAGCTCCATCTGGGCTCCTGGCGGCGCACCGGGGAGGATGAATTCCTCTCCTACCGGGACATCGCCGAGCATCTGGTGCCCTACCTCAAGGAGATGGGCTACACCCACGTGGAGTTTTTGCCCGTGATGGAGCACCCCCTGGACGCCTCCTGGGGGTATCAGTGCACCGGCTACTTCGCCGCCACCAGCCGCTACGGCACCCCCCACGACCTGATGTACCTCATCGACCAGCTCCACCAGGCGGGCATCGGGGTCATCCTGGACTGGGTGCCCTCCCACTTCCCCCGGGACGGCTTCGGCCTGTACCACTTCGACGGCGGGCCCTGCTATGAGTACGCCGACCCCCGGAAGGGAGAGCACAAGGAGTGGGGCACCATGGTCTTCGACTACGGCCGGCCGGAGGTGCGCTCCTTCCTCATCTCCTCCGCCCTGTTCTGGCTGGAGCAGTACCACGCCGACGGCCTGCGGGTGGACGCGGTGGCTTCCATGCTCTACCTGGACTACAACCGCCAGGGGGGCGAGTGGATCCCCAACATCCACGGCGGCCACGAGAATCTGGAGGCGGTGAGCTTCCTCCAGGAGCTCAACTCCACCGTCTTCGCCGCCCACCCCGACGTGCTGATGATCGCCGAGGAGTCCACCGCCTGGCCCATGGTGACCAAGCCGGCCTCTGACGGGGGCCTGGGGTTCAACCTGAAGTGGAACATGGGCTGGATGAACGACATGCAGCACTACATCAAGCTGGACCCCTACTTCCGGCAGTATAACCACAAGGATATCACCTTCTCCTTCATGTACGCCTTCTCGGAGAACTTCGTGCTCCCCTTCTCCCACGACGAGGTGGTCCACATGAAGGGCTCCCTGATGAACAAGATGCCGGGGGACGAGACCCAGAAGTTCGCCGGGGTGCGGGTCTTCTACACCTATATGCTCACCCACCCGGGCAAGAAGCTGATGATGATGGGCTCGGAGTTCGGCCAGTGGAACGAGTGGCACTTTGAGCACTCCCTGGACTGGCATCTGCTGGACGAGACCCAGGAGTGGAGCCTGCCCTACCGGCAGACCCACGCCTTCTTCAAGGCCGCCAACGAGATGTACCTGAAGTACCCCCAGCTCTGGGAGATCGACTTCAGCTGGGAGGGCTTCCAGTGGCTGGAGGCCAATGACAACACGGGCAACACCGTCATCTTCCTGCGCAAGGACAGGAAGGGCGAGTTCCTGGTGGTGGCCTGCAACTTCTCTCCCGTCCACCGGGAGGGCTACCGGGTGGGGGTGCCTGTGGCGGGCAAGTACCAGGTGATCCTCAACTCCGACGAGGAGCGCTTCGGCGGCACGGGCGCCGGGGATACCGGGCTGCTCCCCACCGAAAAGGTCTCCTGCCACGGCCAGGACCAGTCCATCCAAATCGACCTGCCCCCCATGAGCGCCGTAGTCCTCCGCTGCGCCCGGAAAAACCCGGTGCGCAAGCCCAAGGCGGCCGGCAAAAAGACTGCCGGCAAATAGGGCGCCCACTCTCCCCGGAAAAACCACGCGATGCGTGTTTTTCGACCCCTTCTGCCTGTTTCCATCCATTTTAAGAGGTGATCTGATGAAAAAGGAATGTGTAGCCATGCTCCTGGCCGGCGGCCAGGGCAGCCGCCTGAAGGCTCTGACCAGCAAGGTGGCCAAACCGGCGGTCCCCTTCGGTGGGAAATACCGCATCATCGACTTCCCCCTGTCCAACTGCGTGAACTCGGGTATCGACACGGTGGGTGTGCTCACCCAGTACAAGCCCCTGGAGCTCAACGCCTACATCGGCTCGGGCCAGGCCTGGGACCTGGACCGCTCCGACGGCGGCGTCCACATCCTGCCCCCCTACGTCCAGGAGGACGAGAAGGGCTCGTGGTACAAGGGCACCGCCAACGCCATCTATCAGAACCTCAGCTTCCTGGAGCAGTATGACCCGGAGTACGTGCTCATCCTCTCGGGCGACCACATCTACAAGATGGACTATTCCAAGATGCTCCGCCACCACAAGGAGACCAACGCCGCCTGCACCATCTCGGTGATGGAGGTCCCCCTGGAGGAGGCCAGCCGCTTCGGCATCATGAATGTGGACGCCAACGACATGATCTACGAGTTCGAGGAGAAGCCCAAGAAGCCCAAGAGCAACCTGGCCTCCATGGGCATCTACATCTTCACCTGGTCCAAGCTGCGCAAGTATCTGATGGAGGACGAGGCCGACCCGTCCAGCTCCAACGACTTCGGCAAGAACATCATCCCCACCATGCTGGCCGACCACGAGATCATGGCGGCCTACCGCTTCCAGGGCTACTGGAAGGACGTGGGCACCATCGACTCCCTGTGGGACGCCAACATGGACATGCTGGACCCCACCGCCGGCATCAACCCCTATGACACCGAGTGGCCCATCTATGCCCAGGCCGCCCTCCGGCCTCCCCTCTTCACCGGGCCCGCCGCCGCCATCAAGCACTCCATCGTCACCAGCGGCAGCGAGGTCAGCGGCACGGTGGAGGACTCGGTGCTCTTCCACTCGGTGGTGGTGGAAGAGGGCGCCCAGGTGCGGTATTCCATCCTCATGCCCGGAGCGGTGGTGAAGGCCGGCGCGGTGGTGGAGTACTCCATCGTGGCCGAGCGCACCGTCATCGGCGCCGGCGCCCACGTGGGCGCCGACAAGAGCGACGACCCCGAGTGGGGCATCGCGGTGGTGGCTCAGGACCTGAAGGTGGGCGACGGCGCCTCCGTCCCCGCCGGGGCCATAGTCACCCGGAACATCAAGGGGGTGAAGGCATGAACAACCTGCACGGGATCGTTTTCGCCTATCGGGAGAGTCCCGATCTTCGGGAGCTGACCCAACTGCGCAACGGCTGCTCCATTCCCTTCGGCGGGCGCTACCGCCTGGTGGATTTCGCCCTTTCCAACTTGGTCAACGCCGGGGTCACCGACATCGGCCTGGTGGTCCAGTCCTCCTATCAGTCCCTGCTGGACCATGTGGGCTCGGGCAAGGACTGGGACCTGGCCCGGAAGTTCGGGGGCCTGCGGGTGCTGCCCCCCTTCAGCTTCGCCGGCCGGCACCAGTCCGGCCACTACCGGGGCCGCATGGACGCCCTGGCCGGGGTGAGCGACTACCTCCACAACATCCGCCAGGACTACGTGGTCCTCTGCTCCGGCGACCTGGCGGCCAACCTGCCCATCGCCGACGCCTTTGAGCAGCACGTGAAGAGCGGGGCCGACATCACCGTGGTGTGCTCCAAGACCACCTACACCGACCCCAAGCTGTGCAACTACTTCTCCATTGACCCCGACGACGGCCGCATCATCGACGTGGCGGTCTCCCCCTCGGTGGTGAAGGGGGATGTGGCCTCCCTGGAGGTCTACATCATGTCCAAGTCCTTGCTACTGAGCCTGGTGGACCGCTGCGCCGACCACGACCAGCCCTCCTTCAGCCAGGGCATCCTCCTGGCCAACCTGGGCAAGCTGGACATGCGGGTGTTCCACTTCGACGGCTACATCGCCCGGGTGGTCAGCGTGGCCGGGTACTTCCAGCAGAACATGGCTCTGCTGGAGCCCCACATCCGCGCCGACCTCTTCAACCCCGAGCGGCCCATCAAGACCAAGGACAAGTCCAGCCCCTCCACCTACTACGGGCCCCACTCCTCCTCGGTGAACTCCCTGATCTCCGACGGGTGCATCATCGAGGGCACGGTGGTCAACTCCATCCTGGCCCGGGGCGTCCGGGTGGAGAAGGGCGCCAAGGTGGAAAACTGCGTGCTCATGCAGCGCACCTGCGTCCAGGAGGGGGCGGTGCTGCGGTACGTCATCGCCGACAAGAACGTGCGGGTGTGCCCCGGGCGGATGCTCATGGGCCACAGCACCTATCCCCTGGTCATCGCCAAAAACGAAACAGTCTGACCTCTCAACGGCCATTCCCCCTCTTGGGGGGATGGCTCTCCCCTGAATGTGCTTTGGATGGAAAGGAGCCTCTATGAACATTCTCTTTGCCTCCTCCGAGGTGGCCCCCTTTATCAAGACCGGCGGCCTGGCCGACGTGGCCGGGTCCCTGCCCCAGGCCCTGGCCAGGCTGGGCCACGACGTGCGGGTCATCCTCCCCCTCTACGAGGGCATCGGCCAGGAGTGGCGGGACCAGATGACCTATCTCCAGTGCTTCCATGTCACCCTGGCCTGGCGCAACCCCTACTGCGGCCTGTTTGAGCTCAAGCGGGACGGGGTGACCTACTACTTTGTGGACAACGAGTACTACTTCAAGCGCCACAGCATCTACGGCCACTACGACGACGCCGAGCGCTTCGCCTTCTTCTCCCGGGCGGTGATCGAGTCCCCCGGCCACCTGGGCTTCTGGCCCGACGTGATCCACTGCAACGACTGGCAGACCGCCCTGGTGCCCATCTACCTGCTGGAGGAGCGGGAGCGGGTCCCCGAGCTGCGAAACGCCAAGAGCGTGTACACCATCCACAACATCGAGTACCAGGGCCGCTACGGCAAGGAGCTGCTGGTAGACCTGTTCGGCCTCAGCGACGGTTACTTCAACGACAGGATGCTGGCCTACTACGGGGACATCAACCTGATGAAGGGGGCCATCTACGCCGCCGACTACGTCACCACGGTCTCCCCCAGCTACGCCGACGAGCTGCGCTTCGACTTCTACGCCCACGGCCTGGCCGGGGTGGTCTCCGACAACGCCCACAAGATCCGGGGCATCCTCAACGGCATCGACGTGGAGCACTTCGACCCCCAGCACGACCAGCGGCTGGCCAAGACCTTCTCCGCCAGGCAGCTCGCGGGCAAGAAGGCGTGCAAGGCCAAGCTCCAGGAGATGTCCGGCCTGGAGCAGGACCCCGACGCCCCCCTCATCGCCTGTGTGTCCCGGCTGGTGTCCCACAAGGGCTTCGACCTGGTGGTGGACGCTCTGCCCGAGATCATGGGCCTGGGGGTGCAGATGGTGGTGCTGGGCACCGGAGAGTGGAAGTACGAGGAGGCTTTCCGCTCCGCCGCCTTCCAGTTCCCCGGCCGCTTCTCCGCCCAGATCATGTACTCCGACGCCTTCTCCGCCGCCATCTACGGCGGCGCCGACCTGTTCCTCATGCCCTCGGTGGCCGAGCCCTGCGGCCTTTCCCAGATGATCTCCATGCGCTATGGCACTCTGCCCGTGGTGCGGGAGACCGGCGGGCTCCGGGACAGCGTGCAGCCCTACAACGAGTTCACCGGCGAGGGCACCGGCTTCTCCTTCGCCAACATCGACAAGGGGGACATGGTCTGGGCCATCCGCCGGGCGGTGGAGCTCTACCACGGCGACCCCAAGGGCTGGAAGCAGCTCCAGAAGAACGCCATGACCGCCGACTTCTCCTGGAACCGCTCCGCGCTGGACTACCAGGAGGTCTACGGCTGGGTCACGGGAAAATAAGAAAAAGCAAAAAGCGGAACGAAAGCGCGCGGAGGGGGCAAATTCCCCCCTCCGCGCGCTCCTTTTCTGCCCTTTTCTCTCCCGCTCCGGGCCCCGGCCGGGGCCTTCCTCTTTTTCCCTTTCCCCGGTTTGACATTCCCTTCGCAATGTGATAATATACTTGGGCTGCGAAAAAGCTTATCCCCTACCATGGTTATGATAGGATTGGAGTGACATTTTTTGAAAAAATACACCAAAAAGGACCTCACCGAACTCATTGTGGGCAAACTGCGCCGCAATTTCGGCCGGGACGTGGAGGAGGCCACCTCTCAGCAGATGTTCCAGGCCTGCGCCATGGTCATCCGGGACATCATCTCCGAGCGGGGCATCAAGGCCGCCGACCAGGTCCAGGACACCCACGCCCGGCAGGTCCACTACCTGTCCATGGAGTTCCTCATGGGCCGGTCCCTTCGGAAAAACGCCTATAACCTGGGCATCCTGGAGCCCCTGACCAAGGCCGTGGAGTCCATGGGCTTCTCTGCCGCCGACCTCTTTGAGGAGGAGCCCGACGCCGGCCTGGGCAACGGCGGCCTGGGCCGTCTGGCGGCCTGCTATCTGGACGCCGCCACCACCATCGACATTCCCTTCACCGGCTACTCCATCTGCTACGAGCTGGGCATCTTCAAGCAGAAGATCATCGACGGCCGGCAGGAGGAGCTGCCCGACTCCTGGCTGGGCAAGGGCTCGTCCTGGCTCATCACCAAGCAGGACGAGACCGAGGAGGTCCGCTTCGGCGGCACCGTGAAGGACGTGTGGTATCCCGACGGCTCCCACGGCATCGAGCACACCGACTACACCGCCGTGCTGGCCGTGCCCCGGGACATGCAGATCGCCGGCTTCGGCACCAAGAACGCCAACGTCCTCCGGCTCTGGGAGGCCAAGAGCCCCGAGCCCATGGATCTGACCTTCTTCAACCGGGGAGAGTACCTCAAGGCCATGGAGCGCCAGGCCAACGCCGAGATCATCTCCAAGCAGCTCTACCCCGCCGACAACCACCGGGAGGGCAAGTCCCTGCGGCTCAAGCAGCAGTACTTCCTGTCCTCGGCCACCGTGCAGTCCATCTGCCGCAAGCACAAGGCGGAGTACGGCACCCTCCGGAACTTCCACGAAAAGCACATCCTCCAGATCAACGACACCCACCCCACCCTCATCATCCCCGAGCTCATGCGCATCCTGCTGGACCAGGAGGGCTACTCCTGGGACGACGCCTGGTTCATCGTCTCCCGCAGCGTGGCCTACACCAACCACACGGTGCTGGCCGAGGCCCTGGAGCGCTGGCCCCAGGACCTGGTGCAGGAGCTGCTCCCCCGGATCTGGCAGATCATCGCCGAGATCGCCAACCGCTACCAGAACATGCTCAACCAGTACTTCCGGGGCGACCAGTCCAGGATCGAGAACATGGCCATCGTCTGGGGGGGCGACGTGCGCATGGCCAACCTGTGCGTGTGCGCCTGCTCCTCCATCAACGGCGTGTCCGCCCTCCACACCGACATCCTGAAGGCCGACGTGTTCCGGGACGCCTACCAGATGGCCCCCGGCAAGTTCCACAACGTCACCAACGGCGTGGACCACCGCCGCTGGCTCAGCGA
Organism: uncultured Oscillospiraceae bacterium; assembly: GCA_947629795.1. Taxonomy (GTDB): domain Bacteria; phylum Bacillota; class Clostridia; order Oscillospirales; family Oscillospiraceae; genus Vermiculatibacterium. Next base: position 23,925 of record CANRFC010000009.1, read on the forward strand.
GGTCAACCCCGAGCTGGACGCTCTCATCCGGGAGTGCTGCGGCGGGGACAAGTACCTCCTCCAGCCCGAGGCCCTGCGGGAGCTGGAGAAGTACGCCGATGACGCCGCCGTGCTGGAGCGCCTTGCCAAGATCAAGCGGGACAACAAGCTCGCCTTCGCCACCTGGGTCAAGCGGGAGAGCGGCATCGTGCTGAATACCGACGCCATCTTCGACGTCCAGGCCAAGCGCCTCCACGAGTACAAGCGCCAGCTCCTCAACGTGCTGCACATCATCTACCTCTGGCAGCGCCTCCACGACGACCCCAACTTCACCTTCACCCCCCGGACCTACCTCTTCGCCGCCAAGGCGGCCCCGGGGTACGCCGTGGCCAAGCAGATCATCCGGCTCATCAACTCCCTGGCCGACACGGTGAACAACGACCCGGTGTGCAAGGATAAGCTCCAGGTCTTCTTCCTGGAGAACTACCGGGTCTCCCTGGCCGAGCGGCTCATGCCCGCCAGCGAGCTCTCCGAGCAGATCTCCACCGCCGGCAAGGAGGCCAGCGGCACCGGCAACATGAAGTTCATGATGAACGGCGCCCTGACCATCGGCACCCTGGACGGCGCCAACGTGGAGATGCACCAGCAGGTGGGGGACGAGAACATCTTCCTCTTCGGTCTCACCGCCAGCGAGGTGGCCGAGATGCGCCTGCGGGGCTACCGGTCCTACGACTACTATATGCGCAACCCCACCCTCAAGGCGGTGGTGGACCAGCTGGCCGCCGGCTTTGACGACCACGTGAGCTACGGCGACCTGGCCAAGCGGCTCCTCTTCGGAGACGGCTCCCCCGCCGACGAGTACTTCCTCCTGGCCGACTTCGAGAGCTACCGGGACGCCCAGCAGCGGGCGGGCCAGGTCTACCTGGACCAGCCCCGGTGGAACCGGATGAGCCTGTTCAACATCGCCCGCTCGGGCATCTTCGCCGCCGACCGCTCGGTGCGGGAGTACGCCGACGACATCTGGCACGTGCCCCACAAGTGAGCCGTAGATCGGGACAAAAAATCCCCCTCTTCCGCGTGAACCGAACCAGTAAAAACGGACAATAGACAAAAGCCCCCTGATGTAGGAAAATAAAACTACATCAGGGGGTGTTTGTTATGGCAAGGAAATACCAGCACACAATGGGGCTACTGCCACAAATCAAGGAAATGATGGCGCAGGGCAAGACGCAAAGGGAGATCGAAAACGCACTTGGCCTAACAGGAGATAGGCCGGTGCATGACCTGTTGAAACGAGAGCGAAAGAAAGAGACTCAGGGCATCCCCAAGAGCCGTGGCCGCAAGCCAGTGAAGACATTGGCAGAATACAAGTATGAGAACAAACGGCTCAAAATGGAGAATGAGCTACTGCGGGATTTTCTGCGGTTCACAGAATGGGGGGCAGGCCAAGGTTAAAGTATCATGTTATCTATCAGCACCGGGAGGATTACCCTATATCGGTCATGTGCGCGTTCTTTGGGGTTTCCAGAAGCGGCTATTATGACTTTGTTTGCCGCCAGGGGCGGCCAGAGCCGGACGCCGAGTTGGGACAGCTTCTTCAGGAACAACAAACTCATGTCCGCCAGACCTACGGCTACCGTAGGATGTGGCTGTGGTTAGAGAGCCAGGGCATCCACAGGAACCCCAAAACCGTGCTGCGGATCATGAAGAAGTACAACACCCTGGCAGAGATCCGCAGACGCAGGAAGTGGGTACAGATGGGACAGCAGGTCCACAAGTATGAGAATTTGCTCAACCGGGATTTTCGGGCTGACCGTCCCAACGCCAAGTGGGTCACAGATATCTCCTACATCCACACCGGCCAAGGCGTCCTCTACCTGTCCATGATCCGAGATCTCTATGACAACAGCATCGTGGCCTATAAGACAGCGACACAGCAGACAGTGAACCTGGTGCTGGACACCATCCGTCTTGCCATGAGGAAGGAGAAAAAGAGAGTCGCTGCGGAGTTGCAGCTCCACAGCGACCAAGGGTTCCAGTACACTTCGCAAGGGTACTTTAACCTAACACAAGAATACGGTATAACGCCGTCCATGTCAAGACGGGGAAACTGTTATGACAACGCCATGGCGGAAAATTTCTTTTCCATTCTCAAGACAGAGTGCATCTACCGCCAGAAAATCGCCACATTTCAGCAGGCCAGGGAATTGATCGACGATTTTATTGATTTCTACAACCACGAGCGCATCCAGTTAAAGACTGGAGAGGCGCCGCTTACACGGCGCCTCTCCGCTTAAAACTTCTTGTTTCCTACCAGGGGCCTTTTTGTGCTGTCCGCACAAACTGGGGCGGGTCAGCGGAAGAGGGGGATTTTTTTGTCCTTTTACACTTCCATGATCACCGGCAGGATCATGGGGTTGCGCTTGGTCTTCTTGAAGAGGTAGGAGCTCAGGTCGTCCCGGATGTCCCCCTTGATGGCGGTCCAGTCCCGGTAGTTCCCCCGCTGGGAGCGCTCCAGGGCCTCCAGGGCCACCTCCTTGAGCTCCTCCATGAGCCCCTCGGACTCCTTGACGTACACAAAGCCCCGGGTGATGATATCCGGCCCGGACAGGAGCCCGCCGTCCTCGGCGGACACCGAGGCCACCACCACGATCATGCCGTCCTCGGCCAGGTGCTTCCGGTCCCGGAGGACCACCGCCCCCACGTCGCCCACGCCGTACCCGTCCACGAACACCCGCCCGGCGGGCACGGTGCCGCTGAGCTTCACCCCGTTCTGGCTCAGCTCGATGACCTTGCCGATGTCCGAGATGACGATGTTCCTGGGGTCCATGCCCATCTCCTGGGCCAGCTTGGCGTGGGTCTTCAGCATCCGCTGCTCCCCATGGACGGGGATGAAGAACCGGGGCCTGAGCAGGGCGTGGATGATCTTCAGCTCGTCCTGGCAGGCGTGGCCCGACACATGGAGCTCGGCCTGCCGCTCGTTGACCACCTCGGCTCCCTTGCGGTAGAGCTCGTTGATGACGCTGCCGATGGCGTTTTCGTTGCCGGGGATGGCGCTGGCCGAGAAGATCACCCGGTCCCCGGCCTGGATCTCCACCTGCCGGTGGGTATTGAAGGCCATCCGGGTCATGGCCGACATGGTCTCCCCCTGGCTGCCGGTGGTGACGATGCACACCTTGTTCTTGGGCAGGCTCTTGATCTGGTTGATGTCCACCAGGGTCCCGGCGGGGATGCTCATGTACCCCAGCTCGGTGGAGACCTTGATGGCGTTCTCCATGCTCCGGCCGGTGATGGCCACCTTCCGGCCGTACTTCTCCGCCACCGTGATGATCTGCTGGATGCGGTCCACGTTGGAGGCGAAGGTGGCGATGATGATCCGCTCGTCGCAGCCCCGGAACAGGGCGTCAAAGCTGGCCCCCACGCTCTTCTCGCTCTTGGTGTACCCCGGCCGCTCCACGTTGGTAGAGTCGCACAGCAGGGCCAGCACCCCCTCCCGGCCCAGCTGTCCCAGCCGGGCCAGGTCGATCATGCCGCCGGAGACCGGGGTAGGGTCGATCTTGAAGTCGCCGGTGTGGACGCAAAGCCCCGCCGGGCACTTGATGGCGAAGGCCACCGCGTCGGCGATGGAGTGGTTGACGTGGATGAACTCCACGGTGAACTTCCCCGCCCGGACGGTCTCCCCCGCCTCGCAGGTGATGAGCCGGGTCTTGCCCGCCAGGTGGTGCTCCTCCAGCTTGAGCTTGATGAGCCCCGCCGACATCCGGGTGGCGTACACCGGCACGTTGAGCTCCCGGAGGAAATAGGGCAGCGAGCCGATGTGGTCCTCGTGGCCGTGGGTGATGAACACCCCCCGGACCTTGTCCCGGTTGCGGATGAGGTAGGTAAAGTCGGGGATGACCACGTCGATGCCGTACATATCATTGTCGGGGAAGCCCATGCCGGCGTCCACCACGATGATGTCGTTTCCGTACTCGTAGACCGTCATGTTCTTGCCGATCTCGTTGAGTCCACCCAGGGAGATGATTTTCAGTTTTTCTGCCATTGGTTGCCTTTTGCACTCCTTTTCAAATCTTACAGGTCAGGTTGGTCCGTGGGACAAAAGGAGCGTGCGGGCACGCCAAAACAGAGCCCCGCCGCACCCCGGCCCTGTACCGCCGGGGAGTGGGAGCCATTTTCCTCTTGTCCGGTCTTGCTTTGATCAAAGCGCCTCACACCGGCGCTGAAAGCCAAAAACAGTCTGTGCGGAGCATCGCCCGGCGCACATGGATAAGATAGTATACCACAACTTCCCGGAAAAGTATACCCCCAATTTTCCGACCCCCTTGTGCCATGTGTCCACCGGATCTTGGATATCCCTATTCCGGAGCCCCATGATCTGAATGAGCCGCAAAATCGAAGTTTCCAAATAAAGGGAGCCCGGAGCTTTACCGCTCCGGGCCCTTCTCTTCGTCCGCCCTGCGGACCTTCTTCTCAAACACCCCGCACAGCTCGGCGGCCGCCTCCATGTCCGCCGCCTCGGCGATGACGTGGAGGGCCTCCCGCCCCGAGGAGGGGATGAGGCACACCCACCCCGCCCCGGCGGGCACATACCGCCCCGCCCGGAGCCCCAGGGTCTCCATGGCCCGCCCCCGGCCCCGGCGCAGGGGGACCTCCCCCCGGGCCACGGCAAATTTGGGGGCGGCGGCGTCCAGGGCGGCCAGGGTCTCCCCCGTCCGGCCCAGCCGGGCGCACAGCCGGCAGGCCCCGGCGGCGGCATCCCAGAACCAGGGCTGCTCCGCCCACAGCTCCTCCGCTCCCCTGTCCCGGCCCAGCCGCAGCAGCCGGGCCCCGTGGGCCTCGGCCACCGTCTCGGCGGCGGTGGGGGCCCACAGGGGCAGAGCCGCCTGCCCTGAGCCGTTCTGACATTCGATGAGGGTCAGCAGCACCAGCAGCCGCTCCGGGGCCACCCGGCAGCCCTCCTCGTCCCAGGCGGTGAGCCGCTCCCCGCCCCAGTCGGCGGAAAAGGCCGGCCTGCCCCGCTCCAGTCCCCGGCGCACGTGGCACCCCAGGGTGGTGAGGGCGGCGGCGAGGAGGTCGTTCTCCACGCTCCCCCTGGGCACCGCCACCGGCAGGCCGAAGGCTCCGCCCCCCGGCAGCGCCGCCGCTCTGGCCCGCGCCGCCGCGTAGGCGCTCCGCACCCCGGTGACGCTCTCAAAGGCCCCCACCCGGCCTCCCACCGGGCGGCGGCTCTCTCCCCGGAGGAGGGCCCCCTCCAGCTTCCGCAGGCGCTCCCGCCCCGGGGGCAGGCCGTCAGGCCCGGTGAGCCGGACCGTGGCCCGGTCCCCGTCCTGGGTGACGAAAAGGGCGGCCTGGAGGCCGTAATACCCCCCCAGCCAGGCCCCGGCGGCAGGGGTGGGGGCGTCGCTGAAGAGCACCGCGGCCCCGGCCGCCGAGGCTCCGCACCCCAGGGCCCGGCCCAGCAGAGCGGCGGCCTCGCCCCCGCTCCACCCCACAGCCACCTGTCCGCTCCCGCAAGCCCTTGTCTCCCAAGGCTTTGCGGGGTCCGCGGCATGCGGGGAGCCGCCCCGGGGGAGCTCGGCGGCCAGCAGGCTCCCCAGGGCCAGCATGGCCTCGGGGGTCAGCTCCTCGCCCACCGTGCCGGTCAAAACCCCGGAAGCCTTGAACTGCAAGGCTTTCGGGGTCCCCATGGACAGCCGGGAGGCGGTGCATCGGGCCCCTTCGGCCACCCGCTGGCCGGGCCAGAGTTTCACCCCGGGGGCCACCAGGGCGTCGGCCCCCACGATGACCCCCTCGCCCAGCACCGACCCCGGGGCTGCCATGGCCCGGGGATGGAGCCGGACCCCTTGGCACAGTAGGGCTCCCGAGACCTCGGCCCCCTCCCCCACGGCGGCGCCCAGGAGGACGGAGCGCTCCACCACCGCGCCGGTCTCCACGGTGGTCCCGGCGTCCAGAACAGCGTAGGGGCCCACGGTGGCCCCGGGGGCGATCCGGACCCCCGGGGCAATCCAGCAGGGCGGTACAATTTTCGCTTTTTGGAGATCTGTCGTCTGAATATCGTCAGATTTTCCTGCGCTGTTCCCGTTTTCAGGAACTTTTCCGTTTCTTTCCTGCCCGGAGAAATGTGAGGTCTCTATGGGGTCATTTGGGACCTCTACCCCCCTGATCTTGTTCTCCAGAGCGTCAAAAACGCACTCCAGATAGTCTCTGCAATTTCCCATATCCTTCCAGTAACCCGGCAGCTCCCAGCCGCACAGGAGCTCCCCCCGCTCCAGGAGGGTTGGAAAAATATCCCTGGCAAAGTCCCGGTTTTCTCCCTCCGGGATCAGGTCCAGGACCCGGGGGGAGAGGAGGTAGATGCCGGTGTTCACCAGCTCGGTGTCCACCTCGCCCCACCCGGGCTTCTCGGTGAAGCCCAGCACCCGGCCCCGGGGGTCCAGGTGGACCAGGCCGTACTCGGTGCTCTCCCGCCGGCGGGCCAGGGCCAGGGAGGCCACCGCCCCGGCGGAGCGGTGCTTCCGGGCCAGGGCGGTGAGGTCCAGGTCGGTGACCGCGTCCCCGCTGAGGACCAGGAAGTCCTCCTCCCCCAGGAAGGCGGCGCAGCGCTTCACTCCGCCGGCGGTGCCCAGGGGCTCGTCCTCCAGGAAGTAGGTGAGTTTCACCCCGTATCCGGCGCCGTCCCCGAAGTGGTCGGTGATGGCGGCGGGGAGGCAGCGGAGGGTGAGGGCCACGTCGGTGACGCCGTGGCGGCGGAGCAGGTCCAGGAGATGGCCCAGCACCGGCTTGTCCAGCAAGGGGGTCATGGGCTTGGGGCGGCCCAGGGTCAGGGGACGCAGCCGGCTGCCCTCGCCCCCCGCCAAGATCACCGCTTTCATAAAAAGCACCACCTTTTTTCTTGTGGTGCTTAGTATGAGCGGCTGGGCGGCGTCTTATCCCGGCAGCGTTCCGGCGCCGCCGGGGGCGGGATCTTTCCGGGCCGGGCCCTTTTTTCCTTTACAAAACGGGCAAAGTCGGGTAAAGTAGGGGAAAAGGACGGTGTGACAGGATGAACATTCAGATCTTCGGCAAGTCCAAGTGCTTCGACACCAAGAAGGCGGAGCGGTATTTCAAGGAGCGGCGGGTGAAGTTCCAGGGGGTGGACATCCTCCGCTACGGCATGAGCAAGGGAGAGCTCCAGAGCGTGGTCCGGGCGGTGGGGCTGGAGGAGCTCATCGACTGGAAAAACCCCGACGCCGCCTTGCTCAAGTACCTGGCCTACGACGCCGACAAGCTGGAAAAGCTCTTTGAGGATCCCCGGCTCATCAGGACCCCGGTGGTGCGCAACGGCCGGCAGGCCACGGTGGGGTATCAGCCGGAGGTATGGAAGGGCTGGGAATAAGCGGCCCCCAGGGCGCCCTGCTCCCGGCGGGATGGGGGAAGCGGAGGCCCGTCCCTGCATATACAGTACAGCAGCGGGCCGGTGAGGACACCGGCCCGCTGTGAGGTATATATGAGAGATTCAGGACTGGGCCGAAGCCGGCTGGTCCAGGGCGGTGCGGAGCATTTGCTGGTATTCCTCCACCGCCCAGGCGGGAGAGGTGAGCCGGACCCCGGGACCCAGGCCAAAGAGCCAGCCGTAGAACTGAGGGGAGGCCACGGCCCGCACCGTGAGGGCAAAGCGGCCGTCCTCCTCGGGAATGAGCATCACGTCCCGGCCGAAGCGGTCCAGCATCACGTTGACAAAGCGGTCCTCGCACACCAGACGGATGGGAGCCTCCCGGCCGGAGAACATGTTGAAGTGCTTCCGGCCGTACTCGGCCAGGTTGAAATCCTTGCAGCTCTCGTCCCCCAGGCGGGGAAGGGTGGTGACCTCCAGGCCGGCCATGCGGTCCACCCGGTAGTGGCGCAGCTCCCCCTTGGTGTGATCCCAACCCACCAGGTAGTAGAAGTTCTCGTCCCCCCAGATGAGGCCGTAGGGAGACACGGCGTAGCGCTTTCCCTCCCGGCGGTAGATCTTCTCTTTCCGCACATCGTAGTCGAAGTAGCGGAAGGTCACCGCCCGGTTCTGGGCGATGGCGGAGTGGAGGGCGTCCACGGCGTAATAGACCTCCTCGTTCACCGTCTTGGCCCGCTCGTCCACATAGACCTGGCGCTGGAGCTGCCCCGCCTGCCAGGAGGAGGCCAGGCCCTCCAGCTTGCCGATGAGCTGGGCGCTCTTTTTCCGGGAGATGAACCGGGAGGACTGCACCGCGTCCACCAGGAGCTTGAGCTCGGGGAGCTGGAAGTCCCGCTCCCCCACGAACCAGCCTGAGGGCTTCCCCTTTTTGAACTGCACGTCCAGGCCGAACTGGCGCAGGGTCTCCATATCGCTGTAAATGCTCTTGCGCTCGGCAGCCACGTCGGAGCGGGCGAGCTCGTCGATGAGCTCCTGGGTGGGGATGGGGTGCTCCTCGTCCCCCCGGCGCAGGAGAAGGTCCTGAAGGATGAGAAGCTTCAGCTTCTGATTGCTCTGTTTTGACATGGGTCTTTCCCCCTTTCCGGCATCAGTTTAGCATGAGAAGGGTCCTATAAATAGGACTATACCACAGCCTGTCCCATTTTGCAAGTTTTTCCTTGACAGCTTGCAGGTTCTATGATACCATAGTCCTTAATCAAGATACCTGATAGAGGTGCGGTTCTCATCAGTATCCCACTGCAAGGCCAGGACAGCCGCCGTGGGAGAAAGGGAGCGCCGCCGAGGGGGGCGCCGGTGCCTGCCGGGGTCTGCCTGGGCCGTCGGGAAAGACCCGCCGGACTGCCACAGCCTTTTGTGGAGCGCTATCCGGGTCTGTCAAAGCGGTATTCCTCTATATTGCTTTTTCATTCACGGGCGCTTTTCGGAGAAAAGCGCCCGCGTTCGTTTATTCAGGGGGTGACGGCATGCGCATCGTGGATATTCAGACGGGGACCATCTCCCTGCCCCTGACCCATCCCTTCAAGACCGCTCTGCGCACCGTGGAGCGGCTGGAGGACATTGTGGTGAAGGTCATCGCCGAGGACGGCAGCGTGGGCTACGGCGAGGCGCCCCCCACCGCCGTCATCACCGGGGACACGGTGGGCTCCATCCTCTGCGCCGTACACGACTTCATCAAGCCCGCTATCCTGGGCATGGACCTGGACGACCTGGAGGCTGTGATGGAGAAGCTGGACGCCTGCCTGGTCCACAACTCCACCCCCAAGGCCGCCGTGGACATGGCCCTCTACGACCTGTGGGGCAAGGCCCAGGGCAAGCCCCTCTACCGGCTCCTGGGCGGGGCCAGGGAGCGCTTTGAGACCGACCTGACCATCTCGGTCAACCCCACGGAGGAGATGGTGCGGGATGCCCTGGAGGCCGTGGAGCGGGGCTTCGGCATCCTCAAGATCAAGGTGGGCAAGGAGGGCATGGCCGATGTGGCGCGCATGGCTGCCATCCGCGCCGCCGTGGGGCCCGGGGTGAAGCTCCGGGTGGACGCCAACCAGGGCTGGAGCGCTCAGGAGAGCGTGTCCATCATCCGGGCCATGGAGGACAATGGGCTGGACATCGAGCTGGTGGAACAGCCGGTGAAGGCCGCCGATTTCGATGGGCTCAAGGCCGTCACCCAAGCGGTGGACACCCCCATCCTGGCCGACGAGGCGGTCTTCTCCCCCCAGGACGCCGCCCGGCTCATCGACGAGCACGCCGCCGACCTCATCAACATCAAGCTGATGAAGACCGGGGGCATCTACCAGGCCCTGAAGATTTGCGATCTGGCGGAAAAGGCCGGGGTGGAGTGCATGATCGGGTGCATGCTGGAGAGCAAGCTCTCGGTCTCGGCCGCCGCCCACCTGTGCGCCGCCAGGGGCATCATCACCCGGGCCGACCTGGACGGGCCCAGTTTGTGCTCGGTGGACCCCTACTCCGGCGGGCCGGTGTTCGACGGGCCCTCCATCGCCATGACCGACCTGCCCGGCATCGGCGTGGGCGACGTGCCCTGCGGGAACTGGCAGTAAATTCGTTCATTTCCGCTGCGGCGGTGATGATAGGTACCGTACAATGAGGTGCGGTCCCACTACTCTAAAAGGAAAGAAGGACCACCCCTATGAAAACATGGAAAAGGCTCATCGCTCTGTCCCTGAGCGCCGCCATGGCTCTGTCCCTGGCAGCCTGCGGGGAGAAGGAACCCACACCCACGGCCTCGGCTCCCGCGGCCGAGTCGGCCCCCGTCGAGTCCGCGCCGGCTCAGGAGAACGGCGAGGCGGTGTACCGCCAGCTCTACGCCAGCGAGGTCACCACCTTCAACTACCTCTACACCGGCAACACCAACGACCTCCAGATGTCCGCCAACTGCGTGGACTGCCTGGTGGAGTACGACAACTACGGCGTGATGATCCCCTCTCTGGCCGAGTCCTGGGAGGCCAACGAGGACAACACGGAATGGACCTTCCACATTCGCAAGGGCGTGAAGTGGGTGGACTACCAGGGCAATGAGGTGGCCGACGTCACCGCCAACGACTGGGTCACCGCCGCCGAGTACTCCAACACCGCCGTCAACGAGGCGGCCAACCAGTACATGTACGACGGCATCGTGAAGAACGCCCAGGGGTACTATGAGTGGACCGCCTACCAGCTGGCTCTGGAGACCGCCACCGACGGCACCGACGAGGCGGGCAACCCCGTGAAGCTGGACGGCGAGGGCAACGTCATCGAGCCCGTGGACGAGGTGAAGTGGGAGGACGTGGGTGTGAAGGCCACCGACGACTACACCCTGGTCTACACCATGGAGAATCCCTGCTCCTACTTCCCCTCCGTGCTGAGCTATTCCAGCTATATGCCGGTCTACAAGCCCTTCCTGGAGGAGAAGGGAAAGGACTTCGGCGCCGCCACCGGCCCGGACACCATCCTCTACAACGGTGCCTTCCTCATGGCCGAGTTCGCTCCCCAGGACCACCGCACCCTGGTGAAGAACCCCACCTACTGGGACAAGGACAATGTGAAGCTCGACAAGCTGGAGCTGCGCTATAACTCCACCGCCGGCACCCTGGGGCCCGAGCAGTTCGTCCGGGGCGAGGTGGACTACGCCGAGCTGGACGCCTCTCTGCTCACCTCCTGGCTCACCGACGACGCCAAGTACGAGATGATCTCCCCCAGCCGTCCCAACGTGAGCTACTCCTACTTCTACGTGTTCAACTTCGAGCCCCGGTTCGCCAAGGACTATGAGCCCGACAACTGGACCATCGCGGTGAACAACGAGAACTTCCGCCAGTCCATCATGCACGCTCTGGACCGGGTGGGCGCCCTGTCCGTCCAGGATCCCCAGAGCCCCGAGACCCTGGTGAACAACACCATCACCCCCGCCACCTTTGCCTCGGCCGAGGGCGTGGACTTCACCCAGTATCCCGCCCTGAAGGCCATCTCCGACGGGGACAGCTTTGACGTGGATGCCGCTCTGGAGTACAAGGCCAAGGCTGTGGAGGAGCTCACCGCCGCCGGCGCCACCTTCCCCGTGAAGGTCTACATGCGCTATAACCCCTCCACCACCAACTGGGACAAGGAGTGCCAGGTAGTGGAGCAGCAGCTGGAGGGCGCCCTGGGCACCGACTACATCGACATCATCGTGGAGGCCGGCCCCTCCACCGGCTTCCTGGGCGCTGTCCGCCGCGCCGGCGACTTCGCCCTGATGAAGTGCAACTGGGGCGCCGACTACGCCGACCCCCAGACCTGGACCGATCCCATGAGCCGGGACAACAGCTATAACTTCATGTATCAGGACTCCTCCCGCACCATGGGCGAGGACACCTGCGACCACAAGAGCGCCGAGACGGCCGCCCTCATCGACGAGTACTTTGCGCTCCAGGACGCCGCCAAGGCCATCACCACCGACGATGAGGCCCGGTACACCGCCTTCGCCGAGGCCGAGGCCTTCCTCATCGAGCACGCCGTGGTCATCCCCTACTCCATCTCCTTCTCGGGCTATGTGGCCACCCGCCTGAACTGCTTCCAGGGCGAGTACGCCCCCTACGGCCTGGCCCTTCAGCGCTATAAGTACCAGGAGCTGCTGGAGGAGCCCATGAACATGCAGAAGTTCGCCGCCGAGAACGAGACCTGGCAGGCCGACCGGGTGAAGGCCCTGGAGGCCGCCGGCCAATAAGCAGAGTCAAACCATGAAAATGGGGAAAGGGGAAGGCGGCGGAAGCCGCCTTCCCTCCCCGCTTATTTGCGCGTTGAAACGCGCCCGCCCCTGCGGGCGTGTTTGAGCGCGCAACCACCCCCGGCAAAGGAGGTCCCACTATGGCGAAATACATCGGCAAGCGTCTTCTGCGCTCCCTGCTGACGCTGCTTATCATCATCACCATCGTCTTCTCTCTCCTGCGGCTGATGCCCATCGAAGGCTACTTCCAGAACTACGAGAAGATGACCACCACCCAGATCCAGGTGGGCCTGCAGCAGCTGGGGCTCAAGGACCCGCTGCCCGTGCAGATGCTCCACTTCTGGCAAGGGGTAGCCCGGGGCAACTGGGGGGAGTCCCACAAGTACCGGGTGGGCGTGGACGTGATGACCATCATCGCCGGGAAGATGCCCCTGTCCCTGGCCCTGGGCATGGCGGCCCTGGGCATCGCCCTGCTCCTGGGCCTGCCCCTGGGCATCCTCATGGCCCGCTCGGCCAGCTCCAAGTGGAAGATCCTGGACCGCTTCGGCACCGTATTCGTGGTCATCATCCAGGCCATCCCCTCGGCCATCTACCATCTGCTCATCCAGTTCTACGGCAGCCAGCTCCCCGGCTTTGAGATGTTCTTCTCCGCCGGGAAGCCCATCACCTGGCTTTTGCCCATCTTCTCCCTGTCCCTGGGCAACATCGCCTACTATGCCATGTGGCTGCGGCGGTACATGGTGGACGAGTCCAACAAGGACTATGTGAAGCTGGCCCGGGCCAAGGGGGTCCCCTCGGCCCAGATCTCCCGGCGGCACGTGTTCCGCAACGCCTTCGTGCCCCTGGCGCAGTTCATCCCCACCTCGGTGATCCTCACCCTCATGGGCTCCCTCTACGTGGAGAGCCTCTATTCCATCCCCGGCATGGGCGGGCTGCTGGTCCAGGCCATCCAGCTCCAGGACAACACCCTGGTCCAGGCCCTGGTGCTCATCTACGCCGCCATCTCCATCCTGGGACTGCTGGTGGGCGACATCCTCATGGCCCTTCTCGATCCCCGGATCACCCTGGGCAAGAAAGAAGGTGGGCGGTAATGGCCGTGTTCCGTTTGAAGGACAGCAAGACCCAGAAGCTGGCGGACAGTCTGGAAAGCCAGGTCAGGCGGGAATTCACCGAGGAGGAGCTGTTCCAGTTCGCCCCCTACGACCCCGACGCCGGAGAGCGGGGGGGCTACTCGGGCTACTCCTACTGGCGCTCCACCCTCCGGGCCTTCCGGAAAAACAAGGTATCCATGTTCTTTTTGTGGGTCATCGTCATCATGCTCCTGTTCACCTTCGTGGAGCCGCTGCTTCCCTATGACAAGGAGCCCAACACCATCTACCACTCCGAGCAGGTGGTGCTGGACCTGTTCACCCGCCAGCCCAAGGTGGACGCGGAGGGCAACGTGGTGGTGAAGACCGACCTGGCCAAGGACATCAAGCCCTGTAAGGAGTTCTGGTTCGGCACCAACGTCATCGGCCAGGACCTGTGGAGCCAGATCTGGCAGGGCACCCGGAACAGCCTGTTCATCGGCTTCGCCGTGGCCTGCGTGGACGCCCTGCTGGGCATCCTGGTGGGGGTGCTGTGGGGCTATGTGCGCAAACTGGACTTCTTCTTCACCGAGCTCTACAACGTCTTTGACAACGTGCCCCAGACCCTGGTGGCCATCATCATCTCCTACATCCTCCGTCCCGGCATCAGCACCATGATCTTCGCCATGTGTCTCACCTCCTGGCTCTCCACCGCCCGGTTCGTGCGCAACCAGGTGGTGATCATCCGGGACCGGGACTACAACCTGGCCTCCCGGTGCCTGGGCACCTCCACCTGGCGGATCATCCGCAAGAACCTGCTGCCCTACCTGGTGAGCATCATCACCATGCGCATGGCCCTGGCCATCCCGGCGGCCATCAACAACGAGGTCTTCCTCACCTACATCTCCCTGGGCGTGCCCCTGGAGACTCCCACCCTGGGCACTCTGGTGGAGGCCGGCCGGAAGGTGATGAGCGAGGCGGCTCTGCGCTATCAGCTCTTCATCCCGGTGATCATCCTGGCCACCATCACCATCTCCTTCTACATCATCGGCAACTCCTTCGCCGACGCCGCCGACCCCAAGAACCATGTAAACTAACTTTCTTTTGAAAAAGAAAGTCAGCAAAGAAAACTTCCATATGCTCCGCACCTCCCATATAAGTGGTGCTTTCCAAAAGGAGGTCCCGCCCCATGCCTCATGAAAATGATATCATTCTCTCCTTCCAGGACCTGGACATCCGCTTTACCCTCCGGGGACAGGTGCTCAAGGCCATCCGGGGGGTCTCTTTGGACGTGTACCGGGGGGAGTCCCTGGCCATCGTGGGGGAGTCCGGCTCGGGCAAGAGCGTGTTCACCAAGTCGGCCATGGGCCTGCTGGACGCCAACGGCACCATCGCCGGGGGCCACATCTGGTACGAGGGCAAGGACCTGGCCGCCTTCACCACCGAGAAGGAGTGGCTGACCATCCGGGGCAAGGAGATCGCCATGGTCATGCAGGACCCCATGACCTCCCTCAACCCCCTGAAGACCGTGGGGGACCAGATCGAAGAGGCGGTGGTCCTCCACCAGGGTCTGCGGGGAGAGGCGGCCAAACAGGCCGCCCTGGAGGCCCTGGCCGCCGTGGGCATCGACGATGTGGAGCGGCGGTATAAGCAGTACCCCCATGAGTTCTCCGGCGGCATGCGCCAGCGGGTGGTCATCGCCATCGCCGTGGCCTGCCGGCCCAAGGTACTCATCTGCGACGAGCCCACCACCGCCCTGGACGTGACCATCCAGGCCCAGATCCTGGACCTCATCAAGCAGCTCCAGAGGAAGCTGGAGCTGACCACCATCTACATCACCCACGATCTGGGTGTGGTGGCCAATGTGGCCGACCGCATCGCGGTGATGTACGCCGGGGATATCATCGAGGTGGGAAAGTGCGAGGAGGTCTTCTACGACCCCAAGCACCCCTACACCTGGGCCTTGCTGTCCTCCCTGCCCCAGTTGGGGGTGAAGGGCCAGGAGCTCTACTCCATCAAGGGCACGCCCCCCAACCTTTTCTACGAGGTCCACGGGGACGCCTTCGCCCCCCGGAACCCCCAGGCGCTGAACATCGACTTCGTAGAGCGGCCCCCCTTCTTTGACGTGAGCCCCACCCACAAGGCCCGGACCTGGCTGCTGGACCCCAGGGCCCCCAAGGTGGAGCCCCCCGAGCACATCCGCCATCTCCGGGAACAGGGAGGGAAGAGCTATGCCTGAGACACGGGAAAAGCTGCTGGAGGTCAGGGACCTGAAGGTCACCTTCGGCAACCGCCGCCACCCCTTCACGGCGGTGGACGGGGTCTCCTTTGACATCTACAAGGGGGAGACCTTCGGCCTGGTGGGAGAGTCCGGCTCGGGCAAGACCACCATCGGCCGGGCCATCATCCGGGTCAACCCGGTCTCGGGAGGCCAGGTCATCTACAAGGGCCAGGTCATCTCGGGAAAGGTCAGCCGGGAGCTGGACCGTCAGGTCATCCACGACATCCAGATGATCTTCCAGGACCCCATGGCCTCCCTCAACGAGCGGGCCAAGGTGGACTACATCGTCTCCGAGGGGCTCTACGCCCTCCACGCCGGCCTGCCCGAGGAAGAGCGCCGGGAGAAGGTGGCCGCCGCCCTGGAGAGCGTGGGGCTGCTCCCCGAGTTCGCCTCCCGCTTCCCCCACGAGTTCTCCGGCGGCCAGCGCCAGCGCATCGGCATCGCCCGGGCCCTGGTGATGGAACCGGAGTTCATCATCGCCGACGAGCCCATCTCCGCCCTGGATGTGTCCATCCGGGCCCAGGTGCTCAACCTCATGTCCGCCCTCCAGAAGGACCGGGGGCTGACCTATCTCTTCATCGCCCACGACCTGTCGGTGGTCCGGTTCATCTCCGACCGTATCGGGGTCATCTACAAGGGCAAGCTCATGGAGCTCTCCGGCAGCGAGAAGCTCTTCGCCCATCCCCTCCACCCCTACACCCGCTCCCTCCTCTCCGCCATCCCCATGCCCGACCCCATCGGAGAGCGGAACAAGAAGCTGTTGGTCTACGACCCCTCCGTCCACCAATACAGTGAGACGGACCCGCCCCTCTGGGAGGAGCTGGAACCCGGCCACTTCGTCCGGGGCTCACGGCGGGAGCTGGACCAGTACCGGAAGGTGCTGGGGCAATAAGTCTTTCGTCCGTTGGCAAAGATCGCAGGGGCGGCTGTCCCCAGCCGCCCGCCAAACATAGTACCACACGGCGGGCCGATGAGGACATCGGCCCTTGCCAGTTCTCTTTGGAATCGAGGTTTTATGATGCTGACTCCCCAATCTCTCTTCCCCGGGGCCAAGGTGGCCCTGCTGTGCGCCTCCTCCGCCGTGCCGGAGGAACGTCTGGAACCCGCCGTGGCCGCCGTCAGGACCCTGGGCCTGGAGCCTGTGGTCTACCCCTCCTGCTATTACGCCAACCGCCACGGTTACTTTGCCGCCGATGACGGACAGCGGGCCAAGGAGCTCCAGGACGCCTTCGCCGACCCGGACATCAAGGGCATCCTGTGCATCCGGGGGGGCTACGGCGCCGGACGGCTGCTGCCTCTGCTGAACTGGCGGGAAATCGCCCGCCACCCCAAGCTCCTGTGCGGGTACTCCGACGTCACCGCCCTCCACATCGCCCTTAACCAGCTCTGCCGGCTGGTGACCTACCAGACCCCCATGCCCTCCACCGAGTACTATAAGCCGGTGGACGAGTTCACCATGACCTACCTCCGCCGCGCCCTCTTCGGGGCCCTCACCGGACCCATGCCCATGGGCCAGGGGGTGGAGACTCTCCAGGGCGGCAAGGCCAAGGGGCCCCTGTGCGGCGGCAATCTCTCCCTGGTCCGGGACAGCCTGGGCACCCCCTGGGAGATCGACACCCGGGGGAAGATCCTCTTCCTGGAGGACGTGGACGAGAAGACCTACCGCCTGGACGACATGCTCACCCAGCTCCGCAACGCCGGGAAGTTTGAGGACTGCGCCGGCGTCCTGCTGGGCTACTGGACCGACTGCGTCCCGGAGCGCCCGGAGCGGACCCTGACCATTGACGAGATCGTCCGGGAGGTGGTCCTTCCCGCCGGGGTGCCGGTGCTCTCGGGGTTGGCCTGCGGCCACTCTCTGCCCACCATGTCCTTGCCCCTGGGGGCCACCGCCGTGCTGGACGCCGACAAGCAGACCCTGGAGGTGCTCCCGTGAAGGCCGTGGTGAATTCCCCCATCTGCCCCCTGATGAGCCAGCCCCGGAGCAACTGCGAGCTGGCCGACGAGGCCCTCTACGGCATGGTGGTGGAGGTGCTGGAGCAGACCACCCCGGGCTATTGGAAGGTCCGCACCCACTACCGCTACGAGGGGTACGCCCCGGTGGCCTGCCTGGCCATCGGCGATGAGACCGCGGAGGAATGGGCCGCCCTGCCCAAAAAAGTGGTCCTCCACAAGAGCTTTTGCGACGTGATGGCCGCCCCCAAGGTCCAGTCCTGGCCCTTCATCACCCTGCCTTTGGGCGCGGTGGTGGCGGTGACCGAGGCCCCCGAGGCGGGCCCGGAGACCGGGGAGCCCACCGGCTGGCAGGCAGTCACTTTGGTGGACGGCAGCGAGGGCTACGTCCGCGCAAGCTGGCTGGACACCTACTACGATTCTCCCATCGACCTGCCCGAGAAAGCGCTGCGGCAGCGGCTGGTGGATACCGCTATGCTCTATGCCCGCACCCAGTACCGCTGGGGGGGCAAGACCCCTCTGGGCATCGACTGCTCGGGACTGGTGAGCATGAGCTACCTTCTCAACGGCATCGTCATCTGGCGGGACGCCTCCATCAAGGAGGGGTTCCCCCTGCGGGAGATCCCCCGCGGGTCGATGAAACCCGGCGACCTGCTCTTCTTCCCCGGCCACGTGGCCATGTATATCGGGGACGGCAGGTACATCCACTCCACCGGCAAGGCCGGGTCCGACGGGGTGTGCTTCAACTCCCTGGACCCCACCGATGACCTCTATCGGGAGGACCTGGACAAGAAGATGACAGCGGTGGGAACGTATTTCTGAGGTACAGAAAGAGCGCCCCGGCGGCAGTGCCGCCGGGGCGCTCTTTGCGCTGTTTTCCCTGTTCAGTCAGCATCGGTGTAGGGCTTATCGGTCTCGAGGAACACGCCCTTGGCGTTCCAGCCCACGTTGAACCCCAGGGCCCGGCCCAGGTCACGGAGCTTGTAGTAGGTGGACTGGCCGCCGTTGTCGTCGGTGAGGACGAAGGCCTGGAGGTCCGCAGCCGCTCCGTTGACATTGGTGACGGCGGAATTCTTCTGATAGGCCCGGTCCCCGGAGTAGGGGGTCTTGCCCTCCTGGCCGTTCCGGGTGGTGTAGGGCTTCCCGGTCTCGATGTTCACCGCGCCGTTCCAGCCCACGTTGAACTGGGCCTTGGTGCCGTCCAGGGCGGCGGCCAGGTCCCGGACCTTCACGTAGTTGGTGAGGTTCCCCGCCTCGTTTTTCAGGGCGTACATCTGGAAGGTGACCGCCTTCCCGTCGATGTTCACCGACTGGGTGGAAGCATAGGCAGTGTTGGCGGGGCCCTGGTAAGCGTTCAGGGCGGTCACCATGGCGGCGGCGTCGGCAAAGCCGGAGACCTCAGCATCTGTATAACACTTAGCCCCACAGAGGGGCGCATCCTCCCTTATCCAGGTTTTTCTCCACTGGGAATAGACCGCATCGGAGACTGTCTTCCCGTCAACTCTGCAAGGAACATTTTCTATCCCACCCATATCCGAACCCTTGGTGGCTTTATCCATGGCAATAAGCCCATTTTCATAGGGATATACCACAGCGCTCGCCGACATGTCGGCGCTGGTGTCCAGAAGGATGCGGTCGTCGTAAATCCTGATTCCACAATAGTCGTCATACTGATAGTCATCATATTCACTAATATACGGATTTTGAGCCAGGACCAACTTGCCACTCTGGAACTGCCACAGACTGCACGTCATCACATCGCACAAGTCGAATTCTTCTATTACACCCAGCCAGATCAGAGCCGGCATCCCGCTGCCCGTATCCACCAGGGCCGCATACCCCCGAGGAGTCGTCCCGCTATATGCATCCCTTCTCAGTTTGTTGTTTTCCTGTTGGAGAAGTTCAGCATAGGTCCGGGCCTGCTGGACGGTCATTTTGCACTGGCTCTGGTCGCCGTAGTACCCCGGCAGTTCTCCGGCGGCCAAGGTCGTGGGCAGCAAGGCTGCCGTCAGGGTCAGGGTCATGAGCAGGGCCAAAAGTCTCTGTTTCATCCTGTTTTCCCCTCTCAATTTGGTTTGAATCCGGAAGAAATTCCCTCTCAGTCTATCTTATTTCTACCGATTTTGCAAGAAAAATGTGGCAGACCCGGCCGGGCTTGCCACATTTCCGCTCGGGCGCGCAGCTTGGGGCCTTTGCGCCGGTTCAGTTGAAGATATCCCCATCCTCGGCGAAGAGGCGGCGGATCTTTTCCTTGAGGGGGCGGTTCTCCGGCTTTTCCAGGCCGGGGTCGGCGTCCAGGACCTCGCCGGCGGCCTGCTGGGCCTCCTTCAGAAGGCGGGTGTCCCCGGCAAAGTCGGCGGCCTTCAGAGTGGGCAGGCCGTGCTGCCGGGCCCCGAAGAAATCGCCGGGTCCCCGGAGCTCCAGGTCCTTTTCGGCGATCTTGAAGCCGTCTGTGGTGGAGCAGAAGTACTTCATCCGCTCCCGGGTCTCGGGGGCGCGGTTGGAGCTGACCAGTACGCAGGTGGACTGCCATTTCCCCCGGCCCACCCGGCCC
This sequence comes from uncultured Oscillospiraceae bacterium, assembly GCA_947629795.1. GTDB lineage: Bacteria > Bacillota > Clostridia > Oscillospirales > Oscillospiraceae > Vermiculatibacterium. The sequence continues at coordinate 43,878 of CANRFC010000009.1, forward strand.
CGGAGCTGGTGGAGCTGGGAAAGGCCGAAGCGGTCGGCGTTCTCGATGATCATCAGGGTGGCGTTGGGCACGTCCACCCCCACCTCCACCACGGTGGTGGACACCAGCACGTCCAGCGTCCCGCCGGAGAAGGCGCTCATCACCGCCTCCTTCTCCCCGCTTTTCAGCTTGCCGTGGACAAAGCCCACCCGCAGGTCGGGGAAGACCCGCTCCTGCAGGTCCTTGGCGTAGGCGGTGACCGCCTTCAGGTCCATCCCCTCCCCCTCCTCCACGGCGGGACAGATGATGTAAACCTGGCGGCCCTCCATCACGTGCTTGCGGACAAAGCCGTACATCCGCTGCCGCTTGTCCTCCCCCACCAGGTAGGTCTCCACCGGGGTGCGGCCGGGGGGCAGCTCGTCCAGGACGGTGACGTCCAGATCGCCGTAGATGAGCAGAGCCAGGGTCCGGGGAATGGGGGTGGCCGACATGACCAGCACGTGGGGCGGGATCTCCGCCTTGGCCGAGAGGGCCGAACGCTGGCCCACCCCGAAGCGGTGCTGCTCGTCGGTGATGACCAGGCCCAGGTCCTGATAGGCCACCCCCGCCGACAGGAGGGCGTGGGTGCCCACCGCCAGGTCGATCTCTCCCCGGGCCAGGGCCTGGTGGACCGCCTTCTTCTCGCTGGGCTTCAGGCTCCCCACCAGGAGCCCCACCCGGATCCCTGCCGGCTCCAGGAGGGCGGACAGGGTCTCGTAGTGCTGGCGGGCCAGGATCTCGGTGGGGGCCATCATGGCGCACTGGACGCCCCCCTCGTGGGCCAGCCAGGCCCCGAAGGCGGCCACCGCCGTCTTGCCCGAGCCCACGTCCCCCTGGACCAGCCGGTTCATGGGCCGGCCCGAGGTGAGGTCGGCGGCGATCTCCTCCATGGCCCGCCGCTGGGCCCCGGTGGGGGAAAAGGGCAGCAGCTTCAGGAAGTCTCCCGGCTCCCTTTGGGGGAATCGCCGGCCCTCCACCGCCCCCCGGCGCTTGCGCAGGAAGGCCATGCCGCAGGAGAGGATGAACAGCTCCTCAAAGGCCAGCCGCCGCCGGGCCAGCTCCAGAGCCTCCCAGTCCTTGGGAAAGTGGATGTTCTGAATGGCGTACTCCTCCGAGGCCAGAGTGTAACTCTGCCGGAGGCCGGGAGGGAGCTCATCGGGGAAGAGCCCGGCGCACTCCTCCACACACCGCAGGACCATGCCGGCCAGGCGGTTGTTGGAGATGCCCGCCGTCAGGGGGTAGACCGGCATGATGCGCCCGGTGAACCGGGCCTTTCCCTCCGGCTCGAAGACCGGGTTGGTGAGCTTTTTCTGATTGCCGAAGCGCTCCACCCGGCCGTAGAAGATATAGCTCTCTCCCCGCCGCAGGCTCTCCCGGACGTAGTCCTGGTTGAAGAAGGTGACTTCGGCCTGGGCGGCGCCGTCCACGATGCGGCACTTGGTGAGGCTCAGCCCCTTGCGGATGTAGGAGGTCCGGGGCGTCTCGGCCACCATAGCCAGAACACAGCAGGGCTCCTCGGGGGTCTCGGCCAGGGAGTAGATCTGGCTGCGGTCCTCGTGATCCCGGGGGTACCAGCGCAGCAGGTCCCCCACGTTCTCCAGCCCCAGCCTGGCCAGGGCCTTGGCCTTCACCGGCCCGATGCCGGGAAAGGTCTGAAGGGATGTGCTCAGATCCACTTGCCTCACCTCCCGCTCCCTTCTGTTTTCACAGATTGTACCACATTTTTTCCCACTTCACAACGTGAAAAAAGGCAAAAAGGGACCCCTCCGGGCTCTGCCCGGAGGGGTCCCACACGCTATATCTCTCTGTCCGCTCCGCCTACTTCACCAGCTTCTCCAGCTCCTCCCAGGTGGGCCCCGCGGCCTCCAGGTCCCCCCAGGTGGGGAACCGGGCCTCGATCTGCGCCCAGGTGGCGTACCAGAACTTGTAGCTGATCTCCAGATGGGCGGGGAGGATATCCTCAATGATCTTCTTCAGCTGTTCAAAGCCGTCGGGGATGCCTGCCACGTCGGGGAAGCAGACCTCCACCACCCCGGTCTCCCCGGTCTCGCTGACCAGGGCGTTGAGCCCGCACCCCCGGAGGTTCCGGTTGAGGGCCTCCAGGGTGAAGCTGTCGCCGTTGATGCGCAGCAGGGCCGCCAGCGCCAGCCGTTTGCCCTGGGGGGTCTCGGTCACCGGGCGGCGGGTGAGCAGGCTCTCCAGCCGTTCCAGGCCCCAGCTCTCCGCCGTGTCCAGGAAGGCCTCCCGCTCCAGTTCGGTCAGCCCGCCCTCGGCGCCGTCCAGAGCCGCGCCCTCGCTCTTCAGCTCCCCCAGGGTGAACTTGCCCCCGCTCCCATAGGGGCCCAGGGGCCTGAGCAGATCCCAAAGGGCCTGAGCTGCTGTGGTCATGCGCCCACCTCCACCGTCAGGCTCCCCAGGGTGGGCAGCTCTCCCTTGGCGATGGGCACATCGGCGGCGGGGGCGGTGAGCTTACAGTTGGCCACCCCGGCCGTGGAGAAGATGAGTCCGCCCAGCTCGGCGGTGAGCACGTCGCGGCCCAGCCGCTTGCCCGAGAACCAGGCCCTCACGGCCCCCTCCACAGCGGAGCGCACCGCCTGGGCGTCATATCCCTCCGCCGGCGTGACCGCGACTGCCACGTCCACCACCTTGGCGGTGGGGGCCAGGACCTGCACGTCCACGGCGATCTCCCGCCGGGCCTGGAAGTATGCGGTCAGCTCGGCCAACAGGGCCTCGTCGGGCTGCCCCGCCAGGGTGGAGACCACCACGTCCACCGTCCCCCTGCCCCGGTTCCGGGGCAGGACGGTGCAGGCGCACACCTGGTCGAAGGACAGGGCCCCCTGTTCATAGAAGGCGGCGTTGGCCCCGTTGGGCATCCGGCGGTAGGTCTCCAGCACCCGCTCCCGCAGGGTCTCGTCATCCTCAGCGTCGGCCCCGCCGGTGAAGGCATCGGGATTCACGCATCGGCTCACCCCCACCGGGGCCACCGCCATAGCCAGCACAGAGCCCTTGGGCACATTTCCCGCCGCCCCCGGCTCTGCCGCCTGGGCGGGAACGTCCACGGCGGTCTCCCCCGCCTTCAGGACCGCGTCCTGAACGGTCTCAAAGCGCACCATCCCCGCCGTGGCGCACACCGTCCCGGCGGGGATGGTCAGATCGGCCGTGGCGGCGGCATCCACCGAAAAGCGGATGGCCCCCTTGGCCTTCACCGCCTCCCGCCGGGCAAGGCCCCGAAGCTGGGCGTGGCGTTCCAGGTACTCCCCCGCCGCCGTCTGGGGAAAGGCCTGCCGGGACAGCCACTCCCCCTGGACGTAGAGGGCGTATACCTGGGCGGCCACGGCGTAGAGCTTCACCGACAGGTCGCTCACCGCCGAGGCCTCCGCCCCGGTCTCCCGGCGAAAGACCCCCAGCATCTCGTCATAGATCTCCTCAATGGTCTTCATGTCAAACCTCCCAACCCCACCGTCAGCTCCAGGCTCTGCCCCTGCCAGTCCAGGGAGACGGTGAGACTTCCCTGCTCCCCTTCCTGGCAGAGCTCCACTCCGGTGACGGTGAGCTCCTCATCGGCCAGGGCCTGGACCACATACTGCTCGGCCAGGGCCTGCCGCTGGGCGGGGGCAGCCCGACCCAGCAGGTGGAGCTGGCTGCCCAGTTCGGGCAGGAAGGGGAAGCTCCCCCGCCGCACCGTCAGCTTCCACAGGGCCCGCTCCAGCACCTCCTGGGCGCCCTGGGCACTCTGAAAGCCCCCCTTGCCATCGGGGACATAGTCCCCCTCCCGCAGGATCAGCGCCATTACGACTCCTCCTCTTCCTTCTCGGGCAGCGGGCCCACCACGGTGCCGTTGACCGTAAAGATCCCGGTCACCGCCACATCCCCCTTGGGGGAGATGCGGATGGCCGCCTCCCCGGCGGAGATGACCACCTCGCCGGGACGCAGGTCCAGGTCGGGGGTGGGGACCCCCAGAGCGCAGGGCTTCTCCCCGCTCTCCCCGGCCTTGAGCACCAGCAGCTCCTCCCCCGTCCGGGGAGCCCAGCAATACCCGCCGGGGCCGTAGAGGGCGATCCCCCGCCGTTCTCCCTCCAGCCAGGCTCCCAGCTTCCCGCCGGCCACCGTCACCGGACCGGTGACGGCCCCGGCAGGGGCCTTGGCAGCCCGCTCTCGTCTTGATAAAAACATCTCTCCGCCTCCTCAGCCCAAGGTCAGCCGGACCCACCGTCCGGTGTCATCCAGCACATTTTCCACCTCCAGGGCCTTCCACACCCCGGAGATCCGGGGCTGCTTCAGGTTCACATGCACCCGGTCCCCCGGCTCGCACAGCCAGTTTCCCGGCACGGTGACCTCCAGCCGCAGCCGCTCTTCATAGGAGCGGTCCAGTTGGAACTGCCCGGAGTAGCGCATGGCCTGATAGGCGCTCTTCCCCGGCATGGTGATCACCCGTCGGCAGGCTCCGCCCTTTTGGGCAAACTCCTGATTCACCACCCGCTGAGGTGTCAGGCTCCCCCGGTCCAGCACCAGTACCTCGGAGCACACCCCGTAGCGCTTGTCCCGCCAGAGAATAGAGGTGGGCCCACAAACCCCGTCCAGGGCCACCTCCCGGCCGCTCCCCTCTGCGGACACCGAAAGCCGGCCGTACACATCGAACCGGGGCTCCACGCCCCCGTGGTACCGGGCAAAGCTGTAAAGCACCTTCCACTCGCTGGATCCGGTCTCCACCGAAAATCCCGGCACTGCCGGCAGCCGTCCCGCCGAGGCGGTCTCGATACCGTAGGGGGCCACATGGTCCCGCAGGATATCCTGCAAGGTGGCCACCTGATAGTCCTGGCCCCTGGCCTCATTGTCCAGCAGCAGTGCCGCCAGTCCCCGGCCGGAGACCGACAGCTCCCCGCCGCTCTGACCCCAGGAGAGCTGGTACTCATCCACCACCCCGGTGAACCGCCGGGCCCCGTCCTCCTCCACAATGAGCCGGACGGCGTCGGACAGGCGGGACTCCACTCCCCCGTCCCAGGGGCAGATCCCCTCAAAGCTGTCACAGGGTACGCTCCCCGTCCGTTTGATCCGGAAGCCGGTAAAGGGGGGCAGGACCAGCCTGGTCCCGTCATAGCTGATCAGCCACGCCTCCATCACTTCACCCGCACCTTCTCTCCCGGATAGATGAGGTTGGGGTTCTTGATCTGGGGGTTGAGGGTGATCACCTGGCTGACGCCCACGCCGTACTTCCCGGCGATGCGCCACAGGCTCTCCCCCTTCACCACGGTGTGCCAGACCTCCCCCGATTTCTGGGCTGCACTCTGCCCTCCCCCGCCGGCACTTCCGGCGCCGCCCGCGGCAGCACTTTCCGCCGCCCCGGCCTCCTGGACCTGGCGGACGTAGGCGGCATAGCCGTCGTACCCCTCCCAGAAGGTAAAGGTATAGCGCACATAGTCCGGCCGGGGCTCCTGCTCCAGGGAGAGCTGGACGAAGTAGGCGTTGGAGACCTGCCAGATCGGGTGGACCAGCACCCCCGGCCCGGCGTTGTAAAACACGGTGGCCAGCTTCTTGAATTCATCGTAGGCCCCCGGGCCCACGAACTCGCCCTCTCCCTTCATCACTCTCCGGGTAAGACCCAGGTCCTGCAGATGGTAGAGTCCGAAGGGCACCTTGTGCACCCCCATCTTCCGCTCATATTCGATGGTATACACCCTGGGATTGTGGGGCCACACATAGTTCTTATACCGCATGGGTGACAAGTTCATCCGATCCCCTCCTAATAGAGCCAAAAGCCCCCGTCATACCGTCTCGCGTCCCGCTCCACGGCCCGGTCCAGTGCCTGGGGGTCCAGTCCGGCAGAGGCGGGGGCTTCAGGCAGGCTCACCGTGAGCCGCCGCCCCGGGCCACGAACGGTCCCCGCCGCCTGTTCCGATCGGACCAGGCTCCGATAGACCGCCTGAGGGCCCTCCACGGCCCCTCCTCGGGAGGTGTAGGCTCCCTCCGTCCCCGGCCGGAGGACCGAACCCGCTTCCCGGACCTGAAGGCCCTCTTCCGGCTCCTCCGTAAGGAAAGTGCCCGGGACCGCCTCTCCCGGCTCCAAAGCCCGGTCCACTGCTCCGTTCCGCGCGTTTCGGAACTCTTTGGCGCCCGTTCCGGAAACCGGCCCTTCGGCCGCTTCCTCCTCCGGCCCCCAAGCCTTCACTCCGTCCGTTTCTCCAGGGCCTTCTTGCTTTCCCGGGAGCTCCCGGAGGGCCCCGGCGAGCAGATCCACCCCAGCCTCCTCCCGGTCCTCCCGGTCCTGTTCCATCGCCTGATACAGATAGTCAGTCAAGAGCCCTCACCTCCCATCTCCCGGAACCTCTCGGCGTCGAACCCGGGATTCTCCCCCCAGTCCGGCCGCCTGGCTCCGCACACCGGGCACCGCTCCTCCTCTGCCTCCTCCCGACAGGCAGGGCAGAGCCGTGCCAGCTCTTCCTCTCCGTCCAGCAGCAGATTGGCGGCGCACCACAGGTAATCCCTGGCCTTCATCTCCCGGGCCCGCGCCTCGGTGGGCAGCGCCCCAAAAGCCTTGAGCACGCGCCACTGAAGGCGCTCGCCAGGCGCGTGCTCCAGCCTTTTTTTGCCTGCTCTACCGCCCTTTCCTCCCAGGCGGAGGGATTGCACCGCCTGTCGAACTCCCCCCACTGCCGGGCCAGGTCGGCGATCTGCCCGGCGGTGAGGGCCTCCAGGACCCCCGCCCCGCCGTCGAACACCGCCTTTCCCCGTTTGGTGAGGGCACGGGCGATGAGGCAGGCGTTGACGCACAGTGCCCGGTCCCGCTCCTCACCGGCCAGCGCCTCCCCCTGGCTGCGGACCTCCATCTCCTCCCTGGCGGACAGGAGCCGGAGGGCGTACCCGCCCTCCAGCTCCCACACCTGAGGAAGGCTCAGGATCGACCCGCTCATACCGCGGGGACCTCCACCCGCTTGGCCGCCACGATGGTGACCTTCTCCAGGACCATATCCCCCAGCTTTCCGGTCTCGCTCAGGTCCTGCCACTGGCAGCCCGAGTAGATGATCCGCCTGTCGGGTTTGCAGATGACCAGGTTGAAGTCCTCCAGCTCATGGAAGTTCATCCCGTTCCTGGCCGCCTCGTCGGTGGCGTAGAGCCGGGTGAGCACGATGACGTGCCGGCTCTGCCCGGCGATGGTGGCCACGGGCTCAGCCTCGCCGAAGGCCTCCACCACCGAGCTGGTCTTGCTGGTCTGGGCGGAATAGCTCTGCACCACCGCCAGCTTCTTGCCGTTGAGCTCCAGATAAATGTCGGCGCTGGTGGGAAATCTCGATGCGATCATACCTCTGCCTCCTTAAACCGTGATGTGGGCGCTGAGCCAGATCTGGTTGAGCCCGTGGGCCACGGTGAAGGCGAACTCCACCAGACACACCGTGGGATTGCCCTCCATGGCCGAGACCGTCACATTGTCATACCCCGTGATGATCTCCTCGCTTTTCTTCCGCTCCAGCTCCACAATGACCTGGCTGCGGATGGCACCCCGGCCCTGCTCGGTGTTTTTGGCCCGGCTGAACCGGGCGCGCAGAGCGTTGCGCAGCCCGGGGACCACATCGTCCACCACCCGGATGGTGGTCAGCTCCCGCCAGGTGGCGTCGCCGGCCGAGCCGGTCTTGGTCCGGGTGGTCACCGCCCGCACCACGCTCACCACGCCGCCGCTCTCCTCCAGAGGGGTCACACCTCCCAGAATGAGGGTGTCGATCTCGGTGTCGCTCCAGCTCTGCCCCAGAGCAGCCACCCCCTTGAGCTCAGCGCCTCCCAGGGGCACGGCGGGGTCGGTCTCCCCGGCGATGGCCCCCGCCACCGCCGCCGCGGCCAGGATGCCGCCGGGGGCAGCCAGCACCACCCGCTCGCAGCCCAGCCCCTCGGCCCGGCTCACCAGCTCCGCGGCGGTCTCATTCTCCTTGCCGCACACCACCGCCAGCCGCTCCCTCCGGGCCGCCGAGGCCGCCTTCACGCTCTCCCGCAGCGCCTGCTGGACCCCGGCGTCATCGCTGTCGCACACCGTCACCGCGATCCCCTCGATCTTCTCCAGGGCGGCAAAGCCCTCGCCGTACCCGGCCTGGTCGGCCACCGGCACGGCGTACACCCTGGCCGCCCCGTTCTGAAACAGGGCCTGGACCAGCCCGGTCAGAGTCTCCCCCGCCCCGAAGCTGCTCTGGGCCTGCTCGGCCCCGGTGAAGTCATACACCTTCCCGGCTGTCACGCCCTGGGCGGTGCAGATGCCCGCCACCCCGGCGGCGGCGCCGTTGGCGCCGGCGCTGACCACCGAGGAGGTGTCGTACACCGAGTACACCCCCGGTCTCTGATGTTCCGTCACATTCATACGCTCTCACCCTCCACTTCAAAGTCCAGGAAGGACCCGTCCTCCCCGGCCACAACATAGCTCCACACGGCAAAGCGGGCCTGGGCGGGACAGAGGAACCGCCTCTCGCTCTCCCTCCAGCAGGTCTCCCCGGCGGAGAACTCCTCCAGCCGCAGCCCCGCCGGCAGCTCTCCCTCCAGGGCCGCCGTCAGCAGGTCCAGCCCCGCCTGGGCCTGGTCCGCCGTGGCGGCGTAGAGGTCCAGCCCCAGGGTGAGCTTCATCTTTTTGCCGTACAGCTCTCCCCAGGCCCCCCTGGCCTCGTCGTACCGCTCTCCCAGATAATCCTGAAATCCGGGCGCGCCCGCCTCCATCCCCCGCAGGGACACGGCGCACACCGCCCTTCCCGGCCCGCCCCGGTCTGCCGGGGGCCAGGCCGTCACCGCCGGGAGCCCCTGGGCCTTCAAAAAGGCCGCCAGAGCCCCTCTCACCTCACCCAAGTCCTTCACGGCGTCTCACCTCGGTCCATCTCCTCGCACAGGCCCCAGACGTAAAAGGTCCGCTCTCCCAGGGGCACCCGCCGGACCCGGAGGAACCGGAACGTCCGGCCCTCCCAGGCCAGGGTCCCGTCCTCCTCGATCTCCACATCGGGGGGGCCCAGGTAGCGCCACTTCCCCACCGGCCTGACCCCCAGGGGGGTGGGCTCGGAGCCCACACCCCTCTCGGTCACCGGGTGGAAAAAAGCCCGCAGGCTCCTCTCCGTCCCGCCTGCCGTCACCGTCACGGCCTGCCCGAATCGCTCCAGCAGGCCCTTCCAGGTCCTCTCGTCCATCTCAGTACCTCACACTCCGAAAGTCGAACCCCCCGTCGGCCAGCCAGGGCTTCATCAGCTCCCGGGCCCGGCTGCGGAGCCGTTCGCTCTTCCCGCCGCTCTCGGCCAGCTTCACGCTGACCTCCCCGGCAGCGAAGGAGGAGACTGCTTCCCCCTCCCCCTCCGCCAGGTCGGCCAGGGCCATCCAGGCCGCCGCCAGGTCAAAGCCCTCGCAGGTCTCGGCCTCCACGCCGGGCCTGAGCTTCCCCGCCAGCTCGGTCTGGGCGCTCCCGCACAGGGTCCGCAGGCTCTCGCTCTCCTCGCTGACGCCGCCCAGAAGGGCCGCCAGCTTTATGATCCTCTCCAGCATACCGCCACTCCCCTTCCCGTCTCCCCCACAACAGGGGGCGCCGCACTCCGGAGTTGTACCTCCGGATACATCCGGACGGGGCCCGCCGGCAGCTTTTCCGCCGGTGGGCCCGCCCTTCGTGCCTTACACCTTCAGGACCTTCCCGGCCTCCTGGAAGGGCTTGGCAAACCCGGCGATGGTGGTGATGGCCGCCCGGTCCAGCTGCTGGTCGATGAGCTTGTCGTACTCCACCAGCACGTCGGAGGCCCGCACCATCTCCAGGGCGTAGCGCTTGTCCAGGCCGATGAGCTTGCCGCCGCTGAGGGCGGAGGTCCGCAGCAGGTTGGCCCCCAGGGGAGTGGACAGCTTGCCCGTGCCCTGGAAGTTCAGCCCGGTCAGGGGGTTGCGCAGCTCCTCCATCTTCAGCATCTGGCGCATGACCTCGGGGCTCACCAGCAGAGTGTTCATCTCGTAGGGGTCGAAGGTGGACCAGAAATCCACCAGCTCGTCATAGGTCAGGCTCCCGGCGGTGCCGCCGATGGGAGCGGTACCCACGGAATACACCGCGGCGGGGTTGTCGTTGCCGTCGCCGCTGAGGATGACCTCGATGGCGTCCTCCAGCTGGGACCGGCCGATCTGGGCGCCGATCTGCCGCAGGGTCACCGAGAACAGATCCAGCTTCTGATACCGCACCGCCTCATAGGAGGCCACCAGCATCCGGCCCCGCTTGTGGAGCTTCACCAGATTCTTCTGGGTGCGGATCTGGGTGGAGGGGATAGAAGCCCCCTCCTCCACCCGCTTGAGCTCCTTCTTGTCCTTCCCGGTGTTGGCGGCGATGGAGCGGTAGTCCAGGGTGTCGATCTCGGTCACCGCCGCCACGATGGAGGGCAGCAGGTCGGCCTCCTCCAGCCCCTGGCGGACGCTCCGGGCGATGTACTCAGGGAAGAGCACCGCCGCCTGGGCGCTCTGGAAGAACTTCTCCACCGGGTCGGAGCCCGTCCCCTTGACCTTGATGTCAAACCGCTTGAGCTGCCGCTGGAAGGCGTCCAGCCCCTCCAGGCTGGTGCCCCGGTAGCGCTCGGAGGGGTCCTCCCCCTCCAGCACCTGGCTGAAGCTCTTCCCCGCGACCTGGTACATTCCCTTTTCCAGCTTCAGATCCTCAAAATGATACCCCATGTTTCTCTTCCTCCTCTCAGAGTTTCACCGTGGCCATGCCGGCGTCCACCAGGACCACCAGCAGCTCACGGCCGTTCTCGCCGTCGCCGGCCTTCTTCACGCCGCCGTTGCCGTCGGCCACCAGGGCCACATACCCCGCCGTCACGTTGGCGTCCTGGGTGCTCACCTCGGCAAAGCCCCCCACCTGCACGCCGGCGCAGCCGTCCCAGGCCGACCGGGCCACACCGCAGAAGCTCTCCCCGGCGGCGCAGGGCCCCACCGTGCCGTTCTCCGTGACCTTCACCACCTGGCCCTCGGCCACGCCGTCGGCAGCGTAGAAGGTGGCCCGCACCTCCCCGATGCCCTCGAACGCGATCTTTCCGCTCATGCTTTCTTCCTCCCTTTCTATTTTCACTGGCGTTTATACCAGAAACGCCCCATCCTCCGCGCCCTCCCGGCGCGTCTCAGAGCCCATGAGCTGACTGCCTCCGGGCCACTCTTCCTTGACTCTCCGTCCCAGAGCCCCCCTGAGGGCCGTCAACTCCTCATGGTCCAGCTTTTCGATCATCCCCCGGAGCAAGGCAGGCTCCACCCCGCCCCAGCTCATGGCCGCCAGGCGCAACACCTCTCCCCGGAGCCCGGCCACATACCGCCGGCCCACCTGGGCCTCCCGCTCCAGCTCCGAGAGCTCTCCGGCCAGCTCCGGGTGCCTCTCGGAGAGCTCCTTCAGGGTGACCTTCATCCCCTTGAGCACTCCGGCGTCCTTCTGGGCGGGCACCGCCACAAAGGACCACTCATAAGCGTCCTTGGCCCCCAGCAGCTCCCCCCAGCACAGCTTTCCGTTGTAGGTCCGCCCCTTCACGTGCCGGCAGGAGCCCAGCTCCTCGCCGCACACCGAGCACACCGCCTTCTCCACGGCGCACCCCACGCTGACCTCCTTCTTGATGCCCCCCTCGATCTCGGCGATGAGCCCCGCATTGTCCTCGGTGCGGACCATGTAGGCCCACCCCTTCAGATACCGCAGTCCATCCCCGGCCTTGGTGAGTTTCCCGTCCTCACTGACCACCTCGGTCTTGTAGATCCGGGCCACCTGGCCCTTGGCCGACCAGTTGTGGTCAAAAATGCCGCTCTTGCCCACAAAGAGCCCGGCCAGGGCCTCCAGGGTCTCCCCGGGGAACCGCTCCCACTCCCGGTCGATCTCGTTGTCGCACAGCCGCACCGCGAAGGTGTACACCTCCTCGGCCTTCAGGGCCGACTTGGCCAGGGCGTTGATCCGCTCCAGATCCTCCCCGCTGACCGCCCCGCCCCCGCTGACATTGGCGTCCTTCCGAATTTCCATCATTCCTTCTCCTTTCTATCCTCCGCCGGACCCTTTTGTGGTCCCATTGGGTTCACTTGATATTCCATACCGGTGCCCAGGTGCACCGGGGTCCGAAGGACCATTCTTTTCTTTAAAAGAAAAGAATGGCCCCTCGGGCTCCCCAAGAAAAGAATCCTGTTCTTGTCCTCAAGGACCTCTATTTTCACCGACGAGATATCCCAATCCAACAAGCCCACGCAAAGGTTGCTCACGGCGACCCCATATTCCTCTTGCGCCGCTGCCGCTGACTGGGTGGAGGACCTATAAGATACTGCATAGGACCCGGTGGCCTCGTCGGCTCAGCTCTCCTCTGCCTTTCTTCTCTCCGCCCGCAGCGTCTCCGCCTGCTCGTGATACAGCTCCGCCCGGGCCTCCTCGACCATATCCTGGAGGGTGATATCCTCCCACTCCACCTTCACCGCCGTACTGAACCCGTGGAGCCGCAGCCAGGTCTGGCACACCTTCCGCACCACCGGGGTCAGATACCGCCGCAGCGCGGTGATCTCGCTGGTCATCATGTCGGCCTGCTGCTCGCTCATCCGCTCGGTGGACGACCAGCTCAGCCCCAGCAGGAAGGGGGGGATCCCCGTCTTGGCCACCAGCTGCTCCATGATCTGCCGCACCGGCACCTGGGCGTCCAGTACCTGATTGTCCCCGCCGATGACCTTGATGTCCACGTCTCCCACAGCCACAAAGTCCCGCACCGTGCCCTCTCTGCCGCTGTGCATGGCCTGACTCCAGGCCGAGGCGATCTCCTGCCCCCGCTCCCTGGCCCAGGGCCCCTCGCCGGGTCCCGGCTTATAGACCACGGCAAACCGGGCGTTGCCCATCCGCTCCCAGTTGAGCCCCGTGGCCTGATAGATCTTCAGCAGGATCTCGGTCATAAAGGGCATGCTCCGCAGCATGGACACCCCGTAGGGGTGGTCGGCCTCGGGCTGGAAGGGGGTGAACAGCAGCAGGTCCTGCCGGGGCAGCTCCTCCACCTTTCCGTCGCTCCTCCGAAGGCAGAGCTTCACCTCCAGGGGGTCCTCCCCCTCCCTGACCTCCACCTTGGCCGGGTCGGCGCACAGCAAGGCGTTGATCTCCCCGCTCTCCGGGTCCACCACCATCTCGCCCACTCCCCGGCCGCACACCAGCATGGAGTCCAGATAGCAGTCCAGAAAGGCCTGGATCCCCTCCTGGCCCTTCCCCACCGGCACCTGGCTCAGGAACTCGCTCAGCTCCTCCTGCCCCTGGGCGGAACGCACCTGCACCCCGCCGCACAGCCGCACCAGTTTGCCCACCGCGGCGTCCACCAGGGGCACCGCCTCCCGGATAGCCCGGTACATTCCCATCTGTCCCCCGTCCTGGGGCACATAGCTTCCCAGCTCCCCAAAGGGGTGCTTCGCCCCCTCCCGGAGCTGCACCGCGACCGTCTTGGCCTTTTTCCTCTCTCTCCAACTCACCAGGATCGCGCCTCCCTTTCCACTGTCATTCCCGCCCGGACCGGCCCGCCCCGGGCCAGGTCCATGGCGAAATACCGAATATCGTCCATGGCGTGGTCGTCCCGCTTGATCACCCGGTCCCCCTCCGCCCTGCTGTCCCAGCGGTAGAGGGAAAACTCCCGGATGGCGTCGCCGCACCCCTCACAGATCACCAGCCGCCCCTCCCGGAGGAGCTGGGCGGTCCGGCGGATGCCGGGCAGCACCCGGTTGTCCCCCTCCACCGCCGGCCATCCCCCCTCCCGGAGGGCGGCGAGAAAGCTGGCCGCCGACGGGTCCACGATCACCCGCTCCACCGGCAGCGCCCCGCACAGCTCCTTCAGGTCCCGGACGTAGTCGGCGTCGGTGCGCATCCGCCCCTCCTTCCGGGCGTCGTAGTAGAACTCCTTCACCCGGTACCACACCCCGTCCTTCAATCCCCACAGTCCCATGGAGGTGGGGTTCCGGGTGCCGTAGTCGCAGGACACCCGCCACCGCTCCAGCTCTCCCCGGGGCGCCGGCCTGACCCAGCTCTCGTCAAAAAAGTCGTACACCCGCCCTGCGGGCGCCACCCACTCCCCCAGCACGAACCGCCGGTAGAAGCTGCCCCGGAAGGTCCTGGCGTACCGCTCCAGCGTCTCCTTGTCCAGCCCCGGATTGTCCCCCATGGTGAAGTGCACCCGCAGCAGCTTCCGCTCCCCGCACCGCGCCACCCAGTCCTTGTAGAACCAGTGCTCCGGGGAGTCGGGGTTGCAGGTCATCCACAGCTTGGCCCCCGACACCGAGCACCGGGCCGCCGCCTGCTCCACAAATTCCCGCTCCAGCAAGGTCACCTCGTCCAGGAAGGCCCCCGCCAGGGTCATGCCCCGGATGGCCTCCTCCCCCCGGGCGTCTCCGCCGCCGAAGAGATAGAACCTGTCGGACCGCTTTCCAAAGCCCACCGTCAGCGTCCCCTCGCCGGAATTTTCCTTCACCCGGAACCCCAGGCCCCGCAGCAGAGGCAGCAGCGGGGCCACCACATTCCGCCGCACCGCCTTGGCGCTCACCCCGCACAGCACAAAGCTCTCCCCGTCAAACCGCCCCAGGGCCCAGCAGAAGAAGCCCAGGGCCAGCCAGGTGGTCTTGCCGCTGCGCGCCGCCCCGTCGCAGAGGATGCCGTCCCTGTCCCGCCAGGGGGAGGAGTCGCACCACCATCCCAGCAGCAGGGCCTGCTTGTCCGACAGCTCCCGGATCTCTCTCACGGCTCCTCCTTCTGCCCCCTGCCGGAGCGCTCCGCGCTCTTCTCCAGGGCGGCATAGAGCCGCTTGGCCTCGGGGGCGTCCCCAAAGGTCTCGATGAGCCACTTGATGGCGGCCATCCGGTCGATGAACTTCAGCTCCACCCCGCCGTCCTTGGTCCGCTTGAACTCGGTGACGGCGGACAGGTCCAGCCCGTCCAGCACCTTCCTCTCCTCCCCGGTGAGATAGGCCAGCTTCACCGCGTCGTTGGCGGGGCACCTGGCCAGCTTCCGGGCCATCCGGTACAGATCATCTCGTCGAGTCATCCTCGCACCTCCTCTGTCTCTTCCGTCCCGCCCCCGTCAATTGCATCCTTCCATACACTTAGCGCCAAAAAATTTGAAAAATTTCCCCCAGGAAAAGGGAACCATCCGCCCCCCTCAAACGTCTAATCCAGGGTATGGTATTTCCCGCCCCGGCGGGCGGTAGGGGCGGATGTCCTCATCCGCCCAGCCCGAAACCTTCCACATACCCCAACGTCCCAACCAAGTGAAACCTCCTATCCCCTCCGCGTAGGGGCCGCTGACCCCAGTGGCCCGGCCCCTCTCCCCCCTTCAGAAAACTTTAAGGTTTTTGTTACCGAATTGTTCTCGCCCCCTCCCCCCTGTGGTGCTATAATGACTTCTGATGATCCCCCGGCGGTCTCCCGCCGCAGGTTTACATAATTTCGCCCTCCCGCTGGGAGGGCCTCAAAATACAGGAGGTATGCCTATGTCCGAACTGGAAACCACGGCGGTGCAGGCCCCCCAGGCCCCCCAGCCGCAGCCCCCGGCCGCCGGGACCCCCGCCCCCAAAAAGGGCAAGTCCCCCGCCACCCACGAGCAGAAGGCCAAGCGTCGCAAGCTCATCCGCCGGATCATCGCCCTCATCGTGGCCGTGGCCATCATCGCGGCCTCGGTGGTGCTCCTGCGCAAATTCGTCTTTAAGGGCGAGGAGGACGGCAGGGGCGCTCCCATGACCGCCGAGGTCTACCGGGGCTCCATCCGCTCCATGGTGGACGGCTACGGCACCGCCCGGGCCAAGAACTCCGCCGCCGTCACCCCCGAGTCGGGGTACACCGTCCTGGAGCTCCTGGTCCAGGAGGGCGACCAGGTCACCGAGGGCCAGCTCCTCTACAACCTGGACGACACCGCCGCCCAGGAGGCCGTGCGCAACGCCAACGAGAACATCCGCTCCGCCCAGGAGAACGTGCGCAAGGCCCAGGAGAACGTGGACGGCTACGCCCGTGAGGTGGCCGACCTGAGAGAGGCCCTCTCCGAGCTCACCATCACCGCCCCCCACGCCGGCAAGCTCACCGACGTGAACAAGGACATCAAGGTGGGCGGCGACCTGGAGAAGGGCGCCGCCGTGGCCACCCTGGTCAACGACACCAAGCTCCGCCTCCACCTCTATTACAGCTGGGCCTATGAAAACCAGATCCAGGTGGGCCAGTCCGCCCGGGTGACCCTTCCCGCCCTCATGGCCGACTACCCCGCCGTGGTGGAGCAGGTCAACTACGTCCGCCGTGTGGTCACCGAGGGCAGCGTCACCTTCGAGGTGGTCTTCGTCATGGACAACCCCGGCACCCTCACCGCCGGCATGGCGGCCTCTGCCCAGCTCACCGGCGCCGACGGCGCCCCCATCTACCCCTACGAGAACGGGGAACTGGAGTACTTCGAGACCACTGCCATCACCGCCAAGCAGGCCGGCCCGGTGGAGTACGTCAGCCTGATGAACTACGCCGAGGTCTCCGCCGGCCAGACCCTGGTCAAACTGGGGGACAAGGACGCCCAGGAAGAGATCACCGCCAAGGAGAACACCATGCGGGAGGCCCAGAAGGGCGTGGATGACGCCCAGAAGGGCGTGGACGAGGCCCGCAAGGGCCTGGAGGAGGCCCAGAAGAAGCTGGACAATTACCACGCCACCGCCCCCATCTCGGGCACCGTCCTCTCCCTGGGCGGTCTCATCACCGGCGAGTCCGTCCCCTCCGGCGCCGCCATCCAGATCGCCGACACCGCCACCATGGTCGTGGACATCAACATCAACGAGCAGAACATCGGCTATGTGAAGACCGGCATGATGGTGGACCTGAAGGACGAGATGGACAACTACTACATGGGCACCGTGGAGACCGTCTCCCTCACCGCCAAGGCAGAGAACGGCGTGTCGGTCTTCCCTGCCACCGTGGTGGTGGACAACTTTGAGGGCAACATCCGCACCAACAGCAGCATCCAGTACTCCTTCATCGCCAGCCAGTCGGACAACTGCCTGCTGGTGCCCCTCCAGGCCGTGAAGAACGTGTCCCTGGGCAGCGACGACATGATGGGCGAGCCCGGTATGATGGATCCCGGCATGATGGAGCCCGGCTTTGAGGAGCCCATAGACGATGTCATCCCCGAGGGCGGCGAACCCGTGGACGACGGCACCGCTCCCGAGGGCGGCGAGCCCATCGACGACGGCACGGTCCCCGAGGGCGGCGAACCTGCCGACGACGGCACCGTTCCCGCCGACGACGGCACCGTTCCTGAGGGCGGCGAGCCCATCGACGACGGCGCCGCTCCCGCCGAGGACGGCACTGTCATCGACGACCAGCCCGTGCCCCGTGCCGGGGCCATTGCGGTGAGCAGCGGGGTGATGATCTCCGGCCCCGGCTTCTCCTCCACCCAGGGGATGAGTGCCTTTGAGCAGGCGGGCACCGCCACCATCTGCTTCGTCCAGGGCGAGCCCGACGAGCGGGCCATCGAGGCCGACGAGAGCTGGGAGGTCCCCGAAGGCTTCTTCCCCGTCATCGTCACCACCGGCCTGAACGACGACGAGAACGTGGAGATCACCTCCGGCCTCCAGGAGGGGGACGTGGTGTTCATCGGCTACGAGACCAACCAGGCCTACGTGGACAACTGGTAAGAGGTGTCGTGATGCTCATTGATGTAAAGGACCTCTTTAAGATCTACAACGAGGGGAAGGAGAACGAGGTCCGGGCCCTGGACGGCATCTCCCTCCAGATCGACCGGGGGGAGTTCGTGGCCATCATCGGCGCCTCGGGCTCGGGCAAATCCACCCTCATGAACGTGCTGGGACTGCTGGACATCCCCACCTACGGGGAGTACCACCTGGACGGCACCGACGTGACCACCCTCACCGACAAGCAGCAGGCCCACATGCGCAACAAGCAGATCGGCTTCATCTTCCAGGGCTACAACCTGATCCCCGACCTGTCCGCCGCCGAGAACGTGGAGCTGCCCCTGATCTACCAGGGGCTGAAAATCGACCAGCGGGAGGAGCGGGTGGAGGAGGCCATGCGGAAGGTGGCCATGTTCGACCGCTCCAACCACAAGCCAGCCGAGATGTCCGGCGGTCAGCAGCAGCGGGTAGCCATCGCCCGGGCCATCGCCACCCATCCCCCCATCATCATGGCCGACGAGCCCACCGGCGCCCTGGACTCCAGGACCGGCCGCCACGTGCTGGAGATCCTCCACGAGCTCCACGAGGAGGGCACCACGGTCATCCTCATCACCCACGACACCTCCATCGCCGCCACCGCCGAGCGCATCGTGCGCATCTCCGACGGGAAGATCGTGATGGACGGCACCAGAGAGGAGGCGGGGCTGTGAATTTCCGCCAATCCTTCAAGATCGCGGCCAAGTCCATCGCCGCCAAGAAGGGCCGGAGCATCCTGACCATGCTGGGCATCATCATCGGCCTGGCCGCCGTCATCGCCCTGGTCTCCTTCACCCAGGGGCAGAACAAGTGGCTCAACGACTACTACGCCCAGATGGGCGACAACATCATCAACATCAACGCCACCACCTGGGACGGCCGGGACATCTCGGAACAGCTCTATACTTACTGTCAGAAGATGGATGAGTACATGCTGGGCGTCACCCCCAACTACCAGTGCTGGGGAGAGCTGAATGTGCGCTACGGCACCAAGTCCCTGTCCTCCTACAACACCGACTGGGAGAACCAGCCCCAGGTCTACCTGGGCAACCAGCAGTTCACCCTGTGCCTCAACTATGAGCTGGAGGACGGCCGGGACCTGGCCTACATCGACGTCAAGAACATGAACCACGTGTGCATCCTGGGCTCCCGCATTGCCAAGAACCTGTTTGACTACGCCCAGCCCGTGGGGCAGCGCATCTCCATCAACGGCACGGCCTACACGGTCATCGGCATCTACAAGGAGTGCGACCCCGAGAACGTGGGCAACGGCAAGGACAACGTGATCCTGCTGCCCTACACCCTGAAAAAGCTCTTCGGCGACCGGGTGGATGGGGGCTCCTTCGTGGGCAAGGCCAAGGATGCCGCCTCGGTGCCCAAGGCCATCGGCCTGCTCAACGGCTACCTCCCCGGTCTGGTGGGCGACAGCGGCTGGGGCAACGCCTCCACCCCCAACACCTGGCAGCAGAGCGCCAACGAGCAGAACAAGATGCAGTCCCTCTTCCTGGGCGGCATCGCCGCCCTGTCCCTGCTGGTCAGCGGCATCGGCATCATGAACATCATGCTGGTCACCGTCACCGAGCGCACCCGGGAGATCGGCATCCGCAAGGCCATCGGCGCCGAGCGCAAGACCATCATCACCCAGTTCCTCATCGAGGCCTGCCTCATCTGCGGCATCGGCGGCATCATCGGCATCGCCGTGGGCTATCTGGCCACCGCCATTTTGTGCAAGCTGGTGCTGTCTTTCATCGTCTGGCCCAGCGTCTCCGTCACCGCCGGGGCTTTCATCTTCTCGGTGGTGATGGGTGTGATCTTCGGCCTGTATCCCGCCGTGAAGGCCAGCGGCCTGCAGCCTGTGGAAGCGCTGCGGGCGGAGTGATGAAGAAGGAGTTGTTGAATATGAAAATCAAACGAGCTTTGTCCGGAGCCCTGGCCGGCTGCCTCCTGGCGGGTCTGCTCACCCTCTCCCCCGCCTCGGCGGCCTACACCCCCTTCCCCGACATCCCCGACCCGGTCCAGGCCGAGTGCGCCGAGTTCCTGCGGCTGATGGGGGTGGTGGACGGCCGGCCCGGCGGGATCTACGACCCCTCAGGCACCCTGACCCGGGCCGAGTTCTGCAAGCTGGCCATCACCGCCATGGACCGCGCCGATGAGGAGAGCGCCCAGCGGGGCCGGACCATCTATCTGGACGTGGGCCCCACCCACTGGGCCAGGGGCTACATCAACCTGGCCTCCTCCATCTCCCTGGGCTCCGGGGATGACGGCAAGGGGGGCACCGCCCTGGTCTCCGGCATCGGGGACGGCACCTTCCGCCCCGACCGGGCCATCACCTACGGCGAGGCCGTGACCATCCTGTGCCGGGTGCTGGGCTTCGGCGCCGCCGACGTGTCCTCGGGGGGCGCCTGGTTTGACGGGTATCTGGCCGTGGGCGGCCGGGTGGGCCTCACCGACGGACTGACCCTCTCGGGCAATGACACCATCACCCGGGGCCAGGCCGCCATCCTCTTCTACAACCTGTACTTTGCCAAGCCCAAGGGCTCCAAGGACACCTACCTCACCCAGCTGGGGGGCAAGGAGACCGAAACCGGCGTGGTCCTGGACGTGAACGCCACCGCCGACGACGGCGCCGCCGGAGCCTTCAAGACCACCACGGGCACCTACAAGACCGACCGGACCTTCGACGCCTCCCTGGAGGGCCAGGAGGGCAAGCTGCTGCTGGACCAGGACGGGAAGGTCCTCTCCTTCCGGAGCAAGGAGGGCACCAGCCAGCGTCTGGTGTCCATCCGCTATGCCGAGGCCCTCTACTTTGTCACCGCCGACGGCGAGGAGGTGGACGTGAAGCCCGCCGCCCCGGTCTACAAGGACGGGGAGGAGACCACCTGGGAGAGCGCATGGCAGGAGCTGCCCAACTCCAAGAGCTCCGCCGCCGTGGTCTCCGCCGTGATGCACTTCGGCGCCGACGGCCGGCTCTCCTACCTCTTCTTCCCCTCTGAGACGGTGGAGGAGACCGAGGCCCTGGTAGCCCGGTCCGCCCCCAACGGCTCCAACCCCTTTGCCGCCTTTGGCTCCAACGCCCCCCTGTTCAAGAACGGCCAGCGGGTGACCGTCTCCGCCCTGCGGCAGTACGATGTGGCCACCAAGGACGCCACCGGGACGGTGCAGGTCTCCGACTGGAAGCTCACCGGCATTTACGAGAACGTATCCCCCAGCCCCGCCTCTCCCCTGAAGGTCCGGGTACTGGGCCATGACTTCGACGTGCTGCCCTCGGCCCGGAAGGACCTGGCCAGCTTTGCCATCGGGGACCGGATCACCCTTCTCTTCACCGCCCAGGGCCAGGTGGCCGGCGCGGTGAGCGCCAGCACCGTGAAGGCCGAGGCGGTGGGCATGGTCACTGCCGCCGGCGACGGCGAGGCCACGGTGGAGCTCCTCCGGGGCGCCTCCGCCGACGGCAAGGCGGTGACGGTCACCGGGGAGTTCTCCGGAGACGGGGAGAAGTACCTCAACCAGCTGGTCACCGTCTCCAGCGCCGCCAAGGGGCGGCTGAGCCTCCAGCTCCTCACCGGCTCGGCCGGCAAGGGGAGCCTGGACACCGCCGCCAGGACCCTGGGAGACCGGGCCGTCTCGGCCAATGTGGCGGTGTACGACCGGGTAAAGGGGGGCGAGCTGGTGGAGGTGGAGTACAGTCAGCTCCCCGCCAGCGTGCCCCAGAGCAAGATCGGCTTCGTGTCCTACGACTACGCCGGGCAGGTGGACTGCCTGGTGCTCAATGACGTAACCGGGGATGGATACCAGTATGGGTACTTCTATCTAATCGGTGAAAAGCAAAAACCCGTTTACGAAATGAATGGCGATGGAACATATAAAAAAGATGAAGCTGGCAACAATATAATTCTGCGTTATGAAACGGACAAGGAACCCACCCTTCAAGTGAAACAAGGCACCAAGGATGGCGAGGAAACGCTCTCCATTGAGGCTCTGTTCTTTGGCTCTGTGAAGCAGGGCGCTCCGGGCGGGGTAATCACTGCCAAGGCCATGAACGGCACGGACACTGTCGTGGTCTCTACCGTCACCCTCCAGTCCCTGGAGCACGTGGGACGGGACGCCTTCGACGTGGAGGACATGACGGTCACCGTGGCGGGCACCGCCTGGACCATCTCCAAGGACGTGCAGTGCTACAACAAGACCACCAAGACCTGGTACGCCCCCGGTCAAGAGGGGGTCAAGGCCGCCAGGGCCTGGTCGGACGACCTGAAGCTCTGGTTCGACCGCTCCGCCGCCGAGGGCGGCAAGATCCGGCTCATCGAAGTGCCGTAAGAAGCCATGCGGAAAGGGGGCCTGTCGGCCCCCTTTCCTGTTTGAGAGCGCCCTTTGGGCGCGCTGCGCCAGCAGCCGCCGCCGGGAAACCGGCGGCGGCTCTTTTTTGCCTGGAAAGAATTTACAGTTACCGGAAGATCCGTAGCCCGGCAGGGCGGTTCTCGAATGGATGTTCCCCATTTTTGACCGGATGCACAAAAGAACTGAGGGGTTTTCGGGTATTTTTTCCCCTTTTTCTGTCAAAACTTTTTAAATCACTCTTTACATTTGAAATCTCCCGATGCTATAATGATACCGTATCTCTGTGCGCCCGGCGGGGCAGGTCCGCGCCGGTATGTTTTTACGCGCTCTGGGCAAAATAGCGAAGGCCGGTCTTCCCGGCTGAACAATAAAGGATCGAGGGTTTCCATCTTGACGAAATATGTTATCCAAGGCGGCCGTCCCCTCTACGGCGCGGTGGACATCTCGGGCGCGAAGAACGCCGCGGTGGCCATCCTCCCCGCCGCTCTGCTGGTCAACGGCGTATGCCGCATCGAGAATATTCCCCAGATCAGCGATGTGACGCTGATCCTCAACATCCTGCAGGAGCTGGGGGCTGACGTGCGCACCGTGGACAGGACCACGGTGGAGATCGACTGCTCCCACGTGCGCAACGCCCGGGTCCCCGACCCGCTGGCCCGCCGGATCCGGGCCTCCTACTACTTCATCGGCGCCCTGCTGGGGCGGTTCGGCTCGGCGGAGGTCCCCCCGCCCGGCGGCTGCGACTTCGGCGGCCGGGGCCGGCCCATCGACCAGCACATCAAGGGCTTTGCCGCCATGGGGGCCGACGTGGACGTCTCCGGCGGCATCATCCACGCCACCGCCCGGGAGGGCCGGCTGGTGGGCTCCACAGTGTACATGGACGTGGTCTCGGTGGGGGCCACCATGAACCTGATGCTGGCGGGCACCCTGGCTCAGGGCACCACCATCATCGAAAACGCCGCCAAGGAGCCCCACATCGTGGACCTGGCCAACTTTTTGAACTCCATGGGGGCCTCCATCATGGGCGCCGGCACCGACGTCATCAAGATCCGGGGAGTCCAGCGGCTCTCCGGGGGCTCCTATTCCATCATCCCCGACCAGATCGAGGCCGGGACCTATATGGCCGCCGTCACCGCCACCGGCGGCGAGGTGCTCATCAAGAACGTGATCCCCAAGCATCTGGAGTGCATCGCCGCCAAGCTGGCTGAGATGGGCGCCGAGGTGGAGGACCTGGACGACGCGGTGCTGGTGCGCCGCAACGCCCCCCTCCAGCGCACCAACATCAAGACCCTGCCCTACCCCGGCTTCCCCACCGACATGCAGCCCCAGGTGGCGGCCTGCCTGTGCCTGGCCAAGGGCACCAGCGTCCTCACCGAAGGGGTGTGGGACAACCGCTACCGCTATGTGGACGAGTTCCGCCGCATGGGGGCCCAGATCCAGGTAGACGGCAAGGTGGCCGTCATCGAGGGTGTGGACCACCTCACCGGCGCCGCCGTGGAGGCCCCCGACCTGCGGGCGGGCGCCGCCCTGGTCATTGCCGGCCTGGCCGCCCAGGGCACCACCGAGATCAGCCAGATCCGGTTCATCGAGCGGGGCTACGAGGACATTGTCCGCAAGCTCTCGGGCATCGGGGCCGACATCCGGGTGGTGGTCACCCCCGACGAGGTCAAGGCCGCCCAGGTGGGTTGACCCGGCCCGCAATCGAATAGAGACCTTTCAGGCGGCGGACTGTCCCGCCGCCTTTACTTTACATACGAAGGAGCGACTGTTTTGCAGCTCATTACCCTTGCCAGCGGGTCCTCCGGGAACTGCATCCTCCTGCGCCAGGGAGACGCGGCGGTGCTGGTGGACGCGGGGATCTCCTGCCGGCGCATCACCGCCGCCCTCCGCACCCTGGACGTGGACCCCGCGGCTCTGCTGGGCGTGCTCATCACCCACGAGCACACCGACCACATCGCCGGCCTGGCCACCCTCACCAAGCGCTTCCGCCTCCCCGTCTGGACCGCCCCCGGCACCGCCCGGCAGCTCCTCTGCCGCGCGGCGGCGCGGGAGGAGGGGCTGCACCCGGTGGAGCCGGGGGAGGGATTTGAACTGGGGCCCTTCCGGATCGAGACCTTCCCCACCTCCCACGACGCCGCCCAGCCCATGGGGTTCAGCCTCTCCGCCGGGGGGCGGCGGGCGGCGGTGGTCACCGACCTGGGGTACGTCTCCGAGGAGGTTTTGGACGGGATCTTGGGGTCTCATCTGGTCCTCTGCGAGGCCAATCACGACGTGGAATGGCTCAAAACAGGCCCCTACCCCTACTATTTGAAGGCCCGTATCCTGGGAGACAAGGGCCACCTGTCCAATGAGGTCGGCGCCGGCCTGGCCCTCCGTTGTGTGGAGCGGGGAGCGCGGACGGTGGTGCTGGCCCACCTCTCCGCCCAGAACAACACCCCCGCCCGGGCCCGGACGGTGGCCGAGACCGTCTTTCGGGGGGCGGGCATCGACCCGGAGCGGGACGTGACCCTCTCGGTGGCCCCCCGGAGCGAGATGTCCCCCCTTTTCGAGGTGTAAGGTCATGCTGAATGTGCACATCATCTGCGTGGGAAAGCTGAAGGAAAAGTTCTATCTGGACGCGGCGGCCGAGTACGCCAAGCGACTGTCCCCCTTCTGCCGGCTCCAGATCACCGAGCTGAGCGAGGAAAAGCTGCCCCAGGACCCCTCCCAGGCCCTCATCGACGCCGCCCTCCGCAAGGAGGCGGACGCCATCCGGGGAAAGATCCCGCCCAACTCCCGGGTGGTGGCCCTGTGCGTGGAGGGCCGGATGCGCTCCAGTGAGGAGCTGGCGGGGCTTCTGCGCACCTGGGCCAACGGCCCCAGCAACCGCCTGGTGTTCCTCATCGGCTCCTCCTTCGGCCTGGACGAGCAGCTGAAGAGCGAGGCCTGGGTGCGCCTGTCCATGTCCCCCATGACCTTCCCCCACCATCTGGCGAGGGTGATGCTGCTGGAGCAGCTCTACCGGGGGTTCCAGATCAACGAGGGGAGCAGGTATCATAAATAAGAAGGAGGGTGTCCTATGGCCGACAACGCGCTGCTGGATACCCAGCCCATACCGGAGGAGACCCAGGAGGAGCCGCCATAGAGCGCAGCTCCTCCTTTTTTATGAAAAACTCCCAAATGTATCTTGAACCTGTCCGGGCCGGTGTGGTATAATTACCATACCTTATTATGGAATGGAGGTCGTTTCCCATGTCCTATCGGGATACTTATGAAAAGTGGCTTGCCTCCCCCGCCCTCTCCGAGGCCGAGAAGGCCGAGCTGAAGGCCATTGCCGGGGACGAGAAGGAGATCGAGTCCCGGTTCTTCGCCCCCCTGGACTTCGGCACCGCCGGGCTCCGGGGCACCATGTGCGTGGGGCTCCATCAGATGAACATCCACGTCATCCGCCACGCCACCCAGGCCTTTGCCGAGGTCATCCTGGCCGAGGGCCCCGAGGCGGTGAAGCAGGGGGTGGCGGTGTGCCACGACTGCCGCAACCACGGCCGGGAGTTTGCCGAGGAGGTCTGCGCCGTCATGGCGGGCAACGGCATCCCCACCCGCATCTTCGACGCCCTGCGCCCCACCCCCGAGGTCTCCTTCGCCATCCGGGAGTACGGCTGCATCGCCGGGGTAAACGTCACCGCCAGCCACAACCCCAAGGAGTATAACGGCTACAAGGTCTACTGGGCCGACGGGGCCCAGCTTCCCCCCCACCACGCCGCCGCCATCGCCAAGAAGATGGGGGAGCTGGACGTGTTTGACTCCATCAAGCGCATGGACTTCCAGGAGGCCGTGAAGGCCGGGCTGGTGACCATCATGGGGGAGGAGACCGACGAGAAGTTCCTCTCCAACGTCCTGGGCCAGGCCACTGACAAGGCAGTGGTGGCCAAGGTGGCCGACAAGTTCAAGATGGTCTACACCCCCTTCCACGGCACGGGCTACAAGCTCATCCCCGAGGCCCTGAAGCGCCTGGGCATGAAGCACGTCATCTGCGAGCCCAAGCAGATGGTCATCGACGGGG
Organism: uncultured Oscillospiraceae bacterium; assembly: GCA_947629795.1. Classification (GTDB taxonomy): domain Bacteria; phylum Bacillota; class Clostridia; order Oscillospirales; family Oscillospiraceae; genus Vermiculatibacterium. The sequence continues at coordinate 69,915 of CANRFC010000009.1, forward strand.
ACTTCCCCACCGTGGCCTCCCCCAACCCGGAGAACCCCGAGGGGTTCTACCTGGCTGTAGAGCTGGCCGACAAGGAGGGGGCCGACTTCATCCTGGGCTCCGACCCCGACGCCGACCGCATCGGGCTCATGGTCCGGGGCAAGGACGGCAAGTTCATCGTCCTCACCGGCAACCAGACCGGCGTTCTCCTGCTGGACTACGTCATCGGGGCCAAGAAGCGCAGCGGGACCCTCCCCGCCAACGCTGTGGCCCTCAAGACCATCGTCACCACCGAGATGGCCCGGAAGGTCTGTGAGGTCAATGGGGTGAAGATGTTCGACACCTTCACCGGCTTCAAGTTCATGGCAGAGAAGAAGAACGCCCTGGAGGAGAGCGGCGAGGGGAAGGTCATCTTCTCCTACGAGGAGAGCTACGGCTACATGATGGGCGACTACGTCCGGGACAAGGACGCGGTCACCGCCTCCCTGGTGGCCACCGAGATGGCCGCCTGGTACTATGACCGGGGCATGACCCTCTACGACGCCCTCCAGGAGCTCTATGAGAAATACGGCGACTTCCAGGAGAAGACCCTGAACCTGGTGATGCCCGGCCTGGACGGCCTGGCCAAGATGGCCAAGCTCATGGCCGACCTGCGGGAGCAGCCCCCGGTGGAGATCGCCGGGGTGGCCGTGAAGGAGCAGAAGGACTACCAGGACGGCAGCGTCCACTGTGTGGCGTGCGGCACCGACAGCAAGATGGAGCTCTCCGGCTCCAACGTACTGCGCTATGAGATGGCCGACGGCACCAGCCTCATCGTGCGTCCCTCGGGCACCGAGCCCAAGGTGAAGGTCTACATCCTGGCCAACGGTGAGAGCAAGGCCGAGTGCGCCGAGAAGGTGGAGAAGTACGCCGCCTGGGCCGAGACCCTGAAAAAGTAAGCGCGATCTCCCGAAGGGGGCAGGTCCTGGGACCTGCCCCCTTTTTTCCTGCCAGACTTTACAGCTATACAGGCAAGCCATTTGCGAATATAATGGAGGAAAACCCCCAAAGGAGGCTCCTCCATGACCATCGAACCCATCGGCGCCGCCTCGGTGGCGGTCTATCTCACCCCCGCCGACCTGCGGCCCTACGGCGTCACCCCGGCAGAGCTCACCCTGGAGCAGGCCAGGGACCTGACCCGCACCGCCTGCCAGAAGGCGGGCATCGCCCTGGAGGGGGCGGTGGAGATCGAGGCCTATCCCGAGTGCTGCGGGGTGCTGGTCTTCGCCCGGGTGCGGGTCCCCGGGGCGCAGTGGTTCACCTTTGACGACATCGAGGATGTGCTCTCGGTGGCCCTGGCCCTCCGGGGCCGGGCCCCCGACGCCGCCCTGTGGTGGCACCAGGGGCGGTACTGGCTCGCCCTCCCCCAGGGGGAGGAGCGGGGGGCCGCCGTGTGCGCCGAGTTCGGCGCTGCCCAGCCCTTCGACCCCCTCCGCCGTGCCCGGCTGGAGGAGGCGGGACAGGGGATCTTTGCCCACAATGCCCTCACCGCCCTGTGCCGGCATTTTTTGCGTTTACATTTCTGATTTTTATGGTATAATGGTTTCTACCCGGCTTGGAAGGAGGCGATCTGCTTTGGACAAGAAGGGTACAAAACAGATCGCCCGGAACGCCAAGGCCTTCCACGACTACTTCGTGGAGGAGCGCTATGAGGCCGGGGTGGTCCTGGCGGGCACCGAGGTCAAGTCCATCCGCCAGGGCGGCGTGAATCTGAAGGACAGCTGGTGCCAGGTGAAGGACGGGGAGCTGTGGCTCTACGGGGTACATATCTCCCCCTACGAAAAGGGCAACATCTTCAACAAGGACCCCCGCCGCACCCGGAAGCTGCTGATGCACCGCCGGGAGATCTGGAAGCTCCAGATGGCGGTGCAGCGGGACGGGCTGACCATGGTCCCCCTCTCCCTCTACTTCAAGGACTCCAAGGTGAAGGTGGAGATCGGGGTGTGCCGGGGCAAGAAGCTCTACGACAAGCGGGCCTCGGCCGCCGAGCGGGACGCCAAACGGGCCATGGATCGGGCGGTGAAGTCCTATCGCCGGTAAGACTGCAGTCGGGCCCGAAGTAAAGTCCGGAAGCCGCCTCCGGGGCGCTTTGGGCGCTTTCCTGGGGGCCCTTTTGGGCAGCATGGTGTGGATCGTTTTGTTTATCCTCACCCTGGACTTTCCCTGGGGGGAGCTGCTCATCTTCGGGGCCGTTCTCCCCGGCCTGGCCGCCCCGCTGGGCTATCGGCTGTTCCGGGGAGCCCGCGACATGAAATGGGCCCGGTGGACGGTGCGGCTGGCCATTGTGGTCGGCGTGCCCCTGGCCCTCCTTCTGGTCTGCTTTGGGTGGATCATACCGGCCCTGGGGCCTCCCTCCACCCTCCAGGAGGCGGCAAACCGGCTGCGGCTGGCTGCCCTCCAGCTCTTCGGGGACCGGGACGGGTGGGTCCTGACGGGCGCGCTGATCCTGTTCGCTCTCCTCTTCTCCTCTTTGGGGAACAAGCCCCTGCTGCGCTATGCGGACCCCGCCTGGTATGACGATCCCCGGCGGCTGGCCCGGGAAAACGGCGGCGGCGCCGTCTTCAACACGCCCCCCTGCTGGCCCCTCCCGCCTGGAAAGGAGCTCCCGGAGTCCTTTTCCGTGGACCGGGGAAAGCTCACGGTGGAGGGGGACACCCTTACCGTGAAAACGTGGGGGAAAGCGCCCCGCAGCTTCCCGGTGGATTCGGTGGCCGGGGTGGTGCTGGGGAGCGCCAGCGGGTTCAATATCCTCTATGACAAGGACCGCCGGGCTCTGGCCCGGTTCGCCTGGAGCCGCAAAAATGCCGTGCTCCTGGGGCAGTATCTCCTCTCCAAGGGGGTGCCCTTTGTGGACCTGGAGGGGAAGGCCGTTCCCACCCAGACCCCCCAGCCCCGGGACCTCCCCCAGTGCTTCACCGTCCGGGAGAGCCGGCTGTGCCTGGTACTGGGCTGGATCGGGCTCCTCTTTTTCGGGGCGGGCCTGACCGCCGCCCTGGTCTTCTGGGCTCTGGAGAGGGACGGCGGGCTCCTTTTCCTGGCCGGTGTGTGTCTTCTCTTGGTCCTGCTCTTCGGTTGGATGCTCCTGTCCTACCGCAACCGGCGGCTGGAGGTGGACGGCACTGAGCTGGTCTACACCACCGCCTTCGGGCGGACCACCTCCTTCCAGCTTGCCGATGTCGCCCAGATCCACTGGGGCGTCAACAGCTCCAGGCTGACGGACCATCAAGGCCGGGTCCTGGCCCGGTTTGAGGACAATATGGACAACGCGCCACTTCTGGCGGTCTATCTCAACGCCTATCAAAACAGAAAGGACTGATCCCCATGGCTCAAAATCCCATTGTCACCATCGAGATGGAGGACGGCGGCGTGATGACCGCCGAGCTCTACCCCGAGGTGGCCCCCAACACGGTGAACAACTTCATCTCCCTGGTGAAGAAGGGCTTCTATGACGGGCTCATCTTCCACCGCTGCATCCCCGGCTTCATGATCCAGGGGGGCGACCCCCAGGGCTCGGGCACCGGCGGACCGGGCTATGAGATCCCCGGCGAGTTCGCCTCCAACGGCTTCCCCAACGACCTCAAGCATGAGAAGGGGGTCCTGTCCATGGCCCGGACCATGGATCCCAACTCGGCGGGCAGCCAGTTCTTCATCATGGTAGCTCCCGCTCCCCATCTGGACGGGGAGTACGCCGCCTTCGGCAAGCTCACCGCGGGGACCGAGGTGGCCGACGCCATCGTCAGCGCCCCCCGCAGCGCCTGGAACGACAAGCCCAAGACTCCCCAGCGGATGAAGAAGGTCACCGTGGAGACCTTCGGCGTGGATTATCCGGAGCCGAAGAAATCGTAATTTTTGCGTGCCGTACCATTTCTCGTCGGGCATTTCTGCCCGTCTCGCCCCCTGGCGGGGGCTCGACGGGGGCGTACTGGTTTCGACGGGGACGTAGGTGCGGGAATAGCGGGCGGATGCGCCTAACATCCTTAAAATGGGCAAAAACAATTAAACGCCAACGATAACGTTGAGCTCGTCGCGGCTTAAGCCGTGACCGTCCCGCCCGAGAGGGCCGCGGCTCGGGACGGGGCGTCGTTTCGCGGCGAACGTGAGTACGCAACGCCAGTGAGCGTACCATGCATGATCCTGGCTACCGAGCTCTTGAGTGTGTCAGCCCACGCCTGAGCGAGGGAATGTAAACGACTGTCTGCGCCCGGAGAAGTTCCCGAGGAAGCGTTCTCGGACGGGGGTTCGACTCCCCCCGCCTCCACCAAAATCGGTTCTGATTTTTGATAATCAGGGCCGATTTTCTTTTTATATTTGCAAAATTTATTCCATTTTTATTTTTGGTAGATATGTTGGTAGATATTTCTGCCGGCCTATGCTATACTGGAGCCGGAAGGCGGTGAGCGGATGGCCCGCAGGAAGATCGAGCGCAATATCTCCTACGATGACGAGCGCAAGCGCTACTATGTGAATCTGGACTTCGGCATCGACCCGGAGACGGGCAAGCAGGTCAAGCAGACGAAAACCTTTCCGAAGCTGACCCAGGCCCGTTCTGCCCTCCGGCAGCACGAAGCCGACCGGGATCGCGGGGCGGTGGTCCTCCCCAAGGAGTTGACCGTAGCCCAGTGGCTGGACTCCTGGATGAAAAACATCGTCCGCCTGAGCCGGGCTGAGACCACCGTCTACGCCTATCAGAATATCATCGACAAGCACATTGTTCCTGCTCTGGGCGCCGTTCCGCTGCAAAAGTTGACGCCCAATCAACTTCAAAAATATTACGCCGATAAAATGGGCGGCGGACTGACGTCCAACACGGTCCGAAAGCACCATGATCTGCTCAACGCCGCTCTGAAGGTAGCCGTCCGTCAGGGGCTGCTGCTCACAAATCCCGCCGAAAAGGTGGAGACCCCGAAGTTGAACCGCCCGGAGATCCACTATTACTCCATGGAGCAGCTGCAAACGCTGTTTCAGCTGGCGGAGGGGACCCGCTTGGAAGTCCTCATTAAGCTGGCGGGGTTCCTTGGACTACGGCGGGAGGAGATCCTTGGCCTCACTTGGGGCAATGTGGATTTTGACCGAAAGGAAATCGTCATCTCCTCTGTCCGCACCTCAGCGGGAAAGCAAGTCATCACCAAGGAGCCCAAGGCTGCCGCCTCCCGCCGGGTCCTCTATATGCCGGAGGAGCTGGAGGACGTTCTGCGGCGGGAGCGGCAAAAGCAACTTGACTATCAGGCAAAATTGGATGATGAGTACCAGAACAGCGGGTTCGTCTTTACCCATGAGGACGGTCGCCCCGCGCGGCCCAACTACGCCTCCGACCTGTTCACCAAATTCATCGGGGACAATCACCTGCCCCCGCTCACCCTCCACGGCCTGCGGCACAGCTTCGCCAGCATCGCCAACGCCAAGGGCATCCCCATGTACGACATCGGCAAGGCCCTGGGGCACAGTTCCCCATCCACCACCAGCAAGATATACACCCACCTTCTCGACCCGGACCACCGGGATATGCTTGGAAAGATGTGGGGAACGGAGAAAAAGGAAGGAGCGCAGGATCATGGCTAAAGCCCCCATCAAGGAGACCATCCACGCAAAGGGGATCGACATTGGCATCTACACCACAGATTTCCAAAATGAGTACGTTTCTCTGACCGACATCGCCCGGTACAGGAGTATCGACCCCAGAGTCACTATCCACAACTGGCTGCGGGGCCGGGACATCGTAGAGTTCCTGGGGCTGTGGGAGGCGCTGCACAACCCGGATTTTAAACGTATCGAATTCGATACGTTTAAGGCAAACGCCGGTTGGGCCACCCTCCGTAAGGAAGGTGGCCCAAGGCGTTTGTCTGTCAGTTCAATACGATCATGTTAAGACGGTGCAGCTTTGGCTATGCCGTCTTTTCCTTTGCCTTACGGTCCTGCAAGTGCTGCTGGAAGGATTCTTCCATTTCCTCTGGGCTAAAACCACGGATAATTCCAACGCCGTTGTAGTAAATGTCCAACACCTGATAACGCTTGCCATCCAGATACTTTCTCTCGTGGACAACGATTTTCTGGATGAATTCATGCACCAATTCCGGCGTCAACTCCGTAGGCTGCGTGACACGCTTTACCCTGTCTATAAAGTGCTGTAATCCCTCGCTTTTGTCTGTCTCTGTCTCAAGATGCCGCTCCATGTCTGGGATGGCGGCCTTCAGGCGCTTTTGCTCCTCCTCGTAGGACACAGACAGCGTAGCATACCGCTCATCGCTTAGCCTTCCGCAGGCGTTATCCTCGTAGATCTTTTGCGCCAGCATGTCGATTTCCGCAATGCGAGCCTTGGCTTTCTCCAACTCCCGGCGTTTCGCGGCCAGCTCCCTGCGCTTGTCCGCTCCGTAGCGCTCCATCTGCCTGCGGGCGAATTCCCGTTCATACACCTGGATTTAGGTGAATACCCGCCTCATATCCTCCAGAACCATTTCAGAAACGACCTTTTCCCGGATATAGTGTGCTGAGCAGAGGTCGGTATCCTTGCGGTAGGCGGAACAGAAGAAGAACGCTCCTTCCCGCTTGTAATTGTTGGTGCTGCCATAGTATAGCTTTGCTCCGCAGTTGGCGCAATAGAGTAACCCGGAGAACATACTTACAAAGCCGGTTTTGGTGGGTCTGCGGCGGTGCTGACGGAGGTCTTGCACAAGGGCGAATGTCTCCCGGTCAATGATGGCGGGATGGGTATTCTCAAAGATCCGCCAATCCTCTCGCGGACGCTCAACCTTCTTTTTGTTCTTAAAGGATTTGGTCGTGCTGCGGAAGTTGACCGTATCGCCGCAGTATTCCTGCCTGTCCAGAATGTCCGCTACCGTTGCGGAGCACCAGTTGCACGGGCGCTCCGGTGGGTGAGTGCACTTCCTGCCGATCCTGTTCCAGTATTCGGTGGGCGTCGGCACCTGAGCCGCTTTCAACCGTTTGGCGATCTGCGTAGGGCCGAGGCCGGACACACACCACGTAAAGATTTGACGGACGATTTCTGCGGCTGGCTCGTCTATCATCCACGCTTTGGGGCTATCTGGGTCTTTACAGTACCCAAAGGGCGAGTTTGTGGTCAGCGGGATACCGGACATTCCCTTATTTCGGAACACATTGCGTACCTTTTGGCTTGTATTTTTTGCGTGCCACTCGTTGAACAGATCCTGCATGGGAACGATGTCGCTGATACCTTTTGCGGTGTCAATGTTGTCCATGATTGCGATGTACCGAACGCCAAGGCGGTCAAATTTCTCCTCCAGAAGCTGTCCTACCACAAGCCGATTCCGGCCCAGGCGGGAGTGGTCCTTCACGATGAGGTTTTCCACCAAGCCCTGCTCCGCCAGCTCCATGATCTCCGTGAATGCGGGCCTTGCGAAGGTAACGCCGGACCATCCATCATCTGCTGTTGTCAAGATAGGGACAAAAATTTTTTCAACTTTTTCAAAAATTTCTACATCGGGCCGCTCATGCAGACCACACGAACATCAAAATTTTTCAGCCAACGGACGTATTCCCGTACTTCAAGAGCGTTGCGCCCCAACCTGCTAATGTTCGCCACAAGCAGGACATCCATCTGTCTTTGTTCAGCGGCGTGGGAAATCTCAGCAACACCGTCCCGCATAAGAGATAAACCGCTTCCTTGCTCTGCGGTAGTCCCCACGACTTCAAGCAGATGATTCTCCGCAAGGTCATTCAATGCGCTCTGTTGCATTTTCAGCGCAAACGCATCGGGTGCATCTACGCGGCAATAGATCCACGCGCGTTCCTTACACGCTGCTTGCTTTTGAACTGCCGTTCTCATGTCTTGTTCCATCTCCTTTGTTCTTCTAACTCGTCAGCGAAGTTGAGCTTTACCTCCAGCACATCGCCGGGGTGGATATTGACTCGCTTCACAAGGTCATTTATCATATCTTCAGTTAGCTCGTCAACGTCAGCATACCCACAGTTCAAAGCGGCGGGACCGCTCCGTGCGGCCGGTGTCGGCCACATCGAAAACATAGCGAATCTTAGGTCTGTCGCCGGTCATGTCGATCAGGGCGATGCCCCGGCTGCCGCGACGCACATAACGCCCCATGCGCCTGTTCCAGAGGTCGTAGCTGGCGCAGGCGGTGGCCTCCGGGCGCTGGGCGTAGATCATAAGCTGTTCGTGGTAGGGGTACTTATACAACCTCGCCGCGGTCGTTAAAAATGCCGTCCATTCCTGATAGCTCCCGGTGATCTGCGCGGCGGTTTCATCCGCCATTTTTGCATATACCTGAATGTTTTGAGCCATTCACATCCTCCTCTCCTGCAAAATAGTAAAAGGGCGGCATGGAGCCGCCCTTTTACGGGGTATCTATGGGGTATCTTTACTCGTCAAAATCAGGGAACAGGTCCAGTTCATCGAACTCCGCGTCGCTCATCCGCTCCAGCTTCTCCATCACCGCGTCCGTCAGATCGCGGAGCTCGGCCTCGGAGGGTTCCAGATACTCCCGCATGGACGCAAGCTCATCCAGCGTACCCTCTCTGGTGCCGGTGTTATAGATGCACATCAGATTGATCTCATCATTAGAAAAGTTCATAGACCACGCTCTCTTTCCGCGCTCTTTTCAGGCGCTGTTTTTTTATCTGCTTTGCTGGGAAGTGGCCTGCGGATCTTCGCAAGGACGGAGGACCGCTTTCCCTGGGCCTTTCCACGCCGCTGATCCTGCCTTTCCCGCTGGGCGGCTTCTGCCAGTGCCAGCAGGGAGATGGGCTGTCCGTTTCTGGCCTGTTCCTCCAGCTCGGCCACCGTAGGCTGCTTTGGGCCGTTGTTGATGATGCCGTCCACCATATTATAATCATCCTCCACCTGCATCTCAACTGTTTTCAGAGAATTTTGCGGCTGGAGAAAGTCCGGCATTTCCTTGAATCCAAAGCTGTCTACGAAGTGGCAGGATACCACGCCGTCCTTCTTGATGGCAATGATGTCGCTGACTGACATGGAGGGGCGCATATAGTCTGCGGGGTGGTTGACGTTGAACTGCTCCCACAGGGTATCCAGACCGCCGCCCTC